>NZ_JARVRV010000005.1:0-543905 GCF_030209555.1 Microbacterium sp. LMC-P-041
CCTCGTTCCTCGTTTCTCGTTCCTCGTTCCTCGTGTCTCGTTCCTCGTGTCTCGTGTCTCGTTCCTCGTTCCTCGTTCCTCGTTCCTCGTTCCTCGTTCCTCGTTTCTCGTTCCTCGTTCCTCGTGTCTCGTTCCTCGTTCCTCGTGTCTCGTTCCTCGTTCCTCTTGTCTCTTCTGCCCTCGTTGACTGGTCTCTCCGCTCCTCTTGTGCCTGCGTTGTGCGGCATTCCGGGAGATTGGAATACGTGCTGTGATCTGGGATAAATCGGACTGGTTTCGGGGGTCGGATGTCGGTGGCCCCGTGTTGACTCGAGGGTATGAACAGCATCGTGGAGCGTCTGGGTCGGGTCGTCACTGACCTTGATGCGGTGCTGTGTGATGACGCGTTGGCGGGGTTGAGCGATGCGGAGCGTGTCGCGGTGCTGCAGGCGGTGGGGGCCGTGTTCCGGCGGGCCGAGGCGGTGATCGTGGAGACCGTGGCGACCGGGGATCCTGCGGGGTTTCCGCATGCGGCAGGGTGTCGCGGGGTGAACGAGCTGGTGCAGCGGATGGTCGGCGTGGATGTGCGGGGTGCGTCCCGGGTCGACAGGGTCGTCGATCTGGTGCGCCGGCCGGTGAGTCTGGCGGGGGAGCGGATGCCGGCGCGGTGGTCGGAGATGCGCGTGGCCTTGTTGGATGGTGTGGTGGGTGTCACGGGGTTTCTGGCGGCGACGGGCCCGATCGAGCGGGTGTGGGACCGATTGAGCGTGGATCAGCGGTTGGCGGCGGATGTGGCGTTGGCGGGGTGCGCCCGCGGGCACGGGATCGGCGGGGGCGCGGATTCTGGTCCGGCGCCGACGGTGCAGGATTTGAAATCTCTTGCGGAGGATCTCGCCTCGATGTTCGACCCGGACGGGGAGGAGCCGAAGGATGATGACGCGCGGCGCAAGCGCGGGATCACGATCGGTCGTCTCACGGACGGGATGCATGCGATCCGGGGGTATCTGACTCCGGATGCCGCGGCCCAGTTGCAGCTGATCCTGGACGCGATGCTGAACCCGAAGGGTGACGGCCCGCCCATGCCGGGAGTGTTCTTCACCCCCAGCGGTGACACCGGTCACACAGACACAGACACAGACACAGACACAGACACAGACACAGACACAGACACCGGTGCTGACCCGGGTGTTGATCCGTTCAATGTGGATGAGCGCAGCGTGCTCGATGATCGCACGGCGTCGCAGAAACGCCACGATGCTCTCGCCGCCGCTCTCGCGATAGCCGCCCGTCACAAGGACATGCCCACGCTCGGTGGTGCATCCCCGGTGCTCGTCGTCACCGTCGACGCGACAGACCTCGCCCACCATGCGGAAGGTTCTGCCTTCGGTGCGGGCATCGCCGGCGCGGGTGGTGGTGCGGGCAATGGCGGGTGGGCGACGATCCCCGGATCCGGTGCGCATGTGCCTGTGTCCGTCGCGGCGCAGACCGCATGTGCGGGGGTGATCCAACGGGTGCTCCTGGACGAGGGGCGCATCATCGGGATCAGCACCACCGACCGCGTGTTCACCGTGCATCAACGCCGGGCGATCATCGTCCGCGACAAGGAATGCCTCATCCCCGGGTGTCACGTGCCCGCATCCTGGTGCGAGATCCATCACGTCACCGAACACGCCCGCGGTGGGCCGACCCACACCGACAACGGTGTGCCTTTGTGCTGGTGGCACCACCGATCCCTGGGCACCTCGCAGTGGGAGATCCGTATGAACAACGGGCTCCCCGAAGTCCGTGGACCGAACTGGTGGGACCCCGACCAACGCTGGCGCACCCCACAACACAGCCTCCCCGCGGACCGTGACCGAAGGTGCCTCGTTCGAACCGGGTGATACGCGGCGGCATCCTCACGGCAAGTGCTGCTGATCCCGAACAGCGGGCCGGACTCAGCGGGCCAGCCCGAGCGGGCCGGACTCACAGTGCCCGGCTCAGCGGGCTCGCCTCAGCAGTCTCACTCCAATGATCCCGCCGGTCAGGGGCCCCGCCTCAGCGGAAGTCGACCAGCCCGGCGTGCGCTGCCGTGACGAGGATCTGCACGCGATCGCGCACGTGCCACTTCGACATGATGCGGCCGAGGTGGGCCTTCACGGTTCCCTCCGACACGATCAGTGTGCGCGCGATCTCGGCGTTGGACATCCCCTGCGCGAGTCGCTGCAGCACCTCCTGCTCGCGATCCGTGAGCGCCTCCAGGGTGTCGTCGCCGCCGACGGGCTCCGTATCCCGCACGTGCTTGATCAGCAGCGACGCGATCCGCGGCGACAGCGAGCTCGCTCCGCTGTACACCTCTCGCACACCTTCGAGAATGCTCGCCGCGCTCGAGTCCTTCAGCAGATAGCCCGACGCACCTGCGCTGAGCATCGGAAGCACGGTGTCGCTGCCGTCCAGCGTGGTGACCGCGAGGATCTTGATCTCAGGCCAGCGTTCGCTGATCACCGCCGTCGCCTCGATGCCGTTCATCTCCGGCATCTGCACGTCCATCATCACGACGTCGGGACGCTCGCGTTCCACGACCTCGATGCCCTCGAGCCCGGACTCCGCCTCGGCGATCACCGTGATCTCCGGGTCGCGGGAGACGAAGTGAGAGAGCGCTGAGCGCACCAGGGGATCGTCATCGACGATCACGACGCGGATTTGGGACATGGAGGAAGCCTAACCGGGGTCTACCTGCGGCGCGAGGTATTAGACCTTTGGCTATCGAGGTGTAGCCGTGAGACAGATGTGCCGCTCGCAGATCACCGAGAAGATGAGTACATCGCTAGTCAAAAGTGCAATAAAGGAGGTGAACGTATATGTCTTTCTGGAACCAGGTTGGTCACTTCTTCGGCTTCTACCGCTAATCTATATGGCGAAAAGGAGATACTGAAGTATGGCTTCAAGTCTTTCGACGGGTGACCGCTCTGACGTCACCCGACTCGGCAGGGGCGAGAAGCTCAGCACGATAGAACGCATCGCCGTTTTGGCGGTCGTCGGGACCATCGTCATCTTCGACATCGTCGGACTGTTCCTCCCTCCGGGGCTGGAACCTCTGACAGCGGCAATCGGGATCGCATCCACTGCAGTCCTCGGCCTCTTCCTCTGGTCGCCACTCATCGCGACATACGCCCTCGGCGTCGTGTTCGCCCTATCCTTCATCCCCGGCATCGAAGCCCAGGTGCTGACCGTCGCCGCTTTCGCGGCCGGCTTGATCGTGCGCCTGGGGTGGACCTCACTGGTCCTGTCCTATGTCGGAGTCTTCCTCGTCGCATCCGCGTTGGTCGCCATGGGCGATTCGACGGATGCGTTCAACATCGGCATCTTCCTGGTCGGCGCCGCAGTATCCGGAGCCGTCGGCTATGCGCTTCGCCTGGCATTCGCTCGAGGGCGGACGCTAGAGATGCAACTGGCCGAGAAGGCCGAGCAGGAACGCCAGGCAGTACTCGCTGAGCGGCGCTGGATCGCCGGCGAGCTGCACGACAGCATCGCGCACCACCTCACCGTGGTGGCGCTGCACGTGCAGATGCTCGACGACGATCGCACGAGCAGAGATTCGCAGGAGGCGATTCGCATCGCCGCACGCAAGGCGATGACCGACCTCCGCTTCGTGATCGACCTCGCAGACGACGGACCCCGCTCCGAGGGAATGCCCTCCGGTGATCTGGTGGCCTCCGTCGAGGAGGCCGCGCAGGAGTTCGAAGCCGCCGGCCATGCCGTGGCCGTCATCGGCGACCCTTCCGATGAGCGCGTCCCGCGGGCCGCCGAGATCATCCTCGCGCGCATCATGCGAGAGTCCGCCACCAACGTCCTCAAGTACGCCGGCGCGGGCGAAGTCGAGATCCGATTCGACATCGACGACGACGCCGCGAAGATGGCGGTGAGCAGTCCGCTCTCCATCACGCCGCGTCGCGAGCTCTCCTCGAGCCGCACGGGCATCGGCCGCATGGCCGAACGGGTTCTCGGTGCCAGCGGCGAATTCAGCGCCGGCGAAGTCGACGGCCGCTGGGTCGTCTCGGCGCTGCTGCCGATCGTCTGACGCCTCCGGCATCCCAGCATCCCGGCTTGAAAATGGCAGGGGATTGCGTACCGGTATTCCGGTACGCTGGGAGACAGATCCGCGGAATTCCGGGGTTTTCGACGTGAAACCTAGACGAAAGTCCAGGGTAGATCTCGACTATAGACCGTGTTCCATGGTGTAGCCGGGCGCTTACATTGGGTATACCCCAGAAATAGCGCATCCCCAGCGCTGTGATCGCGAGCGCGGTCTTTGGAATCTGATCCCCATCGCGCTCGCGATCGGCTTCCTCCGACGAGTCACCTCGAGGAATCGATGCCGATCGACTGGCCGGCTCTCAGCCGCCCACTGCACGCATGTAGTGCCCGTCCGTCGAGATCCCCGACGCCGCGACCGTGAACCGCACCACCTCGCTGAGGTAGCGATCTTCGGACGCCTCGAAGATGAGCCCGCTCGCATCACGGGAGATGCGGCTGAGTCGAAGGATCGGCGTTCCCTGCGGCACGCGCAGCAGGGCGGCATCCTGCTCGTCGGCGGCGACGGCGTCGATCTGGTGCTCGAGCCCGACGATCGGGTGTCCCACCGACCCGAGGTACTCCGTGATCGAGACCTCGTCCGTGTCGACGTCGAGCAGTCGTCGTCCTACTGCCTCGGTGTAGAAGAGCCGCTCGAGCATCGTCGGCCGGCCGTCGAGCAGGCGCAGTCGCACGACGCTGACGATCGTGTCTTCGGGTGACACTCCGAGCAGTTCTGCGCGGTCACCGGCCCTGCGAAGGCTCAACTCCTGCGTCTGCGCGCCCGGAGTCACCCCGAGATCGCGGGCCCAGCGAGTGAACGGCACCGACACATCGACCGCCTGGCTGGCCTTGCGCGACACGACCCGCGCGGGGCGTCCCCGCCCCGTCTCGATCAGGCCCTCTCCGCGCAGGGCGGCGAGAGCGTTCCTGATCGGACCCCGCGAGGTGCGCCACCGTTCGGCGAGCTCCGCCTCGGTCGGCACGTCGTCGCCGGGGCGCAGGGTGCCCGCCGCGATCTGCGCGCGGAGGTCGTCTGCGATCTGGGTGTATACAGCTTCGGCCACATAGGCATACTACTTCGCTATCGAGGTGGAACGGTTGCGCGTTCCCTCGATGTTCATCCGAGGAAAGACCGGGTGAACGGACCTTGAACTCTTCCAAGTTAGGTACATATCTTGGCTGTTGCCCTGTCAGAGTGGCTCGTGGATCACCCCTCTCACTCTGAAAGGTCCTCATGAAGCTCCGCGCTCTCCCCGTACTCGCCGGCGCCGCGATCCTCGCGCTCGGCCTCGCCGCCTGCTCCGGCTCCGCAGAGGCCACCGGCGCGTCCGGTGCCGACGCATCATCGGCCGCCGGCGGATTCGCCGTCGACGAGAACACGCTCGTCTTCGGCGTCGTGCCCGACTCGGTCGACACCGAGACGAACTACCAGCCGCTCATGGACTACATCGCCGAGATCACCGGCAAGACGGTGGAGTACCACGAGTCCACCGACTACGCGGCGCTCATCGAGGCAGCCGTCGCCGGCAAGGTCGATGTCGCCTCGTTCTCGGGTTTCACCTACGTCACCGCCACGAACAACGGCGCGAAGCTCACCCCGATCTCCTCGATCGTGACCGAGGAGGGCCAGGAGCCCGGGTACTACTCCCAGGCCATCGTGCCTGCCGACAGCGACATCTCGAGCATCGAGGACTTCGCTGGCAAGAAGGTCTGCTTCGTCGATCCCTCGTCGACGTCGGGATACCTCTTCCCCTCCTACAACCTGCTCGAGGCGGGCATCGACCCCAAGACCGACATCACGCCCGTCTTCGCGGGCAAGCATGACGTGAGCGTGCAGAAGGTCGGCGAAGGCGTCGAGTGCGAGGTCGGATTCGCCGAGGACTCCGAGGTCGAGAAGTCGGATGCCGTCAAGGTCATCGACGAGACCATGGTCCCCGGAGCGCCGCTTGTCTACTCGTCGACTCTGCCGGACGACGTCGCGCAGGAGCTCATCGACGGACTCTCCGAGATCACGATCGACGACATCATCGCCGCCGGCATCGAGGGCGCGGACACTGATGCGTTCCGCAGCGTGTTCTACGCCACCAAGCCCGTCGACGACGCGTACTACGACCTGATCCGCGACATCTGCAAGGAGACCGAAGCGGAGCAGTGCCAGGGCTGACGCCCGATCGCTGACCGCAGCGTCAGCCGAGCGCCCCCGTTCCGCAGTGTGCTCCCACCCCGGGGCAGCGGAGCGCGGGGCGCTCACCCGCAAGAATCACGCTCGACGCCACGACCCTGGAGAACTGACATGAACACGGCATCCGATGCCCTCATCCGCCTGGACGGTGTGACGAAGACCTTCGGCTCGACCACCGCGCTGAAGAACGCATCGCTGCAGGTCTCACGCGGCGAGATCGTCGTGCTGCTCGGGCTCTCCGGCTCGGGCAAGTCGACGCTGCTGCGCCACCTCGACGGTCTCGAGGTGCCGACCTCGGGCGAGATCGAGGTGCTCGGCGCGAAGGTCCCGACGCTCAAGGGCAAGGCACTACGCGCCCTCCGCAGCCGGGTGGGATTCATCTTCCAGCAGTTCGAGCTCGTGCCCTCGCTGACGGTGCTCGAGAACGTGCTCACCGGATCTCTGTCGGAGGTCCGCGGCCCGCGGCTCGGCCTCTGGGGCTACTCGAAGGCGGCGAAGCTGCGCGCCCTCGAGCACCTCGATCGCGTCGGGCTGCTCGACCGGGCCTATCAGCGCAGCGACACCCTCTCCGGCGGCCAGCAGCAGCGCGTGGCGATCGCCCGCGCCCTGATGCAGAAGCCCGACATCCTGCTCGCCGACGAGCCCGTCGCATCCCTTGACCCGGAGTCCAGCGACCAGGTGATGGCGCTGATCCGTGAGATCGCCGCCGACGAGGGGCTCACGGTCGTCTGCAGCCTGCACCAGGTCGACCTCGCGATCTCGTGGGCCGACCGCATCGTGGGGCTGCGCCACGGCGAGATCGTGCTCGACACCCCGACCGGCGACCTGACCAAGGCCGAGGTCATGGAGATCTACGGCCGCGTCGCCACGACCACCGCAGAGATCCGCGCCGTGCAGGACGAACTCACCGAGATCACGGTCGACGTCGCCCATCTCGACAAGGCGCGGGCCTCATGACCGTCCTCTCGGACCCGCCGCGGGCGCACGCGACCCCCGCACGCGCGAGTGTCGCCGATCGAGCTCCTCGCCGCCCGATCTCCGCCGAGCGCATCGCCGCCGGGCTGACGCTGCTGGCGCTCCTGGTGCTCGGCATCCTCGCCGTCGACGAGGTCGGCATCTCGATCCCGGCGATGGTGCAGAGCTGGGGCAACGCCGAGAACTTCATGGCCCGAGTCGGCGGCCTCTCGTTCCCTGAACCGGCCGACCTCGCCTGGCTGATCGCCCTCACCGTCGGGCTCGTGCTCGTCGGCACGTTGCTCGCCGCCGCCCTGTCGGTGCCGATCGCCTACCTCGCAGCCTCCAACACGACCCCCGGCAACGGATGGCGTGCCGCCGCGCGGTTCGTGGGAGTGCTCACCCGAGCGCTGCCGGATGTCGTGCTCGCGATGGCGTTCGTTCTCATGTTCTCGCTCGGCACCCTGCCCGGCATCCTCGCCATCGGCATCCATTCGATCGGGATGATCTCGAAGATGTTCGCCGACGCGATCGAGCAGATCGACGAGGGCCCCCGGCTCGCGATCCGCGCCGCGGGGGGATCGAAGATGCAGGAGTTCGCCTCAGGAATCCTTCCCCAGGTGCTGCCGAGCTGGGTCGCGACGGTGCTGCACCGCAACGACATCAACCTGCGCGGCAGCGTCGTGCTCGGCTACGTGGGCGTGGCCGGCCTCGGACTCGAGATGTCCTACGCCTTCAAGTCGCTGAACTACGGCAAAGGCCTCGGCATCGCCCTGGTCATCTTCATCCTGTGCGTCGTGATGGAGATCGTGTCGAGCCTGGTGCGCGGGGCAATGCTCGGCCAGCAGCGGCAGACGCGGTCGTGGATCGACCGCATCATCCACCCGCGACTGCGCGGGGCGACGGGCGCGGCGACGACGGAGCGCCCGGAGTGGGCGGCCAGCCCGCAGACCGCCGTGCGTCGACCGTGGACCGCGGAGCGGGTGCGCAACACGACCGGCATCGTGACGGCGGTGCTCGGCGTCATCGGCAGCGTCGTCGTCAGCCAGATCAACTGGATGGACTTCTTCACCTTCTGGGCCAAGCTCCCCGAGGTCGCAGCGAAGTTCTGGCCGCCGTCATTCGGCAGCTATGAGGCGTCCGCGATGATCGCGGCCATGCGGGACACGGTCGCGATCGCACTCGCGGCGACGGTGCTCACGCTGCTGCCGTCGCTGATCCTCGGCTCCCTCGCCGCGAGCAACGTCGCACCCGGAGCGGGAGCGCGGGGCATCGCGCGCTTCCTGCTCGTCGGCATCCGTGGCATTCCCGAGCTGATCCTCGCGATCGTGCTCGTCGTCATCACCGGCCTCGGCGCCCAGGCGGGAGTCATCGCGCTGGCCATCGGCGGCATCGGTCTGCTCGGCAAGCTGATCGCCGATTCCCTCGAGGAGGTCGACCGTGGGCCCGAACGGGCCCTGCGGGCGGTCGGCGCCACCCGGCTGCAGACCTACGCCTCGGCGACCGTGCCGCAGGGCATGCAGGCGCTCATCGGGCACAGCTTCTACATGCTCGACACGAACATCCGCGCCGCGACCATCCTCGGCATCGTCGGCGGAGGCGGTGTCGGGTACTACCTGCTCAACGCCAGCCAGGGTTCGCGCTATGAGACCGTGACGGCGATCGTGCTGATGATCCTCGTCACCGTGCTCGTCGTCGAAGGGCTTGCGATGTGGATGCGCAAGGTGTTCCGATGAGCGGCCGCGCCGGCTCGACCGACTCCGTCGACCTCGTGGTCGTCGGCTCGGGGATCATCGGCCTCGGCGCCGCGTACGCGGCGGTGCGGCGGGGTCTGAGCGTCATCGTCGTCGACAGAGCGGATGCTCCCGTCGGCGCGACGATCCGCAACTTCGGCCACCTCTGCATCGGCGCGCAGACGGGGGAGGCCCGGCGCTACGCGGACCTGTCCAGAGACCTGTGGCTGCGCCTCGCTCAGGATGCGGGGTTCTGGATCCGCGAGTCGGGGACACTGGTCGCCGCCCGCCACGCCGACGAGATCGCCGTGCTCGAGCAGGCGGCGGCCGATGGCGGCATCCGGATGCTCGATGCGGATGAGCTGCTGCGCCTCGCCCCGCTCCGTCGCCGGGGACTCCTCGGCGGAGCGCACATCAAGACCGACCTGCAGACCGATCCGCGCACCGCCGCCGCGGCGATCGTGCGGCACCTCACAGGACTGGGCGTCGACTTCCGCTTCCGCACGGCGGCGACCTCCGTCGCCGGACGCCGCGTCGAGACGACGAGAGGCGCGATCACCACAGGCGCGGTCGTCGTCGCGGCGAATCACGACATCGACCAGCTGCTGCCGGAGGTGGCGGAACGGTCAGGCGTCGTCCGGTGCGCTCTCGACATGATGCGTGCAGCGGTGAGTCTCCGGCATCCGCTCTCCGCCCCGCTGCTGACCGGGTGGTCGCTCGTCCGCTACGGACGCTTCGCCGACGGTGCCGCCACCGCCGCGCTCCGCGATCGCCTGCATTCGGAGCGTCCGGACCTCGCCGCGCTCGATCTCAATCAGATGTACACGCAGCTGCCGGACGGCACGCTCATCATCGGCGACTCGCACGCCACATCGACCGCGCCGGAGCCGTTCCAACCCGAGGCCGCGTTCACGGCGTTCCTCGCCGAGGCGGAGGCGCTGTTCGAGATGCCGGCCCCACGGGTGCTGGAGCGCTGGCAGGGCGTGTATGCGAAGGCGTCGAAGGACTTCCTCATCGACACGGTCGACGAGGGGGTGCTGGTGCTCGCCGCGACCACCGGCATCGGAATGACCACGGGTCTGGGGCTCGCCGAAGAGAATCTCACCGCCGCCTTCGGGTGGACACCTGCAATGGAAGGAACCCCATGACCACTCAGCTCGACGCAGCTCCGGCACCGGCGCTCGAACTCATCGTGCTCGACATGGCCGGCACGACGGTGCTCGACGACGGGGTCGTCGAGACGGCGTTCCAGCGCGCCGCCGAACGCACCGGAGTCGCCGATCGGATGCCGTGGGACGACGCGCTCGCGCACGTGCGCGCCACCATGGGGCAGTCCAAGATCGAGGTCTTCACGCACCTCGCGGGAGGAGACCGTGCCGCCGCCGAGCGCGCGACGGCCGCATTCGAAGGCGCCTACGCCGAGATCGTGGCCGAGCAGGGGGTCACCGAGATCCCCGGGGCGGCCGATGCGATCCAGGGGCTGAAGGACGCCGGTCTGAGGGTCGTGCTCACGACGGGATTCGCGCCGGTCACCCGCGATGCGCTGATCGACGGTCTGGGCTGGCGCGGGCTCATCGACCTCGCCCTCTCTCCGGTCGACGCCGGGCGCGGGCGTCCGGCACCCGATCTCGTGCTCACGGCGCTGATCCGCACGCAGACCTCGTCGGTCGCCGCTGTCGCTGTCGCCGGAGACACGATCAGCGACGTCGAGTCGGGCCGCCGCGCAGGCGCCGGTCTCGTCGCCGGCGTCCTGACGGGCGCCCACGACGCACGCGCGCTCGAGCTCGCCGGTGCCGACGTCGTGCTCGAGGACGTGACGCATCTTCGCGGCACGCTCACCGAGCGCGGGCTGCTCCCTCTCGTGCCCACGGTCTGAGGCCCTGACATGGGAACTCTGCTGATCCGTCCTCCCGGCCACCGTCGCGACGTGGCCCTGCGGCCCGCGGCCACAGCGATGGTGTGGATCGGTGAGGGCCACCCGCACGAGATGATCGCCGTGCCCGGTGTCGCGCTCGGTGAGCACGACGTGCTCGTCGCCGTCGAGATGTCGACGATCTGCGGGTCCGACGTCCACACCGTGCACGGACGTCGGTCCGCCCCGGTGCCGCTGGTGCTCGGACACGAGAGCGTCGGACGTGTGATCGCCCTGGGCGACGGCGGGGCCTCGACGGTCGACGGCGTCCCCGTGCGCATCGGGGATCGGATCGTCTGGTCGGTCACGATCTCGTGCGGCACCTGCGACAGGTGCGCCCGGGGTGTGCCGCAGAAGTGCCGCACGCTCGGCAAGTACGGTCATGACCGCATCGGCGTGCACGGCGACCTCACCGGCGCGTTCGGCTCGCACGTCCAGGTGCGGGCGGGCACCGCGATCGTGCGGGTGCCCGAGTCCCTGCCGGCCGCGGTGCTCGCTCCGGCATCGTGCGCGACCGCGACCGCCTGGGCCGCCGTCGCCCGGGCTGCGCGCGATCACGACCTCGACGGCGCGACCGTCCGCATCCACGGAGCCGGACTCGTCGGGCTCTCGGCCGCGGCGATCGCGGTGGAGCACGGCGCGACGGTCGAGGTGCTCGACCCCGCACCCGAACGGCTGGCTCTGGCCGCACGCTTCGGCGCCGGTCCGATCGATCGTGATCCGGATGTCGTGATCGAGGCCTCGGGGCATGCCGTGGCCGAGGCGCTCACCGGCGTCGCCACCGGGGGCACGGTCGTGCTGGTCGGGAGCGTCTTCCCTGCCGAGCCGGTGCCCCTCGACGCCGAGAGCATCGTTCGCCGGCTGGTGACCGTCACCGGCGTGCACAACTACACGGGATCGGAGCTCGCCGAGGCTGTCGCATTCCTCGCAGGACGAGGACGCGCCTACCCGTTCGTGGACGCGGTCGGCGAAGTGCGGCAGCTCGCCGACCTCGACGAGGCCATCACCGCGGCATCCGCACCCGGCGCGCCGTTGCGCATCGGCGTCGTACCCGGACGCTGACGGGAGACGGGTCGAGCGCAGGAGAGCCAGGGCTCAGGCCGTGGGCTCTGCCGCGCCATCTCCCTGGGCGTCGTCTTCGGCGTCGTCTTCGGCAGCCGCGGATGCCGAAGACTCCGGTCCCGAGCGCCGCGGCCCCGCAGGGCGGATGCCCTCGGCATGGAACGCGAGCAGCCGCATGGCGGTGTCGACCGTCTCGTCGAGGAGTTCCTGCGGATCGCCGCTGAGAGCCAGCCTGCGGTGACCGACCCCGTCGCCCGTGGCCCATCCGACGTAGACGGTGCCGGGCTCGTGCCCGCCTTCAGGATCGGGCCCGCCGACCCCCGTCGTCGAGATGCAGACGTCGGCGTCGAACAGCCGCAGTGCGCTCGCGGCGAGATGCTCGGCACACTCGGGGGAACACGGATCCGTTCCCGGCGTGAGTCCGAGCAGGCTCTCCTTCACATCGGTGAGGTAGGCCACGATGCCGCCGGCGAACCACTCACCGGCGTCGGCCCCCGCGCCGATCGTGCTCGCCAGACGTCCCGAGGTCAGGGATTCCACCACGCAGATGCGCAGTCCGCGCTCAGCGGCGACCTCGCTGACGCGGTCCAGCGGTGACTGCTCTGCTGTCACTTCTCTTCGGCGGAGTCCGCGTGCGTCGGGGCGTCGGACTCGATGGTCGCCTCGTCGGAGTAGTCGGGCCGCGGGGGCTGCAGCGGCTGGTCGGAGTACTCGCCGCCGAGGCGTCCGCCGTACGGGCGCCCGTGGTCGGCGAACTCGTCGCGGGCGTAGACCAGCTCCCACTCGCCGACGGTGAAGCGTGCGCCGGTGCGCAGCGTCTGGGTGCGATCGCCGGGGTGGGTGGCGGTGGCGTCGGGGTTGCTGTTCATCTCGCCCTCGCCGTGGAGTTCGAGGACGTACTCGTCACGGTCGTCGTGCGTGATCGTGGCGTGCACGGGGTCGGCGCCGTCGAGCCGCAGCTCGTTGTCGGCAGCGGAGCCGATGCGCACCACGTCGACCTCGAGGGCGAACTCGGCGCGCTCGCCGTCGCGCGTGACGCGCAGGCGCGGGTTGCCCGCGCCGAACTCGGCGTGAGTGGTCGTGGGGGTGTAGCCCTCATCGGAACGGTCGTCGATGTGTCGTGCGTTCATGGTGGGTCTCCTCGCGGTTCCTGCCAGGATATCGGCGAAGGGATCCGCACGCAGGGGGTTGACTTCGGCCCGCTCCGACCCCGTCTGGACAGCCCGCTCGGGCCGACGCATCGAGGGCCTGCGGTCCCATAAACTGCATGACGAAGACCTGCACACCAGAGGAGAGGGCGAATGGGCAAGTTCATCTACGAGGGCAGCGTGAAGACCGAGATCGAGGATCGCGCCCTCACCCACCTGCAGCTCGTGATGACCGCCAAGCTGCGACGCGCCGAGCCGTTCCCGTTCAGCTGGCGCGAAGACGCGAGCGTCGGCGGCGGCCGCACGACGGTGTGGGTGCAGCCGGGCAGCTCGCTCGCCTTCAAGTACTTCGGCAGCAGGCAGCCGTCGATCAACCGCGCCTGGATCGAGGCGCTCGCCTTCACCGCGAACGCGCCGAGCGGGCTGTATCTCGTTCCCGAGCCACAGGACACGTCCGGCCCCGTCGCGTCGGCCGACGTCGAGCCCGCCGCCCCCGGGGCCTGAGCGGCCCGAGCCATTCACCTGTCGCACTCCGATCGTCGATCGAGGTGTCGATTGTCAACCCCCTCCCGAGGGCGCCGACGGGCCGCGAGTCTCGTTGAACGCCCGACTCAGGCCACGCACGATGATGGCGAGTCGCGAGGAAGAGGAGACACCATGGCAGACAGCACCCCCGACCCCCGCAGCCAGCACCGCGACGAGGAATTCCCCGGTCAGCAGCAGAACCAGCCGGGACTGACCGACGACATGCGCCCGACTCCGGACCACGGCGAGGAGTCGTACGTGGGCCACGGGCGTCTTGAGGGGCGGCGAGCCCTGATCACGGGCGGGGATTCCGGAATCGGCCGAGCCGTCGCGATCGCCTTCGCCCGCGAGGGAGCCGACGTGGCGATCGTGCACATGCCGGAGGAGCAGGCGGATGCCGACGAGACCATCGACCTCGTGCGCGCGGAAGGCCGGCAGGGGCTGAGCCTCGCCGGCGACGTCCGCGACGAGGCCTTCGCCACCGAGGTGGTGATCGAGACGCGGAGCGCCTTCGGCGGCCTCGACATCCTGGTGCTGAACGCCGCGTACCAGCACGACATCGACGGCTTCGAGAATCTCGAGACCGACCGCCTCCGCCGCGTGTTCGAGACCAACCTCTTCGGCCTGCTGTACTCGGCCAGGGCCGCGTACCCGCATCTGGAGTCCGGCTCCAGCATCATCGTCACGTCGTCCGTGCAGGCCTTCGAGCCGTCGCCCAACCTCATCGACTACGCGATGACCAAGGCGGCGCAGGTCGCGTTCGTCAAGGCGCTCGCCGAGGAGGCGGGAGAGCGCGGCATCCGCGTGAACGCCGTCGCTCCCGGCCCCATCTGGACGCCGCTGATCCCGGCCACCGGCTGGTCGGACGAACGGGTGAAGACCTTCGGATCCGACACGCCTCTCGGCCGAGCCGGACAGCCCGCAGAGCTCGCCGGCGCCTACGTGTACCTCGCGTCGGCGGAGTCGTCGTACACCTCCGGCGCTGTGCTCGCGGTCACCGGCGGCAAGCACCTCTGACGGGGCCGGTTCGTCGGCATCCGCGCGCGCCGTAGGCTGGCTGGGTGAAGCAGTCCACGCCGTCCCGTCCGCTCGTGGGCGTCGTGCTCGTGGTCTGCTCCTGCCTGTCGCTGCCGTTCGGCGCCGCGGTCGCGGCCCAGCTCTTCCCGGTGCTCGGCCCGTGGGGTGTGACCTCGCTGCGCGTGGCGATCGCGGCGCTGCTGCTGGTCGTCATCGTGCGCCCGAGACCATTCCGGTGGTCGAAGTCGCAGTGGCTCGCCGCCGTGCTGTTCGGGGTCTCGCTCGCCGCGATGAACGGCTTCTTCTATGCCGCGATCGACCGCATCCCGCTCGGTCCGGCCGTCGCGATCGAGTTCCTCGGGCCGCTCGTCCTCGCCGCCGTGCTGACCAGGCGCCTCGTCGATGCCGCCTGGGTGGGGGTCGCGCTGCTCGGGATGGTACTGCTCGGCGTCGACGGACTGATCGGCGCCGAGCCCCTCGATCCGCTCGGGATCGTCTTCATCCTGATCGCCGCCGGCTTCTGGGCCATGTACATCCGGATGAGTGCCCGGGTGGGTGCCATCATCCCCGGCAGCAGCGGACTCGCGGTCGGCCTGGTCGTGGCCGCGATCCTGCTGATCCCGGTCGGTGTGCCGGCCGCGGTCACCGTCGCGGGCGACATGCAGCTGCTGCTGCTCGCCGCGGTCACCGCCGTGCTGTCGTCGGTGATCCCCTACAGCTTCGAGCTCGCCGCGCTGCGTCGCCTGCCGCAACGCGTGTTCGGCGTGCTCCTGAGCCTGGAGCCCGCGTTCGCGACGCTCGCCGGGTGGCTGATCCTCGGGCAGTCGGCGACTCCGCTGCGGATGCTCGCGATCGCCCTGGTGGTGGCGGCGAGCGTCGGCACGACGCTCGGCGTGCGACGTCAGCGCCGTCGAGACGATGCGGCCGCAGCCCGAGAGGTCGGGACCGCGCCCGACGGCGCCCGCCGCGACGACGAGCCCGGTCCCTTCACCGCGCCGATCCCGCTGCCCGAATGACCGGCCGACCCGTCAGGCGCTGACCGCAGCAGGCACGGGCAGCGGATAGCGGCGCCGCAGCAGCATCCGCTGCACCAGCGTCCAGACCACGGTCACGGTGAGATACAGCGCGGCGGCGAGCGGCACGAACATCGCGAAGACGGCCGTCAGATAGTGCAGAGCGCTGGTCACACGCAGCATCGTCGGCGAGTTCAGCGGCGAGTCGTCGTCGACCACGGCCGGCCGGAAGACCCGTCGTGTGATCTCGGCCACCACGATCATCACGGCGATCAGCGCACCGAAGACCCACAGCGTCTCCGGCGTCGCCGTGCCGCCGAAGACGGCGGAGACGAAACTGGTGCCCAGCGGTGCACCGAACAGGTCGTGCGTGAGCAGGTCGTTCGGGTGTCCGGCGATGTCGGGGCGGATGAACAGCGTGTACAGGATGCCGACGACCGGCGCCTGAGCGAGGACCGGCAGCATCCCGGCGAACGGAGACGTGCTCTCGGAGCGGTAGAGCTCGAGCATCTCCTTCTGCAGGCGCTCGGGATTCTTCTTGTGCCGGCGCTGCAGTTCGCGCAGCCGAGGAGCCAGGCGCGCTCTGGTCTGCTCGGCCTTCGCCTGCGAGACGCCGACGGGAATCAGCAGGGCGCGCACGAGAAGCGTGACGAGCACCACGGCGAGTGCGGCGGCGGATGCTCCGGCGAGCGGTTCGAGCAGTGCGGAGAGCCCGGCGAGGGCGCCGTACGCCGCGTCGAGCAGGAAGGTCAGGGGTGGAAAGGCGAAGATGTCCATGGAAGTCCGTTCGTGTGTCGGGAAGGGTCGGCGAAAGCCGCGCAGTCCCGTACGAGGGCGGACTACGCGGAGACGGCGACTCCCGGCGCACGAGGACGCGGGTGACCGGCGGCGTCAGGATCGCTCTGGGCGAGCAGGGTCGAGACGTCGATCGCCCGCAAAGGGTGCGGGGCGCTGCGTGGAGAGGGCGGTGCGACGCTCAGCGCCACGGCGATCGTGAGGGTCGTCAGGGCGATCAGCGCGATCGCGACACCGAGTGCCGCGGCATCCGGCACCGCGATGACCCCGAGCGCGGCCGCGACGAAGCCGAGCATCTGCCCGAACCATTCGCTCATGCGCGCCTCCCTGATCCCTCACGCCGAGATTATCACCGGCATCCGAGTGCGGCGTCGGTCGCGCGCCCGCCTCGGGGCAGGGGAGCGGAGATAGCCTCGAAGCATGAGTGATCTGCGCGCACTGCTCGGCATCGAACACCCCATCATCCTCGGTCCGTTCGGCGGGCTCTCCTCCGTCGGGCTCACGGCGGCGGTCAGCGAGGCCGGCGGCCTCGGCGGCTATGGGCTCTACGGCTACGACGCCGACCGCATCGGCGCGACGATCGCGTCTCTGCGGGAGGCGACCTCGCGTCCTTTCGCGGTGAACATCTGGCTGCCGACCGGCGACGAGGTCGAGCCGAATCCGCAGCACACCGTGTTCGCGCAGGCGCTGCAGCCGTTCTACGACGCGGTCGGACTCGAGGTGCCCGCCCGCCCCGAGCGCTACCTGCCTCCCCTCGACGAGCAGCTCGACGCGATCTTCGAGGCGGCACCACCCGTGCTGAGCACCGTCTTCGGGGTTCCGTCCGGCGCCGTCGTCGACGAGGCGCACCGCCGCGGCATCCGTGTCGTGGCAACCGCGACGACCGTCGCCGAAGCCGTCGCACTCGCGGACGCCGGGGTCGACGCCGTCGTCGCGACCGGCTTCGAGGCCGGCGGCCATCGGGTGTCGTTCCTCCGTCCGGCCGAGGAATCGCTCGTCGGGACCTTCGCACTCGTGCCGCAGGTCGTGGATGCCGTCGATGTGCCGGTCATCGCGGCCGGCGGCATCGCCGACAGGCGCGGCGTCGCCGCCGCGTTCGCGCTCGGAGCGTCAGCCGTGCAGGTCGGCACGGCCTTCCTCGCGACGGCGGAGTCGGCGGCGAACCAGGCGCATCGCGACGCCATCCGCTCCACCGCAGCCGACGGCACCGTTCTCACGAAGGCGATGAGCGGACGCCTCGCCCGCGGCACCCGCAACCGTGCGGTGCGGGCGATCGAGGCGAGCGGGACGATCGCCCCGTTCCCGATGCAGAACTGGCTCACCGGCCGATTCCGCGCGGCAGCGGGCGGGCAGAACCTCGGCGAGTTGCAGTCGCTCTGGATGGGTCAGGGCGCGGCACTGGCCGGTCATGCGACCGCCGCCGAGGCCTTCGCCGAACTGCTGGCGGGAGTGCCGGAGGCCCGGTGAGGGTCGTTGTCGATCTGGGCTGTGAAGCTGGCCAGGTACGGGGGCTTGCCAGCGACGTCATCGGCTAGAGGCGTCGCACCCCTCTGAGCACCCCGGGTCAGAGGATGACGGTGGACCGGCCGTGGACGATCACACGGTCCTCGGCATGCCACTGCACGGCGCGGGCGAGAACGAGGCGTTCGACGTCGGCGCCGCGCTGCTGCAGATCGGCTGCCGACTCCGAGTGCGTGACGCGGGTGACATCCTGCTCGATGATCGGTCCCTCATCGAGATCCGCCGTCGCGTAGTGCGCGGTGGCTCCGATCAGCTTCACACCGCGGTCCTTCGCCCTCGCATACGGGTTCGCCCCGATGAACGCGGGGAGGAAGGAATGGTGGATGTTGATGATCGGGGCGCCGAGACCCTCGATGAAGTCGTCGGTGAGGATCTGCATGTACCGGGCGAGGACCACCAGATCCACGTTGCCGCGCAGGAGCTCGAGCTGACGCTGTTCCATCGTCTGCTTGTCGCCTGAGGGGATGTGCACGAACGGCACCCCGAACGAGCGTACGGACTCGGCGAGGTCGGGGTGGTTCGAGACGACCATCGTGACGTCGATGTCGAGCTGGCCTCGCTGCGTGCGCCACAGCAGCTCCATCAGGCAGTGATCGTACTTCGAGACGAAGATCGCGACGCGCTTGCGCCGCGCGGTGTCGTGCAGCGACCAGTCCATGCCGAACCGCTCGGCGACCTGAGCCAGATCGGCTTCGAGAGCCGTGCGCGCCGCAGAGAGCCCGGGGAGGTGGATCACCGTGCGCTGGAAGAACCGGCCGCCCTCGGAGTCGGTGGAGTGCTGGTCGAGCGAGATGATGTTCGCGCCGTGGACGGAGAGCACGCCGGCGACGGCGGCGACGATGCCGGGCTGATCATCGCAGGCGATCAGCAGGCGGGCGGTGTCGGGCTGAGACATGAGGGCTCCTCGGGGGTGTGCATCGATTCTGCCGTGGATGCGACCACCGGGCGAATCGGACGCATCGCGACGACGGGTCGCTACTCTGGGAGCGTGGACGCGGGCGATCTCGGACTGGTGCTGATCCCGCTGCTCGCCGTGGCAGCGCCGCTGCTGGCGCGCGGCATCCGACCCCTCATCCGCGTGCCGATCATCGTGTTCGAGCTCGTCCTCGGGATTCTCGCGGGGCCCGCGGTGCTCGGCTGGGTCGAGCCGACGCCCATCCTCGAGAAGCTCAGTGATTTCGGTCTCGCGATGCTGTTCTTCATCGCGGGCTCCGAGATCGACTTCCGGGCGGTCGCCGGACGGCCCCTCGTCCGCGCCTCGATCGGGTGGGCCATCAGCGTGGTGCTGGGCATCGGGATCGGCTTCCTCCTCGCCCCGGGCGAGGGGGTGGTCGTGATCGCGATCGCCCTCAGCTCCACCGCACTCGGCACGCTGATGCCGATCCTCAGGGATGCGCAGGAGACCGACACCCCGTTCGGACGTGCGGTCACCGTGATCGGCGCGGTCGGCGAGTTCCTGCCGCTGATCGCGATCTCGCTCTTCCTCAGCACCCGCACCACCCCGCTCGCCACCGCGGTGCTGCTCGCCTTCGTCGTGCTCGCGGGGCTCGCCGTGCTCATGGCTCGGAGGATGCCGCACGGGCGCCTCCACTCGTTCGTGCGTGCGACCCTGCACACCTCCGACCAGTTCGGCGTGCGGTTCGTGCTGCTGCTCATCGCGTCGCTGGTCGGCCTCAGCGTCGTGCTCGACCTCGACATGCTGCTGGGTGCATTCGTCGCCGGAGCGGTGTGGCGCATCATCATGGCGCGCGCGCCCGAGAAGGACGCCGAGGCGGTCGAGACGAAGCTCGAGGCCATCGCGTTCGGCTTCCTCGTACCGATCTTCTTCCTCTACACGGGCGTGAACTTCGACCTGCAGGCGCTCACCGGCTCGTCGTCGGCGATGCTGATGCTTCCGCTGTTCCTCGTCGCGCTGCTCGTGCTCCGAGGCACGACCGCGCAGCTCTCCGCGCCGACGGGCGCGAGCGCCAGGGACCGCACCGCGATCGGGCTGCTGGCCGCCACCGGGCTGCCCATCATCGTCGCCGTGACGGCGATCGGGGTGGATCAGAAGATGATCGACACCGGCACGGCGGCAGCACTCGTCGGGGCCGGGATGCTGTCGGTGCTGCTGTTCCCCCTGATCGGAATGCTGATCCGCGGCGAGGCGGCACGACTCGTCGACCCGGCGCTCGTCCGCGAGACACCGCAGGGGGAGCTGTGACGGCCGCGTCCGCGCTCGTCGCCGACGCGGTGCGTGCGCTCGCCGGCCTTCCGAAGGAGGGACTCGGTGAAGAGCGCGAATCGCGGTGGCGCGGACGCCGCATCGTGCGGGTGGGCGAGGCGTGGCACCTCGGGGTGCTGCTGCTCACCGAGACGCACGCACTGGCGACCGCCGAGGTGCTGAGGGCCGCCGATCCGGGGCGCCGCGGCTACACGGCGGAGTCCGCGCGCGAGCGCGCAGAACGACGTGCTCTGGCACTGCGGGGCGGGTTCGACGAGGGCGATGTCGTGCACGTCGGATGGTCGGTGATCGACCTCGCCGTCGTGGACGCGGGCGGAGCATCCGGGCCTCTGGCGATGGTCGACACGGTGCCATCCGTGCGATGGAGCACGGCAGGCGGTTGGATGCCGCTCGAGGCATACCTCCGCGAACGGGTCGAGCTGCTGCGCGGCTGAGGCGACGGGCTCGCCTGACCGGCTGAGCCCGCGAGTCAGGATGAGCCCGCGGGCGTCAGGCTGCCGCGAACGTCTGCGCGAAACGGCGCAGCAGCGCCGCACCCTCCGTCACGGATGCCGACAGCACCTGCCCCTGCACGGCGTCGAACTCGTCGGGGTCGAAGTACCCGGTGGTGCGATAGAACGTCATCCGATCGGCGAAGTCCCGCGGAGTCGGCTCCGGATGGAACTGCGCCGTGTAGAGGTGGGTGCCCACCCGATACGCCTGCACGGGACAGGTGTCGTTCGTGGCGAGCAGCACCGCGCCCTCCGGCAGAGCCGCGGCGCTCTCCTTGTGAGCGGTGAAGACGGTGAGCGCGGGGGAGCTCGGACCGAAGACGGGGTCCGCGGCGCCGGCGGCGGTGGTCTCGATCACGGTGGCGCTCGCCGACTCGGGGGTGTCCGACGTGACCTGGCCGCCGAGCATCCGCGTCACCACGCCGATGCTGAAGCAGGTGAAGAAGGCGGCGACCTGCGAGTCGATCGCCAGCCGCGCGATGTGCTCGAGATCCGCTTCGACCCTCAGCTGCACGGCGGACTTCTCGACGTCGCTGACGTTGAACGGCGAGCCGCCGACGACGACGCCGCTGTATCGCGCGAGGCGCGCGGGGTCGAGGCGCTCGGTGAGCAGGTCGAGGCGGTCGACGACGTCGACGCCGAGCGCCCGTCGGAACGAGGCGTGCTCGGCATCCGCCGCCCCGAGTTCGGGGCGCACACAGACGTAGAGAAGCGAGACCACCACGAGAGTCTAACGACGACGGGACACGGTCGACGTCGCCGCCGACTCCGACCACATCACGGAGCCGCCGCGGAGCCGTCGCGGTGGCGGCGCGCTCGCGTCATCGGGATGAGTTGGACGTGCGGCCGCGCACGATCCCGATGAACGTCTCGACGTCGGGGGTGGTGTGATCGCGGCGCCAAGCCAGGGCGACCGTCGAGGTGGGGCCGTCGGCCAGGGGGCGGTGGCCGACATCCTTGCGGTGGTGCAGGCGTGCGAGCGACATGGGGACGATCACGATGCCCGTCCCGGTGGCGGCGGTCACGATGGCGTCCGCGACCGACAGCGGTGCGAAGGCCGGCGCGACGGCACCCGGGATGTCGATCGGACCGAGCGCATCGTCGGTCGGGACCATCACGATCTCGCCCGACAGATCGGCGACGGTCAACTCGTCGGCCGCGAGGAGGTGCGACTCGATCGATGCGACCACCACCGGCACCTCGTCGTACAGCGTGATGATGTGCAGATTCTCATCTGCCAGCGGCAGGCGCACGAGGGCCGCATCGAGGTCGCCGATGGCGTCTCGCTGATCGGCGACCTCGATCGTCACCAGCTCGATGGGCACATGCGGCATCCGCTGCTTCCAGGCATCGATCCACTTGCCCGGCGTCGCGCCGGGGACGACCCCGAGACGGAATGTGCGCGGCTGCTCCGGTTCGGTGTCGGGCGCGTCGAAGACGACCTTGGCGGTCTTCTTCGGAGGCTTGGGTGGCGGGAACCGCTGAGCCGGTGCGGCCTTGTTGCGCCGCACGGGCGAGCCCTTGCCGGCACGTCCTGCCGGTCTTCGTCCCTGAGTCGCCATGTGCTCCAGGGTACCCGGCGGATGAGGTGAGACGTTCTGAGAGCGCGGCCGATCAGGCCGCGAGCCACAGCCCCTTCGGGTCGGTGGCGACCGTCAGTCCGGCCGCGACCGTCTCGTCGTCGCCGATCCTCGCACCGCGGACGATCCGCGCTCCCGCGCCGACCTCGGTGCGGACGCCGATGTGCGCGCCGTCTCCGACGGCGGCACCCTGGCCGATGTGTGCGTGCGCGTCGACGTGCGCACCCTCGCCGATCACGGCATCCGGTTCGATCCATGCGCCGCGGGCGATGGTCGCCCCCGCGCCGATACGGGCGCCGGGTTCGATGTAGGCGCCCGCTTCGATGTGCGCCTTCGGATGGACCTTCGCGCCGTGCGCGACGAGACCGCGACCGTTGGCGTGCTTGCGGTATCGCAGCGTGGCGCCCTGGTCGTTCTCGATGTCGACGTAGTTCTTTCCCACGATTCCTCCCGTGTTCCGGAGTTCTCCGGATATATCAATAACCACGGGGGTGCCGGATTCATTCCCGAGCATGGATGCGGGTCATCGCTGACACACGGGGCACCAGAATGTGATCCTCTCGCGGGTCGGATCCGCGCCCTGCTCGCCGCGTCTGATGGGGGTTCCGCAGCGGCGGCACTGGCGTCCGGCACGTCCGTACACCCACGTCCCCTGACCGGGGCGGTCGACTCCGGTGAAGGTGCGATGGCGACGATCGCGGTTCGCGCGGATCGTGCGCACGCCGAGGTCGAGCAGTGCGGGAACGTCGACCTCCGGTGCGGGGGTCGTCGGCAGGATTCCGCGGAGGAACAGGAGTTCCGCGGCGTATTCGTTGCCGAACCCCGCGACGTTCCGCTGGTCGAGAAGGGCGACGTGGATGCTGCGGGTGTCGGCGCTCACGCGTCTGGCGGCCTCGACGGCATCCCAGTCCGGGCCGAGCGGATCGGGGCCGAGATGGCCGACGAGCTCGTCCTCGTCGCGGGTCGGAACGACCTCGACCTCGGCGAGGTCGATGCCCACCGCCTCGCGCTGCGCCGTGCCGACGATCGCGCGGACCTTGAACGCCGGATGCCGCCACTTCTCACCCGCCCGGTAGACGAGCCAGGCGCCGTCCATGCGCAGATGGGAATGCAGCGTGCTGTCGCCGATCCGCAGCAGCAGATGCTTGCCGCGCGCGATCGACGAGAGGATCGGCTGACCCGTCAGATCGAGCGTCGCGAATCGCGGCATCCGAAGGTCGAAGCGCGCCACCTCGCCGCCGACCAGCGCCTCGTCGAGACGTCTGGCGGTGCGGAAGACGGTATCGCCCTCGGGCATCAGGCGTGCCCTGACCCGGGGGGTGGCGGCAGCGGCGCCGAGACGCTGCCCGGCAGGGGAGGCGGAGGAGTGTGCTGTGGAGTGTGCTGCGTAGTGTGCTGTGGCAGCGGCGTGCGCTGCAGCATGGTGCGCGCGAGGACAGTGGCACCCGCGACAGCGGCGGGCATGACCGCGACAGCCCCGCCGGGGATCAGAAAGCACAGCTGCGTGGCGACACCGAAGCCGAGCACGCGCGCGCGGCTGCCGCGGAACAGCACCGCCCGGTCGGCAGGGCTGAGATCGCGGGCGTCGAACGCCCGCCCGGTGAGCTCGCGGGCGAGCATCCGTCCCGACAGCACGACGCCGCCCACCGCACCGAGGAATCCGCCGATGAGAGGGATGAGACCGAGGAGCAGCACGGCGATCGCGATCAGGATGCCGAGGACCACGAGTCTCAGGCCCTCGCCGACCGCCATCCAGAATCCGCCGCCGTCCGAGGGCGGGGCGTCGCCGAGATCGGCCTCGACAGCGCGCCAGATGCGCTGGTAGAACGGGTCGCCGATCGTCAGGGCGAGGGCGCTGAACACGGCGCTCGCGAGTGCGAGCGCCGCGGCGAAGATCACGATGCCCACGGCGGCGCGCAGCACCGAGCGCCAGGCCGGGATCCAGCCGTCGGCGAAGGGGGTGAGACCGTCGGAGATCGGCCCGAGAGTGAGCGCCAGCGGTATGAGTCCGGCGAGCAGCACCAGCGCGGCGATGAAGCCCGGTACGAGACCGAGGGCCATGAGCCCCGGTCGGCGCCGCCATGTGCCGAAACCGCGCAGCAGGGTGCGGACGCCGCTGATGAACTCCCCGATCATGCGTCCAGCCTAGAAGCAGTGGTCATGGGCCGGTCAGATCGCCTTGCGCAGCGTGTAGCCGCGGGGGGTGGCCACGAATCCGGACTCCTGCAGAGCGAGGGCGAGCTCGGTGCCGTACACGCCTTCGCCGTTGACCTTCTCGACCGTGAGGGTGTCGAGGCGCCGCGCGCGGGCGGTCGCTGCGAGGTCGGTCGCTGCCGCGCGCAGCACCTCGGCGTCGTCGGTGAAGCACAGCACCGTGCGTCCCCCGCGTTCGAGGTAGAGGACGAGCGATCCGTCGACGATCACCACCAGGCCTCCGGCCTTGCGCCCGGGGCGATGCGAGACCTCGTCGCGCTTGGGCCATCCGAGCGCCGCGCCGTAGGGGTTGGCGGGATCTGTCGCGGCGAGCGTGACGGCATTGCGGGGAGGCGGATCGGCGAGCCCGGCGAACGTGCGAAGTCGGTCGACGGTGGCGGATGCCGCGAACTGCGCCGCGCCGAGCCTCTCGATCACATAGCCGCGGCGGCAGTGCCCAGCCTCCTCGAAGCCGGCGAGGACCCGGTATGTCTGCGCGAACCCGCCCGGCACGCCCTCGGCCTGCACGGCTCCGCGGGTGACCACGCCGTAGCGGTCGAGGAGCAGCCCTGCGGTGACGGTCGCACGACGAGCGGCATCCGTGTCGACGGTGGGCAGCAGCGACCAGCGCCCGCCGATCGACGTCGGTCGGGGCGCGGTCCGTGCCAGCGACATCCCCCGATAGGTGCGCGTGCGCGGAGCGCGTCGGGTGACCCGGTGCGCCTGGGAACCACCGGCCAGCAGCGACCGGATCGGGGCGAAGGTGTCGTTGGTGACCCGGCCGCCCCACGTCAGCGCCCACAGCGCCTCGAGCACGGACTGCTCGTTCTCGGCGCCGGTCATGTCCTTCAGCTGACCGGCGAAGTACGCGCCACCCGCATCCAGCGCGATCAGCACTCGGGCCTCGAGCGAGTCGGCGGCGATCTCGTCGTCGGGCTCGGGCAGCGTGAACGGCGCGAGGTCTGCGGGATGCAGCGAGACCCAGCCGTCGCGCCCCGGCAGCGTGCCGTGGCCCGACCAGATGACCTCTCCCGAGGCAGTGAGCTCGTCGAGCAGGGCGGGGGAGTAGTCGCGCACCCGAGAGGGCAGCACGAGCGACTCCCACGCGCTCGCGGGCACGGGCACCCCGGCGAACTGCTCGATCACCGCGAGCACCCCGTCGAGTCCCTCGAGCGGGCGTCCCAGGTGCTGCCAGTCCGGCAGGAAGCGCGCATACGCCTCGGGCGACACGGGCTCGACGCTGCCTCGGATCGCGGCGAGCGACCGCATCCGCAGGCGGCGCAGCACCTCGGTGTCGCACCATTCGGTCTCGTTCCCCGTGCCCGAGGCCTCGGGCAGGAAGTAACCGCTGGTCAGTCTGCCCGAGTGCTCGAGCCGCTGCAGGGTATGCCGCGCGACGGCGGCGCCGAGCCCGAATCGCGTCGCGACGGCATCCGTCGTGAAGGGACCATGCGTGCGGGCATAGCGCGCGATGAGGTCGCCGAGCGGATCGGCGAGCGGTTCGAGGAATGCGACGGGGATGCCGGTGGGCAGCGCGGCACCGAGTGCGTCACGCAGCCGACCGGCGTCCTCGATGGCTGCGACGCGCGTGGTGCCGGCGACGGTGACGGGGATCGCGCGGCGGGCGGCGATCAGAGCGTCGAGGTGGTCGGATGCGGACCCCGTCTCCGGGTCGAGTCGTGCGTCGATCTCGGCGGCATCCATCGGACCGAGCATCCGCAGCAGATCGGCGACGCCTTCGAGACCTCGCGCTCGTCGCTCGGGGTCGAGGCGCTGCGCTTCTCTCTCGAACTGGGCGATGACATCGGGGTCGAGCAGCTCACGGAGCTCGACCGTGCCGAGCAGCTCGCCGAGCAGCGCGGGGTCGACCGAGAGGGCGGCCGCCCGGCGCTCGGCGAGGGGAGAGTCCCCTTCGTACATGAAGGCGCCGACGTAGCCGAACAGCAGGTCGCGGGCGAAGGGCGAGGGCTGAGACGGCTGCGTCTCGACGAGCCGGATGCGCCGGTCGGCGATCGACACCGCCAGCGTGCGCAGCGAGGGCAGGTCGTAGACGTCCTGCAGGACCTCACGGAGCGTCTCGAGGATCACGGGGAACGTCGGGTGCCGGCGCGCCACCTCGAGCAGCTGCGCCGAACGCTGACGCTGCTGCCACAGCGGGGTGCGCCGGTTGGGGTTGGTGCGCGGCATGAGCAGCGCGCGCGCCGCGCATTCGCGGAAGCGCGACGCGAACAGCGCCGAGCCGCCGACCTCCTGGGTGACGAGCTGCTCGAGTTCATCCGGGTCGAACACGAAGAGCTCGGCCCCGGGCGGCTCGGCCTCGGCATCCGGGATGCGCACGATGATGCCGTCGTCGCTCGCGACCGCAGAGCCCTCGACTCCGAGTCGCTCGCGGATGCGGGCGTTGATCGCCAGCGCCCACGGTGCATGCACCTTCATGCCGTACGGGGAATGAAGGATGACCCGCCAGTCGCCGACCTCGTCGCGCCCGCGCTCGACCGTCAGAGTGCGATCGGTCGGCAGCGTTCCGGTCGCTTCGCGCTGCTCGGTCAGGTGCGCCATCAGGTTCATCCGCGCCTGCGCGTCGAGTCCGGCTTCGATCAGTCGCTGGGCGGCCTTCTCGGGAGTCGCGGCGGAGACCTCTCGCGAGAACCTCCCCAGCGCCTCGCCGAGCTCGAACGGTCGGCCGATGCCGTCTCCGTGCCAGAACGGCACCTTGCCGGGCTGGCCGTAGGCGGGGATGACGTTGACCCGGTCATGGGTGATCTCGGCGATCCGCCAGCTCGTCGTGCCGAGCGTGAAGACGTCGCCCACTCGCGACTCGTAGACCATCTCCTCGTCGAGCTCGCCGACGCGGGCGCCGGTCGACTCGCCGGCGACGAAGACCCCGAAGAGTCCGCGATCGGGGATCGTGCCCCCGCTCGTGACGGCGATGCGCTGCGCGCCCGGACGTCCGGTCAGGGTGCCGGCGTCTCTGTCCCACACCAGCCGCGGGCGGAGCTCGGCGAACTCATCGGAGGGGAACCGTCCGGCGAGCAGGTCGAGCGTCGCCTCGTAGGCCGATCGCGGGAGCGACTGGAACGGAGCCGAGCGACGCACGGTCTCGAACCACTCCTCGACGCTGATCTCGCCGAGGGCGCTGGCGGCGACCGTCTGCTGCGCGAGGATGTCGAGTGGATTGCGGGGCACCTGGATCGCCTCGATCTTGCCCGCCAGCATCCGCTCGGTGACGATCGCGGTGTGCAGCACGTCGCCGCGGTGCTTCGGGAAGAGGGCGGCCCGGCTGATCTCGCCGACCTGGTGGCCTGCTCGCCCGACGCGCTGCAGACCGGAGGCCGCGGACGGCGGAGCCTCGACCTGGATCACCAGGTCGACCGCACCCATGTCGATGCCGAGCTCGAGGCTGCTCGTCGCGACGACGCAGCGCAGGACACCGGACTTGAGCTCTTCTTCGACCTGGGCGCGCTGCTCTTTCGAGACCGACCCGTGGTGCGCCTTGGCGAGCACGGGGTCTGCTCCGGCGGTGGCACCTGCCTGCGCCATCATGGCTGCCGGCACGGAGGCCTCGGGCAGTGCGACGCCGATGCGCTCGGAGTAGATCTCGTTGAGTCGCCCGGTGAGGCGCTCGGCGAGGCGACGCGAGTTGGAGAACACGATGGTCGACTTGTTCTGCAGGATGCGATCGACGATCGCCTCCTCGACGTGGGGCCACACGGAGCCGGTGACCTCGGTGTACTCCGCATCCGCCGCATCTCCGGCATCCTTCGGCGCGCCGGGAGGGGGTGGCGGATTGGTCATGTCGTCCATCGGCACCACGACGCCCAGCTCGAACGTCTTGGACGCCGGCGGCGCGACGATCTCGACAGGGGCCGCGCCGCCGAGGAACCGCGCGACCTCGTCGATCGGACGCACGGTGGCCGACAGTCCGATGCGCTGTGCGGGTTCGTCGTGGCCGTGGGTGCGACGCAGCGCATCGAGCCGCTCGAGGCTCACCGCGAGGTGGGCTCCGCGCTTGGTCGCGGCGACCGCATGCACCTCATCGATGATGACCGTGTGCACATCGCGCAGCGTCTCGCCGGCGCGACTGGTGAGCATCAGATACAGCGACTCGGGGGTCGTGATGAGGATGTCGGGCGGATCGGAGACCAGCTTGCGGCGATCGCTCGAGGTCGTGTCGCCCGAGCGCACGCCGACCGTCACCGAAGGGGCCTCGACGCCGAGCCGCCTGGCCGACTGGCCGATGCCGATGAGGGGCGAGCGCAGGTTGCGCTCCACGTCGACGCCGAGCGCCTTCAGCGGCGAGATGTAGAGGATGCGCGTGCGCGAGGCGTCGGCGGCCTTCGTGCGCTTCGCGGGAGGGGTGGGCTGCTCGATGCGTTCGCGGAACACGCTGTCGATCGCCCAGAGGAAGGCCGAGAGCGTCTTGCCCGAGCCGGTCGGTGCGACGACGAGCGCGTGCTTTCCGGCAGAGATCGCATTCCAGGCGCCCGACTGGGCGGGCGTGGGTTCGGGAAACGCACCCCGGAACCAGTCTTGCGTGGCAGGGGTGAAGCGTTCGAGCACGTCGCTCATCCCTCCATCATCACCCGTGCCACCGACATCGGGGTCGGCATTGTCCGAGGGTGCGGGCATGCTGTAGGTATGGCGACGCACACCACGAACTACGCGAGCACGTTCATCGAGGTCGCAGAAGACTGTCCCCTCGACCACGCCGAAGAGCCGCCGACGGGTGAGAGGCCCACGATCGCCGCACTGCACTATCGACTGATCGCGCAGGAGCCGTATGCGCGCACCTCCGACGACGTGATCTTCATCACGCATGCGCTGCGTGCCGGGATCGACCCCGACGACTCCGCCGCACGCGAGGCGTTCTTCTCGAAGGGGCAGCCCTGCCTGCGCTCATCACCGCTGGGAAAACGCTACGGGTGGGGGATCGCCCACGACGCCGAGGGGCGGGTCGCGCTCGTCCCTCGAGAATCCGAGGACTACACCCTGCTCGCCGCCGACCCCGCGATCGCCCATACCCGGGCGATGCGGAGCCGACGGGCGTGAGCTCATCTCGCGGTCAGTGAGCCGTCGACGTCGATCTCGAGCGTGAGTCCCAGGTCGAGACGCGCGAGGAACGCATCGTCATGACTCACGACCAGCACCGCCCCGCGGTATGCCCGGAGCGCCTCGACCAGCTGATCGACCGTGTCGATGTCGAGGTTGTTCGTCGGCTCGTCCAGCACCACGAGGTGGGGTGCGGGGTCCGAGAGCAGCAGTTTCGCCAGAGCCACGCGGAACCGCTCCCCGCCTGACAGAGCGGCGACAGGTCGCTCCGCGGTGGCCCCTCGGATGAGGAACCGTGCGAGGCGATTGCGCAGCTCCTTCTCGGGCACCTGCGGTGCGGCATCCGCGATGTTCTCGAATACCGACCGGTTCTCGTCGAGCCCGTCGACGCGCTGCGGCAGGTAGCCGATCCGGTCGGTGAGAGCTGTCGCGACGAGGCGCGCTCCGGAGGTCCGGAGATCCGCGTCGTCACCTGACGGATCGGGCCGGTCCGCGTCGAGCGGCAGCGCTTCTCCGGAGTCGTGGCCGACGTCGGCCACGAGCCGTTCGAGCAGCGTGGTCTTTCCGGCGCCGTTGCGCCCGATCAGCGCGACCCGGTCGGGGCCCTGGATGATCCACGACCTCTCGCCGTCGCCGATCGTCGCGATGCGACGACTGCGTGACACCTGCGGATCCGGCAGCTCGATCTTCATCGACGCGTCGGACCTCAGGCGCCGCCCCGCCTCGTCGAGCGCGGTGCGGGCTGCATCCTCCTTCGCCCCGACCTCCGTGCGCAGCCTGCCCGCCGACACCTCGGCCGCCATCTTGCGCCCGTGGGCCACGATCTTCGGCACGCGCTTCTCGATCTCGGCCTTCTTGGCGGTGCGCGCTCGGTGGGCGAGCTTGACCTCGGCCTCGATGCGCTGGCGCTTCTCCTTGCGGAACTCCTGTTTCGCCGTCACTTCCGCCTGCCTCGCGGCATCCTGCTCGGCGTCCAACCAGGCGCGCCATTCGGAGTACGGCCCGCCGAACACGCTCAGCGTCTGGGCGTAGAGCTCGGCGGTGTCGTCCATCAGTTCGAGCAGCGACAGGTCGTGGCTGACAACGATGAGTGTGCCCTTCCACGAGCGGACCATCGCCGCGAGTCTCGCGCGGGCGTCGCGGTCGAGATTGTTGGTCGGTTCGTCGAGCAGGGTGATCGGCGCGCGCCGGAGACGGATGCCGGCGATCGCGACCAGCACGGCCTCACCACCCGACAGCTCGCCGACCCTCCGGTCGAGGAACTCGGGGGCGAGCCCGGCGTCTGCCAGGGACATCTCGGCGCGCGCTTCGATGTCCCACTCGTCGCCGACCGTGTCGAAGTGCACCTGATCGACGTCGCCCGCGCCGATCGCACGGACGGCATCGAGGGTGGGCACCACTCCGAGAAGATCGGCGACCCGGCGGTCGACGTCGAGTGTGAGCTGCTGCGGCAGGTAGGCGACCTCGCCGGTGGTGGTGAGGTGCCCGGCCGTCGGGGTCAGCTCGCCCGCCATCAGCCGCAGCAGCGTGGACTTGCCGGCGCCGTTGCGACCGACGAGGCCGGTGCGACCGGAGCCGAATGATCCGGAGACCGAGTCGAGCGCTGACGTGCCGTCGGGCCAGGTGAAGGTGAGTCGATCGAGGGTGACCGATGAATGAAGAGTGGGGACTGACATGGTGTCTCCTGTCCAGTGCGAGGGTGCACTGACACCGGTCGCCCGATGGGCCCGTCTGAGCGGGTCGCTGTCGAAGGACAGCGGGCGGTGGTCTGCCGTGGAGTCGGCGATCGTCGGGTCAGCGCGCGGAAAGATGAGCGCGGAGGCGACGGATCAGATCAAAGGACTTCCAGACACGGCGGACAGGACTCAACGACGATACCCGGGCGTGTCGGAGTTTCGCAACCCCGGGCGTGTCGCGGCTGCGTGCGGGGGCGGTCACGCCTCGACGGCGCGCTCCAACCACTTCGTGAGGAACGCGCGCACGTCTCGGAGCTCCTCCTCCGAGATGCTGTGCGTGAGCCCGGTGTAGACGCGTCCGGACAACTCGGAGTGCGCCGGAAGCCACTCGGCGGTGTGCGCGACCAGCGCCTGGGGGATCACCTGGTCGTTCGTGCCTCGGCCCCAGAAGACGTGCGGTCGCGCCTCGGTCAGCGCATCGTCGCCCGGCAGCTCGCCGGGCGCTGCGTAACCGCTGAGGGCCACCACGGTGTCGATGCTCCCGGGCGCGAGTCGCATGGCCTGCAGGGCGACGGCGGCACCCTGCGAGAACCCGAGAAGGGCCACGGCAGGGGCGTCGGCCCTGACATCGTCGAGCCAGCGCAGGAACGCCTCTGCCGCGACGGTGACGGATGCCGAGCTGCGGCCGTCGAGACCCTCGATGGCGTACCACGAGCGCCCGGGCATCGGCCACGGGGGAGCGAGCGGGGCGGCGACGGACGCGACCACGATGCCGTCCGGCAGGTAAGGGACGAGACCGAACAGGTCGTGCTCGTCGGCGCCGTATCCGTGCAGCAGCACCAGCAGCGGCATCCCCGCGCGATCTTCCGTCGACCAGCGCGTGAGGAGCCCGTCGATCATCAGTTCTTCGCTCACGGTCCCATCCTGCCAGCGCCGTCCGACACCCGCAGGAGACGATCATCGGATCGTATGCCGGTCGTGGCCTCAAGTCGGTGTTCGCCGGAGGGCGCTGCTGGTAGAAAGGAGACATGGCCGTCCGCACACCTGATCCCGACCCCGAGCCCGACGACGGCATGGAGGGCTTCGGCGCCGCACAGCCCTCGCGTGACTCCAACCCGGGGTGGTTGAGCGACTTCGAGCTGGCGGAGGCGAGACGCCATCTGCCCATGCTCTACGTCGAGGCGATCCCGGTGAGGACCGATGGCTCCGGGCAGGTGACCGAGATCGGCATCCTGCTGCGTTCGACGCCCATGGGCGAGATGACGCGCACCATCGTCTCGGGCCGAGTGCGGTTCGGCGAGACGATCCGCGACGCGCTGTTCCGCCATGTCGAGAACGATCTGGGCCCGATGGCGTTCCCCCTGCTGCCGCCGCAGCCGCTGCCCTTCACGGTCGCCGAGTACTTCCCGATCCCGGGGGTCAGCGCCTACCACGATGACCGTCAGCATGCCGTCTCGCTCGCATTCGTGGTGCCGGTCACCGGCACGTGCGAGCCGCGCCAGGATGCACTCGAGGTCACCTGGTTCTCGCCCGAGGCCGCGGCCTCGGACGCCGTCGCCGCCGAGATGGAGGGCGGGCGAGGCACCCTCATCCGCCTGGCGCTCGCGAACCTCGGTCTGCTGCGCTAGCCGCTCCGCTCAGTTCCGCTCAGCTCAGCGTGTCGTGAGGCGCGCGAGCTCTGCGACGAACTCGTCGACGTCGGACTCCTCGGTGTCGAAGCCGCACATCCACCGCACCTCGTTGCGCGCGGCATCCCAGTCGTAGAAGCGGAACTTCTCGCGCAGCTGGTCGGCGATGCCATCGGGCAGCTGCGCGAACACGCCGTTGGCCTGGGTCGGCTGCGTGAACGAGACGCCGGTGATCTCGCCGGCCGCGATGCCGGCCTCGATCGCCCCGCGCAGTCGCTGCGCCATGGCGTTCGCGTGCTGGGCGTTGCGCAGCCACAGGTCTCCCTCGAGCAGCGCGATGAGCTGGGCGGAGACGAAGCGCATCTTCGACGACAGCTGCATGTTGAACTTGCGGGAGTACTGCAGTCCGTTCGATGCCTCGGGGTTCAGCACCACGATGGCCTCGCCCAGCATCGCGCCGTTCTTCGTGCCGCCGAAGCTGAGCACGTCGACGCCGGCGTCGCGGGTGAACGCGCGCAGCGGCACGTCGAGGGCTGCGGCCGCGTTCGAGATGCGCGCGCCGTCGAGGTGCAGGGTCATGCCGCGTTCGTGCGCGTGATCGGCGAGAGCCCGGATCTCGTCGACGGAGTAGAGGGTGCCGAGCTCGGTCGACTGCGTGATCGAGACCACGAGCGGCTGCGCGCGGTGCTCGTCGCCCCAGCCCCAGGCCTCGCGGTCGACGAGCTCCGGCGTGAGCTTGCCGTCGTCGGTCGGCACGGCGAGGATCTTGAATCCGCCGATCTTCTCGGGCGCTCCGCCCTCGTCGACGTTGATGTGCGCGGAGGATGCCGCGATGACGGCTCCCCAGCGGGGCAGCATCGACTGCAGGCCGGTGACGTTCGCACCCGTGCCGTTGAACACCGGGAACGCCTGGACGCCCTCGCCGAAGTGGGCGCGGAACACCTCTTGCAGACGTGCGGTGTAGGCGTCCTCGCCGTACGCGACCTGGTGGCCGCCGTTCGCCGCTGCGATGGCCGCGAGGACCTCGGGGTGGACGCCGGAATAGTTGTCGCTGGCGAAGCCCCGGACCGCGGGGTCATGCTGAATAGTCACCGCACAAGCCTACGGGCGGATGCCGAGCCCGGCGTCCCCCGGCCGGCATACCGCTCTAGCGAATGTCCGAGGCCCCGCCTACCCTCTAATTCATGGAGCGCAGCGCTGCGAAGACCGCCTTCGCGAACGTCCTCGTCAACACGCTCATCGCGAACGTGACGACGAGCTTTCTGTGGTTCGCGCTGACCTTCTGGGTCTACATCGAGACGCAGTCCGTGCTCGCGACCGGCGTCATCGGCGGCGCGTACATGCTGTTCATCGCCTTCTTCGCGATGATCTTCGGCACCATCGTCGACCGCAATCGCAAACACACGGTGATGCTGCTCTCGAGCGTCATCTCGGCGGTCGCCTTCCTGATCGCCGGCGTTCTCTATGTCTGGCAGCCGGAGGCGGCGCTGCTCGACCTCGGCGGTCCGTGGTTCTGGCTGTTCTCGGCGATCATCCTGTTCGGCGGGGTGATCGAGCAGCTCCGCAACATCGCGCTCTCGACGACCGTCACGCTGCTCGTCCCCGAAGATCGACGGGCCAACGCCAACGGCCTGGTCGGCACGGTGCAGGGTCTGGCCTTCCTCGTGACCAGCGTCTTCTCCGGGCTGTCCATCGGCTTCCTGGGCATGGGGTGGACGCTCGCGATCGCGATCGGCGCGATGGTGCTGACCTTCGTGCACCTGCTCTTCATCCGCATCCCCGAGGGGGCGCCGCAGCCAGACCCCGATGCGAAGAGCGCCCTCGACTTCCGCGGCAGTGTGGCGGCGATCCGGCTGGCCCCCGGACTGTTCGCGCTGATCATCTTCTCGACGTTCAACAACCTCATCGGCGGCGTGTACATGGCGCTGATGGATCCGTACGGTCTCACCCTCTTCGACGCGCAGATGTGGGGCTTCGCACTGGCGTTCGCGTCGACCGGGTTCCTGATCGGCGGTGGGCTCGTGGCGAAGTTCGGCCTCGGGGCGAAACCCATGCGCACCCTGCTGCTCGTCGTGATCGCGATGGGCATCCTGGGGTCGGTGTTCATGCTGCGCGAATGGTGGCCGCTCTACGTCGTCGGCATGTGGATCTACATGGCCCTCGTGCCGCCCGTCGAGGCGGCCGAGCAGACCATCATCCAGAAGGTCGTCCGCTATGACAGGCAGGGGCGTGTGTTCGGCGTCGCCGCGGCGATGGAGGCCGCAGCCGCTCCGATCACGGCATTCCTCATCGCGCCGATCGCGGAGTTCCTGATCATCCCGTACATGAGGACGCCCGAGGGGCAGCAGCAGTGGGAATGGCTGCTGGGTGAGGGTGAGGCTCGGGGCATCGCCCTGATCTGCCTGTTCGCGGGCATCATCATGGTGATCGCCGCGACGCTGGCCTTCTTCACGAAGTCGTATCGCAAGCTCACCGAGCTCTACGCGAACGCGCCGGAGCAGAATCCCGGCGACCGCGAACCCGACGGCGACGGCGCACCCGACGACGCAGGCGAGAACACGGGCGGCGGCACGGGCACCGGCGCCGAGTGGAACGCGGACGCGGTGGCCGAGGGCCGAGCGGATTCCGCGGAGGACCGCAGCGTCGATGCGCGCGTCGCGGATGCTCCGCCGCCCCTCCGAGGGCTCCCTCCTGAGGTGCCGGAGGCGCGCCGCTAGCGGAACGGCGTCACCAGCCGAACGCGTCGGCAGCGGAACGGGCTGCGGCGTTCAGTCGAGCGTGATGATCCGGTCGTTGAGATCGGCGGCGTCCGCATCCCACAGTGTGAGCACCTGCGGCGCGAGTGAGTCCGGGTCCAGTGCCTTGGCGCGGAAGACGACCGATGCCGCGCGCAGGGGCTCGACGGCATCCCGCGCTGCCTTCGCGAAGCCCTGCGCCACCGCGCGCGTCCACGCCTCGCTCGCGGCCTTGACGGCGGCATAGTTCGCGCCTCCCGCCAGAGGGCGACCGACCGCTGTCGACGAGACGATCGCGAAGCGTCCGGCGTCAGAGGCCCGCAGCAGGGAGTCGAAGGCGCGGCTGGTGGCGCGCACCGCATCGAACGCGGGCATAAGCGCGTGCAGGTCGTCGTCGGTCTGTCCGGCGAGGCCCCCTCCGCCGCGCCAGCCGCCGACCAGCGGGATCACGGCGTCGATCGCCTGCAGGCGGGAAGCGAGTTCCGTCATCGACGCCAGCGAGGTCGCGTCGGCCACCTCGACCTGTGCGCCGAGTGCGTCGAGCGCGTGCAGCCGTTCTGAAGATCGGCCGGTGGCGACGACGCGCGCCCCGGCGTCGACGAGTGCTCGCGCCAGGGCGAGGCCAGACGGGCTGGTGGCTCCGGCGAGGAGGATCGTGCGGTCGGTGACGCTCATGTGCTCAACTCTCGTGAAGAAACAGTTCTGCGGCCACTCCGGGCAGGAATGGCCGCAGACGCTGCGTCCGGTCGCACCACACGATCGGACCCCAGAAATGCGCGATTCGAGTCAGTCGTCGGTGCCCCGGATGCCGACGGTCGACTCGATGACCGCCTTCATCTTCTTGTCGAGGGTCTCGAAGAACATCGACAGCGGGAACTCGTCGTCCATCACGGCATCCGTGTAACCCTTCGGCGCGCCGGCGAGGATCTCGTCCGACAACCCGCGGGCCCACTGCGATGCCGGGTGCGGCGTGAGCGTGCCGCGCACGAGGTCGTACGCGGCGAGCCAGTGCGCGACCTTCGGGCGGTCGATCGAGTGCCAGTACAGGTCGTCGATCGCGTCGCCCAGAGCCACGACGGCATCCGGCACGTTGTCCCAGTCGAAGGTGAGCGCCGTGTCGGTCCAGTGCAGCACGCCGCGCTGGTGCAGCCAGGCGAACAGCAGCTGTCCGCCGACGGCGTCGTAGTTGCGCGTGCGGGTGCCGGTGATCGAGAAGCGGAAGATCCGGTCGAAGATCACCGCGTACTGCACGAGGTGCGCGTAGTCGTGCATCTCCTGCTCGGTCTCGGTGAGCTCCTCACCCGCGGCGATGCGGGCCGCGAGGGTGCGCTCGATGTTCACCGACTCGCGGAACGCCGTCATGTCGCAGCGCATCTCCTCGAGCGAGTAGAGGAAGAACGGCATCCGCTGCTTGATCATGAACGGGTCGAAGGGCAGGTCGCCGCGCATGTGGGTGCGGTCGTGGATGATGTCCCACATGACGAAGGTCTTCTCAGCCACCTGCTGATCGTCGAGCATCGCGCTCGCGCGCAAAGGCAGGTCGAGGTTGGTGATCGCGGCAGCGGCGCGGGTGACCCGGCGGTAGCGTGCGGCCTCGCGGTCCTGGAAGATCGCGCCCCATGTGAACGAGGGGATCTCGCGCATCGCGACGGTCTCGGGGAACAGCACGGCCGAGTTGGTGTCGTAGCCGGGCGTGAAGTCGACCAGACGCAGCGAGACGAACAGCTTGTTGCCGTAGTCGCCGGCCTCGAGGGCGGCGATGAACTCGGGCCAGATCGTCTCGACGATCAGCGCCTCGACGAGTCGGTCGCTCGATCCGTTCTGCGTGTACATCGGGAAGACGACCAGGTGGCGGATGCCGTCGACGCGGTGCTGCTGCGGCTGGAACGCCAGGAGCGAGTCGAGGAAGTCCGGCACGCCGAAGCCCTCCGAGACCCAGCGGTCGAAGTCGACGACGGAGGCGGCGAGGTACTCGGCGTCGTGCGGGAAGGCGGGAGCGAGTGCGCGGATGCCGGCGGTGATCGCGGCGACGAGGTCGCGCGCCGCGGCGTGGTGCGCGGCATCCGGGATCGATCCGTCCTTGATCTGCATCTCGCGGATCGCGATCGCGGCGTCCTTGAGCTGAGCCCAGGCGACGCTCTGCTCGGCGATCGATGCGTCCTCGACGACCTCGGGTTCGCCGACGATGGCCTGAACAGCGGTGCTGTGGGCAGAAATGATGGACATCGGGACCTCCGATCGGAGAGTTTGACGGAAAGATTCCGGCATATACGGAATCCTGACGATAATATTACATCTATGGATGACTCTGTCGACCGCGCGATCCTGGCCGAGATCTCACGAGACGGCCGTGCGACACTGTCCCAGTTGTCCGATGCTGTCGGCCTCTCCGTGTCGGCCGTGCAGTCACGTCTGCGTCGCCTCGAGACGCGCGGGATCATCACCGGCTACCGCGCGATCCTCGACCCCGAACTCGTCGGCACGCCCCTGTCCGCCTTCATCGAGATCACGCCGCTCGACCCGGCGCAGCCCGACAACGCCCCCGAGCTTCTCGAACACCTCGACGCGATCGAGGCGTGCCACTCGATCGCGGGAGACGCCAGCTACATGCTGTTCGTGCGGGTCGCCTCGCCCCGCGCGCTGGAAGAGCTCGTGCGCGACATCCGGCTGGCCGCGAACGTGAGCACCCGCACCACGGTCGTGCTGCAGACCTACTACGAGCACCGGCCGATCATCTCGGTCGCGCCGGACGCATCCGCATAGCGCGGACGCGCGGTGCTCACAGGGCGGCGCCGACCATCGCCTCGCCGAGGGGCGTGCGCAGATGCAGCATCCTCGCGCCGTCGCGCTCGCTCGAGATCAGTCCTGCGTCGCGCAGCACGGTGAGGTGGTGGGATGCGGTCGACACCGCGATTCCCGCGTCCTGAGCGACCTGCGAGGTCGTGCGGGACGTGCCGGCTCCCAGGAGGATGCCGGCGCGAGCGGGGCCGAGGAGGGCGCCCAGCGCCCCGGAGATCTCGGCGGCGTCCCTCGACCAGCCGGCGGTCACCCCGCGCGCCGGGTAGAACAGCGTGGGTTGCGCCGGCGGCTCGGTGAGCACCATGCACCCCCATGTCGACATCACCGACGGAACGAGCACCAGCCCGCTTCCGTGGCAGTCGACGACCTCGCTGTGGCGGCGCAGCGAGACGCGCACGGCCCCGTCGCCCCAGGTCACCTTCGGGTGGAGACCCCCGGCCATCTCTCTGATCCCCGACGTGGCGATCACTCGCGATCGGACCGCGATGTCGGCTCGCAGCAGCCGATCCAGCTGCGGCCAGACCGGCGCCAGTGCGGCATCCCACATCTCCGACCAGGCGTCTGCGATCATCGCCCGCGCTCGTTCGGGCTGCTGCTGCATGTCGCGCAGTGCGCGTCGGCGAGCGCCGGTCGAGCGGATGACCATCTTGCCGAGGTCGACGCGCAGTGGATCGAGGGGTGCGCTGCGCAGCGCCGACAGCTCGGTCTCCGGTGTCATGTCCCATGCGGGGGCGGTCGTGAAGAAGTCGGGAAGATAGCCGTCATCGCCGACGACGACGGCGAGCAGGCGGAAGCTCTCGCGAGGCAGCCGATCGCGCACGGCGCGCAGCCATCCCCACTGCAGGGGGTGCTGGGCCGGCCGCAGCAGCACGCGCACGGCGTGGGCGAGCTCATGCCCGGGGGATATGCCGAATCGCACCGCCTGGATGTCTCCGGGGCTCAGAAGGAACTCCACGCGGTGGTCGGGATGCTCGACGCCCTCGCGTGGCGTGCCGGCACCTGCGACGACAGAGTTTCGATCCACATCGAAACTCTAGGTCGTTCATCACGGCCTGTCGAGACTGGGCTCATGAACACCACGTCATCTGCTCTCGCAGCCGTCGCCGCAGCGGACATCCGCATCGGAACCGGGAACAGCCGACGCTTCGTCGGCGCGGATCACGGTGCGGCCATCTCCTACTTCTTCGTCGAGAATCAGCCCGGCGACGGGCCCGGGCTGCACTGGCATCCCTACCCCGAGACGTGGGTGGTGCTCGAAGGCACGGCGCGCATCACGGTGGGCGCGGACACGATCGTCGCCTCCGCCGGTGACACGGCCACGGGCCCGGCCTTCGTGCCACACTCCTTCACGAACATCGGTCGCGGAACGCTGCGCCTCATCGGCATCCATGCGTCCGCCACGATCATCCAGACCTTCCTCTCCGAGGACTGACCAACGACACATCAGGAGCACCCATGTCCTTCCAGGCATACCTCGACAAGGTCGAGACGCAGACCGGCCTCACCCCGCGGCAGTTCATCGAACTGGCGAAGGAGCAGGGCTTCGACGAGACGACCAAGTCCACCGTCGTCCTCAACTGGCTCAAGCAGGACTACGGCCTCGGGCACGGGCATGCCCAGGCGATGGTCCACGTGATCCTCAAGGGGCCGAAGATCAGCGACAAGCACGTCGGCAAGGGCGGCGCGCACGGCGATGCGTCCGACACCCTCTGGCTCGACGGCAAGGACAGCAACCCCGACGGCTGATCCCGCCCGCCACCGCACGACCGAGAACACCCAGAACACCGCACCGAGGAGCCACATGGCAGTCCGCGTCGATCTCAACGTCTCCCTCGACGGATTCGCGACGACCACCGACCAATCACCCGAGAATCCGTTCGGCGAGGACTGGTCTCGTCTGGTCGCGGCGTATACCGCGACGCGGACGTTCCGCAGCCGCGTGCTCGGCGACACGTCCGGTGCCGGCACGACCGGCGTCGACGAGAGATACGCCCAGGAGTACTTCGAGGGCGTCGGCGCCGAGATCATGGGTGCCGGGATGTTCGGTCTGCACCAGAACCCCGATGACACAGAGTGGCGCGGATGGTGGGGCGACGAGCCGCCGTTCGAGGTGCCGGTCTTCGTGCTCACGCATGCACGGCGCGAGCCGATCGAGTTCGCCAACGGGACCGTCTTCCACTTCCTCGAGACGACCCCGGAGGAGGCGCTCGCCCGGGCTGCCGCGGTGGCCGGCGACCGGGACGTGCGCGTCGGCGGCGGCATCGACGTCGTGCGGCAGTTCCTGCGCGCGGGCCTGGTCGACCGGCTGCACCTTGCGGTCAACCCGCTCGTGATCGGCAGCGGGCAGCGCATCTGGGACGGACTGCGCGGCATCGAGAACGACTACGAGCTGCGTTCCGAGGTGGCCGAGAGCGGTGTCATCCATCTGAACTTCCGCCGAGACTGAGGCGCAGAGGGGGCGTCCATCGGCGCCCCCAGTAGGATTCCCTGCGTGGCAGCATCCTCGAAGCGCAAGAAGAATCAGCCCCGTGTGAGCGGCAATCCCGCGAAGCGGGCGAGCGGCAATCCGGCGACCCAGACCGCCATCGACGCCGGGCCCGTCACAGTCCGCGACTGGATCGGCGCCGCACGGCTGCGCACTCTGCCGCTCGCCGTCGCCCCCGTCGTCATCGGCACCGGCGCCGCACGCAGCACCGGTCCGGAGTTCCACTGGGTGATCGCGCTCGCGTGCCTCGCGGTCGCCGTGCTGCTGCAGGTCGGCGTCAACTTCGCGAACGACTACAGCGACGGCATCCGGGGCACCGATGCCGTGCGCGTCGGCCCGGCCCGCCTGACGGCATCCGGTCGGGTGAAGCCCCGCACCGTGCTCGTCGCCGCGTTGGTCTTCTTCGCGCTCGCTGCGGCGGTCGGCGTCGCGATCGTGGTCCGCACCGAGCAGTGGTGGATGCTGGCCATCGGCGCCGCGTGCATCATCGCCGCGTGGTTCTACACCGGCGGCAAGAGGCCCTACGGGTACAACGCTCTCGGCGAGGTGTTCGTCTTCATTTTCTTCGGCCTCGTCGCGACGCTCGGCACGACGTGGGTGCAGGCGTTCGAACTGCCCCAGCAGGCGTGGCTCGGGGCGATCGCGGCGGGCCTCTTCGCCTGCGCCGTGCTCCTCGCCAACAACCTGCGCGACATCGATCAGGATCGCCTGGTCGGCAAGCGCACGCTGACGGTGCTGATCGGCAAGCGCGCGACCCAGGTGCTCTTCACGCTGTTCGTGATCGTGCCCTTCGGCATCCTCGCGTTCATCGCGCTGCTGTACCCGATCGCGTGGATCGGGCTGCTCGCGCTGCTCGCCGGGCTCCCGGCCATCCTGATCGTCTGGACCTATCGTCAGGCGAAGGAGCTCGTCACGGCCCTGGCGCTGACATCGCTGACCGCACTCCTCTATGCCGGTGCGTTCTTCTGGGCCCTCGCCGGCTGAGACGCCGATCGAACCGGCTGGCGCTGTGCGTCAGGCCCTCTCGGCGCCGTCGATCGCGTCGTCCTCGACGTCGGCGTCCTTCTGCGCGGCGGAGCTCTTGCCTTCGCGGCGCTCGACGATCCGGGCCGAGGCGTCGGTGAGCGGCCGGCGCAGGAACAGCATCGAGATGCTCACGCCGATGAGCGCGGCGAAGATCGCGGCGAGCCACCAGTACTCGCGGAAGATCGGGAAGAAGAACCACATGATCGCCAGCGGCACGAGGAAGGCCAGCAGACGCAGCACGGTGTAGACGAGGAAAGGTGCACGGTTCTTCACCTGCCCAGTCTACGTTCGCGACCTGAGGTGTCAGCTGTCAGCCGTCGATGCCCAGCGTCCGGAACGGGATGCCGCGCACGACGCGCTTCCACGGGTGCTCGCCGAGCGACCACAGCAGCTTCTCGTCGAGGTCGAGCGCGAGGTCCTCGCAGCCGACGGGCAGCGGCACCCGGTCGCGTGCCAGCGAATCGCGGTTCCCCGTCCACAGGACGCCGGGTCGCATGTGATCCGACTGCGAGACGAAGTGCCGGTCACCCCAGCGGACGGCGCCCTGCATGTGCGTGATCCCTGGCGAGAAACGGCTGATCTCACGGAACTCGTCGCCATCGTCGTCCGGCACGGAGAACTCGCCGATGCGTCCCTCGTCGTCGCGGGTGTACTCGCCGATGAGCACCCTCCGCAGGGGCACTCCCTCGTCGTCGTAGACGCGGCCGAGGTACGAGCAGCGGAGGTCGAGCGGGTGCACGCGGGTGCGCACCGCGACGAGCGCGGTGGCCCGCAGACCGCGTCCCCGCGCGCCGGCGAGGCGTCGCGCCTCCGGGCCGCGGACGCGCCGGATATCGGCGAGGTCGAACTCCCAGATGCCACGGCCGGTGGCTGCGACGAACAGGCGGTCGTCGAACCACGCGAGTCCGCCGGCGTGGATCCGGGCGGGCTGGAGCTCGCCGTCCTCGTCGATCGCGAGCAGCACGTCGAGATGTCGGGAGCGCTCGAGGTCGACGAACGCGACCCGCGATGCCAGGTGGTGTCCGTCGAGCTGCTGCCGGAACCAGCTCACGGCGAGAGTCCGACGCCCCTGCCACAGGCCCAGGTCGATGCCCTGCGGGTACCAGCGGCGGGTCCAGGTGCGGGCGCTCAGCCACCGCAGGTCGACCGTGCTGCGGCGCTTCTGCCGCACCGGGCGCCACGTCGTTCCGAACGGCCAGAGCATGCTCCCATCGTCGCCGATCCCCGGGCGCGGTGCGAATCCGGCATCGCCACGCCGGGGTCGACCGAGATCACGTCACCGCGCGTTCACCCGCAGGCCGCCGACCGGCAAGGAGCGCCTGAGAGCATTCCGACACCGTCGACCCGGGGGAGTTCTGTGCGCACACCGCTCGTGACCGTCATCCTGCCCGCCAAGGACGCAGGCGCCTACATCGGCACGACGCTCGAGACGCTGACACGGCAGTTCGACGATCCCGCCGCGCTCAAGCTGGTGGCGATCGACGACGGCTCCCGTGATGACACCGGCATGCTCATGCGACGTTACGCCGAGCGCTTCCCGCACGCCGAGGTCATCGTCAACGCCCGGCCGAAGGGGCTCGCGAGCGCCCGCAATCAGGGGCTCGAGCGGGTCGACGGCGACGCGTTCTGCTTTCTCGACGGCGACGACTGGATGCAGCCGGGGCGGCTCTCGGTGCTGGTGCGCCGACTGCATGAGCTGCGCTGCGACATGCTCCGCACCGATCACGTCACGGTGAAGGACGGCGTGCGCACCCTGGTGCCGGCGCCTCACCCGTGGCGCGAGGCGGTCGGCTCTCCGCGCGACGCGATCCTGCCCGAGAACGAGCCGACCATGGTCGACTATCCGTTCGCGTGGGCCGGCGTCCTGCACCGTCGCCTGATCGACGAGGGAATCGCGGGGTTCACACCCGGCCTGTTCACCGCCGAGGATCGTCCGTGGATCTGGCGTCTGCATCTGCTGGCCCGGTCGTTCGCGGTGGTCGACGCTCCTGCCCTGCTCTACCGCCGGGGGGTGTCGACATCGCTCACCCAGGTGCGCGACCGCCGCCAACTGGACTTCGTGCGGGCGATGGGCGAGGTGCTCGACATCGTCGAGGCGGATGCCGAGGCCGACCGATTCCTCCCGAAGGCGGTGTGGAGCGTGATGGCCCTCTCGTCCCGGCACCTGGTGCGATCGAGGCGGATGACGCCGTCGCTGCGCGCCGAGATGCGCGCGGGCCTCCGCGGGCTGCTGGCCCGCCTGCCCCAGAGTGAGACCACGGCCGTGCTGTCGCGCCTCGACGGGCCGCGTCGCCGAGTGCTCGCCCCGCTGCTGCGTGCGGTCGGACGTGCGGCATGACCCAGCTCTTCGCGGTGCACAGCGCCTATGGGCTCGCCACCGTCGCCGCCGCGCTCGACGGCGGGCTGCTCGGCGAGCATGGCGAGCGCGTGCTCGTGCCGTTCGTGTCCTCGCGGGTGCCCGAGACGTCCGTGGGCATCGTCGCCGACCCGGCGCTCGCGAGCCTCCGCGACCGGTTCGACCGGATCGAGGATCTCGACGCGCTGCTCGGTCCGCTGCATCCGAGCTCCTGGAAGCCGGATGCCGGCGACCTGCCGCTGCTGCGGCGACTGCTGACGAGGGCATGGGGGATCGACCCCGGCGACCTCGAACTGCTCGTGCAGAGCCCGCAGGTCGCCCCGGCGCGCGTCCTGATGCAGATCTTCCCTCATGCGCGTCTCACGATCATCGGCGACGGGCTCATGACGTACTCGCCGATGCGGGTGCGGATGCCGCACACGATCACCGCTCGGATCGGCCGCGTCGTGCACGTCGACGTGGTGCCGGGGGTCACACCGCTGGTGGGTTCGCCCGTCGCGACGCCGGTGCCGGTCTCACCCGATCTGTTCCGGGCGGTGCTCGCCGAGACCGCCGAGGCGGTCGACGACACGGCGGAGCTCGAGAGCGCGCTCGACGGAGAGCCGACAGTGCTCGTCCTCGGCCAGTACCTGTCCGCCCTCGGCCTGGTCGGCGAGCGCGAGGAGATCGCGCTGCAGAAGGAGATGATCGATCGTGCGGCCGGCCGGCGACCACAGCACATCGTCTTCAAGCCGCACCCGTCGGCGCCGCCTCGGCTCAGCGACGCGCTGCGCGACCGAGCAGCGGTCCACGGCATCGACTTCCGCGAGTACCGCGGCGCGCTCGCCGCAGAGGCGCTGGCCGAGCGGGTCGATGCCAGGGCCGTCATCGCCGGGTTCTCGACGGCGCTGCCGACCGTCCAGGCCCTGTTCGGTCGAGAGATCGAGGCGGTGGGCACCGACACCGTGCTCGCACGTCTGACTCCGTACGAGAACAGCAACCGGGTGCCTGCGACGATCGTGGACGCGCTGACCAGGCCGGACTCCCCGTATCGCGATCCGGCGCGCATGCAGCTCCTGATCGACGCGGTCGGCTACGTCATGCAGCCCGTCGTCGCCGCGCACCTCCGCGATCGTGCCGAGCAGCTGCTCTCCGGCATCCGCCCGTCCGATCGCGATCGCTACTTCGCGCCCGAGAGGCTGATCGAACTGCGGTTGCCCGGGGCGCCGCGCGAGACGGCGATCCGTCGCGTGCTGCGCCCGGTGGGCGGCATCGGTCGAGTCGAGCAGGTGCGGCTCACCGTGCTCGCCGCGCGGCGCAGACTCTCGCGTGCCTGGCGCGTGCTCAGAGGGCGATGACGGACGATGACGGGCGATGACGGCGAGGGGACGAGCGGCATGATCGAGCAGCAGCAGCAGCAGAGGACGGATGCCGGCACGGTCGTCGCGATCATCCCGGCACGTGGCGGGTCGAAGGGCGTGCCGCGCAAGAACCTGCGCCGTGTGGGCGGTGTGCCTCTCATCGAACGCGCCGTGCGCACGGCGCTGGAGGCCGAGGGCATCGACCTCGTGGTGGTGTCGACCGACGACGACGAGATCGCGGCGGTGAGCGAGGCGGCCGGGGCGCGAGTCGTGCGGCGACCGACCGCGATCTCCGGCGACACGGCGTCGTCGGAGTCGGCCATCCTGCATGCTCTCGACGAGCTCGCCGCCGGGGGAGACCGGGCTGACGTGGTGGCCTTCCTGCAGGCGACATCGCCGTTCATCCCGCGCGAGGCCCTGTCTCGTGCCGTGCGCGAGGTGAGCGCGCGTCGGGCGGACAGCGTGTTCGCGGCCCATGAGACTTACGGATTCCTCTGGGCACGCAGCGCGGATGCCGACGCAGCCGTCGCACTCAACCACGACGCCGCGCGTCGCCCGCGTCGCCAGGATCGCGAGCCGCACTACCTCGAGACGGGCGCGTTCTACGTCTTCCGCGCTGACGGCTTCCGTGAGGCGGAGCACCGCTTCTTCGGCCGCATCCGCGTCGCCGAGGTGCCCGAATGGACGGCGATCGAGATCGACGACGAGCAGCAGCTCCGCATCGCCCGAGCGCTCGCCGCCCTTCACGAGAGCCCGGACCGGGTGCCGGTGCGAGCGATCGTGACCGACTTCGACGGCGTGCACACCGACGACACGGCGACGGTCGACGCCGACGGCATCGAACGGGTGCGGGTGAGCCGGGAAGACGGCATGGGGGTGTCGCTGCTGCGGCGGGCCGGCATCCCGATGCTGATCCTCTCCACCGAGGTCAACGCGGTGGTGCGGGCTCGGGCCGACAAGCTGCGCGTTCCGGTGCTGCACGGCATCGACGACAAGGAGTCCGCGCTGCGCGGGTGGGCCGAGGAGGTCGGCATCGCGCTGGCCGACATCGCGTACCTGGGCAACGACGTGAACGACCTGCCGGCGCTGCGCATCGTCGGCTGGCCGGTGGCGGTGGCCGACGCGCATCCGCTGGTGCTCGAGGCCGCCAGGGTCGTGCTCACGCGCCGGGGCGGCCACGGCGCCGTCCGCGAGCTGATCGAACGGGTGTTGCCCGCCTGACCGGTGCCGGTAACCCTCCTGTCGTTCGGCGTTCACCCCCGGCGCGTACTCAGGAGAGAAGGCCATTTCGACGACCGGAGGAACCATGACTGTCAGCATCGGCTCACGCGTAATCGGCGGCGGTCACCCCGCCTATGTCATCGCGGAGATCGGCCTCAACCACAACGGCGACGTCGACCTCGCCAAGCGCCTGATCGACGTCGCGGCGAAGGCGGGAGCCGACGCCGTGAAGTTCCAGAAGCGCACCCCCGAGATCTCCACCCCCGAGCACATGCGCGATGTTCCGCGCGAGACGCCATGGGGCACCATGAGCTACCTCGACTACCGCCGCCGCGTCGAGTTCGGCCGTGACGAGTACATCGCGATCGGCGATCACGCCACGATGCTCGGGCTCGACTGGTTCGCGTCGCCGTGGGACGTGCCGAGCGTCGCCTTCCTCGAAGACCTCAATGTCGTGGCGCACAAGGTCGCCTCCGCGAGCCTGACCGACACCGAGCTGCTCGTCGCGCTGCGCGAGACCGGCAAGCCCGTCATCCTCTCCACCGGCATGTCGACGATCGAGCAGATCGACCGCGCCCTCACGACCCTCGGCACCGACCGGGTGGTGCTGATGCACGCCACCTCGACGTATCCGCTCGAGCCCGAAGAGGCCAACCTGCGCGCGATCGCCACCCTGCGCGACCGCTACCCCGGTGTTCCGGTCGGATACTCGGGCCACGAGCGGGGGCTGCAGATCTCGCTCGCCGCCGTCGCGATCGGAGCGGTGGCCGTCGAACGCCACATCACGCTCGACCGCACGATGTGGGGCTCCGACCATGCGGCATCCCTCGAACCCACCGGACTCGAGCACCTCGTGCGCGACATCCGCGTGATCGAGATGGCTCTGGGCGACGGCGTCAAGCGCGTGTTCGACAGTGAGCGGGCGCCGATGGCCAAGCTGCGCCGCATCCCGGCATGAGCGGATCCGGCTCGCTGCGGGTCGTCGCGATCGCCGACGCCGACTCGTTCGTGAAATGGTCGGCGTCGCTGCTCGGCAGCGTGCCCGGCATCCGTCCGCACCTGCTGCTCGTGCAGACGCCGCTGACCGCCAGCCTCGACCAGCAGCGGAGTGCGCTGGCGGGCACGGGGATGCTGTCCGACGATGTGACCCGCCTGTCCTTCGCGCGCGTGAGCGCCTGGCTCGAGGGGCAGCGTCCTGACGTCGTGCTGCTCGCCGGCCGCGGCCCGTTCGTGCGCCTGTTGGGCCGGGTCGTCGACGGGCTCACCGTGCGACCGGTCGTCGTCGCCGGACTTCCGGGCATGGCCGTTCCCGCGCAGCGCGGTGCCCTCGAGTACCGGCGGAACGCAGATCTGCTCGTCGTGCACTCGCATCGGGAGGAGCGCGCGTTCGCCGAGCTCGGTCGCCGGATCGGCGTGCAGGTGCCGACGGCACTCGCGACCCTGCCGTTCGCGAGATCCCGATCGCGGATGGTGGCGGCTGATCGGGCACGGGTGATCGCGGCCGAGTCCGGAGGATCGTCCGGAACCCTCGTCGCCGAGAGGCCGGCCAAGCCCCGGGCGGTGCGGATGCCGGCGACCGACATCGTGTTCGCGGCCCAGGCCCTCGTGCCCACCGACCGGGAGGAGCGGGCCGAGATCGCGGCCACCCTCGTGCGCGCGGCCGAAGCGGACCCGAACCGCCGTGTGGTGGTCAAGCTGCGGTCGCGGCCCGGTGAGTCGGAGACGCATCTCGAACGCGACGCGTACCTCGATCTGCTCCCTGCGAGGCGTCCGGAGAACCTCGTCGTCTCGTACGGATCCATGGCACAGGCGCTGTCGACGGCGGCCGGACTCGTCACGGTCAGCTCCACCGCGGCGGTCGAGGCGGTGGCGCAGGGGGTGCCCGTGATCGCCCTCGACTCGTTCGGAGTGAGCAAGAGCCTGTTGAACACGGTGTTCGTCGGCAGCGGTCTGCTGGGCGGGCGCAGTGAGGTCGTGGCCGGGCGCTTCCGGCATCCGCACCCCGTCTGGCTGCGTGACAACTACTTCCACCCCTCGGCCGAGTCGACCTGGTGGGAGCACGTCGAACAGCTCGTCGCGCTGCGCCGCGCCGGGGGACTCCCGGCGAAGCGCGTGCCGGCGGCCCGCGGTGGCGCAATGCACGAGGCGTGGCATCGCGCGAGTGTGCTCGGGGCGAACGACCGCACACTCCGCGGAACCGCGGCGCTCGCCGTCGGCGTGCCTGCCACGGCGCTGCTCGGCGCTCTGCGGCGGGGTCGATCGTCGGCGGGCGGCGGCACCTGGGCCGACGCGTCGACCGATTTCACGCTCGAGCCGAACCCCTTCCACGACTCGATCCGGCGCTGAGGGCGCTGCCGACCCCTCACACGGCTGAGTGCCCTCACGCGGCGGACGGTCGAGGCGCGGCGATCGACGGCGGGTTCGGGTCGTTCCACCGCTGGAAGGTCTGCACCCACCAGAACGTGGCGAACAGGATCAGTGCGACGGCCTCGCCGATCAGCACGACCGGAGTCTCACCGAAGGCCTGACGGAAGAGCAGCGCCACCACCAGCAGCACGAGGTCGGCGATCATCAGCCCCGAGATCCACCGATAGATCGTGCGCTGTCGGGGCGTGGGCGGCGTCTCGGCCGGGTCGAGCGGCCCGCCCGCGTAGAGGATCGGGACGGCTGCGAACACTCCGAAGAACAACAGGGTCGCTGCGAAGTGGATGCTGTTGACCGGCCAGAAGTTGAACGGGAAGTGCTCGTTGACCGCCGGAGCGAATGCGAGCGCCACGACCACGACCGCGGTCACGAGCGCGATGATCGAGACTCGCGTCGCCGAGCGATTCGGGGTGCGGGTGCGGCGACGGATCAGCGCCATCGTGACCACGACCGCCACGACCACCACGGCGTAGACGGCGATTCCCGCTTTCGCGCTTGCGACGGCGTCGGCGGGGATGCACTCCTGCGCCGTCGGGCACGACATCCGGTCGACCGCGCGCGGATCGGCGATGCCCACGGGAACGATCGCGATGAGCGGCGCGAACACCGCGCACACGTCGAGCAGGGTCGTCGCGCGACTGCGTCCCGAGAGCGCGAGCAGGGCCACGGATGCCGCGATCAGGGTGCCGACGAAGACGTCGCGGACCGGTGTGTAGAAGGCGTGGCTGATCGAGGGCAGCGGGTTCCAGCCGAAGATCAGGGGTGTCCACGACACGACGATGCTCTGCAACACGACAGCGAAGATCAGCGCGACGACGATGAGAACCAGCGCCAGACGCAGGTAGCGATGCGTCTTCTGTCCGGTCGTGACGGGGGCGTCTGCGGCTGCCATGATCGTGACGGTACACCGCCGGGCCGACGCCGACGTGTGACGCCCCGCGACGGTCCTTGTCATGCGCGGACTCACTCTGTCAATCCCCGCAACGTTCCTGGTCTTCCCGGTCGGGGCCGGGTAGCGTCATTCCCATCGCGGCGATCCGGGCGGTCCCGGGCCTCAGCTCATACCTGATGGCGTTGCGGGTTCGACTCCCGCCGTCGCGTCCACTTCGGAAGCCCCGCAATCCCCGAGAAATCAGGGCTTGCGGGGCTTTCCTGTTGCTCCGCCGATGCTCGGTGACAACACTTTGGCAACACTCGACGCTGCCCGGGCCTGATGGAGGGCATCTGAGACGGCGGTCAGGTCGTCGTCGAACAGGTCGGCGTACACGTCAAGAGTCATGGCCGCGGACTTGTGCCCGAGCAGGACCACGGTCGCGCTCTTCGGCTGCGATGCCATGCCGGCGTGCTAATCGCGCTGCTCACGGAGCTCCTGGGCACCGTCTCGTCTCAGCCGACGGCGACACGCCCAGCTGACACCAGATGCACCACATGCCCACCGTGGCCGGACTACCCGGACACGGTGGGCATCTGCCGCATGGGGCAGATAGGTCGACTCCGGGATCGGTACGGGCTGAACGCCGCTACGATCTGAGCCATGCCGCCGACTCCAGCCCCCTCGGATCCGTGGATCGTCGTTGACTCACCGTTGGTCGTGTTCCCTGATGGGTCGTGGGGTGTGCTGATTAGCGTCGTCGCTCTGATCGTGTCTGGCGTCTCGCTCTGGCATACGTTGAGCGCGAGGCCGCGGGTGCACGCGTTCGTCGTACGCAGATATCTTCCGTTCGAGGACACGGCGCACACGACCGGCGACGAGGTCGTGATCACAAACCTTGGCCGCACGGCGGCTGTGATCTACGACGTAAGCGCAATCACCAAAGATGACGAGTACCTGCGCAGCGCGAGCATGCGCCGTGGATACGACTCGGAGCTGATCCCGTTCCCTGATCTCCCGAAGAGTCTCGCGCCTGGCGATGTTTTCACGGCATGGTTCTCGGTCAGCCTCGCGGGAGAAGCGGCCGGCCGAGACTTCGGATACGTAGTGACCTACGCCAACACCTCAACGCGTTCGAAGTCCCGCGAGGAGTTCGCCGAACTCGTAGTCAAGGCGACTCATACTCCGCCGCCACACCGAGGCTGAGCAGAGGCAAATTCAAATTCCGAAGTTCAAGCGTCTCAATGGGTTGGGATAGGGCGGGAACTCGTACGTGGGGTCGAGCTCTTTGAGGCGATCCTGCCAGTACTCGGCACCCATCATCGCGAACGTCTGACGGATTTCGTGCTGCATGAACCGGTCATGCGCGGGACCGGACGTAATCCCACCCCCGCCGTCGACGAACGCCATGAGTGCGAGGTTGTACGTGCTGTAGAACCGGTAGCGTTCCTCGACCCACATATCGACACAGCGTCGGACCTTCCTGATGTTCGACTCGCCGCGAGCGCGCTCGTGTTCAGCGTTGACCCACTTCGGGTAGAACGCTTCGAGCTTGGCGTGTGTAACCGGGGTCAGCTTGAACCAGACGAGACGCCCGGCGAAGAACAGGACGCCGGCGACACCGACGCAGAACATCACCCAGCCGGTGACTTGCAGCCACGGCCATGTCGAAGTGATCGGCACACTACCTGCACCCGCGATCGCCGCGAAGGTCGTGAACCATGCTGGGTTCACTTCTCGAGGCCGGAGCCACCGTCGGATCATTCGTTTCGACATGGCGACAATCTAGCGGCCGGGGGTGCCCAAAAAACCAGCGATCGGAGGGCTGAGGGGGACCACCACCGGGAGGTGGTCCTCTCTCCCCGCAAGTGAGACAGGGTAGGGGGTCGCGCGCGCGAGGCCAGGTTCACGCTGTGCACTCTCATCGGTGACAACACCGTGACAACAGAACTGGTGAGCGGGGTCAACTCAAATCCACTGTGGTGACCGAGAAGTCTCGATTTTACGCGGTTCTGTTAGCCCGGCCACGTCATTCCGCGGGCGTGCGTAGGGTTCGACTCCCGCCGTCGCGTCCACTTCACCGGTGACGCAGTCAGTTCTCGCCGGCCGATTGACGGTAATAACCGTGTGCCGCTGATAGCTCATGTCAGTGGCCCATGACATCCTGTTCCCATGACCCCGGAACCGATCGTCAACGTGCTTTCGCCGACCGACCTCGAGTCTCGGCGCCGCGAGCTGCTGAGCTCCGTCGGATTCTCTCTCTACGATCTGCGAGATCGTGCGCATGAGTATGTGCTCTCGATCGACGAACTCGAAGTCCTCCGTGAGCTCGAGCGCCTAGAGTTTCTCTCCGGTAACTAGTCGACGAAGTGGAAGCTTCGCCCCTCGAAGACGAGGCTTATGAGTTCGCAGTCCAGTTGATGCTCCGCCTTTCAGAGATACTGCCCACTGGACACTTGGGATTCACGGCCGACGCTTCAACGGAGCCGGACGGATCGGCCCGCATTGCTATTGCCTCGGTGTTTGCGGGTGGCATCCCGCTGACGATTGAAGAACGTCCGGCGCTGCAACTAGAGGTGGACTACAAGCTCATGATGAGTCCCAACTCGTCGCGAGCCACTGTCGTCGGATCGACGTTCCTCGTGCGTCCCTTCGAAGTCGGACGTCCGCTGTTCACTGTTGATTACGTCCGAGACGCTCGCTCGAACACTCCCGCGGCGCACTACAATCTGCACTTCGAGCATGGATCGATCGGAGCAGAGCTGCTTCGGACTGGGGCGACTAGGCGCGGCAAGATCCACCAGAAGGGGGTCCGGGCTGGCAGGGCCCCGCGATTGGCCGACTTACACTTTCCAACGGGCGGGCATCGCTTTCGCCTCTGCCTCGAGGACATAGTCGAAATGCTGTGGATCGAATTCGGCATTGACGTGAAGTCGACCGCCAAAGCCGCCATCTGTGAAGGGCGAGAGCGCTGGCGAACCATGCAGCTCCGCGCGGCTGTGTCGGACGACCCCCGGTCTGCGGCCGACGAACTTCGAGCCCTCGGGTACGTCGTCGAGGATCCCGCGATTTCGCGGTCGCGAAGAGTCGATCGCATCCACGCGATCTAGTCGAACGCCAGCGTTGTTGACCGCTGGTCGACTTTCTGACGCAGTCAGTCCTCGCCGGTGATCCGCGCTTCGACCGGCGCCCATCCGTTCTCGAGCACGGTGAATCCGGCGGCGAGGATCCCGAGCTGGTCGTCGCTCTCGTTGACGAGCAGCTGCATCTGCAGCACGAACCGCGAGTACACGCGGATCTCCGGGGTGGCCAGGGTCAGTCCCAGTTCGACCGCGATCGCATCCGCGAGCGCGTCCTCGTGTCGCAGCCACATCCGGGCGGCGTACTCACGCAGCGCCGGCGTCTCGTTGAGGAACCGCGAGAAGACCTGCGACACCTCCGCGCCGTGCTCGGCGAGGTTCGCGTGCACCTCGGCCGTGTAGAAGTCGTGGATCGCGCGGTTGATGGTGACGCCCGGGGCGCGGTCGCGAACGGCGGAGACGAGCCGGTCCCGCTGCTCGTCGTCCTCGTCGAAGACGAGCGCCTCCTTCTGCGGAAAGTGCGCGAACACCGTCGTCGGGGAGACGTCGGCCGCGTCCGCGACCTCGCGGATGCTGACGTTGTCGAACCCGCGCTCGAGGAACATCATCGTCGCGACATCGGAGATGTTCTTGCGCGTCGCGGCCTTCTTGCGCTCGCGGCGACCGATCGGCTCAACGTTCGTCATGCGTCCACGATATCGCGAACCCGATCCGAAACTGGCTTGACAACAAAACTGGTATTGATACATTTTCGAAGTGACTTCACTAAACACATCGCTCGCGCGCAGCGACAAGCGCGCCTGGACCATGCTCATCGTGCTGACGATGCTCACCGTCGTCGGCATGACCGTCGTGCTTCCTGTCCTGCCGTTCGTCGTGCTGCAGTACGTGTCGCACGAAGGTGACCTCGCCATCTGGGTCGGCATCCTCGAAGCGATCAACGGCCTGTGCGCCTTCCTGGTCGCCCCCTTCCTCGGTCGCCTGTCCGACCGCTTCGGGCGGCGACCGGTGATCATCGCCGCCGCCTTCGGAGCGGCGTTCGCCATGGCGCTGTTCGGCATCGGGGGAGCGATCTGGGTGCTCGTGCTCGCGCGGGTCATCCAGGGACTGACCGCCGGCGACCTTCCGGCCCTCTTCGCCTACCTCGCCGACATCACGCCGCCCGAGAAGCGCGCTCAGCGGTTCGGTCTGCTCGGTGCGCTCTCGGGAATCGGCATGATGATCGGACCCGCGATCGGCGGACTGCTCGCGGCCGTCAGCCTGCAGCTGCCGGTCTTCCTCACCGCAGCCGTCGCCCTCGTGATCGCGATCCTCAGCATCTTCCTGCTGCCCGAGAGCCTCGCGCCCGAGAACCGGATCGAGCGCATCTCGGTGCGCGAGATCCAGCCGTTCGGCGTCTTCAAGGAAGCGTTCGGACGCAAAGAGCTGCGTGGTCTGATGATCGGATTCGGCCTCCTGGCGCTCCCGTTCGGCTTCTTCGTCAACAACTTCAGCGTGCTCGCGCTGGACTCGATCCAGTGGGGGCCGACGCAGATCGGTCTGCTCACGGCAGGCGTCGGCATCATCGACATCCTCATCCAGGGCGTGCTGCTCGGCATCCTGCTTCCTCGCATCGGCGAGCGCGGCGTGATGATCAGCGGCATCGTGGCGCAGGCGATCGGACTGGCCGGGCTCGCTGTCGTCGCGTCGATCTTCGCGCAGCCGTGGGTGTTCATCGTCGGTGCGCTGATGCTCGCCGCAGGGCAGGGCGCCTCGACCGCGGCGATGGACGGAGCCATGTCGAACGCGGTCGGCGACGACGAGCAGGGCTGGCTCGGCGGAGCGACGCAGTCGCTCAACGCCGCGATGAACACGGCGGCCCCTCTGATCGCCGGTGCGCTCTATGTCACGGTCAGCCATGCGGCTCCCTACTGGCTCGGCGTCGCGCTGATGATCGTCGCCGTGATCGTCGTGTCCCGTGCGCACATCGCGAACACGGCGAAGAAGGATGCGCGGACGCTGGATGCAGGGGCAGAAGTGGAGGCAGGCGCGAGAGGCGTCCCGGTCGCGGTCACGGACGCCCGCAGCTGAGACGCAGGCTCCGCAGCCGGGGGATGATGGACACATGCCCAGTCCTCATCGCCCCGGTCTGCGGGTCTCGTCGGGTCTCACGATCCCCGAGGCCGAGCTGTCGTGGCGTTTCTCGCGGTCGTCGGGCCCCGGCGGACAGGGTGTGAACACGGCGGACTCGCGGGTCGAACTCCTCTGGGATGCCGCGGGCAGCACGGCGCTCACCCCGCACCAGCGGGATCGCCTCCTCGATCGGCTGAGCGGGCGTCTCGTGAACGGCGTGCTGACCATCGCCGCATCCGAGCACCGCGCCCAGCTGCGCAACCGCGACGCCGCACGTGAACGACTCGCGAGCATCGTCGCCGAGGCGCTGCGTCCGCCGGCACCGCAGCGCCGCGCGACCAAGCCGAGTCGAGGGTCGAAAGAGCGGCGGCTCAAGGCGAAGCAGCGGCGCACCGATGTCAAGCAGCTGCGCAGGCGCCCGAGCGACTGACCCGCGCATCGCACCGACAAGGTGAGGTCCGCTTTCGCCACCCGCCCTCTGCAGGCACTCTGAGTTCATGACCGCACTCAGCATCGGCACGCCTCTCGACAGCGGGCTCGGAACCGTCACCCTCGATCCGCGGCGCTTCAACCGGCACACCTTCTGGTGCGGCCAGAGCGGCAGCGGCAAGACCTACGCGCTGGGCGTCGTGCTCGAGCAGCTCCTGCTCGAGACCGAGCTGCCGATGCTGATCCTCGACCCGAACGCCGACTTCGTGCGGCTGCAGAGCACGCGGCCGTCCGCGGCCCCGCATCACGCCGAGCGCATCGCGCGGACTCCGACATCCGGGTGTTCCGCTCGGGGCGCGTCGAGGGCGAGCCGTTGCGCGTGCGCTACATCGATCTGTCGCCGGCATCCAAGGCAGCCGTGCTGCGGATGAGTCCGATCCAGGATGCCGAGGAGTACAACGTCCTTCTCCATCTCGATCAGAACGCGAGGCTGCTCGGCTCGGATCGCATCGTCCCCCACCTGCGCGACGGCGGGCACGACGCCCGCAACAGACTCGCCGACCGCATGGAGAACCTGCAGGTGCTGGAGTGGGAGCTCTGGTCCCGCGGCGAGCCGTCGGTCGTCGACGTGATCGAGCAGCGACCGCGGGTGACGGTGCTCGACCTCGGCGGATTCGACCACCCCGCCGAACCGAAGGTCGCAGCCCTCGCGGTGCTCGAGCACCTGTGGGCTCGTCGCGAGGAGCGAAAGCCCCTGCTCATCGTGATCGACGAGGCGCACAATCTGTGCCCTCCCGACCCGCGCACCGAGGTCGAGCGGGCGCTCACCGAGCAGCTCGTGCAGATCGCCGCCGAGGGTCGCAAGTTCGGGCTGTGGCTGTTCCTGTCGACACAGCGGCCGACGAAGATCCATCCGAACGTGCTCTCGCAGTGCGACAACCTCGGTCTGATGCGCGTCAACGCGCCGCGCGACCTGGCGGAGCTGGCCGAGGTGTTCGGCTTCGCGCCGGAGGCGGCGATCCGCAGGTCCCAGACCTTCACACAGGGTCAGGCCCTCTTCGCCGGGGGGTTCATCGCCGAGCCGACGTTCGTGCAGATGGGGGAGCGACTGACGGAGGAAGCGGGCGGCGACGTCTCGGTGCCGCTCCGCTCGACCCCGTAGAGCCACCCCTCGGGTGCGGGATCAGCTCGCCGTGAGCGCGGGGAACGACCACGTGCCGTCCAGCACTTCGGGTCGAGGTCGGTAGAGACGCACCAGGTAGTTCCACCCTTGCGTGAGGGGAAGCACGTTGGGCAGTGCGGGGTAGCCGCCGAAGCGCACGGTGATCGACCCGTCCGGATCCCGCACGCCCGTCACGCTGTTGACGCTGTATGCACCGGCGTCGTTCGGAGCGAAATAGCCTTGCGCGTCGTACAGCGAGACGGACCAGAAGCCGTCCACCGGCACATCGCCGACCCGCAGCGTGTACTCGCCGACCGGGAGCCGGGGATCGACGTTGAGGTAGAAGGCCTCGTTCTCGGGCAGACCGCCCCAGGCGGCTGCGGTCCCCAGAAGGTGCCGCACGGGGTCGACGTCCTCGGCTCGACCGAAGCAGCGCTCCAGACCGCCGAGGCCCTTCGCGAGGGTGAGGAGCGCCTGGCGGGTCTCGGCGAAGCTCGATTCGTCGTAGGCCGGCGCAGCGAACTCCCGCGCGCCGGTCGAGCTCACAGCGAGTTCGTCCTGGAGGGCGTTCACGATCGAGACATCATCAGGATCCTCGGAATCCACCAGGATGCGAGTGGCCGCGAGCACGAAATCGGAACCGAGGTCTTCGGCCGAGAGCGAGTGGACGCCGGGGTCGTGCAGCACCTTGTCGATGTAGTGGCCCTCGTTCACCAGCATCACCGAGACGTACCGGTCGCCGGCATCCGGCACGGTGATCGTCGCCCCTTCGGAGATGTCGATGATCGCAGCGCTGTAGAGGGTGTCGCGATTCATCCTGATCACGGTCTGCTGGTCGATCGGCGTGGGCACTCGATAGTGGTTCCACCGGTTGGAACCGTCGGCCGACGCCGCGATCGCGGCGAACATGCGGGCCGTCTCGATCTCGGCGAAGTTCGCGAACGTGACGGGAACGGAGGTGTCGGTCATGGCTTCATCCTGGCGCTGCCGGTCTCGGCGAGCGCGGAATCATCGCCTCAGGAAGGTGAGGCCTCAGTCCTTGCTGCCGCGCACCAGCTCCAGCCCCGCTCCCGCGAACTGCCTCAGCGTCGCATCCGGCAGGAACGCGCGGGTGAGCGCTGTGCCGATCGCCGCGAGATCGCTCTCGTCGCGGAAGAGCAGATACATGGTCTCGTACCGCGGGTGGAACTTCTGCTTGAAGCGGTGCAGCGAGCCGAAGCCGTACACGGGCTCGAGCGCTTCGGCGAGGCGTTCGCTGAGGACGGCGATGATGCCCGCGTCCGGCGGATAGTCGTGCGCGAGCGGAGCACCCGAGAGCGACATGATCTCGGCACCCTCCTCGGAGAACTGCTTCGCGGACGAACCGATCAGGTACTCCATGACGGGTGCGAAGCCGCCGTCGCGGCGGCGCATCAGGTCGAGCGTCCAGCCGCGCACGACGCCGCCTTCGCCATAGACCGGCAGCCACGAGAGGAAGCCGTCGACGTCACCGTTCGGGGCGATCGCGAGAGCGAGTCGCACCTCGCGGTCCTCCGCCTCATCCAGCGTGCCGAGAGTGAACCGCATCTCAGGCAGGTCCTTGTCACCGACCCATGCCTCGGAGATCGCACGCAGCTGCTGCCGTACGCCCCACGATTCGTCCGCCAGGCGCGTCATCCGGAAGGTCATCTCCTCGCGCCCCGCCCGATTGAGAGAGCTGCGCACCGAGTTCCAGCGCTTGCCGGTGAACTCCAGACCCGGCAGGTCGACGATGGTGTCGTCGGCGACGACCAAGCTGCGCCAGCCGGCGGGCACAGCGGCCCGGGTGGCGTCGTCTGCACTGAAGAAGCACGGGACGAGGCCCGCCAGCTCCGCCGTGCGGATGAACTCCGTGACGGCGACCGCGCGGGATGCGGGCGGCCCGATCGGATCCGCGAGCGCGAGCGCCACACCGGCCCGTCGCTGGTAGGCGACGATCCCGGCATCGCTGCGGGCGTAGCTGTTGCCCTCCCAGGTCGTCATCCACGACAGGGTGCCCCCGCCGTGCGCGCGCAGCTCGGTCTTCACGTCGTCGACCGTGGGGGCGGGCTGGATGCCGAGGAGAGACTTGCGCTTCGCCCGGAACGCGCGGCGCACGGCGATCAGGTAGACGAGCAGGATCACCCAGAGGAAGCCGTTGGCGAGCGCGAGCTCCGTCTCGCCGTCCCACCGCAGATCGACCTGCGCCTGCGAGAACACCGTGATGAGGATGAGGACCAGAGCTGCGACCAGGATGTTGAAGAGACCGAGCAGCATCACGAGAACCCACGCCCAGCGACGGCCGCGCAGGAGTCCGTTCACGAGCACCACGATGACGACGAGGTCGAGCGCGAGGTCGATGAACCCTCCCGACGCGGGCTCGGTCGGGCCGAACGGGCCGTCGGTGGCGACGAGAGTCGTGATGATCTCGACCGCTCCGAGCACCATGAGCGAGATCACGGCGATCAGACGCTGCTCTCGCACCGTGGTCCGCTGCACACGCAGGGTGCGGTCGACGACGAGGATGAGCAGCACCGCGAGCAGGTGCTCGAGATCGGCGACCGCACCCCAGAACAGCATCGCGATGAACACGAAACCGAGCAGCACGAGCCAGCCGCGCACTCGCCATGGCGGGCGGAAGAGCCCGATCGCGGCGGCGATGCACGCCATGGTGCCGCCGGAGGCGCCGACATCGAGCGCCTGGGCCTGCTCCTGAGCCCAGGCCCAGGGCAGTTGCGAGGCGACGAACAGCACGAGCGCGGTGGCGAGGATCGCGAAGAGCTGTCCGACCCAGTAGTACGCGAGGGCGACCCTGGTGCCACGTCGGTATTCGAGATACGCCATGCCCCAGAATCCCGAGATCGTGAACAGGTACACCCACGGCTCGTTGACGAAGAACGTGCCGGTGAGCGGCGTCCACCACATCCCCTGCGCGAGGTTGGGCAGGCCGTATGCGACGGTGCCGAACAGGTCGGTCTTCTCGAACGGGGTCCACAGGCCCTGCCAGATCACGCCGACGGCGAGGATCACAGCCACCATCGCGAGGGTGGCAGGAATGCGCCGCAGTACGGCGGCGACGGGATGCGATGTCGGGGTTCGCGCCTCGGTCATGCGCTCAGCGTAGCGACCGACCGTCGCCTTCCGGAGTGGAACGTCGTGGCGCGTGATGGCTCCATGCCCAGCGGTAGCCGACGCCGCCGAACGTCATGAAGCCGGCGGCGAGCACCAGTCCGGCGACGATGCCGAGCGCGATCGCCCCGGCGAAAGCGCCGCCACCCGCGATCACGGCCGAGCCGACCAGCATCCCCACGACGCAGGCGTTCACGACGATCAGCAGCATGACCGAGCTGCCGAGCAGGATGCTCAGGCGACGGGGACGGAGGAACGAGTACGTGCGCTTCATCCCCGGTTCATCGTCGTGCGGCGAGGCGAGGAAGACATCGGCGACCTCCGGATCCAGGTCGACGTACGCGCCGCGGATGCGGTTCATCGCGACGACGTACATCATGTCCTCCTCCGACACGTTCATCACGCGCACCTGGGTCATGAAGCCGATGACCGCGAGGAACGCGAGGATCGCGAGTGACGCGCCGCCGAACCACCCGCCGAAGTCCGACGCCTGCCCCAGCAGTCCGATGGTCACGAGTCCGGCGGAGACGAGGGTCAGGAAGATCGTGATGCGCGACAGCACCTCGCTCTGCGCGGTGCTGCGGGCGGCGAGAAGCCCCCAGTGCTCGGTGGCGAGAAGCTGCGCACGGCGGCCCAGCACCGCATCCGACTCCCCGCTCGTCCGTGGCGGCGCGACATCGTCGTGCGGCCCTGCCGGCCCCTCCGCAGGCACGGGCTGCTCCACGGAAGCGCCCTCGTTCATATCGGTATTGTGCTCCTGCATCCGACTCTCCGAAATGGGTTCATCGGCACGCACACCCGGTCGACGCTGTCGCTCGGCGTCGATTCCGCGTTGGATGGAGTCATGTCCGCGCACCGATCCGATCGCTCCTCGACGACACGTCGGCGCGCATCCATCGCGTCGATCACGGCGAGCGTCGCCCTGCTCGCTGCCTGTGTGGCGCAGCCGACGTCGACGTCGGTGTCGGGGGCGGAGTCGTTCACGGAGGATCTCGACGCCCCCTGGTCGATCGCATTCCACGGCGACGTGCCCCTGGTGAGCGAGCGCGACACCGCCCGCGTGCTCGAGATCGCCGAGGACGGCGAGGCGCGCGAGGTCGACGTGATCGACGGGGTCTCGCCGGGTGGCGAGGGAGGCCTGCTCGGGCTCGCGGTGCACGACGGCGAGCTCTACACATACGTCACCGCCGACGACGAGAACCGGGTCGAGCGGCGGCCGATCGTCGGAGCCGCCGGTGCGCTGTCGCTTGGACCCGCCACCACTGTGGTCGACGGCATCCCCGCCGCGGGAAATCACAACGGCGGGCGCATCGCGTTCGGCCCTGACGGGATGCTCTACGTCACGACGGGCGATGCCGGCGACGGCGACAGTGCGCAGGATCTCGACGCGCTGTCGGGCAAGATCCTGCGCCTCACTCCCGCGGGTGAGGTGCCGCCCGACAACCCGTTCGATCAGTCGCCCGTCTACAGCTACGGACACCGCAACCCGCAGGGCATCGCCTGGGATGCCGAGGGCACGATGTATGCGAGCGAGTTCGGACAGGACACCTGGGACGAGCTCAACGTCATCGAGGCCGGCGGCGACTACGGCTGGCCCGAGGTCGAGGGGATCGCCGATGACGACGAGCACATCGATCCCGTGCAGCAGTGGAGGCCCGACGAGGCGAGCCCGAGCGGCATCGCTGTCGTCGGCGCGGACATCGTGATCGCCACGCTCCGCGGCGAGCGGCTGCGCGTCGTGCCACTCGATGACCTGACCTCCGGCACCGAGCGGTTCGTCGGGGAGCTCGGCCGGCTGCGCGACGTCGTCGCCGGACCGGACGGCATGCTCTGGGTGCTCACGAACAATACCGACGGACGCGGAAGCCCCTCGCCCGGCGACGACCGCATCCTCCGTCTCGCCGCCGACTGACGGCAGCAGCCCGACGCGGGCCGCCGCTCAGGCGAAGCCGTCGACTCCGATCGCCGTGACCGAGAGCGCCCACAGCCGCTCGGCGGCCTCGGGATCGATCGCCCAGTGCTTCACGCCGCCGGTCGTCATGTCCGTGTGCTCGGGCGGGACGATGCCCTTGATCGAGCAGTCCTCGCAGTACGCGCCGCTGCGATCGGCCAGCTCGGAAGCCGTCGCGGCCCAGAGACCCGTCGACGCTCCCTCTGCCGGAGTCTTGAAGCGCGGGTTCGGCGTGCCGTTTTCGTCGATCCAGCCGCGTGAGATCAGCTCCTCACGGGGCACGTGCCTCTGCAGGTCGGTCATGATCCCGCCCGGGTGCACCGAGAAGGCGAGGATGCCACGGGCCGCGCCACGACGGGCCAGCCCGACGGCGAACAGCGCGTTCGCCGTCTTCGACTGCCCGTAGGCGACCCACGGGTCGTAGGGCGTCGTCTCGAAGTCGATGTCCTCGAATCGCACAGGGGAGCGGAAGTGCCCTCCCGAGGAGTAGGAGACGACGCGAGCGCCCTCCGGCAGCAGTTCGGCCACTCCGTTGACCAGGGCGAAGTGGCCGAGGTGGTTGGTGCCGAACTGCGACTCGAAGCCCTGCGCGGTGTGACCGAACGGGGTGGCCATGATGCCGGCGACATCGAGCACGAGATCGATCGGGCGTCCGTCGCGACGGACGGTCTCGGTGAACGCTGCCACCGAGTCGAGGTCGCCGAGGTCGGCGCTGCGGACGTCGACCGCGTCGATCCCTGCGAGCGCCTCCTGCGCGGCGTCGAGACGACGCGCAGGCACGATCACGTGCACTCCGGCATTCGCGAGCGCACGCACCGTCTCGAGTCCGAGTCCCGAGTATCCGCCCGAGACGATCGCGGTCTTGCCCGAGAGGTCGACCCCGGCGATCACCTCGGCCGCAGTGGAGCGGTAGCCGAACTCCGAGGCGAGGGGCTGCTGACGGGCGATCATGTCGAGAGGGGGGAGTGCATCTGTCATGCTCCGACCGTACGATCTAGAGTGCACTCGAAGTCAAGGAGGAGTCCTCGTGGAGGATGTGATCGACACGACGCGCACGTTCAGCATCGGCGAGCTCGCCCGTCTGGCCGGCGTGAGCGTGCACACGCTGCGCTGGTACGAGGCAGAAGGGCTCTTCCCTCGCGACGTGCCGCGCACCCCCGGCGGTCGGAGGGTCTACGCGCACGACTCGCTCGCGTGGCTCGCGCTGCTGGCGCGACTGCGCGAATCCGGCGCCCCCATCGCCCTGCTGCGTGAGTACGCCGCCCTGGTGCGCGCCGGCAGCGGCAACGAGGCCGAGCGTCTCGCCCTGCTGCGCGCGCACGAGCGCTCTCTCGACGCGCAGATCGAGACGCTGATCGCCTGCCGTCAGGTCGTCAGCGCGAAGGCGGGCGCGTACCAGGAGGCGCTCCTCGCCCGAGGACTCCTCTGACGACGGCTCTGCGGGCTACTGCTCCACGGCCTTCTCCAGAGCCGCTTCGAGGTCCCCCCACGCCTCCAGCACCACGGGCTCGCCGTCGATGAAGAAGCTGGGGGTGCTGCGCACTCCGAGCCGCTCGCCGTCGCTCCTGTCGGCCTGCACGCGATCGAGCGTCGCCGGGTCGGTGATCGCCGCATCGTAGGCGGCCATGTCGAGTCCGAGCTCGGCCGCGATTCCCCGGAACACCTCGGGCGTCTCCTCGGACTTCTCGCCCCACCGGTCCTCCGTCGTCGAGGACGTGCGAGTCGGTGCGCACTGTCTGCCGCTTCTCACCCTCGGGCGACAGGGGTTATGCGGGGCGCTGCGACAGGGCGTAGGCGACGCCGACGATCGCGAGGACGATCGCGGCGGCGACGGTGATCAGGGCCACCTTGACAGGGGTCTTCATGGGGTTCTCCAACGGTTCGGATCAGGCAGGGTGAGTGAGCCGCGACGAGCGCGGCCGGGGTCGCCGACGAGCGGCGTGCCTGATTCAGGTGAGGGAGACCGAGAGCTGAGCGAGGGTGAGCGCGGGGACGTGCAGACGAGGACCGGCGCGGCTCGGAGCCGAGGCGCGCACCACCGCAGCGCGACCGATCAGCGGCGCGCCTCTGACGGAGCGCAACGAGAGCAGCACGAGGAAGACGCAGCAGAGCGCCGCGACCATGACGATCCCGGCGTCGTCCGATGGAGCGGACTCGACCACGCTCGTCTCGTCGTGGTGCGCCGTGACCGACGCGACGCTCGCGCCCGGAGCGAGGCACAGCGTCGTGTGCGCATCCGCCTTGCCGTGCGACGCCGACCACGCGCCGATCACGAGCAGCAGGGCGAGGCCGAGGGCGAGACCGACCCGGAAGATCAGCATCCGCTCGACGCCCTGGTGACGCAGCGGCATCGACGGGGCAGGCATGGTCCGCGCAGTCTAACAATCGGGCATCGGCGCCCGCGCTGAGCGCCCAGGCAGATCCACGCGTCACAGACCCGCCTACACTGGAGGGGTGGCGAGACTGTTGATCGTTGGCGGCTTCCTGGCCGCCATATTCTGGGTGTACAGCATCGTCGACTGCGCAGTGCAGCCGCCGACGCGACACCGGGGCGTGCCCAAGGCCGCCTGGATCGCCATCGTCATCCTCATCCCGGTCATCGGGGGCATCCTCTGGTTCACGATCGGCCGACGCCGCGCGAACGACAACGGCGGAGCGATCACGATCATCGCGCCCGACGACGACCCCCAGTTCCTCCGCAGCATCAGCAAGAGCGAGCAGGATGCGCGCATCCGCCGTCTCGAGGAGGAGCTCGCTCGTCTCGAGGACGAGACCGACGACGGAGCCGCACCGGACGGTACGGCGCCGGACGCGCGTCCGTGACGTCATCGCCCGCGACGGATGCTGCGGCATCCCTGATCGCCGACCTGATCGGCCACGGCGTGCGCGATCTCGTGCTCTCGCCGGGGTCTCGATCTCAGGCGCTCGCGCTCGCCGCGGTGCATGCCGCGAATCAGGGGCAGCTGCGTCTGCACGTGCGCATCGACGAGAGGGTCGCAGGATTCACCGCGCTCGGTCTCTCGCGTGAGACGGGTGTGCCCGCGGCGGTGCTCTGCACTTCGGGGACCGCTGCCGCCAACCTCCTTCCCGCAGCGATGGAGGCCTTCCACTCGGGGGTGCCGCTGCTGCTGCTGACGGCCGATCGGCCGCCCGAGCTGCGCGGAGTGGGAGCCAATCAGGCCACCATCCAGCCGGGCATGTTCGCCTCCTGGGTGCGCGAGCAGATCGATGCCCCCGTGCCGGGCGACGGTGACTGGGCGGGTCTCGCGATGCGCGCCGTCGCCGCGGCGATGGGCGCGGATGCCACCCACGGTCTGGCCGGTGTCGCCGGCCCCGTGCACCTGAACCTGCCGTCGCGCGAGCCGCTGTCGGGCGACGTCCCGACCGTCGACATCGTGCCGGGCGACGTGCCCAGACCGGTGGCGGCAGAAGCGCTCCTGCTCGAGCGGGGGCCGCGCACGGTCGTCATCGCCGGCGCCGACGCGGGGCCGGATGCCGAAGAGATCGCGCACGCCGGATCCTGGCCGTTGATCGCCGAGATCGTCAGCGGTGCGCGCTTCGGCCGCCAGGTCGTGCACGGCTATCGCGCGCTGTTGGGCGACGACGAGCTGGGCGGTCGCATCGAGCGCGCCGTCGTGCTCGGGCACCCGACCCTCAGCCGTGAGGTGGCTCGCCTGCTGTCGCGGCCGGATGTCGACGTGATCGCCGTCCGACGTGGCGGCGAGGCTCTCGATCTCAACGGCCGCACGACGGCCGCGGCGTCCGTGTCGGTCGCACCCGGCGTCGCCGACCGCGAGTGGCTCGGTGCGTGGCTCACGGCATCCGCGGCTCACGCCGTCGATCTCAGCGAGCGGGCGCCCGACCAGGACGGTCTCACGTCGACCGATCCGTCAGCGCGGCGCGACGCGGTGAAGGCCGAGCTGGCGGCGGTGCGCCGGCCGCTCGACCGTGAGCTGCTCGCCGACGCCGTCTGGCGGGCGACCTGGCCGCACGATCGACTCGTCTTCGGCTCGTCGCGGCTCGTGCGGGTGGCCGATGCGGTGCTCGGTGGCAAGAAGGTCCCGGTGCACGCCAACCGCGGGCTCGCGGGGATCGACGGCACGATCGCCACCGCCACGGGCATCGCGCTCGCCAGTCAGGCCGGGGGAGCGCCCGGGGTCACCCGCGTGCTGCTCGGCGATCTGACTTTCCTGCACGATGTCGGCGCCCTGCTGCTCCCGCCCGACGAGCACGAGCCTCGCATCCAGGTCATCGTGGGCAACGACGGCGGCGGCACGATCTTCGACGGCCTCGAGGTCGCGGGCACGGCGGATCGGGCCGATCTCGATCGCGCGTTCTACACGCCCCATGCCGTGCGGCTCGAACAGCTGGCACTCGCCTACGGATGGGAATACCAGCGCGTGACGACCCGCACGGCACTCGACCAGGCCCTCACCACCCCGGCCGGTGGCCGTCAGCTGATCGAGGTCCCGCTGTCCCGCTGAGGATCTTCGCCTCCGCTGCGGATGCGCAGTGGCAGGATGAACGCATGACAGCGCATGAGTGGGCCAAGGCCCTCCAGGTCGGCAACGGATTCCGCCTCTCCGACCTCGATCCGCAGAGCACACCCGGCTACAGCGGCGCGAAAGCCGACGGCAAGCGCGATCTCGAGGCGGGCCTCGACGAGCTCAATCAGCTGCAGGAGCGGCTCTTCGCCGAGAGCCGCGTCGGCGTGGCGAAGGACTCGGTGCTGCTGATCCTGCAGGCGATGGACTCCGCGGGCAAGGGAGGCATCGTGCGCCACGTGGTCGGCGGGGTCGATCCGCAGGGCGTCGCGCTCACGGCGTTCAAGGCGCCGACCGACGAAGAGCTCGAGCACGACTTCCTGTGGCGTGTGTCCAGGCGCCTCCCGGAGCCCGGGTTCATCGGCGTCTTCGACCGCTCGCACTACGAGGACGTGCTGATCGGTCGGGTGCGTTCGCTGGCCCCGGCGGACGAGATCGAGCGCCGGTACGACGCGATCAACGAGTTCGAGGCCGCGGTTGCCGCATCGGGCACGCGCATCGTCAAGGTCATGCTGCACATCTCGCCGGACGAGCAGAAGTCGAGACTGATGGAGCGGCTCGAGCGACCCGACAAGCACTGGAAGTACAACCCGGGCGATGTCGACGAGCGACTGCTGTGGGACGACTACATGGCGGCGTATCAGATCATGTTCGAGCGCACCTCGACCGAGGCGGCTCCGTGGCATGTGATCCCGGCGAACCACAAGTGGTTCGCCCGCCTCGCCGTGCAGGAGCTGCTGCTCGACGCGCTGCAGCGGATCGATCCGCAGTGGCCGGCGGCCGACTTCGATGTCGACGCGGAGAAGGAGCGGCTCGCGGCGAGCTGACCGCGGCCGGTCCGGGCGCGGGTCAGGCGAGCGCGTCGACCAGCGGACGGAACTTGACCCGGGTCTCGAGCAGCTCGGACTCGGGGTCGGAGCCCGCGACGATGCCTGCGCCCGCGTAGGCGGTGACGGCGATGTCGGTCTCGGCGGGGGTGAACTGCGCGCAGCGCAGCGCGATCGCCCACTCGCCGTTGCCGGCCGCGTCGACCCATCCCACCGGACCGGCGTACCGTCCACGGTCGAACGGCTCGAGCTCGCGGATCGCCGCGATCGCCGCAGACGTCGGGGTGCCGGCCACGGCGGCGGTCGGATGCAGGGCCCCGACCAGGTCGAGTGACGAGCCGCCATCGGCCAGCTCGCCCTCGACGTCGGTCGCCAGGTGGAAGAGGTTCGGCAGCTTGAGCAGGAACGGCTGCTCGCTCGCCGCCAGTGCGCGGGTGTGCGGACGCAGCGAGGCCAGCACGCTCTGCACCGCGTACTCGTGCTCGTCGAGGTCCTTGGTGCTGGAGGCCAGGTGGCTGGATGCGACGGTGTCGGCATCCGCGTCGGCTCCGCGACCGATCGTTCCGGCGAGCACGCGGGCGGTGACGGTGCGCTGCTGCACGGTGACGAGGGTCTCGGGACTCGCGCCGATCAGCCCGTCGACAGCGAACGCCCACGTGTCGGGGTATCCGGTCGACAGCGCGCGCACGAGTCGACGCAGGTCGGAACCGGCCGGGATGCTGCCGGTGAGGTCGCGTGCGAGCACGACCTTGCTGAGCTCGCCGGCGGCGATGCGTTCGAGTGCCTGGCGCACCGAGTCCTGATAGCCCTGCGGGCTCTGGGCACCGGGGCCGACGGTGCCGGCCCAGTGCGGGCCGTAGGCGATCGTCGCCGCTTCTGGCCGCGGCTCGGTTGCAGTGGGCCGCGGCGCGGGCGCGGGTGCCGACGCCGAGCGCATGCGGGTGATCCAGGTGCGCCCGTGGTGTCGACCGATCACGAGCGCCGGCACGACGAGGATGCTGTCGGCGGCGGAGTCCTCGTCGAAGGTCAGCGCACCGAAGGCGACCAGTCCGGAGCCGGGGAGCCCGAGCTCGTCGTCGATCTCGGCATCCTGCGCGAGCTCTCGCCATGCCCGAGCGATCGCAGCGGATCGCAGGGCCGCTGCGCCGGCGGGGATGCGGACCGTCTCGACGATGGCGTCGCCGACGGCGACGATGCCGTCGCCGCGGCGCAGCCAGGCGAGAGGCCGCGACGGGTCGGCGTAGGCCAGGAGATCCTCGACCGGATCGATCTCACGGGTCTCCACGACCAGCCTGCTGCTCACCCCTCCAGCCTAGTTCGTCACCCGTCGACCGGGATGTGAGAGGCCACGCCTACGCTGAGTGCATGAGCGACGTCCGCCCCGCACCCGGCACCGAGATGATCTTCCAGTGGCGCAAGTGGGACGGGTCTCCGCACTGGCGTCATGAGTGCGTGTACCTCGGCGCCGACGAGTGGGGCGACTGGCTCGGCCAGCCCGTCGGCTGGTCGAGCGCTCGACCGGGCGCGGGCTACATCGCCGAGGCCCCCAATGTCACGCTCGTGCCGAGGCGGTCCGACTTCGCCCTGACCGTGAACCGGGACCACCCGAAGGGCATGCGGATCTACATCGACATCGGATGGGAGGTGCGCTGGTCGGACGACCCGCTCCTCGCCGTCGGCATCGACATGGACCTCGACGTCGTGCGGGTCGAGGGTCCGCGCGGCACATGGGTCGACGACCGCGACGAGTGGGCCGAGCACAGCGTGAGCTACGGATACCCCGCCGAGATCATGGCCGGACTCGAGGCTCTGGCCCTCGATCTCGAGCGGCGGGTGCGAGATCGCCTCGCCCCTTTCGACGATGCCACGCCGGATCTCTGGCTCGACCGCCTCGACGCGCTGCACCTCGCGCCTAGACTGGGCGTGTGACCTCGAACGAAGCCAACCGCGCCGATCTCGGCAAGGACCCCGCCCGCGTCAGCGGCATGTTCGACCAGGTCGCCGCGGGCTACGACCGGACGAATACGGCGATGACGGTCGGCAACGACGCGCTCTGGCGCGCGGCCACGACGAGGGCCGTCGCCCCGAAGCCGGGGGAGAAGATCCTCGACCTCGGTGCGGGCACCGCGTCCTCGTCGGCATCCCTCGCCCGCAGCGGTGCGCAGGTCGTCGCCGCCGACTTCTCGCCGGGCATGCTCGCCGAGGGGCAGCGCCGCCACGGCAGCATCCGCAATCTCTCGTTCGTGCAGGCGGATGCCACCGATCTGCCGTTCGACGACGGCGAGTTCGACGCCGTCACCATGTCGTACGCGCTGCGCAACGTCAACGACCCGAAGAAGGCGCTGCGTGAGCTGCTGCGCGTCACGAAGCCGGGCGGTCGTCTGGTGATCAACGAGTTCTCGACCCCGCCGGGCTCGGTCTTCCGCGCCGCGTACCGCTTCTACAACTCGCAGGTGCTTCCTCGGGTGGCTCGCGTCGCCGGCACCAACGGCGACGCCTACGACTACCTGAACGAGTCGATCCGTGACTGGCCCGACCAGAAGAAGCTCGCCGCGTGGATCCGCGAGGCCGGGTGGACCGAGGTCGAATACCGCAACCTCTCGTTCGGTATCGTCGCGCTGCACCGGGCGTTCAAGCCCGCGTGAATGCGACGCGCGTACCCGCCCAGCTGACGACGGTAGGCTGAGACCGTGACTTCGAGCCGCGTAGCCCCGGGTTCGCGACTGGCGAGCCGTCTCGGTTTCAGCGACCGTGTCTTCATCGGCACCGCCGGTCGACGCATCGCGCAGGCGATCGAAGACGGGCTCGAGCTCGTCGAGACCGGTCTTGCCGACGACGTGCGTGTGGCCGATCCGCTCGCCGATGCCGCCAGCCGCTATCTGTACGAGGCGGGAGGCAAGCGCATCCGCCCCGTGCTGACGCTGCTCGCGGCCCAGCTCGGCGACGGCAACACCGATCAGGTGATCGATGTCGCGAAGGCGCTCGAGATCACCCATCTCGGCTCGCTGTATCACGACGACGTCATGGACGGTGCGGATCGCCGTCGCGGAGTGCCCGCGGCGCAGACCGTGTGGGGCAACAACATCGCGATCCTGACCGGCGACATCCTCTTCTCCCGTGCGAGCCAGCTGATGTCGCGTCTGGGTGAGCGGGCCATCCGGCTGCAGGCCGACACCTTCGAGCGCCTCGTCCTCGGACAGATGCACGAGACGATCGGCGCTCAGCCCGACGATGATCCCATCGAGTTCTACCTCCAGGTGCTGGCCGACAAGACCGGCTCTCTCATCGCCGCGGCGACGCAGGGCGGCGTGATCTTCTCCAACGCACCGTCGGAGTACGAAGAGCCGCTGCGCGTGTACGGCGAGAAGATCGGCGTCGCCTTCCAGCTGCTCGACGACGTGATCGACCTGTCGGCGAAGCCCGAGGACACCGGCAAGGTGCCGGGCACCGACCTGCGGGCCGGGGTTCCGACGATGCCGTACCTGCTGCTGAAGGCCGAGGCCGATGACGCCTCGATCGGTCTCGCCGCTCGCATCGACGACGGGGTGGCGCGCATCGCCGAAGGGGCCGACCCCGCGATCCTCGACGGACCGCTGACCGAGCTCCGCGACCACGTCGGAACGCAGAAGACCCTCGCGCTCGCGCACTCCTGGACCCAGGATGCGATCGACGCGCTCGCCCCGCTCCCGCGTGGCACCGTGCGCGAAGCGCTCACTCGTTTCGCAGAGACCCTCGTCGAACGCTCCAGCTGATCGCATCGCGGCCCTCGGCCGCGTGCGCCGGGCGTGACGGCATACGAAAGGACCCCTTATGACCAAGCTCAGACTGGCCATCGTCGGAGCGGGCCCCGCCGGCATCTACGCAGCAGACATCCTGCTGAAGGCCGAGCGCAAGTTCGACGTCTCCATCGATCTCTTCGAGCAGCTCCCCGCCCCCTACGGCCTGGTCCGCTACGGCGTCGCACCCGACCACCCGCGCATCAAGGGCATCGTCAACGCGCTGCGCGATGTGCTCGACCGCGGTGACATCCGGCTGTTCGGCAACGTGCGGTTCGGCGAGGACATCACCCTCGACGACCTGAAGAAGCACTACAACGCGGTCATCTTCGCCACCGGCGCGATCCGTGACACGACGCTCGACATCCCCGGTATCGACGCGGTCGGCGCCTACGGGGCAGCAGACTACGTGAGCTGGTTCGACGGCCACCCCGATGTGCCGCGCGAGTGGCCGCTCGACGCCGCATCCGTCGGTGTGCTGGGCAATGGCAACGTCGCTCTCGACGTCGCCCGCATGCTGGCGAAGCACGCCGAAGACCTGCTCGTCACCGAGGTGCCGGAGAACGTCTACGAGGGTCTCAAGGCGAGCGCCGTCACCGATGTGCACGTGTTCGGACGCCGCGGACCCGCTCAGGTCAAGTTCACCCCGCTCGAGCTGCGTGAGCTCGGCGAGCTGCGTGACGTCGACATGGTCGTCTACGACGAGGACTTCGACTACGACGAGGCGTCGAAAGACGCGGTGGCCAGCAACAAGCAGGTCATGGTGATCGACCGCATCCTGCAGTCGTGGCGCAAGCGCGACTCGGTCAACAATGCGGGAGGCACGGCATCGCGTCGTCTGCACCTGCACTTCTGGGCCCGCCCGGTCGAGGTCCGCAAGGACGACGCCGGTCGTGTCGCGGCCCTCGTCTACGAGCGCACGAAGCCCGACGGGCAGGGCGGTGCCGTGGGCACGGGCGAGATGCGCGAGGTTCCGCTGCAGGCGCTCTACCGCGCCATCGGCTACTTCGGCTCGCCGCTTCCGGGCGTCCCCTTCGACAAGAAGCACGGCGTCATCCCCAACCGCGAGGGCCAGGTGCTCGCCAAGGACTCGAACCAGCAGATGCCCGGCATCTACGCGACAGGGTGGATCAAGCGCGGACCGGTGGGCCTGATCGGCCACACCAAGTCGGATGCCATGGAGACCGTGCGGCACATCATCAACGACCAGGGCTCGTGGTGGCACCCGGAGGACCCGTCTGAAGAGGCGATCCCCGCCCTGCTGCTCGAGCGCGGTGTGAAGTGGACCGACCTCGAAGGCTGGCACCGGCTCGACGAGCATGAGGTCGCTCTCGGTGCGCCGCACGAGCGCGCGCGCGTCAAGGTCGTGCCGCGTGATGAGATGGTGCGCGTCTCCCGCGGAGAGTGACCGACGCCGGATCGTTGTCGGCACCCGGTGCGCCTGCGGGGCGGCATCCGTAGGGTGAAGGGATGCGACTGCGATCCCTGATCGTCCTCGGCACCGCCGCTCTGCTGCTGGTGTCAGGGTGCACTGCCGAGCCGGCCGCCGAGCCGAAGCCATCAGGGTCGCCGTCTGCGACGGCGTCGTCGACCGGCACACCGTCCCAGACGCCGGCGCCCATCGTCGAACCGGCGGCGGCGTTCGATGTGACGTGCGACGACGTCGCCGCCACCATGGCCGAACTCGTGGGGGAGCCGTCGACGCCGGTCGCACCGGCGCTGTCGCTGGTGTCTGCGATGGGCTGGCTGCCAGGCCCCGGGCAGTACATGTTCCAGCGCGCAGGGGGGATCGCGTGCTCCGCGGGTGACACGGAGCGCAGCTGGGAGGTCACGATCGTGCCGGATGCCCAGGCTGTGATCGCCGGCGCGACCGAGCGTCAGGGCTTCTGGGGTGAGCAGGCGAGTTGCGAGGACGGGCGCTGCGGCTTCGAGCTTCCCGACGGAGACGTGCTGCTGTCGGCCACCGTCGTCGACCCCGATCTGGGAGGGGATGACACTGCATCGATCGAAGAGGCGCTGCGTCAGATCGCCGCCTCGGCGGCTGCGAGCCTGCGCGAGGTCGACTACGTCGAGAGCGACATCGTCGGTGCGCCGTGCGAGCGCTTCATCACACCGGAGCAGGTGAATGCCGAATTCGGAGTGACGGATGCCGCGCTCTTCTCGGACTTCGGCGGCTGGGGCATCCCAGCGGAGGTGTACGAGGTCGTCAACGGATCGCGCATCTGCTATTTCAAGTCGGCCGGGAGCGAGTACGAAGGATCCAGCTATCTGATGCTCACGACGCTTCCCGCCGGGGCATGGGCGTTCGAGAAGATCGACGGCGAACCCGTCGAACTCGAGGGAGCCGATGCCGCCACGGCGAGCGCGGGTGCGAACGGCGAGAAGATCGTCGACGTGCGAGTCGGTCCGGACTGGATCCGGCTGGTGACCTTCGACAACGGAGCCGGGGCCGCTGATCCGGCACCACTCGCGCAGCAGGTCGTGCGCAGCCTCACGGGCGGACACACCGCTCCCCAGTAGTCGACACCGTTTCGATAGCCTGGCGGCATGCCTGAGTGGATACCGGACGTCCTCGGCGACGAGTTCGAGCAGCTCACGCTCGAGCTCGGCGAGGACGATGAGGGACCGCTCGTCGCCACGCTCGTGCGTGCGGTGCCGCGGGACCGGCCCTGGTGGGACCGGCTGCGCGGGCAGAGCCTCCCGCTGGACGATGTCGACGTGCTCTATGTGCACGGCTGGTCGGACTACTTCTTCCAGAAGCGGCTCGCTCGCTTCTGGACGTCTCGCGGGGCGCGCTTCTTCGCGCTCGACCTGCGCAAGTACGGCCGGAGTCTGCGCGATGGGCAGACTCCCGGCTACATCACCGACCTCGTCGCGTACGACGAGGACATCGCCGCGGCTCTGTCCGCGATGGGGCACGGGACTGGAGCCGCGGCATCCCCCCGGCGGCTCGTGCTGCTCGGCCACTCGACCGGCGGACTCACCCTGAGCCTGTGGGCGTCGCGGCACCCCGAGACGGCGGATGCCGTGATCCTGAACAGCCCCTGGCTCGAGTTCCAGGTCGCTTCCGCCCGCCCGCTCATCGCTCCGGTCGCCGAGCTGCAGGCCAGGTGGGCTCCTCGGGAGGTCGCGCCGCAGGTCGATCTCGGCTTCTACACCCGCGCGCAGCAGGAGGTCGCCGACCCCGACGATCCGGTCGAGGTGAACCTCCTCTGGCGTCCGGCGCAGACGATGGCCGTCCACGCGGGGTGGTTCCACGCGATACTCACCGGACACGCCAAGGTCGCGGCGGGGCTGACGATCGACGCGCCCGTGTGCGTGCTGCTGTCCGCGCGCTCAGCGACGCCCACGCGATGGTCGGAGGACCTCACCCGAGCAGACTCGGTCTTGGTCGTCGACGACATCGCGCGGGCGTCGCTGAAGCTCGGTCCGTCTGTCACTGTCGAGCGCATCGACGGAGCCCTGCACGACGTCTTCCTCTCGCGGCATGGGGCCAGAGAGGAAGCGTATCGCCGCCTCGACCGATGGGTCAGAGGCTGGACGGCCGCGCGCCGACAGTGATCAGGCGCAGTGTCCGACCCAGTGGTCAGACGTAGTGCATCAGACGTGCCTGCTGCTCGGCCTCGTCGGCATCGCCGCGCAGCACCGCGTCGTGGAAGTCCCGGTAGACCTGGAGCATGCGCTCGCGGTCGTTCTCGGGCACGCTCCAGCCGCGGAGATTGCGGAAGAGAGCCATGCTCGCGTCGTTGATCAGCACCTGGTGCTGCGCGTTACGACTGCGCGCGCTGAGGAACGAGAACACCGCCCACCGTGTGTTGGAGATGTGCACGTCGTCATCGAGCGCCGTGTACATCTCCTCGACCAGTGCGGCGAGACTCTCGCGGTCCTGCTGGCTCATCCGTGCGACGCCCATCCGCGCGGCCATCCCCGCCTGATACCCCGCGAACTCGAGCGTCTGCTCGACGGTCTCTGCCGTGACGGCGGTGACCTCGGTGTATCTGCTCGGGTACATCGTCACGAGCCCGAGACGCTCGAGACGCTGTAACGCCTCTCGCACCGGAGTCCGTGACACATGCAGTTCTTCGGCGACGTCGACATCGCGGATGCGATACCCCGGCTCCAGCACACCGTCGACGATCTGCGCGCCGATGTGCTGAAACACCTCCTCCGCCAAGAGCTGCTTGCTTTCTCGAATACTCGTCATCGAGTTGTTGGTGTTCATGGACTGCCCCCAGTTGCTTTCCAGATCCGGGCTCCCCATGATGTGCCCGGACGGCCACTACATCACGAAGTGGATCGCGATGCCAATAATCCACAGACGAGTTTTCCGACGAGCACGCAGGCGCTTGTCGTCGGCGCGTCGTCGCAGGATTGAGTACGGGTGATTCTGTGGTCGGCGAGTGTTGGGACACTCGCCGACCACAGACGATGGCGTGCACGGAGCTGAACTGCGCCCAGTCCCCACAAGGCGGGAACCGCGATCCGCGAAGCGCGGAACCGTGGTTCGGCAGCGCGTCATGCATCGCCGCATCGTCTGTCGCATCGGGACGCGACTGCATCCAGTCTCGGTCACTCCGACCCATATATCGGAATGGGATCCGAGGGCACAGAAAAGGGGACGGATGCGGCGGCATCCGTCCCCTGCGTTGTGGGATCAGCGGTAGTTGATGAACTGCAGGTCGAGATCGAGATCCGCGCCCTTGAGCAGCGCGATCACCGACTGGAGGTCGTCGCGGCTCTTCGACTGCACGCGCAGCTCGTCGCCCTGGATCTGGCTCTTCACGCCCTTCGGACCCTCGTCGCGGATGAGCTTGTTGATCTTCTTCGCGTTCTCCGAGGAGATGCCGTCCTTGAGGGTCGAGACGATGCGGAACTCCTTGCCGCTGGCGAAGGGTTCGCCCGACTCGAGGCTCTTGAGCGAGATGCCGCGCTTGATGAGCTTCGACTGGAAGACGTCGAGAACGGCCTTCGCGCGCTCCTCGGTGCCGGCGATGATCAGGATCTGCTCGCCGCTCCAGGCGATGGAGGCGCCCGTGCCCTTGAAGTCGTAGCGCTGCTCGATCTCCTTGCGCGCCTGGTTCAGGGCGTTCTCGGCCTCCTGGTGATCCACTTTCGAGACGATGTCAAAGGAACTGTCAGCCATACGCAAAGTGTATCGACACCGCCGTTTTCACGCTCGCTTGGAAGCGCTTCCATCGACTCTCACGCACCAATCCGCGGTTACAGCTTGATATCGAAGGGCTTTTGCATTGCGATTCCCGTCGTTCTCGATGCATACTGTAAGCGCTTGCAGTCCTTGCAGGCCACCAGTACTCAGAGAGGCACACACCAATGAAGGTGAACAAGAGGGGCATCGTCGCCGCCGGCGTCATCGCGATCGTTTCGACTCTTTCCCTGGCCGGTTGCTCGACCGCGACCGACGGCGGCGACGCATCCGAGGGTGAGAACGGCGGCACGCTGACCGTCTGGGTCGACGCCGAGCGCGTCGACGCGCTGCAGAGCGCCGCCGACTCCTACGAGGAGAAGACCGGAGTCAAGGTCGAGCTCGTCGGCAAGTCCGTCGACGACATGAAGGATGACTTCATCCAGCAGGTGCCGACCGGCAAGGGCCCCGATGTGGTCATGGGCGCTCACGACTGGCTCGGAGAGCTCTCGACCAACGGCGTGGTCGCCCCGCTCGAGCTCGGCGACTCGTCGGCCGACTACCTGCCCGTCGCCCTTCAGGCGGCGACCTACGACGGAACCGTCTACATGCTTCCCTACGCGGTCGAGAACATCGCCGTGCTGCGCAACGCCGACATGGTGCCCGCCGCCGCGACGAGCTTCGACGACATGGTCTCGAAGGGCGCGTTCGTCGTCGAGCAGGGCACCGAGGGCAACCCGTACCACCTGTACCCGTTCCAGACGGCGTTCGGCGCTCCGGTCTTCGGCACCGACGACTCGGGCAGCTACGACTCCGCAGATCTGCAGCTCGGCAGCGAGGGCGGAACGGCCTTCGCCGACTGGCTCGCCGCTCAGGGCGCCGCAGGCACGCTGAACACCGACGTCGACGGCGAGATCGCCAAGCAGCAGTTCCTCGACGGCACCGCGTCCTTCTGGCTGACCGGCCCGTGGAACGTCGGCGCCGCAGTCGACGCCGGCATCAACGTCGCGATCGACCCGATCCCCAGCCCCACGGGTGAGACCGCGTCGCCGTTCGCCGGTGTCAAGGGCTTCTTCGTGAGCTCCGAGTCGAAGAACAAGGTCGCCGCGAACGACTTCCTCGTGAACTACATCGGCACCGAAGAGGTGCAGCTCGAGCTGTTCGAGGCCGGCAACATCCTCCCCGCGCTGACGGCCGCCGCCGATTCCGCCGCCTCCGACCCGATCATCGCCGGCTTCCAGGCCGTCGGTGCGGATGCCGTCCCGATGCCCGCGATCCCCGCGATGGGATCGGTCTGGGAGTTCTGGGGCGTGGCCGAGGCCGCGATCATCAACGGCTCCGACCCGGCGTCGACGTGGCAGAAGCTCGTCGACGACGTCACCGCAGCGATCAAGTAAGACACCCAGCACCATCCCTGCCGGGGCGGACCTCGTCCGCCCCGGCAGCTCGACGACGGGGACGAGATGACAGACACCGCCGAGCCCACGGCTCCACTCACCAAGCGCCAGCGCCAGGCCGCCGGCATCGCCGAGGCCGCATCCGGGCCGATCGGCTGGATGCTCCTGAAGATCCTGCTGCTGGCGATCGTCGACGCCATCGCGCTGTATGCGGCGTTCGTCCTCTTCGGGCAGCAGGAGTGGCTGGTGCTCGGCCTGGTCGTGGCCGTCACCGTGCTCGTCAACTACATCTACTTCTCGCGCAAGCGCATCCCCGCGAAGTACCTCACGCCCGGCATCATCTTCCTGATCATCTTCCAGGTGTTCACGCTGCTGTACACCGGGTACATCGGCTTCACCAACTACGGCACCGGCCACAACGGCACGAAGGACCAGGCGATCTCGTCGCTCCTCGCCTCCGCCCAGGAGCGCGTCGAGGACTCCCCGACGTACCCGGTCACGGTCGTCGAGCAGTTCGGCACCTACGGCCTGCTGGTGACCGACCCCGACTCCGGCGACGCGCTGCTCGGCACGGCCGAGCAGCCCCTGGAGGAGGTCGACGCCGAGTTCGACGGCGACCAGGCTGTGGCCGTCGACGGCTGGACCACGCTGCCCCTCGCGAAGGTGTTCACGCTCTCGGAAGAGCTGGAGAAGCTCTCGGTGCCGTTCAGCGACGACCCCAACGACGGCAGCCTGCGTGCGCCCGACGGCCAGAAGGGCTACCTGTACGTCTCGACGCTCGAGTACGACGCGGATGCCGACACCATCACCGACACCACGACCGGCGCGGTGTACTCCGACACGGGGGAGGGGTCGTTCATCGCCGAGGACGGCGCCGAGCTGCTCCCCGGTTGGCAGACCACCGTCGGGTTCGACAACTTCGTGCGCGCGGTCACCGACGACTCCATCCGCGGCCCGCTCATCTCGGTGACGATCTGGACCTTCGTGTTCGCGGTGCTCTCCGTGGCGACGACGTTCTTCCTCGGCCTGCTCCTCGCGCTGGTGTTCAACAACACGCGGATGCGCTTCCGCAACGGGTACCGGATCATCCTGATCCTCCCGTACGCGTTCCCGGCCTTCCTCTCCGCGCTCGTCTGGGCCGGGATGATGAACGAGAGCTTCGGCTTCATCAACCAGGTGATCTTCGGGGGAGCGGACATCCCCTGGCTCACCGATCCGAACCTCGCGAAGGTCTCGGTGCTGCTGGTGAACCTCTGGCTCGGCTTCCCCTACATGTTCCTCGTCTGCATGGGCGCCCTCCAGGGCATCCCCGAAGACGTCAACGAGGCCGCGGTGATGGACGGCGCCAACCCGTGGCAGGTCTTCCGGCGCATCAAGCTTCCGCTGCTGCTCGTCACGGTGGCGCCGCTGCTGATCTCGTCGTTCGCGTTCAACTTCAACAACTTCAACCTGATCTACATGCTGACCAAGGGCGGGCCGCGGTTCGACGATGTCAGCATCCCGGTCGGGCACACCGACATCCTGATCTCGATGGTCTACAAGGTGGCCTTCACGGGGCAGTCCCGCGACTACGGACTCGCCTCCGCGTTCACGATCCTGATCTTCATCGTGGTCGCGACGATCTCGATCATCAGCTTCCGCAAGACCAAGGCCCTCGAGGAGCTGAACTGACATGAGCACCACGGACATCGGCACCACCGCCCGCACCGTCGCCGTCGAGCAGAACCTCGCGCCGCGTCGCCGCAGCTTCGGCGCATGGTTCGCCGACACCGGATGGCGCCATGTGGTCGCCATCGTCGTCAGCGCCTTCGCGCTGTTCCCGCTGCTGTACGTCGTCTCGGCCTCGCTCAATCCGAGAGGAACACTGACCGGATCGAACCAGCTGTTCTCGGCGTTCGGCTTCGACAGCTACGTGCGCATCCTGAGCGACCCGCAGAACCCCTACGGGCTGTGGTTCCTGAACACGCTCGTCATCGCCGTGGTCACGGGAGCCGTGACGGTGTTCATCGGTGCCCTCGCGGCATACGCCTTCTCGCGCATGCGCTTCGCGGGTCGCCGCATCGGCCTCGTCACGATCGTCGTCGTGCAGATGTTCCCGCAGCTCCTCGCCGTGGTCGCGATCTTCCTGCTGATGTCGACGCTGGGGGACTGGTTCCCCGCGATCGGACTGAACACGCACACGGGGCTGATCCTCGTCTACCTCGGCGGCGCGCTCGGGGTGAACACCTACCTGATGTACGGGTTCTTCAACACCCTGCCGATGGAGCTCGATGAAGCGGCCCGCATCGACGGCGCCGGACACGCGCGCATCTTCTTCACGATGATCCTGCCGCTGGTCGCGCCGATCCTCGCGGTCGTCGCGCTGCTGTCGTTCATCGGCACGGTGAACGAGTACGTGATCGCGAGCGTCATGCTCGTCGATGTCGAGCAGCAGACCCTGGTCGTCGGTCTCACCAAGCTCGTCGCCAACCCGCGATACGCGGACTGGTCGGCCTTCTCGGCCGGCGCGGTGATGGCCGCCATCCCGGTGATGATCCTGTTCCTGTTCCTGCAGCGGTACATCGTCGGCGGACTGACCGCGGGCGCCACGAAGGGCTGATCCGCGATCATGGTCGCAGCGTTCGCGGCGTTGCGATCACCCGTCGTGCGACGGCGGCCGTAGCGTGATGGCATGACGCGTGTGGCCGGGCGGAACGTGGCGATCAGCTGGGTCGCCGGAGTGCTGTGCGCGGGCGTGATCGGCGCTCTCGTCTGGTTCTCGATGCCGATCGTGCCGGTCGTCGCATCGTTCGTCGGCGACACCCTCCGTTCGACGCTTCCCTAGCGATCACGGGCTGCACGACACGTCGGCACGCCTCCCTCGGGGTGCGGTCGGGCGGCGGTAATCTCGCAATGCACACATCCGATGAGAGGCGCACCCCCATGAGTGACCCCGAGGTTCCCCAGCCCGAGCGGCCGAAGGACGTCAACGACGTCGTCGACAGCGCGAACGCTGGACTCGACGCCGCCGCCGCAGCGGGTGCAGGCGTGCATGGCACGCCCGCGGACGCTGCGCACGACACGTCGGCTCCGACACCTGCCCAGCCCGCCGTCGACCCGGATGTCGCCGCGTTCGAAGCCGCCGAGAAGGATCACCCCGGTACCTTCGCGACGCCCGAGCTCAACGACCCGAAGTACCTCGACGCAGACGACACGACGACGTGGCGGAACACGGATGCCGACACGACGAAGTCGTTCAGCACGGATGCGGATGCACCCCCCGCCTACACGCCGCCGGTCGCGCACGAGCAGTCTGCTCTCGCCGGAGCCGCGTACTCGTCGGCCGACCACACCGAGACCCGGATCGTCCCGTCCGAGCCTGCCGCCGCCGAACCAGTCATCGCGCCGGTCCAGCAGCAGCCGATCTTCGTCCAGGCTCCCGAGCCGCCCCGCGAGCGGGGAAACCGCGGCACCGCCGGTGCGATCGGTCTGCTCGCGACCGTCGCCTTCGCGATCCTCTACCTGGGTGCGACGCTCGGCCTTCGTGCCGTCGCGGGTGACATCACGGGCGAGAACATCGGCGAAGCGGCTCTCGCTCCGCTGATGACCTGGGGCTTCTGGGTCCCCGTCGTGGTGTTCTTCCTCGGCTTCTGGCTTCTCGGAGCGTTCATCAACCGCGGACGCTGGGGACTCTGGGTGGTCTTCGGCATCATCGTCGGGCTCATCGCCTACGGCGGACACATCCTCGGTGCTCTCTTCGAGGCGCCGTTCTGGCTGCTCACGGCTCGGGAGGGGAGCGAGCTCATCGGAGCCCAGCTCTTCCACCCGCTCGCCATCGCGGCGTTCGTCTTCGGCCGCGAGCTGACCATCTGGTTCGGCGCGTGGGTCGCCCGCAGCGGGGCGCGCAAGACCGAGCTCAACGCCGAGGCGCAGCGTGAGTACGAGCGCACGCTCGAGGCCGGTCCGACGCTCTCGAGGTAATCACGAACATGTCATCGCCGAACCCCCGTGGACCCGCGTCCCCGGGGGTTTCGGCCATCCTGGCTCTGGTTCTCGCCACGATCAGTTTCTTCGCCCTGGCGGTGTTCGGCCTCGGCGCGCTGAGCGTGGCCACCGACCGGGACATCATCGCCGTCCCTGGCCTGGGGCAGGTGCCGGGAGCGGTCGGGATGCTCGCGGCGGTGGTGGCGTTCGCGCTGTCGCTCTGGGGGTCGCTGCGGCGATCGCATCCGTCGTTCCTCGCGGCGCCCGCCGTCGCGCTGGCCACGGCGCTCGCGCATCTGGTCGTCCTCTGGGTCGCGGTCGCGGTCGCGAGCGGTGACCTGATCGTCGCGACGGTCGTCGCGGGCGATCTCGTCCGTGGCGGGGCGAGCGCGGTGCTGTTGGCCGCCGGGGCCATCGCCGCCTGGGGCGGCATCGCGCTGCGCCGCACGCGCGCGCAGCAGCCGCAGTGGCCGTGGGAGCGCGACGACGAGGAATGACGCCCCGCCGTCGAGACGAAATCTCGGCAGCAGCGGTGCACGCGCCGTACGCTCTACGTGTGGAGCGCTCGTTGGAGACGCAGGTCGACCAGGCCGTCGAGGCCTGGTTGCGGTGGGTGCCGCGCTGGGAGCCGGCGACGCATCGTGGTCGGGTCGCGCCCTGTCGGCGTTGCCTGGGCTCGCCGATCCTGTCGGCGGCGGGCATCGGATCGAACACGCCGCACGGCGTGCAGCACGGCCTCTCGACCCGGATCAAGACGATCGTCGATCATGCCGTGGCCGAGTACACCGCGAGGAACCTCCCGATGCTCCAGCGCGAGCTCGACCAGCAGGCCGCACGGAACCGGGCGCGCAGCTACCGTCCGGCCGACGGGCTGGATCCGGAGTTCGACGGCCTCCCGCTCGATCCTGAGCCGGTCCCCGGTGCGCCGTTCCTCTTCACGATCGCGGGACTGGCGGACGAGGCGGTCGACGATCTGCCGCCGTTGCCGCCGCTGAGCGACGAGGCGAAGGTGGCGCTGCGACAGGAGGTCGCCCTCGCCGACGAGTACGCGAACATGGTCGGCCGTGAGATCTGCGGCATCCTGCTGCGCCACCGCATCTACATCCAGGCCGCGATCTCGCAGCATGTCGAGCCGCAGATCGAGGCGCTGCTCGCCGAGCTCACCGATTCGCTCGACTCCCCGTTCGACTCGGACCAGGCCTAGCGACCGCCGCTGAGCGGCCTTCATTTGACCACCACGTTACGCGGCATTACACTTGACCAGGTGTGTGCACGTCTCGACGTGCGCGCTGGGCGTCGGCACCATGCCGGTCCGCCCCCACGGCATACCCACCACCACAAAGGCTCGTCGATTCCGGCGTGCCGGTGGGTCACTGATGTGAAACCCATCACGCTGTCACCGTGCAGCACTATGAGGAGAGAACGTGCCAACCATTCAGCAGTTGGTTCGCAAGGGTCGCTCGCCCAAGGTCTCGAAGACCAAGGCGCCTGCACTCAAGTCGAACCCGCAGCAGGCCGGGGTCTGCACCCGCGTCTACACCACCACCCCGAAGAAGCCGAACTCGGCGATGCGCAAGGTCGCTCGTGTGAAGCTCCGCAACGGCACCGAGGTCACCGCCTACATCCCCGGTGAGGGTCACAACCTCCAGGAGCACTCGCTGGTGCTCGTCCGTGGAGGCCGTGTCAAGGACCTCCCCGGTGTCCGTTACAAGATCGTCCGTGGCGCCCTGGACACCCAGGCCGTCAAGAACCGTAAGCAGGCTCGCAGCCGCTACGGCGCAAAGAAGGGCTGAGTCCAATGCCTCGTAAGGGTCCCGCCCCCAAGCGTCCCGTCGTCAACGACCCGGTATACGGCGCTCCGATCGTCAGCCAGCTGGTCAACAAGATCCTGGTCGACGGCAAGAAGTCCCTCGCCGAGTCGATCGTCTACAACGCCCTCCGTGGCGTCGAGGCGAAGAACGGTCAGGATGCCGTCGCCACTCTGAAGAAGGCGCTCGACAACGTGCGCCCGACTCTCGAGGTCAAGAGCCGCCGCGTCGGTGGCTCGACCTACCAGGTTCCGGTCGAGGTCAAGCCGCACCGCGCGAACACCCTCGCGCTGCGCTGGCTCGTCAGCTACGCCAAGGGTCGTCGTGAGAAGACGATGACCGAGCGTCTCCAGAACGAGATCCTCGACGCGTCGAACGGTCTCGGTGCAGCGGTCAAGCGCCGCGAGGACACGCACAAGATGGCCGAGTCGAACCGCGCGTTCGCTCACTACCGCTGGTAAACAGCTTCGCCCGCCCCCGATCACACATCGGGGGCGGGCACCCCCCTCTTCGCAGTACGACTGCACAAAAGATAAGGACACTCCTGTGGCACAAGACGTGCTCACCGACCTGAGCAAGGTTCGGAACATCGGCATCATGGCTCACATCGATGCTGGCAAGACCACCACGACCGAGCGCATCCTGTTCTACACGGGCGTCAACCACAAGCTCGGCGAGACCCACGACGGTGCCTCGACCACCGACTGGATGGAGCAGGAGAAGGAGCGCGGCATCACGATCACGTCTGCCGCCGTGACCTGCTACTGGAACAAGAACCAGATCAACATCATCGACACCCCCGGTCACGTGGACTTCACGGTCGAGGTGGAGCGCTCGCTCCGCGTCCTCGACGGTGCTGTCGCCGTCTTCGACGGCAAGGAGGGCGTCGAGCCCCAGTCCGAGACCGTGTGGCGTCAGGCCGACAAGTACAACGTCCCCCGCATCTGCTTCGTCAACAAGATGGACAAGCTCGGCGCGGACTTCTACTTCACCGTCGACACCATCATCAACCGCCTCGGCGCCAAGCCGCTGGTCATCCAGCTGCCCATCGGTGCGGAGAACGACTTCATCGGCGTCGTCGACCTCGTCGAGATGCGCGCGCTCGTCTGGGCGGGTGACTCCAAGGGTGACGTCACCATGGGTGCCTCCTACGAGATCCAGGAGATCCCGGCCGACCTCAAGGAGAAGGCCGACGAGTACCGTCAGCAGCTCCTCGAGACCGTCGCCGAGACCGACGACGCGCTGCTCGAGAAGTTCTTCGGTGGCGAGGAGCTGACCGTCGCCGAGATCAAGGGCGCGATCCGCAAGCTCACCGTGGCTTCCGAGATCTACCCGGTCCTCTGCGGTTCCGCGTTCAAGAACCGTGGCGTGCAGCCGATGCTGGATGCCGTCGTCGACTACCTCCCGAACCCGCTCGACGTGGGCTCGATCGAGGCGCACGACCCCAAGGACTACGACACGATCATCGAGCGTCACCCCGACGCGAAGGACCCGTTCGCGGCTCTCGCGTTCAAGGTCGCCGTGCACCCGTTCTTCGGTCGCCTGACCTACGTCCGCGTCTACTCGGGACAGCTCGACTCCGGCGCTGCGGTCATCAACTCGACCAAGGGCAAGAAGGAGCGCATCGGGAAGATCTTCCAGATGCACGCCAACAAGGAGATCCCGGTTCCCTCGGTCACCGCCGGCAACATCTACGCCGTCATCGGTCTGAAGGACACCACCACCGGTGACACCCTCACCGACCCGGCCTCGCCGGTCGTCCTCGAGTCGATGACGTTCCCCGAGCCCGTCATCGAGGTCGCGATCGAGCCGAAGACCAAGGCCGACCAGGAGAAGCTGGGTGTCGCCATCCAGAAGCTCGCTGAAGAGGACCCGACCTTCCGCACGGAGCTCAACCCCGAGACCGGTCAGACGACCATCAAGGGCATGGGCGAGCTGCACCTCGACATCCTCGTCGATCGCATGAAGCGCGAGTTCAACGTCGAGGCCAACGTCGGCAAGCCGCAGGTGGCGTACCGCGAGACGATCCGCAAGGGCGTCGAGAAGTACGACTACACGCACAAGAAGCAGACCGGTGGATCGGGTCAGTTCGCGAAGATCCAGTTCAACATCGAGCCGCTCGACCTCGACGACGAGAAGACGTATGAGTTCGTCAACGCGGTCACCGGTGGTCGCATCCCGCGTGAGTACATCGGCTCGATCGATGCCGGCTTCCAGGACGCGATGAACGTCGGCGTGCTCGCCGGATACCCCATCGTGGGTGTCAAGGCGACCATCGTCGATGGTGCTGCTCACGACGTCGACTCCTCGGAGATGGCGTTCAAGATCGCAGGATCGATGGGCATGAAGGAAGCCCTTCGTCGGGCGAACCCGGCGCTTCTCGAGCCGCTCATGGCGGTCGAGGTGCGTACTCCCGAGGAGTACATGGGCGACGTCATCGGCGACCTGAACTCGCGTCGTGGCCAGATCCAGTCGATGGAGGACGCCGCAGGCGTCAAGGTCGTCCGTGCACACGTCCCGCTGTCCGAGATGTTCGGCTACATCGGCGACCTGCGCTCGAAGACCTCGGGCCGCGCCGTCTACTCGATGGAGTTCAACAGCTACGCTGAGGTTCCCCGCGCTGTGGCCGACGAGATCGTCCAGAAGCACCAGGGCGGCGGCGAGTAACACTTTCCTGGGAGCCGGGTTCACGCCCGGCTCCCAGGTCCCCTACAACTTCACATTCCCTCTCTACTAAACTGAGAACCTAACCCGTAGAGATCCGGTCGCAATCCAGTGCCCGGTGACCTCTACACGACGTCCTGAGGAGGACCAAGTGGCTAAGGCCAAGTTCGAGCGGACCAAGCCGCACGTCAACATCGGAACCATCGGTCACGTCGACCACGGCAAGACCACGCTCTCCGCAGCGATCTCGAAGGTGCTTGCTGACAAGTACCCCTCCGACACGAACGTGCAGCGCGACTTCGCTTCCATCGACTCGGCGCCGGAAGAGCGCCAGCGTGGAATCACCATCAACATCTCGCACATCGAGTACGAGACCCCGAAGCGCCACTACGCGCACGTTGACGCTCCCGGCCACGCCGACTACGTCAAGAACATGATCACCGGTGCTGCTCAGATGGACGGCGCGATCCTCGTGGTCGCCGCCACCGACGGCCCGATGGCTCAGACGCGTGAGCACGTGCTGCTCGCCAAGCAGGTCGGCGTCCCCTACCTGCTCGTCGCACTGAACAAGGCCGACATGGTCGACGACGAGGAGATCCTGGAGCTCGTCGAGCTCGAGGTCTCCGAGCTGCTCGCCTCGCAGGGCTTCGCCGAGGACGCTCCTGTCGTCCGCGTCTCCGCTCTGAAGGCACTCGAGGGTGACGAGAAGTGGACCCAGTCCATCCTCGACCTCATGGAGGCCGTCGACAACAACGTTCCCGACCCCGTGCGCGACAAGGACAAGCCGTTCCTCATGCCCGTCGAGGACGTCTTCACGATCACCGGTCGTGGAACCGTCGTCACCGGCCGCGCCGAGCGTGGCACGCTGGCCATCAACTCCGAGGTCGAGATCGTCGGACTCCGTCCGACCGTCAAGACCACGGTCACGGGTATCGAGATGTTCCACAAGCAGCTCGACGAGGCATGGGCCGGAGAGAACTGTGGTCTCCTGCTCCGTGGCACGAAGCGTGAGGACGTCGAGCGCGGTCAGGTCATCGTCAAGCCGGGTTCGGTCACGCCGCACACCGACTTCGCCGGTACCGCGTACATCCTGTCCAAGGATGAGGGTGGGCGTCACAACCCGTTCTACACGAACTACCGCCCGCAGTTCTACTTCCGCACCACCGACGTCACCGGCGTCATCACGCTGCCCGAGGGCACCGAGATGGTCATGCCCGGCGACACCACCGACGTGACGGTCGAGCTGATCCAGCCGATCGCCATGGAGGAGGGCCTCGGCTTCGCCATCCGTGAGGGTGGACGCACCGTCGGCGCCGGTACGGTCACGAAGATCATCAAGTAAGCATCTGCTTTCTCGCACAGGGGTCGGGCCTTCGGGTCCGGCCCCTGTGTCGTACCCGGGGCAGTGGGCCTCCGAGGCGGTTTCTCGGTGACTTCGCGGCGAGATGCGATCGACGATCGATAGCATGGCCCGAGTCTGTCCGCAGGCGTCGTCGCCCGGCCCCGGGCATGAGAGGAACGCGACCATGACACAGATCCACGTGGGACCGCCGCCTCCTCGAAGCCATGCGCGGCTGTGGATCTCGACGCTGCTGCTCATCGTCTACTCCGCCTTCGTACTGCTCGTGACGATGTGGCCGCAGCCTGAGCAGCTCGAGTTCGACAGCATCGCAGGCCGTGTGCTCCGCGCACTGCACAACCTCGGTGTGCCCGAGCGATTCGGCTACGACGAACTGGAGTTCGTCGCCAACATCGGCATGTTCGTGCCGCTCGGATTCCTGCTCGGACTCGCGCTCGCGCGCAAGGCCTGGTGGCTCGCGATCTTCCTGCTGCCGGCTTTCTCCGGAGCGATCGAGTTCACGCAGGGCATCGCCCTGGACGAGCGCGTGTCGACCGTTCTCGACGTGCTGTCGAACACGGTCGGCGGGTACCTGGGGCTGCTGCTCGCGATGATCCTGAGGGCGATGATCCACGCCAGAGATCGCACCATGATCGAACGCGAGCTGTGGGAGCGTCGCGCTGCCGCGGCCGAACTGCAGCGCCAGAATGCGGCTCGAGCCACAGCGCGCTCGGCAGAGGGAGCACGGCGTGCTGCGGTGTGGGCGGAGGAGCCCGACCCGGTGACCCGCGTCTTGGACACGGACTTCTGGGAGACGGGCGACGCTCCTACGGTGCGGATTCCTGTCTGAGGCGCGAGCAGGCGTCAGGTCGAGTCGTCGGAAATCTCGGACGGTCACCGTTCTGACCGATATTCTCCAGGACTGTAGGCTGATCACAGCCGTATCCGGTGCAGCCGCGCCACCCCCTGACCGTCGATCGAAGTTGCTGGCCCGCGCCCGTGGGCTCTGAAGGAGTTTTATGTCCCGCTACACGGGTCGCGATATCGCGTCTGCCGCCGTGTTCCTCGTGGGGGGCAGCATCGCCGCCACCCTCGCGCTCGTGGGGTTGACCGACTGGGCGGTCGCCGTGGTCGCCATCCTGGCTGCACTGATCGGCGTGTTCGCCCAGCTTCAGTTCGCCAGTCGACGAGGCGCCATCCGCCGGCTGGGCCAGCTCTCCCGCTCGGCCCGCACCGCAGCGGATCAGACGGCGGACGTCGCACGAGGTCTCGTCTCCGACATCTCACTCAGCCGGAGGGAACTCTCAGCTGTGAAGTCGGAGGTGGCCGGCGTGCACAGCGAGCTCGCCGCGCTGCGCGAGTCTCTCGAGAAGCAGGTCGCGTCCGCCGCGCCCGCGCTCCCGAACGCGAGTGAGCAGCGGACAGCGAAGGCCGTCACCGCGCCGGCCCCTGTCGCCACGAAGCAGATCAGTGCCCAGACCCCGGCGACCAAGAAGTCGATCGGACTCGTCGGATTCTTCGGTCACGGCAACTACGGTGATGAGCTGTTCGTCGATGTCTTCCAGCAGTTCCTCGCTCCGACGTTCGACATCCAGATCATCCCTGACCTCGAGCGCCAGCCCTACTTCAGCCGTCCCGTGGAGGAGAAGGTCGCTGAGGTCGATGCCATCGTGATGGGCGGCGGCGATCTCGTCCAGCAGTGGAACACCGACCCGCGCTACTTCGATCGCACCTACCTCCAGAAGCCGTTCTACGTGGCCGGAGTGGGAGTGCCGATCTATCACGGCTCCGAGAAGCACAAGGAGAAGCCGCACATCATCAACCGTCTGCGGAGCTTCTTCGGCCACGAGAACGTTCAGCTGATCGGGATGCGCGACGATTTCGGTGCGAACTGGATCCGCGAGAAGCTCGAGCCCACCGCACCGGTGACGAGTGAGCCGGACATCGTCTGCTCGCTCGACCTGCCCGAGGTGACGAAGCCCGCAGGGCAGCCCATTCTCGGAATCGTCACGCGCCAGCGGCGCGTCGACACGCCTGACGACTACACGAAGCTCGAAGAGCTGGCCGCACACGCGAAGCGGCGTGGTTTCCGCATTCGTCACATCATCCTCGGCACGGGTTCGGTGGGCGAGCGCGACTTCGCGAACGCTCCGGCGCTTCAGGTCGAGGACAAGGAGGTCGTGCACTCCGAGGACCTCGACGTCCTGACCCGCGCGATCGGCGAGTGCACCGTGCTCGCGAGCATGAAGTTCCACGGGACAGTCGTCGCGACCATGTACGGCGTGCCGTCGATCGTCCTGGTGCCCACGAACAAGAACCGCGCGTTCATGGAGCGCATCGGGCGGAGCGAGCTCGTCGCGGCTCACCACTCCGACAAGCTGATCGAGATCTTCGGTGAGACGGGCCCCGCTCCGATCGATCCGCAGCAGGTGGCTATGCTGCGCGAGAGGTCCACGGCCTTCATGAACCGTCTCCGTGACCAGCTGATCGAGGAAGTCGAGCACTCCGGCTCCGCGTGACATGAGGCGCGCACGGCCCAGGATCGAAGGTCGGGTCCATCCCGACGTCGGCCCTGGGCCGAGCGAAATGGCAGTAGAGGATATCGGGGGAGATGGATATCAGATGAGCACCGAATCACAGTCAGGCACACCGGTCGCGCGATCGCCCTACCGGGGGCGGCCTGGTCGTACTTTCTGGAAGAAGTCCATCTCGGGTCGAGATGTCGCCGACCTGCAGGGCATCTACACGAAGAAGTTCGAGATCGATCCGAGCTCCTCCGTGGCTACCGCGGGCAGCTGTTTCGCACAGCACATCTCCCGGTACCTGCGCGGGGCCGGCTACAACGTCGTGGACGCCGAGCCCGGACCCGGCAACGTCGACGTCGAACTGCTGCGAGAGCACGGCTACGGCGTCTACTCCGCCCGCTACGGCAACATCTACTTCGTCCGGCAACTGCTGCAGCTCGCCCAGGAGGCGTTCTCCGGCTCCGTGCGCGAGGACATCGCCTGGCAGCGGGGCGATCGCTGGTTCGACGCACTCCGTCCTGCCGTCGAGCCCGAGGGCCTCGCCAGTGCTGCACACGTGGAACGACAGCGCGCCGAGCACATCGTCGCAGTGAGATCGGTCCTCACGGACTCCGATGTCCTCGTCTTCACGCTGGGGCTCACGGAGGGATGGGAGGATGTCCGATCCGGAACGATCTACCCGACCGCTCCCGGCACCATCGCGGGCGATTACGATCCTGACCGTTACCGGTTCCACAATTTCACCGTCTCCGAGATCGTGCAGGACTTCACCGAGTTCCGCACCCTCGTGCGGACCGTGAACCCCGGCATCAAGTTCCTGCTGACGGTTTCGCCCGTCCCGCTCGCCGCGACCGCAACCGACGACAACGTCCTGGTCGCCACCACCTACTCCAAAGCCGTACTGCGTGCAGCGGCGGGGATGCTGGCATCGGAATTCGATGACATCGACTACTTCCCGTCCTACGAGATCGTCACCTCCCACGCGCCCGGCAATGAGCCGTTCGACGAGACCGGGCGAAACGTGCGGCCCGAGACTGTCGAGAAGGTGATGGCCTACTTCCTGTCCGAGCATGTGGCGCGAGGCGCCGAGGCGGACGCGGATGCGGATGCCGGACACCCGGTCGCCCCTCCGGCGTCCCCCGAGGCCGCCGGCCGGAATCCGAAGTCGGCCGACTATGAGGCCGTCGACGAGCGCGTCTTCTGCGAGGAAGCGATTCTGGAGGCTTTCGCCGATGAGGATTGAATTCGTGGGGAACTCCCACCTGGGAACCATCGCGCCCGCGCTGACGAAGGCGCGAGGCGATCGAGATGTCGCGCACTTCATCTCGCGAACGTACGGGACTGTCGATGCGGTCGTCGTCAGCGACTCGGGCACGGTCGAGCTCCCTTTCATCAAGCTGGAGGATCCGCCGCGATACGGCGCGGAGATCGATGTGCGACGCGCCGACGCCGTCGTCGCGGTCGGCCTCAACTTCTCCTTGGTCCAGATGGTCAAGCTCTGGCAGAGCTTCGCTCCCGTCGACGCCGTCGGAGACTACGGAGTGCCGTCGCTCAGCGACGCGGTCTGGAACGCGTATGTCGATGCGGCGTTCGACCAGATCTTCATGGCGCGCCTCACCCGACTGCTGGTGGACGTCGGAGCCGCGCAGGTGATCGTGATTCCGCAACCTGCTCCTGCGGAGTGGGTGTCTTCGAGAGACGGCGAGAAGTTCGCGCTGTACGGGCGCCTGGCGTCGAGCGGCGACTGGAACAGAGTGCGCTCGGACTTCGCGCGACAGGTGCGTCGGCTCGAGGACGAGGGTGTGCGGGTGTTCTCACAGCCCGGCCCGACTCTCACCGCCGACGGTTTCACCGAGAACGTCTACGCGATGGGCGATCCCTCCGACACCGGAGCCGATTCGTTCTATTCCCGTGGAGATTTCTACCACATGAACAGGTCTTTCGCCGCCGCGCTCGCGACCGGATTCTACGATTGGCTCGGTGAGCCGGGCCAATCGCCGGCGAGTGGCGACCCGATGAAGGCAGGATCGTGACAGCCACGAGCGGAGCTCTGCTGACCCGTCTCGGAGGCATCGACGTCCTCTCGTGGAACCCGCTGCGAACGGCCGAGGGCGAACCCGGAGGCCGTCTGGTCAACAACTTCGGAGATCTGCTCGGACCTCTGCTGGTGGAGCGGATACTCGGTGACCTGAGCATGAGGGCGTCTTCGACGGAGTCCTCCGAGGCGCCGGTGCTGATCACGATCGGTTCGGTGCTTCACTTCGCACCGGAGGGCGCGGTCGTCTGGGGCACCGGGGTGAACTTCAAACTCGCATCCAAGCTGCCGCCCCACTTCGAGACGCTCGACATCCGCAGCGTTCGGGGTCCCCACTCCGCCCGTCTCATCACGGCCAAGGGGGGCAGGGTGCCGGCCGTGTTCGGCGATCCTGCGCTTCTGCTCCCGCGGTTCATGCCGGAGCTGAGAAGCTGGGGCCGTACCGGAGCGGGCGGGATGCTCATCGCCCCGAACCTCAACGACTTCGAAGAGATGTCGCAGACCGCGACCTCGCTCGGCTACACAGTGCTCGATCCGAGAGCGCCGTTGAACGCAGTGCTCCGGACGATCGCCGGGAGCGGCTTCGTCGTGGGGAGTTCGCTGCACGCCATCGCGATCGCGGATTCGCTCGGCATCCCGGCCCGCTTCGTGGTGTCCGCCGCCGAGGGAGCACTCAAGTACCGCGACTATCTGGCGGGAACCGGTCGGCCGCTCACTAGGATCTCGGGGGACATCTCCGCTGCCATCGACCTCGGCGGACACACGGCGCCGGACGTCGACCTCGACGCCCTGCTCTCCGCATTCCCACACGACCTGTGGGGTCGTGCAGCGTCGTACGCGCGACCCGCCGTCTTCGACGACCGCGACGTCATTCTCGCGGCGTGGGCCGACGTGGGTGTCGCGTCGGGACCCGACGAATCCGGGAGCCGTGACCACTTCGTGCAGGAGGTGTTCCCTCATGTCGTCGAGGCGGGCCGCGCCCTGATCGAGGGCGATGACGGGACGGTCCGCTCCGTGTCTCGTCGTGCATTCGACGGCAGCTTCGCGGAAGCGCACGCATACCGACTCGCGCTGGTGCCCGGACTCGAGCACACGGACCTGTCGACGGCCGATGCAGGCCTGCTCGCGGCGCTCGACGGAGGGGACCCCGACAGATTCCTCCGCGCACTCTGGCTCGAGCGCGAAGGGCCGCACGCACTGATGCGAGCTGTGCGCTCGGCTGAGGGGCTGCACGTCCTCTCGATAGCCCTGCGCGTGGGGACCCCCACCAACCAGGTGTCCGCCATCGAGGTGGTCTGTCAGGATGACGCCGGCAGGGAGAGCACCGCCGACCTGCCCGTCTTCGCGATGTACCACCGCCAATGGTCGATCGACCTCACCGCATCCGTCGCCATGGGCTCGGAGGTCGAGATCGATTCGGTCATCGTCCGCGTGACCCACGCGGACGGGTCATCCTCGCAGATCCCCGTCATGCGGGGGACCCAGGACCAGAGCACCCTCGTGGGGTACCCGTCGCTCGCGGACTCCGTGCCGTGGCGGGAAGCCGGTGCCGACATCAGTCTTCAGAATGGGACATTCACAGCGTGAGCGGAAAAATCCACGTCTTCCCCGCCTGGGCGCAGAATCCGTATCTGAACATGCTCTATGTCGGGGCACGCTCGGAAGGATGGCGCGTCGAGGGGTCCAAGACCATCGAGACGCTGGTCGACGCTCTGCCCGGCCTGACGGACGGCGACATCTTCCACATCCACTGGACGAGTCCCATCGTGAACTCGGACGGCACTCGTGACATCGCAGAGCGCTCCCTCAAGCGCTTCGCGGGGATCCTCCTGAGGCTGCGCAAGGCGGGCGTGCGGATCATCTGGACCGTCCACAACACGCTGGCTCACAACACCCCGTATCCGGACCTGGAGGTCAAGCTGGCGCGCCTCCTCGCGGAGCGCGCCGATCGGATCATCCAGCTGAACGCCAGCACCAGCGAGGCCGTCTCGGAGTTCTACGATCTCCCACCCGAGAAGATCGTCACCCTGAGGCACGCCAGCTATGCGGGTATCTACTCCGACCCGCCCTCCCAGGACCAGGCTCGTGAGCTTCTCGGGATACCGTCGTCCGCATCGGTGGTCGGATTCGTCGGGCAGATCCGCGGATACAAGGGCATCCCGACCCTGCTGCGCGCGGTGGGGAAGGCGTCATCCCACGTCGACGATCTCGTTCTGGTGCTCGCCGGAAAGACGGCACCCGAGGATATCGCTCTGATCGAACGGGAGCTGCCGACGGGCGTGCCGACCGTGCGACGGCACTCGTTCATCAGCGACGCGAACATCTCGGCGTGGTTCGCGGCGTGCGACGTGCTGGTCTTCCCCTATGAGCGCGTGCTCAACTCCGGCAGCGTCCTGCTCTCGGCGACGTTCGCGCGACCGTGCATCCTGCCCGCCGAGCCTCATCTCATCGCGGAGTACGGCGCGCAGCCGTGGGTGACCTTCTACGACACCCGGCGCGATCCCGTGTCTGCCCTGGCGGACACGATCGCGGCTGCCTTCCCCGTGAGGGAGGACGTGCGAGCTGCGGCGACGCGATTCGCATCCGAATACTCGACGCTGCACATGGCCTGGGACTATGTGTCGATCATCGAGGACCTGACCGACTCTTCCACGCAGACCACGGAGGTGCCATGAACGAGGTCGCTGATCTGAGCGTGGTCGTCATCTTCCCCGAATCGCCCATGCATGTGAGCGACCTCCTGTGGTCGACCCTGCGAGAGGATTCCCCGACCCTGGACGTCGTCGTCGTCGTCGACGGGCGCAGCAGCCCGGACGTCGCGTCGGTCGTGCGCACGGCGGCGCGCTCTGATGCGCGTGTTCACGTGATCGACGCGGACAGCGCACGGGGGCGAAGCGCAGCGCTCGCCGCTGCTCTCGAGCGCTGCTCAGCCTCCTGGGTGACGGTCGCGGATGCCGACGGGCTCTCGATCCGGGGCGGCTACCGAGCCTTGGTCGCCAGCCTGCAGGCGTCCGGATCGGACATGGCTGTCGGAACCGCGGAGTCGATCGCCAAGCACCGCTACCGGATCGGTCGTGCAGTCGACGGCGCGCTCGACACGGACGCGACGAGCATCCTGCTGGAGGACCGGCCCGGCCTGGTCTCGGATGACATCCTGTGCGGCAAGGTGATGCGGCGCGATCTGATCCGTTCGCTCGTGCACGCGGAGGATCCGTGGCTCGAGGAGCTTCTCGTAGCCCGGCTGTATCTGGCTGCGGGCCGCGTCGATATCGTCTCGCGTTCCGTCGTCTTCTGCCGGGAACGTCCGAGCAAGAGCCCGGCTGCACCGATGTCCTCGCGCTGGGTCACGGACGAATCTCGCATCTGGGCTGCGCTCGCCGCTGCTCCGCTGGCAGTGCGCCAGTTGTATGCCCGCGAGGTGATCTCCCGTGACGTGCTGAACCCGAAGGCGCTCGATCTCCTCGCCGCCGGTCAGGAACGACCCGATGCGAAGGAGCTCGTCAACGATCTCGCGCGAGACCTCTCGACGACCTCGTTGTCGAATCTGACGATCTGGAAGCGCTGGCAGCTCGCGCTGATCGCGATGGGCCATGCTGCCCTGGTGGACGTCGCACGGCCCGATGGCCGCCCCATCGGGGTCGACGACGTGCCGAGCTTCGATTCGACCCCCCTTCTCGTCGACGCCTGGGCCCCGCTCGGGCTGCGCGGGGAGGAGGACCTCCGGGACGCGTTCATCGATCGATTCGTGTCGCGACCCGGGGCGACATCGGGGGACCCCGACACCGACTCCGATGCCATCGACATCTCCGTCATCATCCCCACCTACAACGTGGTCCACTACGTGGACGAGCTCCTCGAGAGCATCCGGGCCTCCGTGGGCGTCAGGATCGAGATCATCGTCGTCGACGACGGGTCGACCGACGGGACTCAGGACAGAGTCCTCGCGCATCAGCGCGCGGACCCCCGGGTGCGTCTGGTGAGGTCGCCCGGGGCGGGCGGCGGACAGGCGCGCGACGCCGGCATCGAGCTCGCCCGCGGAAAGTACCTCGCGTTCGCCGACGGTGATGACGTCGTCCCGCCACGCGCGTACGCGCACCTGCTGTCGCTCGCGCGCAGGTCGGATCCGGATGTCATCAACGGCAGCTATCTGAAGTTCTTCACGACCTCGACGTGGGACGCGGGCACCGGTTTCAATCAGGCCTATGCGCTCCCTCTCGAGAACGTCACGATCGAGACCCACCCCCAGCTGGTCAGGCACCGGGCGGTGTGGAACCGTCTCATCCGGCGCGAGCACTGGCAGCAGACCGCATTCCCCTTTCCCGGGGTTCCGCGATCGAACGACATCGTCGCGATGACGAGCGTCCTCTTGAGCGCGCGATCGATCGCGGTGTCCCCGCTGCCGGCGTACGTCTACAGAGACCGTCCGGGCGGGGGCTCCATGACCTCGCGCGCGGGCTCGACGGATTACACGGTGAGCTACTTCAGCGAAGAGGCGACGTGCGCCGCGCTGGTCCAGCAACGCGAGTCGGCGCCGGTGACCCGCGAGTACTGGGCGATGGTGCTCAACGCCGACGCCTGGCAGAACATCGGCAAGTTCCTCGAGCGTCGCTCCGGCGACCGCGCCGAGGACCGTCGGGTCGCGGAACAGATCGCGAAGCTGCTCTCGCGTGCGCCCCGCAACGAGCTCCGCAGACTGAAAGCAGAGAACCAGGTCGTCTGGGCGCTCGCCGCGGACGGTCGATTCAACGAGGCGCGGATCATGCTGCGCGCCGAGAAGTCGGCATCCACGCTGAACGCCGACCAGCTCATCCGTGCGCTGTCGGCTGCCGAGGCGCTGCCGACGATCCCTCGGGCCACGATCGACAGCCTCTCACTGAAATACCTGATGCGCCGGTTCATCAGTGATCCGTCATGGCGGACCGATGCCTTCTCGCCGGCCCTGCCGGTGCTGCGGAGACGTCTTCTGGATCCGAACGTCCCCCTTGCTGTCGTTCCCCACAGTCTGGAAGAACGGCTCGCGGGTGCCATCGTCGAGTCAGATGACGTCGACCTCGCCCGGCAGTCGATCAGTCCTCCGTCCGCCGGCATCGCCGCCACGCTGAGAAGCGGGGCGCGGACCACGCTGTCAGGCGCGATGACGGGACTGCGACCCGGGGGAGTCACGCGTCTCGTCGCTCGACAGTACCGAGACCGGGATCGAGTCCGGTTCCCGATCCGCCACTTCGACTTCGACGATCGCACCTGGTCGGCAGAGATCTCCCCCGAGCTCTTCCCTCGGGCAGGGGTGTGGGTGATCGAGCTCGAGTATGAGGACTCACTCGGGATGCGCCGGTCGCCCCTGAAGATCGAAGAGGCGGCCAACCGGTTCTTCCCCGGTCGGTTCCAGCGCCTGACGGCGGCCAGCGCGGGCAAGAACCGCTCCATGATCCGTGTGAGGGACTCGATCGTCGAGCGGGTCGGTCACCGAGCGTCGCGCATCACGGGCAAGCGCGGCTGATCGGCAACCGCCGTCACCGACCCGGCGCGATGGCCGTCACCGACCTGCTGTGATGTCGATCATCGAACTCTCGCGACGGGGTGTCACGTGAGCGTGCGCTTGATCCTTCGAGCGATCGGACCCATCCAGGGAGCGACCTCGATGAGTCTTCTCGCTGCCGGAGCGGCACGCTGTGTGGCGCGCGCCCGCCACGTCGTCGCGACCCTCGCCGGCGTCCCGGGCGTGCTTCCGGCCGCACCGCGAGAGCGCTGAGGCCCGGAGCGCGTCGCCGCGTGCTCCTCGGCGAAGGTGATGGAGAGGTCGATGAGCTGCCGGACGTCGTCGACTGTCGGTACGGGTGACAGCTCGGACGGAAGCGCGCCCTCGACCAGCCGGCGATACAGCACCGCGAAATCGTGTGAGAGCTCTCGCTCGGCTGCGGCCAGCGACGCCGCCGACATGCGGGTGTAGACGTCGGCGTCGGCGACGACCTCGGCGATCTGTCGGGCGAGAGCCTCGGCATCCCCCCAGGCCGTCTTCGCGACGCCCCCGTTTCCATCGGTCACGGCCAACCACGGCAGGTCGTACATCGCGACCGGGAGCCCCCGCGCCTGTGCCTCCGGGATCGTGAGGGGGTAGCCCTCGATGATGCTGGTGTTCACGAACAGATCGGACGAGTCGATGGCGGCACTGAGGGCGGCACCATGAAGCGGTCCCACCGCTTCGACGCGGTGCGCGAAGCGTCGCGCCTTCGCCATCCCGTTCAGCCGTGACGCCGTCATGTCGCGCCAGTCGGGGCCGATGATCCGGAGCCGGAAATCGACGCCCATCCGCTCGAGGTGCTCGGCGACGTCGATCAGCTCGCTGACCCTCTTGGTGCGTTGCTGCAGGCGGCCCCACCAGACCAGCTCGACGCGCCGCCCCGCAGGTGGGCGCCGCGGCGCGGTCGCGATTCCGGCAGAGAGCAGGTTAGACGACGGCGGATTGGGAAGGTAGGACACACGCGGCATCCCTCGCAGCTTCCAGAACGCGACGTCGAGTGGCGAGAGAACGACGAGATGCGAGAGCAGCGCGAAGTATCGCGGCGCGGATTCGAGGCGATCGAGACCGAGCAGCAGCGATCGACCGGCGAAGTTGTGCGACCACCCGATCGTGGCGACACCCTCAGCGCGTGCCGCGAGCGCGAAGGCCTGCCACGACGGTGAGTACTGCCACTGGTGGTCGATCACGAGATCCACCTCGTGCTGCGTGCAGATCTCGGCCCACTGGGCGAGCGAGCCGCCCAGGGTGTCCGCCGACACCTCGGCGAAGCCGACGCCGGCCGGAAGGTTCGAGAGATCGCTGCCCGGCTCGCGGGCCACGACCGTCACGCGGAAGCCGGAGTCGTGCAGCACCCGAGCCTGAGAGATCACGACGCCGGAGATTCCACCGGTGCGCAGATGGTTCGTTGCGAGGATGATGCTGTGCACCGGTCGAGCGACGAGCTCGATCGCGTCGCCGTGGGCGGCGAGCGTGTCCATCGCCTTCGGCCAGTGCAGGGCGGTCGCCTGCACGATGTCGTGGGCGGACGCCCGGGTGTACAGGTCGGCGAACATCGCATCGCGCAGATCCGCACGTGTGTGCTCTGCCAGGTAGTGGGTGGTGTATCCGATGATGGCGCGTCGTACGGATGCGTAGGTCGAGAGCACGAGGTCAGGGTCGATGCTCGTGCCGGCGACCCGGAGGACGGCCGGCTCGATCGAATCGATGGATCGGATGGCTCCTGCGTAGAACGATGCGGTGCTGAGGTCACGCACCTTCTGGCCGCTTCCGCCTCGCCCGAAGTGATAACGGTACAGGCGGTCCGGGATCGATTCGAAGCGAGCGGCCAGCGCCGCGGCGAGGAAGGAGATCGGCAGGTCGTTGACCCTCGGCAGCACCAGGTCTGCGGGCATGAGCGCATAGGCATCGGCGAGGAGGCGGGTACGGAACAGGTAGCGCCACAACTGCCCTTGGGCAGGGCGATCCAGCGGGAAGAGGCCGCGCAGGACATCGCTGCCTGTGAGAGTGGGGTGCTTCGGCTGCAGGCGTGACTCGAACGGCCCCCCGGTGCGCCCATCGAGACGCACGACCTCGACTCCGAACTGCACGAGATCAGCGCCGGTCTCCGTCGCCTTCTCGAGAGCTGCCCGGGCAGCCGTCTCCGCGAGTTCATCGTCACCGTCGAGGAACAGCAGATGATCGGCCTTCGCCGCGAGGATCCCGACGCGACGAGCCTGGTACGCCGACGCGTTCTGCTGCTGGCGGATGAGTCGCACGCGCGAGTCCCGAGCGCTGTAGCGTTCGACGATCGCGGCGGTGTCGTCGGTCGACGCGTCGTCGACCACGATGACCTCGATCGCTGCCAGCGTCTGCCGAAGACAGCTGTCGAGAGCGGTGGCGATCACGTCGGCATCGTTGAAGACGGGGACGACGATCGAGACGAGGGGAGTCGCTTGCATGTGGTCTCTCGCTATCGGCGCAGCAATACGCGCTTGACTTTGTTCGCCGCCGGTCGAAGCCACGGAGCAGCATCGATGACGCGGTGGCCGATGGGGGTCAGCTTCCGCTCGAGACGCTCCCCGAACGTACGCGGCTGCGACCGAGGGCGGAGTGCTGCGGGCGCGAGCGCCGTCGACCGAGAGGGCGCCGCTCGTGGCGGCGGGGTGCTCCGCTCGGCGAAGAAGACGAGCAGTTCGAGCACCTTGCGTCCGTCGTCGAGCGTGGGCTCGGGAGAGAGCTCCGCTGGAAGGCCACCATGCAGCAGCTGCTCGTAGAGCTGGGCGAAGTCGAACGAGGTGGCGTCAGCCGCGGCCAGGACGGAGGCTCTCGACATCGCTTCATACCGGGCCGGATCCGCGGCGACATCCGCGATCGCCTGGGCGAGCGACTCCGGATCCTGCTGCGCCGTGGTGACGACGCCGGCGTTGTCCTGGATGAGCGACAGCCACGGCAGGTCGTACATCGCGATCGGAAGACCGCGTGACTGTGCCTCGGGGAGGGTGAGAGGGTACCCCTCGATGATGCTCGTGTTGACGAAGATGTCCGACGAATCGATCACCTCGAGGAGATCCGATCCATGCCGAGGACCGGTGGGCTCGACGCGGTCGGCCACGCCTCGGGTCGCGGCCAGATCCCGCAGCCGATCCGCGCTCATGTCGGCCCAGTCCGGACCGACGATCCGCAGCCGGAAGTCGATCCCGAGCCGCTGGAGCGCCGCGGCCACCTCCACCAGCTGCGTGACCTTCTTGGTGTGCTCTTCCAACCGCCCCCACCAGACGAGCTCCAGCCGGCGACCCGCCGGCGCCGGCTTCGCGCTGCGCGGTTCGCCGACGGCGAGGAGGAACGGCGACGGCGGGTTCGGGAGGTAGCTCACGTGACGGATGCCCCGGAGCTTCCAGAACGCCACATCGAGCGGAGAGAGCACCACCAGGTGCGCGAGCGCGCTCAGATGGGTCTGGAGCAGCGTCTGGAGGTCGTTCCCGTTGTACGTGGGGCGGCCTGCGAAGTTGTGTATCCAGCCGATGGTCGCCGACCCTGCCGAGCGGGCCGCGAGCGCGAACGAAGGCCAGTCGCGCGAATACAGGATGCGGTGGTCGATGACCACATCGACGGCGAAGCGTCGGCAGAACTGCGCCCACTGCGAAACGCGCTGACGTCGGCTCGTGCCGGTCAGTTGAACGAGCGTGGCGCCTTCGGGAACGAGCGATTCGGCGCTCCCGGGGCGATGCGTGACGATCGTCACCCGGTATCCGGCTCTGAGAAGGAACCGCGCCTGCGTGAGCAGCACACCCGAGACCCCGCCGGTGGTCAGCACATTGGTCGTCAGCAGCACGCTCCGCACCGGCGCGCGGCCGAGTTCGAGACGTTCCCCGTGCGTGACGAGCGCGGGGATCGCGTCGGGCGCGAAGGTCACGGCCGCCGCGATCAGGTCGAGGTCACCGACGCAGGATCGCAGCGTCTCGTGCGCGTGGGCCCGCGCCTCCTGCGGCAGCGCGGCGAAGGCGTCGAGTGCTTCCCCGATCGCGGTGAGATAGCCCGTGGTGTACCCGTCGAGCAGTGGCTCGGGGTCCGCGCTGTGTCGGGCCTTCTCCCGGACGGCCGGCTCGACGGCTTGCAACGACCTGACGTGGTGCATCGCTTGTTCGAGGCGCACCGGGTCAGCGGCGATGTCGCGCTGCTGCGATCGGCGCAGGTACTCGACCGTGCTGACCGCTCCATACGACTCCGCGGATGCGTAGGCCAGCAGCACGGTGCCCCGGTCGTCCATGAGCGGGCCGGAGTCGGTTGCGGACGTCGCGTACGCCCGTCGCAGCAGGTCGGTCTGGAACAGGTGTCGCGAGGGCACGAGCTCGGCGACGGTGTCCCGGGGGACGAGGGCGCGGAGGATGTCGGGTCCGTGGAGAGGCCCCGACTCAGCCGGGTGCGTCTCGCCCTTGCGGTCATCGGGCGACGTCTGGACGGCGAATCCGACGAGCTGCGCCTGCGATTCCACGGCGCAGCGGTGGAGCCGCATCGCGGCGCCGCGAGCCACGGTGTCTCCCGGCTCGAGCAGCAGCACGTACGGCGCCGTCGCGGCTTCGACCCCCGCCCGCCGGAGCTGCGAGCGGGCGGAATCGGAAGGTCGGGTGATGGTGACGACACGCGGATCCGAGGTCGCCTCTGCGGAGGCGAGTCCGGTTCCGTCGGGGAGCACGCAGACGATCTCGATCTGGGCGAGTGACTGGGTGAGACACGATCGAAGGCTGCGCGCGACGGAGTCTGCTTCTGCGTCGGCGGGGACGATGAAGGAGACGAGAGGAGTCGAAGGCGTCGGCATGAGAGTCGTCCGGCGTCAGCGCGCGGCCGCGGCGGCGCGATACACCGCGAAGTACTGCTCGCTGACCAGGTTGGGGTCGCGCGCATCGAGGCGGGGGCGACCGGTGGGCGGATCTGCTCGCAATGCGGCGAGCTCGTTCTCGAGTGTCTGGGCGGTCAGCGGACCGGCATGGCGCCGCACCCATGAAGGGCCGACCTCGTCAGCGAGCGCCCGCGTCTGCGGGCTGTCCTCGACGAGCACGGGCCGATCCAGCGACAGAGCGAGCATGAGGACGCTCTGGGACCTGTGGTTCGTCGGCGCTGTGATGAGCACGATCTCCGCCTGGCTGATCTCCGAGACGCATTCTGCATCGGAGAGGAGCTCGTCGCGCAGCGACACCGTGTCGGTGAGGTCGGCAAGCGTTCGCGCGTAGGAGTCCTCGAGGTCGATCGGCACCTTGCCTGCGAGGCGCAGCGTCCAGCCGGGCGGGTCAGCGACTCCGAAGACGCTCACGGCCGGTCGGGACGACGGATGCAGGGTGTTGACCGCCGTGATCAGCACGCGGCCCGCGACGGCCTCTTCCCGAGGGAAGCCGAGGAACCGGTCGCGAAGGTGGCTGTGGCCGATGACGACCGTCGCTCTGCCGTCCGCCGCCGTCACGGCATCGAGCGATGTCACGGTCGTCGCTGCCGCATCGACGATCGCCTCCGCTCGGGACCGCGACCGATCCGCCTCCGTCTCGCGCACGGTGCGCACGAGGGCGATGCCTCGGCGTCGGAGCATCTTCGTGAAGCGCTTCGCCCGCCGTGTGCGCTCTCGGTCGCGAGTGCGGGGGCCGCCGATGACCGTCGCGATGTCGGTCAGGTGGATCACATCCACGCCGTGCGCCCGAAACGGGTCGGTGCGGAACTCCAGCACGGCGCCGGTCGGAGCACGACCCTCCGAGTCGTCGCCGACGAGTTCATCGACGTAGTCGACGCGATGCCGCGGCGGGCGCGAGGTGACGAGCACCGTCGGAACGGAAGCCTCGGTCGCGCCCGGTTCAGTCGCTGCTCCGGTCCTGGGGAGGGGCACGGAGAACACAGAGCCACCATATAGTGGGGTGCAGTGATTGTGAAACCGACTCAGCATGTGTTCGCCCATCTCAGCGGGCAGGACGACAACCTCGGCGACTCCGCACTGCGACTCGCCTATCTCGAAGCCTTGAGAGGTGCGGGGCGGCACGTGCACGTCTATCTCGGTGAGGCGACGAGTGATTTCACGGCCGGGTTCACACCGGCGTCAGACCTCACGTTCTATGACGCGAGAGGGGAGTGGGCCCAGGCCGAGGCCGCGGCCGCTCGTCCCGTGCACGCGTTCAACGCCGGGGAGATCAATCCGCGTGCGGGGCACTTCCCGGTGCCACGCCGTGCGGCCGAATGCGCACGGGTCCTCGACGCGGGCGGGGCGCTGATCTTCGCCGGCATCGGCATCAAGAACGTCGACACGCTGCATGGCGTGGTGTTCGACCCGGTCATGCGCGACGCCTCGGTGATGTCGTGGCGCGATCGAGGCTCTCGCGACGGTGCGGGATTCGGCGATTTCGCGCCGGACTGGGCCTACTCGGAGGGGCGAGCGGTCGACGAGTGGGCTGCGGCCGGCGATCGACCGCTCATCGCGGTGACCATGCGCTTCGACCGGGCGTGGCCCGGTGAGCAGTGGCTCGCGGACGTCCGTGCGTTCGCGGCTGCGACTCAGACGCGGATCGTCACCGTCGCCCAGGTGGCGCGCGACGCGCCTCGAGCGGTTCGGCTCGCAGAGGCTCTCGGCGGTGAGTACGTGATGCCCTCGAGCATGCGGCACGACGTGCTCGACGACTACGTGCGCGCGGTGTACCGGCAGTCGCTCGCCGTCATCAGCGACCGGGCGCACGGCCTCATCATCGGTGCGACCGAGGGGGCATACCCGATAGGTTCGGGCAGCGACCCGCACAAGATCTCACGCCTTCTGACAGCCGTCGGACTCGGTGACCTCGTCGGTCGATACGAACAGCTCGGCGAATTCGCCGAGCAGTTCGAGTCGCACCTGCCGTCGCTCGCGCCGGCGGTCCACTCGGCCCGTGAAGACATCGTCCGCCTGACCGCGCGCATCCACGCGGCGATGGATGCCGTGGCATAACGCCGACTTCGAGACTCAGCGCGCGCCGAGCCAGCCTTTCGCGCGGTGCGCGAGCGGCTGGAGTCCCGGGATCCGCCGCAGGGTCGCGCGGCCGAGTGGCGCCGCGGACTGCCAGGCGCGCTGGCCCCAGGTCGACGAATCGGCGGACGAGACGGAGCGGCCATCCGCGCGCTGGGCGAAGAACACCAGCAGACCGAGCAGGCGACCGGCATCGTCGAGCGTCGGCTCGGGCGAGTACATCGGCGACAGCTCGCCGGTTACCACTTCGCGATACAGCTGCGCGAAGTCCTGGTCGCGCGCCCGTCTCGCGGCATCCACCGACGCCAGAGACAGCTGACGATAGCCCTCCGGATCAGCGAGCGTCTCGGCGAGCCGGGCGGCGAGCCCCCGGGCGTCCCCCTGGGGCACGGCGACGACACCCTGGTTGTCCTGCACGAGCGTGAGCCAGGGGAGCTCGTACATGAAGACCGGGAGCCCCCGGGCCTGTGCTTCGGCGATCGTGAGCTGATACCCCTCGATGATGCTGGTCGAGACGAAGGCATCCGCGGAGTCGATGGCCGAGACCAGCGCAGCCCCTCGCAGAGGCCCGACGGCGACGACGGCATCTCCGACGCCGCGACGACGCGCGAGGGCGTTGAGCTTCTTCGCGGTGACGTCATCCCAGTCCGGGCCGACGATCCGCAGTGTGAAAGGCACGCCGAGGGCGCGCAGCTGCACTCCGACCTCGACGAGCTCCCGCACCTGCTTGGTCCGCTGCTCGAGTCGCCCCCACCACACCAGCTCGAGACGGTCGGACGGCGGCGTCTTCGCACCTGTGCGAGCCGCCGACTCGAGCATCAACGGCGAGGGCGGGTTCGGCAGGTACGCCACGTTCTCGATGCCGCGCAGGCGGAAGTAGGCGACGTCGAGCGGTGACAGCGTGATGAGCTGAGCGAGCGTCGAACTGCAGCGCTCGATCAGGGTGAGCCGATCGTTGCCGTCGTAGACCGGTCGAGCGACGAAGTTGTGCAGCCAGCCGATCGTCGCCGCGCCCTCGGCTCGTGCCACGAGCGCGAACTCGGGCCAGGTGTCGGTGTAGAGCAGTTGGTGGTCGATGACCACGTCGACCTCGTGGGCGCGACAGATCTCGGCCCACTGCGTGAGCTGGGCGGGCAGTTGACGTGAGGTCAGCTCGACGAACGGGATGCCGGCGGGAAGAACGGTCGCGTCGCTGCCGCCGTTGCGGGCGACGACGGTCACCCGGTAGCCCGCCTCATGCAGATAGCGCGCCTGCGAGGTGAGCACGGCCGACACGCCGCCGGTACGGAGGGTCGACGTGACGAGCAGGATGCTGCGTGCGGGCCGGTCAGGCAGCCCCTGCCACGTCGTGTGGAACCTGAGAGCCTTGAGAGTCGCCGGATAGAACCGCGCAGCGGCATGGATGATGTCCGGGCCGCTGACGACCGTGTGCAGATGTGCGAGAGCGCCGTCGAGCATGCCCTCGTCGCTGTGCTCGACCAGCTGGAAGCACACGTATCCGATGATCGAGAAGCGCACCGACGCGTAGGTGTCGCGGACGAGGGTCGGATCGGCATGTGCGGTTGCGAGTGCCTCGACAGCCGATCCGATCGCGTCGACCGAGCGGATCGCCCCTGTGTAGAACCGCGCCCGTTCGAGGGTGTCGACCCGGTGCCCGCTGCCACCGCGACCGAAGTGATAGCGGTACAGCTTGTCGGGGACCGCCGCGTAGCTCTCGGCGAGTATGGCCACGAGGAAGAGAAGCGGCAGGTCGTTGATGCGCGGGAGCACGAGGTCGTCGGGGACGAGGGAGTACGCCTCGCGCAGCACGCTCGTGCGGAAGAGGAATCGCCAGAGCTGACCCTGAGCAGGCTTTCCCACCGGGAAGAGGGTGCGCAGCACGTCATCGCCGGCGTGCGGATGCTGCGGCACCTGCAGGCGCACCTCGTACGGGCTGCCGGTGCGGCCGTCGCGCTCGATCACCGTGACACCGAACCCGACGATGTCCGCGTCCGTCCCCTCGGCCTTCGCGACCGCGACCGCGGCGGCATCCGGGGTCAGCTCGTCGTCGCCGTCGAGGAACATCACGCGATCGGCGGTCGCCGCGAGGATCCCCGTGCGGCGAGCCTGGAAGGCCGACAGGTTGCGTTCGTGTCGCACGACGCGCACTCGCGGGTCCCGTCGGCGGAATCGCTCGAGCACGCCGGCAGTGCCGTCGGTCGAGGCGTCATCGACGCAGATGATCTCGATGTCGACGAGGCTCTGCGCGAGGGCGCTCTCGAGAGCCGTCGCGACAGTCGCGTCGTCACCCGAGACCGGTATGACGATGGAGAGCAGAGGGCGCGGTGTCATCGCGCACGAGTCTATCCGCGGGCCGGGATAGCCTGAGGGCATGAAGATCGCCATCGCCGGGACCGGATACGTCGGCCTGTCCAACGCCGTCATCCTCGCCCAGCACCACGAGGTGTTCGCCGTCGACATCGACCCTGCGAAGGTCGAGCTGCTCAGTCGCCGCGTCTCGCCCATCGCCGACGTCGAGCTCGAGGACTATCTCGCCACGCACGAGCTCGATCTCACGGCGACCGTCGACGCCGAGGAGGCCTACCGGGACGCCGACTTCGTCGTCGTGGCCACGCCGACGAACTACGACGAGGTGACCAACTACTTCGACACCTCGTCGGTCGAGAACGTCATCGACACCGTGCTCGCCGTGAACCCGGACGCCGCGATCGTGATCAAGTCGACGGTGCCGGTGGGATTCACCGCGCGCATGAACGCGGAGCATGGACAGGCGACGATCGTCTTCTCTCCGGAGTTCCTGCGAGAGGGGCGCGCGCTGCACGACAACCTCTATCCGTCGCGCATCGTCGTCGGCGACCGCGGCCCCGTCGGCGAGGCATTCGCCGCCCTTCTGCTCGAAGGGGCGATCGCCACCGACGTGCCCGTGCTGCTCACCGAGTCGACCGAGGCCGAGGCGATCAAGCTCTTCGCCAACACCTACCTGGCATTGCGCGTGGCGTACTTCAACGAGCTCGACACCTACGCAGTGGTGCACGGGCTCGACACGAAGCAGATCATCGAGGGAGTGGGACTCGACCCGCGCATCGGGTCGCACTACAACAACCCCTCCTTCGGCTACGGCGGATACTGCCTGCCCAAGGACACCAAGCAGCTGCTGGCGAACTACTCGAAGGTGCCGCAGAACCTCATCGCGGCGATCGTCGATGCCAACAGCACCCGCAAGGACTTCGTCGCCTCCGACATCCTCGCCCGAGAGCCCCGGACCGTGGGCGTCTATCGCCTCGTCATGAAGTCCGGGTCGGACAACTTCCGCGCGTCGTCGATCCAGGGCATCATGAAGCGCATCAAGGCGAAGGGCGTCGAAGTCGTCGTGTACGAGCCCTCGCTCGAGGAGGACGAGTTCTTCCACTCCGAGGTCGTTCGCGATCTCGACGAGTTCAAGTCCAGGGCCGATGTCATCATCGCCAACCGCTCCACGGATGCGCTCGACGACGTCGTCCATAAGATCTACACCCGCGACATCTACGGTCGCGACTGAGCCTGGGTCCAGACGACGGACTCACCCGGTGGGGTAGCATGATCCGATATGCCGGCTTCGTGCATGCGCATCGTGCGACGCGGTAGAGAGGTAGAGGATTCGGTATGGGAGCGACTGCTGTGCCCGCGACCTCCGGTCTGAGCGAAGTCGGGACGCGTCCTCGCTTCGGCGACTACCTCGCCGACACCTGGCAGCTTCGCACCTTCGCCCTGCGGCTGGCTGGCAGCCGTCTGATCGCGGGACTGCTGCCGAACCGTCTCGGTGTGCTGTGGGTGGTCCTCAAACCGCTCTCCCTCGCGATCGTCTACGGCACGATCTTCAACTTCATCCTCGCCGGCGCCGCGCGGCCGGCGAACTTCGTGCCGTACCTCATCGTCGGCGTGTTCGTCTTCGAGTTCTTCACCGGCTGCTTCGGCAGCGGATCCAAGGCGATCACGAGCAACTCCAAGCTCGTCCAGAGCTTCGGATTCCCGCGCATCCTCCTGCCGATCTCGGTGATCGCGGAGCAGGCGATGCGAATGGTGCCCGTCGTGCTGCTGCTCGGCATCCTGCTGCTCATCCTGGGCGAGCCGGTGGCGTGGTCGTGGCTCCTGATCATCCCGATCCTCGCGGTCATGGGCGTGTTCAATCTGGGCATCGCTCTCATCGTCGCGCGGATCTCGGTGCGCACGCGTGACATCCAGCAGCTCGTCCCGATCATCAACCGCGTGCTCTTCTACGCCAGCGGCATCTTCTTCAACATCGACGGCGCGCTCGGGGGGTACCCGGTGCTGCTCACGATCGCGCACCTCCTGCCGACGTATGAATTCATCGCCCTGGCCCGCGACGTGATGCTGGACGGCTATGCCGCGCCGCTCCTCGCATGGATCGCTGCGCCGATCTGGGCACTGGTGGCGATCGTCGGGGGGACGATCTTCTTCTGGCAGGGCGAGCCGAGGTATGGCCTCAGTGACTGATCTTCTGCTCCCGGACACGCGAGCGAACTCGCTCGACACCTCGCCACGGCCGATGATCGTGGCCGACAACGTGCACGTCAACTATCGCGTGTACGCATCCGGCAAGCGGATGACGACGCGCGAATCGCTGACGAGTCTGCGCTCCTTCCGAGGCGGTCGAGACCTCCACACGGTCCCGGCGCTGCGAGGAGTGAGCTTCACGGCGACGGAGGGCGAGTCGATCGGCGTCGTCGGCCACAACGGCTCGGGGAAGTCCACGCTGTTCCGGGCGATGACCGGACTCATCCCGCCTTCCGAGGGCGCGATCTACGCTCGTGACCGCCCCGTGCTCCTCGGTGTGAACGCTGCGCTCGTCCCGGAGCTCTCGGGCGAGAACAACATCAGGCTCGGACTGCTGGCGATGGGATTCAGCCCCGAGGAAGCGGCTGCGCGCGTCGACGAGATCGCCGACTTCGCGGAGCTCAACGACTTCATCTACCACCCGATGCGCACGTACTCGTCAGGCATGGGGGCGCGACTCAAGTTCGCGATCGCATCGGCGAAGGCGCATTCGATCCTCCTCATCGATGAGGCACTGGCCGTGGGGGACAGGCGATTCCGCGCGAAGAGCGAGAAGCGCATCAACGAACTGCGTGACAGCGCCGGCCTCGTGATGATCGTCAGCCACTCGACCGGTTCGCTCAAGCAGACCTGCGAGAGAGTGCTCTGGGTGCACAAGGGCGAGCTCATCGCCGACGGACCCACCGACGATGTCATCGCCGAGTATGTCGCCTGGACCAAGAACCCCGGGTCGAGTGCTGTCGGAGCCGCCTCCGCCGCGAAGCCGGCGACGAAGAACGCGCCGGTCGCCGTCGGGTTCGACGCAGGCGAGCATCTGCAGAGTGGTCGGTCCGGAGGCGGAACGCATGCCGCATCCGCACTCTCGTCCGGAGCTGAGGAGCCGCGCGCTCTCGCCCGTCGTGAGCGCCATCGTCGCGCCGAGAAGCGTACGAGAAAGCGCAGCGTGCTGCTGATGGTCCTCTCCGGAGTCGCGCTGCTGCTCGCGGTCGCAGCCGGAGCGATCATCGGCACCCTCAGCAGCGTCGCGGCGCCCGCTGACCCCGAGCCCTCGGTGCGTCCGACCCCCTCGGCCCCGGCCCCCGCCGCGGACCCCGTGATCAAGAGCTTCACCGCCAACACGGCGACGGTCGAATGCGCCTCAGAGGAAGCGGAAGCACAGGTGCTGCTGAGCTGGCAGATCGACGATGCCGAGAGCGTCGCGATCGCGGCAGGCGACGCTCAGGTCGATGCGCTCGAGTTCCCGATCGCAGCGGCGCTGCCGGCCAACCTCACCGATCGAGCGGTTCCCTTCGCGTGCGGCTCCGAGGCCACCGTGTACACCGTCACTGCGGAGAACGGCGACGGTGTGAGGGTCAGCGCTCCCGTCACCGTGACGCGCGCACTGCCTGTGGAGACCGAAGAGCCCGACAACCGGGACTCCCGGCCCGACCAGGAGCCGTCGCAGCCGATCGAGCCCGAGCCGGTTCCTCCGAGCGAACCCGCGCCGCCGGTGGAGCCGCAGCCGACCACTCCGCCGGTCGAGCCGACGCCCGAGCCGTCACTGCCGCCGGTCACCGAGCCTCCCGTCTTCGACCCAGGCACCGGAACGACCACCCCCTGAGCGCGGGGACCGCCGAGTTCCGCGGCATCCCTGACCGGCCCGAGCGCTGAGAGCGACTAGATTTACCTCATGCGCCGCCTGGTTCCTCTCTCATCCAGAGCGCCCCGGCGAACCCGGACGTTCGTGTCCCTCACCGGCCCCGCCGGCAACATCGGAGATGCGCTGATCCGGCGTGAAACCCTCGGCTGGGCGCTGGGAACGAGCGATCAGCTGGTCGCTTACACGGGAGACGCACCCGATGTGTGGCTGAGGCAGCTGAACCTGCCGCCGGACGCCATCGTCCTGCGGTCGAAGAAGTCGGTTCCGCGCTGGCTCTGGCTTCTCCTCATCGCCCCGCGGCACCCCGTGCTGGTCTTCGAAGCGGGGGAGATCCCGCTCGACCGCGGCAACGGACTCAGAGAGCTGGTGTTCCTGGCCGAGACCCTCGTCGTCCGTCTCAAGGGCGGCGTGGTCGTCCGTCCGCCGCGGGGGATCCGCGCGCCGTCGTCGCCCGCTCTCGCCATCCATCGTGCGGCAGCCCGCCTGTCGCAGGTGACACTGTGGCGCGACGAGTCGACGCTGGCGATCGCGCGCTGCGGCGCACTCGCACCCGACATCGGATTCTCGGCCGGCGTACGGGACGGGCGCCCATGGAGCGAACGCTCCGAGCTGCTGGTGAGTCTCCGCGGCGCACGCCCTCTGCCGGACGCGGCGTGGCTGAGCGCGGTGCGTGAGGCCGCCGAGTCCGCTGGCCTCTCGATCCGAACCGTCGTCCAGGTGCGGGAGGACGAGAGCCGGGCGCGCGAGCTCGCGCAGCTGCTCGGCGGCGAGTTCGAGGCCTGGGGAGACACCGATGCCCTCGTACAGGAGGAGCGCCTTCGACAGCGCTATGACACCGCGCAGATCGTGGTCAGCGACCGCATGCACGTTCTGGTGCTCGCCGCGCTGAGCGGGGCCATTCCGGTGGAGCTCGTGCCCAGCCCCACGCCGAAGATCTCGAAGGCCTTCGCGGCGATCGGTCTGCACGGACTCTCCGTCGACGCCTCTGCGAGCGACCCGCCGCGCCTGCAGGAGGCCCTCCGTCCGACGCCGGAACGCGCGGCAGAGGTCTGCGAGCGGGTGCGCATGGCAGCGTCGACTCTCGAGAGCGTCCAGCGGATGATCCGCGACGGCGTCCGCAGGACGCGAGCATGACCGACGCCTCGGCGCGCACCGGCACCCCGACCGGGCGGATCCTCTTCCTCTCGCACAGCCATCCGTTCGGGGTCTTCCGGGTCGGCAGCCACCACTACGCCCGAGTGCTGTCCGACCGCGGGGTCGATGTCGTCCACGTGAGCACTCCGATCTCCCTGGTGCATCGGCTGACCGGGCGGGTGAACACATCGCGCCTCACCGGCATCCCTCGTCGAGCCGAGCGAGACCGGGACGGCGTGCTGCAGATCGTCCCGAGCACCGTCCTGCCGAGGCCTCTGGCGGTGCCGACCGTCGCCCGGATGCTGCAACGCGAGGGCATCGATGCGGCGTTCGATGCGGTGCTCATCGATCAGCCGCTGCTCTGGGACTCATCCGTACGGTCGCTCTCGAGCCGCGTGATCTATCGACCGACCGACCTCTACCCCGGCGGGGTGAAGCACGCCCTGCAGCGACGAATTCTCGACCGCGCCGACGGTGTGATCGCCACCTCCGACGAAGTGCTGCGCGGGCTCGGCGACCTGCACGTGCCCTCGCTGATACTGGCCAACGGGGCGGAATCCGCTCGATTCGCACCGCCGCGCGCTGATGCGAGTCCCCGCGGCGCCCGCTGCGTGTATGTCGGAGCGCTCGACGACCGATTCGATTGGGGGCGCATCGAGGGCTGGGCTCTGGCTCGGCCGGACGTCGAGTTCGTCATCGCGGGGCCCGATGCACGCCCGCCCCGAGCCCTGCCGGCGAATGTCGAGATCGTGGGGCCCGTTCCGTACGCCGACGTACCGAGCCTGCTGCACACGGCGCGCGTCGGTCTCCTCCCGCTCTCCGACAGCCCGCTCAACGCGGGGCGCAGCCCGATGAAGCTCTATGAGTACCTCGCAGCCGGGCTGGCAGTCCTGGCGCGCGAGACGCCCGGCATCGGCGCATCATCCGACCTCGGCATCGAGGTCTACACCGATGACGGAGACGCGGATGCTGCGCTCGAACGCGCGCTGGCGCACCCGTCGCCGAACCGTTCCGGTGGCGCCCTCGCATCGTCCGCGTCGTGGGAGCGCAAGACGGACTCGCTCGAGCAGTTCCTCCGGACGGTTCCGAGTCGCAGCGTCTAGTCAGTCGAGCAGCCGGGTGATGGTCGCCGAGATGATCCCCGCGGTACGGTCCCAGTCATAGCCTTCGGGGGGATCGACCCGGCGTTCGGCGGACACGGCCTCCGTCAGGGCGCTGGCCCACTCGTGAGCGTCGTCGGCGGAGGCCACCGCACGACCGCGGTATCCCACGATCTCCCCGACTGCTTCGCATCCGGCCCAGTACACGACCGGCGTGCCGCAGCGGATCGATTCCAAGGCGGGCAGCCCGAACCCTTCGAGCGTCGAGGGCATCACGGTCGATGAGGCGCCGCGATAGAGGTCGGCGAGCTCCTCGTCACCGAGGTTGCTCACCCAGCGCACTCTGGCGTCGACGTGCCGTTGCGTCGCCCTGGCGGTGAGCTCCGCGACCTCGCGCTCAGGGACGACGGCAACGAGGCGCACGTCGCGTGCGGCGCTCAGAGCGTCGAGGACCACATCGAGATTCTTGTGTGCACGGCCGTTTCCGACGAACAGGATGTAGGGGTCGGACCGCTGCAGCGCGCCTTCTGGCGGACGGAAGGCCTCGGAGCATCCATTGCCCGCGTTGACGATCTCGACGTCGTCGTCGTCCACCCACGATCGAATGGCTCTGGCGGACGTCTCGGACACGGTGAGCACGATGCCGGCCCGGCGCACGACGGCACGTACCGGGCCTGAATAGTAGGCGGCGAACTTCCAGCGGTCGAGTCCCGGACTGCTCAGTTGGATGAGATCGTGCAGCGTGAGGAGCTGTCGTCTGCTGCGAAGGAGCGCGCCGTAGCCGGGGGAATAGACGAGAGCGTCGTGCGCCGCCGCCGGTCCCACCGAATGGAAGGCGTCGACCCCCGAGAACGGAGTGCCGCCCAGGCCAAGTGGTTCCCAGGGCAGGGTCAGCCGGGGGAGCACTTCCGAGGCGTATCGGCCGATGCCGTGCGTGCCGCGGTAGCGGTCGTCGACGAGGAGCGTCACGCGCTCCTCGTCTCAGGCAGGCGTGCGTCGTCGACCGATTCGGTCACCCATTCTCTGATGCGGTCGGCGAAGACCGCTTCCGAGAACCTCTGCGCCTGCGCACGACAGGCATCGGCTGACAGGCCGGCCACCACGTCGACCGCGCTGCGCAGCTCGTCGCGCGACCAGTGCTCGACGAACGCACCGGTGCTGCCCTCGACGATCGTCTCCGCGGTGCCGCCGACGGCCGCGGCGATCACCGGCTTGCCTGCCGCCATGGCCTCGACCGGGACGATGCCGAAGTCCTCCACCGCCGGGAACACGAGGGCGATGCACCTCTGCAGCAGAGCGCGATAGAGCTCCGCCCCCGGTGACGCGACGAAGAAGACACGACCGGGCGCGCGCTCCTCGGCGATCGAACGCAGGCGAGCCTCGTCCGATCCCGATCCTGCCAGCACGACGGGCACGTCGGCGGCGATCCCGGCCTCGATCACCAGATCCAGCCGCTTGTAGGGGATCAACCGTGAGAAGCCGAGAAGGAATGTCTCAGGCAGCGCCGCGAGGACGCGCTCATCGCGTTCGTCCGGCGCGGGCGGACGGGTGAAGCCTGCTACGTCGACGGGCGGGTGGATCACCGTGCTCTCGCGATGCCATGCCTGGGCTATGCGCCTCTGCACGAACACGCTGTTGGCGGCGATCGCCACCGGTTCCTGAGCGCGCTTGCGATCGACCCCCTTGAGCACTTTCGCCGCGGCTCGGGCAGCGAGCGTGTCGCCGCGCAGATCGAGCTCGGGGTTCCAGATGTATCGCGCCGGAGTGTGCGCGTACACGAGCTTCGGAGCATCCCGCGCAGAGCCCGCGAACCTCGCATGGTGCGCGAAGAGATGCGAACTCGTGAGGATCCAGTCGGCATCCACGCGAGGAAGGGCCCGCCAGGCGAGAGGCATCAGCGGGACGGCTGCGGCCTTGTGTCCGCGCAGCGGCGTGCGAGCGAGCCAGGTCTCGCCGTCGACGACGAATCGGCCGTCGCTCTCGTTCCACAGGCAATACCGCGCGGCGTCCGGGAACACCTCGTTCAGCGCCTCGAAGACGTTCTCGGAGCCGCCCCGCGGTGCGAGCCATTCGTGCACCAGCACGCCGCTCACAGCGCCGCCCTCTCCCCAGGGGGCGCGGGGGCGCGGAGTCTCGACGAAGCCTCGGCACGCATGCGTCGAGTCTAGGGAAGTTCCGCGCACACGGCCGCGACGGCTGTCAGGTTCGTTTCGACTCGACCCGATATGTTGGGAATCGGACACTTGGGGGGAAAGACATGATGGCTCTGCGCGCGACGAAGAAGACGATCATCATCGCGAGCGCGGTCGCCGTGCTTCTGGTCGGAGGCGGTGCTGCCGCAGCGATGGTGATCGCGGGACAGCAGCCTCAGCCTCAACCGCAATCAGAGGCATCGCCCGAGGTCTCTCCGACGCCGGTCGTGTCCGATCCGCCGGCCGAGGTACCCGTCACGAACGTCGCGCGGGCGTCGATCGACGGATGGACACTCGCGGACCGCACGGTCGTCGGCACGGTGCTTCCCGAAGTCGGTGACACCGCAGAGGGTGCTGTATCGCTGCGTGTGGATGCTCCGGCCGACGATGCCGACATCGTCGCCGCATCCGCTCCCGTCGCTCTCGCGCCCAGCACCGACTACACGCTCAGCGTCTCTGCGCGAGTCCTCGCCGAGGAGAAGGTCGAGAGCGGCGTCCGGCTGACCGTGGCTGGTCAGACCTTCACTCTTCCCGAGCTGGATGCGGAGTGGGAGACGATCGAGTTCCCGTTCACGACCGCCGCCGACCAGGCTGCCGCATCCACGTTCGACGTCGTGCTCTCGGGCGCTGTGCGCGGTTTCGGCATCGACGACGTGTCCATCGCGGCGGACGGCGGCGACAATCTCGTCCCGAACGGCTCGTTCGAGGCGGTGCAGACGCCGGCGGGCATCGTCAACGACTCCCTCGTGATGACCGACGAATCCGCTCTGCTCGCCGTCTCGCTCGCCGAGGGTGCCGTGCAGTGGAGCGCGACGTCGACGTCCGGCGGCGATCCGATCACCGGCGAGTCGAACTCGAGCGGACCGCTGTCCGCGCTGCCGCTGGCAGGCGTGCCGCAGGGGCACTACACCGTCGCGATCAGCGACGCCGCGGGCCTCCAGGTCCAGACGGACGTCGCCGTGATCGACGCCGACGGCTTCTCCGTGGCGCAGGACGGACGCTTCGGTGTCGGCGCGCACGTCGAGAAGGAGGCCTTCGTCGGCACCGGCTCGCTCGCGGCCGCCATCGGCTTCGCCGAGGTGCGCAACGACATCTCGTGGGAGCGCAACGAGAAGGTGGCCGGCCAGTACGCGTGGGACCAGAATTACGTACGCGAGTTCGAGCGCATGCACGCGAACGACGTGAAGCTGCTGGGCCTCGTCGTGTACGGCAACCGACTCTACGGCGCCAGGAAGGCGCCCGGCGACGAGGCCGCGATCCAGGCCTATGGCGCCTATGCGAAGGCCGTCGCTGACAGGTTCGACCTCGTCGGCCTCGAGGTGCTCAACGAGTTCAATCACCGAGAGAATGACACGGCCTGCGGTTCGGCGCCCGCGTGCTACGTCCCGATCGCGCAGTCCGTTCGCGACCACGTCAGCACCGCGTACCCCGACCTCCCGATCGTCACGGGATCCACGGCCCTCTACGACCGTGACTGGTTCGTCGGGTTCTGGCAGGCGGGTGGGATGGCCGTGACCGATGCAGCGAGCTATCACCCATACGAGTCGTGGATCAATCGCGACGCCGATCTGATCGCCGGCACCGTGCAGCAGTCATATGCCGACATGCAGGAGACGGCGGGGGAGACCCGGCCGGTGTGGGTCACCGAGATGGGTTTCCCGACGCACTACGACGGCGTCTCCGCGCTCGAGCAGGGACAGATGATGGTTCGCAATGAGGCGCTGGCCTTCGCGAACGGGGTCGAGAAGTACTTCTGGTACGACCTGGTCAACGACACGCCCGATCCCGCGGCAGGCGAGGCGAACTTCGGACTCTACGAGCACGCACCGCGCGCGAACGTGGTGGCGTTGGCGCCGAAGCCGGGTGCTTTCGCCCAGGCGCTGATGATCACGCAGCTTCGCGACAAGGCATTCACCACCGACGAATCCGACGATACGAGCACGGTCCAGGTCTTCGGAGCCGGAGATGACGAGACCCGAATCGCCTGGGCGGCGCAGGGCGAGGTCCAGCGCACCTTCGCATCGGATGCGCCACTGACCGTCACGGACATGTCAGGCCTCTCGCAGTCGTTCGAGCCCGAGGGCGGCGAAGTCACGCTGACTCTCGGCCCGTCTCCGGTGTTCATCACCTCCGCGGTGGAGTGAGGCAGTCGACGGCGGCCTCAGGGGCCGCAGGTACAATTCCCCAGATCAATCCAGCACGAGAGGCAAGTCCTTCATGAGCGCAGACCGTCAGGATGCGAAGGTCATCGACAACCCGAGCTCGGGCCGCCAGCGGCGCCGACGGCGGATCTGGGCGATCGTCATCGTGGTCATCATCGCGTTCCTCATCGCGGTGTGCTGGGTGGGCCTGCGAGCCATCACGGTGAAGGACGGCCTCGTCGAGAGCCAGGCGCTCATCGCTGAGATCCAGGACGGCGGTGACGTCGATGCAGTGCTTCCCGACCTGTCCGAAAGTGCCGCCAGTGCCGGAGCAGCGGCCTCCGATCCGGTGTGGTGGGTCATGGAGTGGATCCCCGTCCTGGGCGACAACCTCAAGGGTGTGCGTCTCGCGGCACAGTCGCTCGACACGCTCGTCAACGACGTCGCGCTGCCCGTGATGGGTGACGAGGACTCGACCGGCTCGATCACCGAGCGGCTTCTCGCCGCCACCGACGACCAGGCGAAGAACATCACTGAGCTCGCCGATGGGCTGGATTCCGTCTCGAAGTCGCCGTTCCTCGTCTCCGTCGTGCGTGACGGCGTCGACAAGGTCGACGAGGTCATGGGGTCCGCGGCGCCGATGATCGCCGCTCTCCCGACGCTGCTCGGAGGGGACGGGGAGCGCAACTACCTGCTCGTCTTCCAGAACAATGCGGAGACCCTCGCCCTCGGAGGCAGCGCAGCGGCCCAGACTCTCGTGCGCGTCGATGCCGGCTCGATCGCCATCGGGGGACAAGGTGACAGCGGCAACTATCAGAACGGCGTCGCTGTCGACGTCGATGTCCCGCAGAGCGCCATCGATCTGTACACGAGCTACCTGGTCGATCACATCAACACGAGCATGAGTCGCCCCGACTTCCCGACGGCGGCGAAGATCATGCGCGCATGGTGGCAGCGGGACATCGCCGACGATGAGATCGCCGGCGTCATCTCGATCGACCCCCTCGCCCTGTCTCGGATCCTGAAGGCGACCGGCCCCATCGAGCTGGCCTCCGGCGAGATGCTCTCGGAGGACAACGCCGTCTCTCTGCTTCTCAGCGAGGTCTACGGCCGCTGGGATTCGTACAAGGAGCCCGACCTCGTCGACGGGTTCTTCGCCGATACGGCGGCCGCTGTCTTCGAAGCGATCGCCGCCGGCGACTTCGATCTCAAGGACATGATGTGGGCGATCACGGAAAGTGCGTCACAGGGCAGCGTGCTGGTCTGGAGCGATGACTCGCAGGTCGCCGAGGCGATCGAAGGCGCCAGGATCAGTGGTGTGCTCCCCACCGTGAACTCCGACACGACGACCATGGGCATCTACTTCAACAACACCAACGGCTCGAAGATCGACTACTTCACCGAGACGGCGACGAGCGCCACGGCCACCTGCGAGGCCGACACCGCCACCTTCACCGCGACTGCGTCGCTCGGTCTACCACTCACGCAGCGCCAGGCCGAGGCTCTGCCGCGGTACGTGCAGAGCATGACCTTCGGCGCCCGCTTCCGAGACACGATCTATGTATACGGGCCTCCGGGGACCACTCTCAGCGACGCGACGTTCAACGGCGACGAGGTATCGATCGCCCACCGCGACATCGACGATCTCGGACGCCCCGTCGTCGCATTCGAAGCGTGGTTCGATCCGGGAGACTCGGTCGACGTGACGGCCACATTCGTCGGACCGAGCGGTGATTACGGCCCGCTCGCGGTGCGGACGAACCCGATGGTCAACGGCACGAAGCCCGTGGTCACCGACGACTGCACCGGCTGACGTGCGCGGAAGCCCCGGATTCCGGGGCTTCCGAGACCGATATACTTGCTCCCGTTCTGGCGTCAGCACAGTCAAGGGGGGTGAGAGTCGTCGTCGTTCAGCTCGAGCACGGTGGCTCCGGCTCGTCACGCGAGCCGTCGGAGACGACTCCGGTGCGCGCGAAGAAGGCGCGGCGGGTCGCCTGGACTCGGCTCTACGCGAGCCGTCTCTTCTACAACGATGTGATCGTGGTCCTGGTCACGCTGGTCGTATCCTCGATAGTCGTCCTTCCCGGGCTGCTCACCGGTGTGTCCTGGCCCGGCGGCCCTCGCGTCTCGTATCTCGTGGTGCTGGGCGCGATCGGATTCCTCTGGCTGGTCGCACTCGACGTCACGGATTCGCGCGACCGCCACACGGTCGGGCACGGGGCTGACGAATACCGTCGCATCGTGAACGCCTCGGTCGCGGTGTTCGCCGTCACCGTCGCGATCGCGTTCTTCCTCGGGATGGAGCTGTCGAGGGCGCTCGTCGCGGTCGTCTTCCCGCTCGGCCTGGTGCTTCTCCTCATGTCGCGATGGATGTGTCGCCAATGGTTGAGGGGGCGGCAGAAGACCGGCCAGTATCTGCACAGGGCGGTGGTCATCGGCGAGCCGTCGAAGGTCGCCCTCGTCGCGCGCGAGATCCGGCGGGCGAAGAGCAGCGGGTACGAGATCGTCGGCGTGATCACCGAGAACACGTCGGCGGCAGACATCTCGGGCTTCGAGGTGCTGGGGGACATCGCGAACGTCGAGAAGGTGCTCGACGAGGTGCGCTTCGACGCGCTGATCATCGTCGGCTCCGACGACCTCGATCCGCTGACGATGCGTCGGCTGGGCTACTCGGTGTCCGACCGGGACATCCAGCTCATCATGGCTCCGGTGCTGACCGACATCGCCGGACCCCGCATGCACGCGACGCCTGTTGCCGGCCTGCCCCTCGTGCACGTCGACTTCCCTCGGATGGAGGGCTCCAAGCGGTTCCTCAAGCGCGCGTTCGACATCGTCGGATCCTCGTTGCTGCTGGTCCTCCTCTCGCCGGTCTTCCTCATCGCGGCCATCGCGATCCGCATCGAAGGCCCGGGAAGCATCTTCTATCACCAGGAGCGCATCGGTCGGGGTGGGAAGACCTTCGGCATGCGCAAGTTCCGATCGATGGTCGCCGACGCCGACGATCAGTTGGCGACGCTGCTCGATCTTCAGGGCGACGGTGGAACGCCGCTGTTCAAGATCAACGACGATCCCCGGATCACCAGAGTGGGACGCTTCTTCCGCAAGCATTCGATCGATGAGCTGCCGCAGCTGATCGACGTGTTCCTCGGGGACATGAGCCTCGTGGGGCCTCGCCCGCAGCGCGCTTCCGAGGTCGCGTTGTACGACGACTTCGCCCATCGTCGCCTGTTGGTGAAGCCCGGTATGAGCGGACTGTGGCAGGTGAGCGGACGCTCGTCGCTCTCGTGGGAGGAGACGATCCGACTCGACCTGTACTACGTCGAGAACTGGTCGCTCATCCAGGATCTCATCATTCTCTTCCGCACCATCCGTGCCGTGGTAGCCCCCGGTGCGAGTGCGCACTGACGTCCGTACGACGACATTCGCGGCGACTGTCCGCGTCGTATCCAGGGCTGCGCGGCGTCGCTCGGTACATTCAGAATCATGAGATCCCCCCTTGCCCGGCATGTAGCCGCGAGTGCTCTGGCTGTCGTCGTCCTGATCGGTGGCGTCTCGGGCTGTGCCTCGCTGCCGGGCGCGTCGAGCCCCGTGCCCACATCGAGCGCAGCGCCCGCGCCGTCGGCGACCGAAACCGGGTCGGAGACACCGACCCCGACGTCGACACCGACTCCGACGCCGACGTCATCGGCGGAGTTCGGCGAGTTCTCCGGTGAGGAGCTGGCGCAGATCTGTGTCGACGCGACCCTCTCGGCATTCCCTGCCGACGTCGTCTTCTCCGCCGAGAAGACACGCATCGAGCACCGACTGGTGTCTCCGGAATGGCTCGTCCTGGTCCCCGCACAGGCCTCCGGCCTCGAGGCTCAGGCTCAATGCACGATCGGGGGATCGGCCGCCGCGCCTCAGCTCGGCATGTCCTCGGCATCTCTCGAGCCCCTGCCCGAGGAACAGATCCAGAACCTCATCCGCGGCGAGAACGAAGGCGGCGATCGCTAGTGTGCGACGCGGGGGACTCCGAGCCCTCGTCGACCGAGGCGACGCAGTCGTTCGTCTCTCGCAGGGGAGTGCTTCTCGGCACCGGTTTCGTGCTCGGCGCGGCCGCGGTCGGGTGGGAGTTCTTCTCTCCGACCCTTCGTGCGAGCGCCGAGGGAACCTACCTGCGACCGTGCGGGATCGTGCCGATCTCGAGCTCGTGGATGGGGCACAGGAATCGAAATCCGCCGTCGGGCGAGCCGGGCACCGACTACGCGGTCGTCCGGGGCACGCCGATCCGCGCGGCCACCAGTGGGGTCATCGTCGATCGCAAGGACTCCACGACGACGGCGACCGGGCGCTACCTGGCGTTGCGGACGGACGACGGCAACTACATCCGCTACCTGCACCTGCAGTCGAGCACGGTGCCGCTGGGTGCACGCGTCTCGCGCGGACAGCTGATCGCCTATTCGGGTGCGTCCGGTTTCGGAAGCGAGACGGGCTACGGCCCACACGTCCATGTGTCCCTCTGGATCGGCGGAACACCGCTCCAGCTCGGGTTCACCAACTCGGTCGACTTCGAGAACTACGTCGAAGGCGGTCCCATCAAGCCACCATCGGAGGACCCCGTGCCCATCCATCAGTCGAGCACTTACCAGTGGAACGCCGTCGTGCCGAGGGGGCTCTGGACCAGGATCCCGGTGGCCGCAGATCTGTACTGGCTGGCGCACAGCAGTGCGACAGTCAAAGAGACCGGTGACGTCGCGATCTACCTGACGACGGCCAAGGTGACGAAGGGCTTCCAACTGCGCATCGTCGCCGAGACTCTGAATTCCAGCGGAGCCCCGATCGCCAGCGCGCCGCAGCCGCCGTTCGAAGTCCCGGTCACCAGAGCGGAGGCCCCCAAATCGCCGACTTACGGACAGTATTCGCTGCCGTACTTCCTCTCCGGTCCGGTGCGCCTCTTCGCTGAGATCCGCGCGCTGAACACCGGGATCATCGTGCAGGAAGTGACCGTCAAGAAGAACTACTGGCTGTCCTAGACCGGCCCGGATGCGTCTTCCGCCGGCCACCCGTTGCGTGCAGAATGAACGTGCGTCGGGATCCGGCGCAACAGAACAGATGCAAGGGGGCCCGCATGGGTATCGATGAGACTGTCAACAAGGGCAAGGATCTGTACGAGCAGAACAAGGACAAGATCGCCGAGGCAGTGAAGAGCGAGCAGGCGGAAGACATCAGCGACAAGGTGCTCGACGGCGTCGCCGACTTCGCCAAGAAGATCGCACCGGGTGCCGCTGACAAGATCGACGAGATCCGCGACAGCGCCGACAAGGCCGTCGGCAACGAGTGAGACCAGGCGTCTGAGACGCAGAGCGGCGATTCCCCCCACGGGGGAGTCGCCGCTCCTCTGCGTGCGGCACCAAGTATTCGGCCCGCCGGTATCGCGTTTCACGCCCGGGTCCCCTTAGAATGGATGACGATCGCCTGGGGAACTTGCGATCAGGGATGTCGAAGGGGTTCGACTTCCCGAATTCACGCGGTTCGCCGCGTCAAACTGGGGATAACGATTTTGGGGATCATCGTGCGACGCGCGCACTCTGTGCGCTCAGACGTCTTCCCGCCCGCGCGGCGGTCTCTTCGCCGCGCCCTCGGTCGAGGAACCCGGCGTCCCTTCACGCCGGAGTCCTCGCGTTCGGTGTGCCCCCTCGCACTGAACGCCCTCCCCAAGCGGGGCGAGGCATGGGGATGCCTCGCCCCGCTCTCCTCAGCGCGCTGAGGGGTCGTCGGCGGCGTCGATCAGAGGCGCCGATCCGACGGCTGGGGTGCGCACTCAGGGGATGCTCAGCGAGTGCGACACGCCCGGGTTTGCACAAGTGAAATCGGCCGTGGCAGAATAGACAGGTTCGACATTCCGGCGCGCTCAGCGTCAGCCGGATCACCATCACGACAGTGCATAGGCGGCGCAGACGCGCAGGGACCTAGGCCGCGGGTGGCAGAACGATCCCGACATCTTCATCACGAGGGCTTCGCCGTGCGCGGCGGAGGTCGGACATCCGCTCGCCGAGGCGTGCGGGATGACAGCAGAACAGTGGTGCAGCAGATCGACTCGCGAGAGCCGTTCGAGTGCCGAGGCGCGAACAGCGCCGACGTGCGTCCAATGCCCCTGGGTCACCCGGCCCAGGTCGGTAAGACGCTTAAAGAGAGAGAGCAGACAATGGCGGGACAGAAGATCCGCATTCGCCTGAAGTCGTATGACCACGAGGTCATCGACACGTCCGCACGCAAGATCGTCGACACCGTGACCCGTGCGGGCGCAACAGTCGTCGGCCCCGTGCCCCTTCCGACCGAGAAGAACGTCGTGTGCGTCATCCGGTCGCCCCACAAGTACAAGGACAGCCGCGAGCACTTCGAGATGCGCACCCACAAGCGTCTGATCGACATCGTCGACCCGACGCCGAAGGCTGTCGACTCGCTGATGCGTCTCGACCTGCCTGCCGATGTCAACATCGAGATCAAGCTCTGAGGTCGGACATGGTTGACATCAACTCCAAGATTTCCAAGGGCATGCTCGGCACCAAGCTCGGTATGACCCAGGTGTGGAACGAGAACGGCAAGCTCGTTCCCGTCACCGTCATCGAGCTCGCCTCGAACGTGGTCACGCAGATCCGTACCCCCGAGAAGGACGGCTACAACGCCGTGCAGATCGCGTACGGCCAGATCGACCCGCGCAAGGTGAACAAGCCGCTGACCGCCCACTTCGAGGCCGCCGGCGTCACGCCGCGTCGTCACGTCACCGAGATCCGCACCGCGGATGCCGCTGACTACTCGCTGGGCCAGGAGCTCACGGTCGACGGCACCTTCGAAGCAGGCCAGCTCGTCGACGTCGTCGGCACGAGCAAGGGCAAGGGCTTCGCCGGTGTCATGAAGCGTCACAACTTCAAGGGCGTCTCGGCTTCGCACGGTTCGCACCGCAACCACCGCAAGCCCGGCTCCATCGGCGCATCGTCGACCCCGAGCCGCGTCTTCAAGGGCATGCGCATGGCCGGCCGTATGGGTGGCGAGCGCGTGACCGTCCTCAACCTCACGGTGCACGCCGTCGACATCGAGAAGGGTCTGCTGCTCGTCAAGGGCGCCGTCCCCGGTGCTCGTGGTCGCATCGTCTACGTCCGCAACGCAGTGAAGGGTGCCTGATCATGGCTGACTCCACTCTCGCGCTTGACGTCCTCAAGGCAGACGGCAAGAAGGCTGGCTCGATCGAGCTTCCCGCCGAACTGTTCGACGCCAAGACGAACATCCCGCTCATCCACCAGGTCGTCGTCGCGCAGCTCGCGGCGGCTCGCCAGGGAACCCACTCGACCAAGCGTCGCGGTGAGGTCTCGGGTGCAGGCCGCAAGCCCTTCAAGCAGAAGGGCACGGGTAACGCCCGTCAGGGCTCGATCCGCGCGCCGCACATGACCGGTGGTGGAATCGTGCACGGCCCCAAGCCGCGCGACTACTCGCAGCGCACCCCCAAGAAGATGATCGCCGCAGCCCTCCGTGGTGCACTCAGCGATCGCTTCCGCGGGGACCGTCTGCACGTGATCGACACGTTCGGCACCGATGGCGCCCCCTCGACGAAGGCAGCCGTGAGCTTCCTCTCTCAGGTCGCCACGTCGAAGAACGTCCTGGTCGTCATCGTGCGCAACGACGAGCTCGCGCTCAAGAGCATCCGCAACCTCAGCAACGTTCACGTTCTGACGTTCGACCAGCTCAACGCCTACGACGTTCTCGTCTCCGACGACATCGTCTTCACCCAGGCCGCGATCGAGGGCTTCATCGCCTCGAAGTCCGGCGCCAACCAGGAGGTCTCCGCATGAGCGAGCAGGCATCTGTTCTCCAGACGGCCCTGAACAAGGACCCGCGCGACGTCATCCTGAAGCCGGTCGTGTCCGAGAAGAGCTACGGTCTCATCGACGAGGGTAAGTACACCTTCCTCGTGGACCCGCGCGCTTCGAAGACCGAGATCAAGCTCGCCATCGAGAAGATCTTCGGCGTCAAGGTCGCAGGGGTCAACACCCTCAACCGCGTCGGCAAGGCTCGTCGCACCCGCTTCGGCACCGGCAAGCGCAAGGACACCAAGCGCGCCATCGTGACCCTGAAGTCGGGCACCATCGACATCTTCACGGCAATCGGCTGATCCGGGGGATAAGGACAATAATGGCTATTCGCAAGTACAAGCCCACGACCCCGGGCCGTCGCGGCTCGTCGGTGGCTGACTTCGCCGAGATCACCCGATCGACGCCGGAGAAGTCGCTGCTGCGCCCGCTCTCGAAGACCGGTGGTCGCAACAACCAGGGCCGCATCACGACCCGTCACATCGGTGGTGGCCACAAGCGCCAGTACCGTGTCATCGACTTCCGTCGCAATGACAAGGACGGCGTCGACGCCCGCGTCGCTCACATCGAGTACGACCCCAACCGCACGGCACGCATCGCGCTGCTGCACTACTTCGACGGCGAGAAGCGCTACATCCTCGCGCCGGCGAAGCTGAAGCAGGGCGACGTCGTCGAGTCGGGTGCTGGTGCCGACATCAAGCCGGGCAACAACCTCCCGCTGAAGAACATCCCGACGGGTACCGTCATCCACGCGATCGAGCTCCGTCCCGGTGGCGGCGCGAAGATGGCACGTTCGGCCGGTGCATCCGTCCGTCTCGTGGCCAAGGATGGCAACTTCGCCCAGCTGCGTCTGCCCTCGGGCGAGATCCGCAACGTCGATGCGCGCTGCCGCGCGACCATCGGCGAGGTCGGCAACGCCGAGCAGTCGAACATCAACTGGGGCAAGGCCGGCCGCATGCGCTGGAAGGGCGTCCGCCCGACCGTCCGTGGTGTCGCGATGAACCCGGTCGACCACCCGCACGGTGGTGGTGAGGGCAAGACGTCCGGTGGACGTCACCCCGTCTCTCCGTGGGGCCAGGCTGAGGGTCGCACCCGTCACGCCAACAAGGAAAGCGACAAGTACATCGTGCGTCGTCGTAACGCCGGCAAGAAGCGTAAGTAGGAGTAAGAGAAGATGCCTCGCAGTCTTAAGAAGGGCCCCTTCGTCGACGATCACCTGCTTCGCAAGGTGGTCGTGCAGAACGAAGCCGGCACCAAGAACGTCATCAAGACCTGGTCTCGCCGGTCCATGATCATCCCGGCCATGCTGGGTCACACGATCGCGGTCCACGACGGTCGCAAGCACATCCCCGTGTTTGTGTCCGAGACCATGGTCGGCCACAAACTGGGCGAGTTCGCGCCCACCCGCACCTTCCGCGGCCACGAGAAGGACGACAAGAAGGGCCGCCGCCGCTGACGCGGTGGCGATAGAGGAGAGAGAAATGGTGGAGTCCATCGCACGCGTGCGACACATCCGCGTGACCCCTCAGAAGGCTCGTCGTGTCGTCGCGCTCATCAAGGGCAAGCAGGCCCAGGAGGCTCTGGCGATCCTGAAGTTCGCACAGCAGAGCGCCAGTGAGCCGATCTACAAGCTTGTCGCGTCGGCCATGGCCAACGCACAGGTCAAGGCGGATCGTGACGGCGAGTACCTCGACGAGCAGGACCTGTACGTGGCTAACGCCTACGTAGACGAGGGGACGACGCTCAAGCGTTTCCAGCCTCGTGCACAGGGTCGCGCTTTCCAGATCAAGAAGCGCACGAGCCACATCACGGTCGTGCTCTCGACGCCTGAGGCGGCTCCGGCCGCTGCAAGCGACAGCAACAAGAAGGCGAGCAAGTAATGGGACAGAAAGTAAACCCGTACGGCTTCCGCCTCGGCATCACCACGGACCACGTGTCGCGTTGGTTCTCGGACTCGACGAAGCCGGGTCAGCGTTACGCCGACTACGTCGCCGAGGACATCAAGATCCGCAACCTGCTGAAGACGCAGCTCGACCGCGCCGGTGTCTCGAACATCGAGATCGAGCGCACCCGTGACCGCGTCCGCGTCGACATCCACACCGCCCGCCCGGGCATCGTGATCGGTCGTCGTGGCGCCGAGGCCGAGCGCATCCGCGGCGACCTCGAGAAGCTCTCGGGCAAGCAGATCCAGCTGAACATCCTCGAGGTCAAGAACCCCGAGGCTGACGCTCAGCTCGTCGCACAGGGCATCGCCGAGCAGCTGTCTGCTCGCGTGGCGTTCCGTCGTGCGATGCGCAAGGGTCTCCAGGGCGCGCAGCGCGCTGGCGCCAAGGGCATCCGCATCCAGGTCTCCGGCCGCCTCGGCGGCGCCGAGATGAGCCGCTCGGAGTTCTACCGCGAGGGTCGTGTGCCGCTGCACACGCTGCGCGCGAACATCGACTACGGCTTCTACGAGGCGAAGACCACCTTCGGCCGCATCGGCGTGAAGGTCTGGATCTACAAGGGTGACCTGACCAACAAGGAGCTTGCTCGCGAGCAGGCCAACGCCCCGAAGTCCCGTCGTGACGACCGTGGTGGCGACCGCCGCCGCGCGCCGCGCAACGAGGCCCCTGTCGCAGAAGGAGCGTCTGCCTGATGCTTATTCCCCGCAAGGTCAAGTACCGCAAGCAGCATCACCCCAAGCGTGATGGCCAGGCCACCGGTGGCACGAAGGTCTCCTTCGGCGACTTCGGCATCCAGGCCCTCACCCCCGCTTACGTGACCAACCGTCAGATCGAGTCCGCTCGTATCGCGATGACGCGTCACATCAAGCGTGGTGGAAAGGTGTGGATCAACATCTACCCCGACCGCCCCCTCACCAAGAAGCCTGCCGAGACCCGCATGGGTTCCGGTAAGGGTTCCCCCGAGTGGTGGGTCGCCAACGTCAAGCCGGGTCGCGTCCTCTTCGAGGTCGCAGGCGTCAATGAGGAGCTCGCTCGCGAGGCCCTCACCCGAGCAATCCACAAGCTGCCGCTGAAGGCACGCATCATCAAGCGCGAGGAGGGCGACGCGTAATGGCGATCGGCACCAAGGAGCTCGCTCCGGCAGAGCTCGACACGTTCGAAGACCAGCGCCTCGTTGAGGAGCTGCGTAAGGCCAAGGAGGAGCTGTTCAACCTCCGTTTCCAGTCGGCCACCGGCCAGCTGGAGAGCCACGGCCGCATCCGCGCCGTCAAGCGCGACATCGCGCGCCTGTACACCGTGATCCGCGAACGCGAGCTGGGCATCCGTGCGACGCCCGCTCCGGTCGAGGCTCCGGCCAAGAAGGCGACCAAGTCGAAGGCGAAGAAGGCGGACTCCGCTGACGACGCCGTGAAGGAAGAGGCTGAGTGATGGCCACCAAGAAGGAAGCTGCCGTCGAGGCTGAGCACGCAGAGCACGATGTTCGCGATGCGGATGCCCGTGGGTACCGCAAGTCGCGTCGTGGCTACGTCATCAGCGACAAGATGGACAAGACCATCGTGGTCGAGGTCGAGGACCGCGTGAAGCACCCGCTTTACGGCAAGGTCATCCGCCGCACCTCGAAGGTCAAGGCGCACGATGAGGCGAACTCCGCCGGCATCGGCGACCTCGTCCTGATCAACGAGACCCGCCCGCTCAGCGCCACGAAGCGCTGGCGTCTGGTGGAGATTCTGGAGAAGGCCAAGTGATCCAGCAGGAATCCCGCCTCAAGGTCGCCGACAACACCGGCGCGAAGGAACTGCTCACCATCCGTGTGCTCGGCGGCTCGCGCCGTCGTTACGCCGGACTCGGTGACACGATCGTCGCGACCGTCAAGGACGCGATCCCGGGCGGCAACGTCAAGAAGGGCGATGTGGTCAAGGCCGTCATCGTCCGCACGGTCAAGTCCACGCGTCGTCCCGACGGCTCGTACATCAAGTTCGACGAGAACGCCGCCGTGATCCTGAAGAACGACGGGGAGCCCCGCGGCACCCGTATTTTCGGACCGGTCGGTCGCGAGCTTCGTGACAAGAAGTTCATGAAGATCGTCTCGCTGGCGCCGGAGGTTATTTAAGTCATGGCGAAGATCAAGAAGGGTGACCTGGTTCAGGTCATCACCGGAGCCACGCAGGAGCGTGGCGGCGACCGCGGCAAGCAGGGCAAGGTCCTCGAGATCCTGTCCGACAAGAACCGCGTCATCGTCGAAGGCGTGAACTACGTCACCAAGCACACGCGCGTCGGACAGACGCAGCGTGGCACCAAGACGGGCGGCCTCGAGACTGTCGAGGCCTCCATCCACATCTCGAACGTCGCACTCGTCGACCCCTCGACCAAGAAGCCGACCAAGGTCGGCCACCGGGTCGAGGAGCAGACCAAGGACGGCGTCAAGCGCACCGTCCGTGTGCGGTACGCGAAGAAGTCAGGTAAGGACCTCTGATGGCAACCACCGACGCTGCGGTGGCTGGCAAGATCCAGCCCCGCCTGAAGGCGAAGTACAAGGCCGAGATCCAGCAGAAGCTGCAGGATGAGTTCGGCTACACCAACGTGATGCAGATCCCCGGTCTGGTCAAGGTCGTTGTGAACACCGGTGTCGGTGAAGCGGCCCGCGACAGCAAGGTGATCGACGGCGCGATCGACGATCTCACCAAGATCACCGGTCAGAAGCCGCTCGTCACGAAGGCTCGCAAGTCGATCGCGCAGTTCAAGCTGCGCGAGGGCCAGGCCATCGGCGCACACGTCACCCTCCGCGGTGACCGTGCGTGGGAGTTCCTGGACCGTCTCGTCTCGCTCGCTCTGCCCCGTATCCGCGACTTCCGCGGCCTCTCGGGCAAGCAGTTCGACGGAAACGGCAACTACACCTTCGGTCTCCAGGAGCAGAGCGTGTTCCACGAGATCGATCAGGACAAGATCGACCGGGTTCGCGGTTTCGACATCACCGTCGTCACCACCGCGAAGACGGACGACGAAGGTCGCGCGCTTCTTCGTCACCTCGGCTTCCCCTTCCGTACGGAAGACGCCCAGGCGTAAGCGGTTTCGGGCGGGGCGCACAGCGCCCCGCCCGATCCCGTACAATTGAAGATTGCGTGTCATCGCAGGCCGTCTGTCGTGTAACGGCAGCCGGAACCTCATGAACAAAGGAAAACAACAATGACAATGACAGACCCGGTCGCAGATCTGCTGACCCGTCTGCGCAACGCGAACTCGGCGCATCACGACTCCGTGACCCTGCCGTCGAGCAAGCTCAAGACGCACATCGCCGAGATCCTCCAGCAGGAGGGCTACATCGCTGGATGGGAGACGACTGACGCTCGCGTCGGATCGAACCTCACCCTGCAGCTGAAGTACGGCCCCAACCGTGAGCGTTCGATCGCGGGCATCAAGCGCGTGTCGAAGCCCGGCCTCCGCGTCTACGCGAAGTCCACCGAGCTGCCCAGGGTCCTCGGCGGACTCGGCGTGGCCATCCTGTCCACCTCCTCCGGTCTCCTCACTGACCGTCAGGCAGAGCAGAAGGGCGTGGGCGGAGAAGTTCTCGCCTACGTGTGGTAATCGAAAATGTCGCGTATTGGACGACTTCCCATCGACGTTCCCGCGGGCGTGACCATCTCGGTCGACGGCCGTGAGGTCGCGGTGAAGGGCCCCAAGGGTGAGCTCACCCTGACGGTCGCCAAGCCCATCGAGGTCGCGGTCGAGGAGAACCAGGTTCTCGTCACCCGTCCCGACGACGAGCGTGAGTCCCGGTCGCTTCACGGCCTGACCCGCACGCTCATCAACAACAACATCATCGGCGTGACCCAGGGCTACACCAAGGGTCTCGAGGTCGTCGGAACCGGTTACCGTGTCGCTCAGAAGGGCAGCTCGGTCGAGTTCGCCCTCGGCTTCTCGCACCCGGTCCTCATCGACCCGCCCGCCGGTATCACGCTCACGGTCGAGGGCACCAACAAGCTCACCGTCAGTGGTATCGACAAGCAGGCTGTCGGCGAGGCAGCTGCGAACATCCGCAAGATCCGCAAGCCCGAGCCGTACAAGGGCAAGGGCGTGCGTTACGCCGGCGAGGTCGTGCGTCGCAAGGCCGGAAAGAGTGGTAAGTAACCATGGCTCTCAAGTCAAAGTCTGACGCCCGCGCGCGTCGTCATGCCCGCCTTCGCAAGAAGGTCGTCGGCACCGAGGCGCGTCCGCGTCTCGTCGTCAACCGCTCGGCTCGCCACGTCTTCGTGCAGCTTGTCGACGACAGCAAGGGTCACACCGTCGCGTCGGCATCGACGCTCGAGACCGACCTGCGTTCGCTCGAGGGTGACAAGACCGCCAAGGCCCGCAAGGTCGGCGAGCTTCTCGCCGAGCGTGCGAAGTCTGCCGGCGTTTCCGAGGCAGTGTTCGACCGTGGCGGAAACCGCTACGCCGGTCGTGTCGCCGCCATCGCCGACGGCGCCCGCGAAGGGGGTCTGGCACTGTGAGTGACAACAAGGAGAACGAAGTGACCGAAGCGGCAGCTGCCACTTCCGAGACTGCCACCGGCACCACGCAGGCAGAGCCGTCTCAGCGCGACAACCGCCGTGGCGGCCGTAGCGACCGCAACCAGGGTGGCCGTGACCGCAACTCCCGCGACCGTGGGGACAACCAGTTCCTCGAGCGCGTGGTCACCATCAACCGCGTCTCGAAGGTCGTGAAGGGTGGTCGTCGCTTCAGCTTCACCGCTCTCGTGGTCGTCGGCGACGGCAACGGTCTGGTGGGCGTCGGCTACGGCAAGGCCCGCGAGGTCCCTCTGGCGATCTCGAAGGGTGTCGAAGAGGCCAAGCGCAACTTCTTCCGCGTTCCGCGCGTCGGCAGCACCATCCCGCACCCCGTGCAGGGTGAGGCCGCAGCAGGCGTCGTCCTGCTCCGTCCGGCCGCTGCCGGTACCGGTGTCATCGCCGGTGGTCCGGTTCGCGCCGTGCTCGAGTGCGCCGGCATCCACGACGTGCTGTCGAAGTCGCTCGGCTCGTCGAACACGATCAACATCGTGCACGCGACGGTGACGGCCCTGAAGATGCTCGAGGAGCCCCGTGCGGTCGCCGCACGTCGTGGCCTCGAGTTCGACCAGGTCGCACCCGCGCGTCTCGTCCGTGCGGAGGCTGACGCCATCGCCGCACAGAAGGTAGGTGCCTGATGGCTGCGCGCCTGAAGGTCACGCAGGTCAAGTCCAAGGTGAGCGAGAAGCAGAACCAGCGTGACACGCTGCGCAGCCTCGGTCTGAAGCGAATCGGTGACAGCACCGTTCGCCCCGACGACGCGCAGACGCGCGGTTACGTCAAGACCGTCGCCCACCTCGTCAAGGTTGAGGAGATCGACTAATGGCTGAGAAGAACGAAGCCGCAGGCGCCGAGAAGGCCCCGAAGAAGGCTGCCGCTCCCAAGGCCGCAGCCGAGAAGAAGCCCGCCGCCAAGAAGGCACCGGCGAAGGCGACCGAGGCCAAGGCCGACGCCGTCAAGAAGCCGGCTGCCAAGAAGGCTGCGCCGAAGAAGGATGCTCCGGCATCCCGCCCCGGCGTGCTGAAGGTGCACCACCTGCGTCCGGTCCCCGGATCCAACACCGCGAAGACCCGTGTCGGTCGCGGTGAGGGCTCCAAGGGTAAGACCGCGGGTCGCGGTACCAAGGGCACGAAGGCTCGCAACACCGTTCGCGTCGGCTTCGAGGGTGGGCAGATGCCTCTGCACATGCGCACCCCGAAGCTGCGCGGGTTCAAGAACCCGTTCCGCGTCGAGTACCAGGTCGTGAACCTGGAGAAGCTCGCGGAGCTGTACCCCACGGGTGGCGACGTCACCATCAGCGACCTGGTCGCCAAGGGTGCCGTTCGCAAGAACGAGAAGGTCAAGGTTCTCGGAGACGGCGACATCGCCGTGAAGCTCACCGTCGCGGTCGACAAGGTCTCGGGTTCCGCCGAGCAGAAGATCGTGGCGGCTGGCGGATCCGTCAAGTAACCACTTCATGAGAGGGGTCGGAGATTCTCCGGCCCCTCTTATGGGTTAGCCTGTTCTTTCAGCCGTCCTTCAGGGATCGGCAACCTTTCAGGAGGACGTCCTTGTTTAGCGCCATCGCGCGGATCTTCCGCACGCCCGACCTGCGTCGGAAGATCGGTTTCACCCTCGCCATCGTCGCCATCTACCGGCTTGGCTCGAATGTGCCTGCTCCGTTCGTGAACTTCCCGAACGTCGAGGAGTGCCTCGCGCTGAACTCCGGGACGGAGGGACTCCTCGGACTCGTCAACCTGTTCTCGGGTGGCGCGCTCCTCCAGCTCTCGATCTTCGCCCTCGGCGTGATGCCGTACATCACCGCGACGATCATCACCCAGCTCCTTCGCGTGGTCATCCCTCACTTCGAGGCTCTGCACAAAGAGGGCCAGGCCGGCCAGGCCCGTCTGACCCAGTACACGCGCTACCTCACCATCGCTCTCGCACTGCTGCAGTCGACGACGCTGGTCACGGTGGCCCGCAGCGGTCAGCTCTTCGGCACCACCGACATCGCCGCGTGCCAGAACCTCCTCACCAACGACGTGTGGTGGGCGCAGCTGCTCATCATCATGGCGATGACCGCCGGCACGGGCCTCATCATGTGGTTCGCAGAGCTCGTCACCGAGCGCGGTATCGGCAACGGCATGTCGCTGCTCATCTTCACCTCGATCGCCGCCACGTTCCCCGGAGCCATGTGGCTCATCTGGGAGAGCAAGGGCTTCGAGGTCTTCCTCCTGGTGCTTCTGGTGGGAATCATCGTCATGGGGCTCGTCGTCTTCGTCGAACAGTCCCAGCGGCGCATCCCGGTGCAGTACGCCAAGCGCATGGTCGGTCGCCGCACCTACGGCGGCACCAACACGTACATTCCGATCAAGGTCAACATGGCCGGTGTGATCCCCGTGATCTTCGCCTCGTCGCTGCTGTACATCCCGGCGCTCATCGCACAGTTCAACACCCCTCAGGACGGCTCCGAGCCGGCAGCGTGGGTCACCTGGATCAGCGCGAACTTCACGACCGGCAACAGCCCGATCTACATGGCCGTGTACTTCCTGCTGATCATCGGCTTCACGTACTTCTACGTCGCGATCACCTTCAACCCGGTCGAGGTCGCCGACAACATGAAGAAGTACGGCGGATTCATTCCCGGCATCCGTGCCGGTCGTCCGACTGCCGAGTACCTCGACTACGTGCTCACGCGCATCACGCTGCCCGGGTCGATCTACCTCGGCCTCATCGCGCTGATCCCGCTCATCGCTCTCGCCACCGTGGGCGCCAACCAGAACTTCCCGTTCGGCGGCGCCTCGATCCTCATCATCGTGGGCGTCGGTCTCGAGACGGTCAAGCAGATCGACGCACAGCTGCAGCAGCGACACTACGAAGGGCTCCTCCGATGACTCGATCAGCTCGTCTCCTCATCGTCGGTCCGCAGGGCTCGGGGAAGGGCACGCAGGGCGTCCGCATCGCAGAGTCCTACGGCATCCCGGTCGTCTCGACGGGCGACATCTTCCGCGCGAACATCAAGGAGGGCACGCCGCTCGGCCAGCAGGTCACGGCGATCCTCGACAAGGGCGATCTCGTTCCCGACGAGCTCACCAGCGAGATCGTTCGCGATCGCCTCTCGCAGGACGATGCAGCCAAGGGCTTCCTGCTCGACGGCTACCCCCGCAATGCCGCGCAGGTCGGGCACCTCGACGCGTTCCTCGGTGCCCGGGGGGAGTCCCTCGACGCCGTCATCCTGCTCGACGTCCCGCGCGAAGAGAGCATCGAGCGTCTCAAGCTCCGTGCAGCGGAGCAGGGTCGCTCGGATGACACGGATGAGGCGATCGCACACCGTCTCGACATCTACGAGCACGAGACGGCCCCGATCCTCGAGGTCTACGGCCCCCGTGGGATCGTCGACCGCATCGACGGCGTGGGCTCGCTCGACGAGATCACCGAGCGCGTGTTCGCGGCGCTGACCGCACGCGGTCTGCGCCTCGCGGCCTGATCACCGAACGATGTTCCGCAAGTCGATCTACAAGAGCGCGGCTCAGCTGCGTGCGATGGTGGAGCCCGGTCTCATCACGGCGGCTGCGCTCGACGCCGTGCGGCCGCTGATACGACCCGGTGTCACGACTCTCGAGCTCGACGCCGAAGCGAACCGTGTGATCCTCGCCCGTGGCGCGGAATCGAACTTCCAGCTCGTTCGCGGATACCGGCACACCACCTGCATCTCGGTGAACGAAGAGGTCGTCCACGGCATCCCGGGTGAGAGGGTCCTTCAGGCAGGCGACATCGTCTCGATCGACTGCGGCGCGCAGTACCAGGGCTGGAACGGCGACAGCGCCATCACCGTCGTCGTCCCTGATGAGACGCGCCCCGAGCTGGTCGCCCGGCGCGAGGAGCTCTCGCGGGTCACGGAGGGTTCGATGTGGGCGGGGATCGCCGCCATGGCGTCCGCTTCGCACCTCGGTGACATCGGAGCCGCGATCCAGGGTTACATCGAGGCACAGGGCCCGTCAGCCGTCTCCGGCGAGACGTACGGCATCCTGCGCGAGTACGTCGGCCACGGCATCGGACGCAAGATGCACGAGGCGCCCAGCGTCTTCAACTACCGCACGCCCGACCCGGGCGCCGAGGTCAAGCCCGGTCTCGTGCTGGCGATCGAGCCCATGGTCACTGCCGGCAGCGACGAGACCTTCGTCGAGGACGACGACTGGACCGTCTCGACGGTCGACGGCACCGACGGCTCGCACTGGGAGCACAGCGTCGCACTGCACGCGGACGGGATCTGGGTGCTGACCGCGGCAGACGGGGGAGCGGCCGGTCTCGCCCCGTTCGGCGTGACGCCGACCCCGATCGCCTGAAGCCGGCGCTGTCGGTCACGACGCGATCGGCGATCCAGCGCTCGATCACAACGTGCGCATAGGTTTCTCCGGGCACAATGGGTGTATGGGTGCGCGTGCGCCCGAGGACTTCAAGCCGGGTCCGCCATCGGCGGACCGCGACAGAAACGGAAAGCAATGGCAGCCGCGAAGAGCAACACCAACTGGTTCGTGATCGGCGTCTCGGCGGCAGTGGTGGTCGTGCTGGCCGTTCTGGCCTTCGTCGTCGTGTTCCTGAACAACCAGGCGACCTCCCCGGGCACGGCCCCGCAGAGCTCGATCGTGAACGAGGAGACCGGCGCCATCTCGTTCGGGTCGGGCGAGGACGAGATCGACACCTACGTCGACTTCATGTGCCCCGTCTGCGGGCAGTTCGAGGACGTCTACGGCGAGCAGCTGCAGGCGGCAGCCGCCGACGACAAGATCACGCTGAACATCCACCCGGTGTCGATCCTCAACCGCTACTCGACGACGGGGGAGTACTCCTCGTTGTCGGCCGGCTCGATGTACTGCGTCGCCGCCGAGGCTCCCGACTCGACTCTCGACTACTTCAACCTGCTTTTCGCGAACCAGCCGGAGGAGAACTCGGCCGGTCTCAGCGTCGAGGAGCTGAGCGCGCTCGCCGAGCAGGCCGGAGCAGGCGCCGCGGCTGACTGCATCGCCGACGGCACCTACAACAAGTTCGCCGACTCGCAGACGAAGGCGCACGAGATCACCGGAACCCCGACCGTCGAGGTCAACGGGAACCGCATCGAGAACAGCGAGATCGAGGCGGAGTTCGCCAAGATCCTCGGCTGATCCCGTCTCATCCGATCAACGGGAGTTCCGGCATTCTGCTCAGGTTGCCGGAACTCCCGTTGTCGGATAACATAGATCCTTGGTGCCTTGCGCCTTGATTCGGCGTGTCTGAATCGGCAGAGGTATCGCAATCCAATCACCCACCGCAGATCGACCGGTCTGCAGAAGCGTCAGCGAGGCTATGGCTAAGAAAGACGGTGTCATCGAGATCGAGGGCGTGATCTCCGAGGCTCTGCCCAACGCGATGTTCCGCGTTGAGCTCTCCAACGGACACAAGGTCCTTGCAACGATCTCAGGCAAGATGCGGCAGAACTACATCCGCATCATCCCCGAAGACCGTGTGGTCGTGGAGCTCAGCCCCTACGACCTGACCCGCGGACGAATCGTCTACCGCTACCGCTGATCGGTCGAGAAGTAACACCCCAGGCACTCAGCCTGCCCGGTGAAGACAGCGAATAGGACACATCATGAAGGTCAACCCCAGCGTCAAGCCCATGTGCGATCACTGCAAGGTGATCCGCCGTCACGGCCGCGTCATGGTCATCTGCAAGAGCAACCCGCGCCACAAGCAGCGCCAGGGCTGAGCGCCCGTCGGCGATGCCGACGGACTCTTCGGATCTGACTCACAACTCAATACACACAACGGCAGGATCAGATCCCACGCGAGTGGGGGACACCTCGGGGCGGAGGCCCGAGCACCGATCCTGCTCCACACCTCCACAACACTCAGGAGAACCGCATGGCACGTCTTGCCGGCGTTGACATCCCGCGCGATAAGCGCGTGGTGATCGCCCTTACCTACATCTACGGCGTCGGCCGTACCCGCTCGGTCGAGATCCTCAAGGCTACGGAGATCGACGAGAGCATCCGCGTGAAGGACCTCAGCGATGACCAGCTGATCGCCCTCCGCGACTACATCGAAGGCAACTACAAGGTGGAGGGTGACCTGCGCCGCGAGGTCGCCGCAGACATCCGCCGCAAGGTCGAGATCGGCTCCTACGAGGGCATCCGCCACCGTCGTGGCCTCCCGGTCCGTGGTCAGCGCACCAAGACCAACGCCCGTACCCGCAAGGGCCCGAAGCGCACCGTCGCAGGCAAGAAGAAGGCCCGCTAAGCGCGGCCCCAGGGACTAGGAGAACACTTTCATGGCTGCACCCAAGGCCGCCGCGCGCAAGCCGCGCCGCAAGGAAAAGAAGAACATCGCGCTGGGCCACGCCCACATCAAGTCGACGTTCAACAACACGATCGTCTCGATCACCGACCCGTCCGGCGCTGTCATCAGCTGGGCATCGTCGGGTGGCGTGGGCTTCAAGGGCTCGCGCAAGTCGACGCCCTACGCCGCTGGAATGGCTGCCGAGTCGGCCGCCCGCCAGGCGCAGGAGCACGGCGTCAAGAAGGTCGACGTCTTCGTCAAGGGACCGGGCTCGGGTCGCGAGACCGCGATCCGTTCGCTGACGGCCGCCGGCCTCGAGGTCGGCTCGATCCAGGACGTCACGCCGCAGGCGCACAACGGCTGCCGCCCGCCGAAGCGCCGCCGCGTCTGATCCGGCTTGTTGAGCCGCTCGGTCCTTCGGGTCCGAGCGGCTCGACGCCCGCCAGCGCGGGCATCGACTCCCAAAACTCAAGACCTCACCCCACCACATGTCATATAGCGGGCATGTGATCGAAAGGAACACAGAGTGCTTATTGCACAGCGTCCCACACTGACCGAGGAAAAGATCGTCGAGAACCGTAGCCGGTTCATCATCGAGCCTCTGGAGCCCGGCTTCGGATACACGATCGGCAACGCGCTTCGTCGCAGCCTGCTGTCGTCGATCCCCGGCGCCGCGGTCACCAGCGTTCGCATCGACGGCGTGCTGCACGAGTTCAGCACCATCCCCGGCGTGAAGGAGGATGTCACCGAGATCATCCTCAACATCAAGCAGCTCGTGGTCTCGTCGGAGCGCGACGAGCCCATCACCGCTTACCTGCGCAAGACCGGTTCGGGCGAAGTGACCGCCGCTGACATCTCGGCTCCGGCCGGTGTCGAGGTCCAGAACCCCGAGCTCGTCATCGCGACGCTCAACGAGACGGCGAAGTTCGAGCTCGAGCTCACGATCGAGCGTGGCCGCGGCTACGTCTCGGCGACGCAGAACCGCAACGAGTACGCCGAGGCCGGTCAGATCCCGATCGACTCGATCTACTCGCCGGTGCTCAAGGTCAGCTACCGCGTCGACGCCACCCGTGCGGGTGAGCGCACCGACTTCGACAAGCTCGTCCTCGACGTCGAGACCAAGTCCGCCATCAGCCCCCGCGACGCCGTCGCTTCGGCTGCGAAGACGCTCACCGAGCTGTTCGGTCTCGCCCGCGAGCTGAACGTCGAGGCTGAGGGCATCGAGATCGGCCCGGCACCGGTGGAGGCAGTGAACTCCAGCGAGCTGTCGATGCCGATCGAGGACCTCGACCTCTCCGTCCGCTCGTACAACTGCCTGAAGCGTGAGGGCATCAACACTGTTTCCGAGCTCGTCGCCCTGTCGGAGACGCAGCTCATGAACATCCGCAATTTCGGCCAGAAGTCGGTCGACGAGGTGCGCGACAAGCTCATCTCGCTCGGTCTGTCGCTCAAGGATTCGGTGCCCGGTTTCGACGGCGCCCACTTCTACGGCGGCAGCGAAGACGAGTCCTTCTGATACCCGACCTTTCTGACCAGGAGTTAGACGATTATGCCCAAGCCCACTAAGGGTCCCCGCCTCGGAGGCGGCCCCGCACACGAGCGCCTGCTGCTTGCCAACCTCGCGGCGGCTCTGTACACCCACAAGTCGATCAAGACGACCGAGACCAAGGCCAAGCGCCTGCGTCCGCTCGCCGAGCGCCTGATCACCTTCGCCAAGCGCGGAGACCTGCACGCTCGTCGTCGCGTTCTCTCGGTCATCGGCGACAAGAGCGTCGTGCACACGCTCTTCGCCGAGATCGCCCCGCTGGTCGCAGACCGTGAGGGTGGCTACACCCGCATCACGAAGGTCGGCAACCGCAAGGGTGACAACGCCCCCATGGCAGTGATCGAGCTCGTTCTCGAGCCCGTCACCCCCAAGGCGAAGTCCACCAAGAAGGCTGCCAAGGCTGAGAAGCCGGCCGAGGTCGTCGAGGAGGCTCCCGCTGAGGAGGCTCCCGTCGAGGAGGCTCCGGCAGACGAGACCGTCGAGGCCGGCGCCGAGTCGCAGGCCGAGGGCGAAGCAGCCGAGGCTGCCGCCGAGGACGCTGTCGAGAAGAAGTCCGAGTAAGCACCTCGCTCACTCGAAGAAGCCCGCCGCCCCGTGAGGGACGGCGGGCTTCTTCGTGTATCCGGCGCCTGGACTCAGCGTGCGCGCAGATCCTTGCGCAGGATCTTGCCGGATGCCGACTTGGGAATGGCGTCGATGAACTCGACCTGCCTCACCTTCTCATGAGGCGCGACATGGGCGGCGACGTGCGCCATCACCGCATCCGCGTCGAGGTCTGCTCCCTGCTGCGCGACCACGAACGCCTTGGGTACCTCCTGTCCATCCGCGTCGGGCACACCGATCACGGCCGCATCGGCGATGGCCGGATGCTCGAGCAGGACCGCCTCGAGCACGGCCGGCGCGACCTGGTAGCCCTTGTACTTGATGAGCTCCTTGAGACGGTCGACGATCCGGAAGATGCCGTCGTGCGTCACCGTCGCCACGTCGCCGGTGTGAAGCCAGCCGTCGCTGTCGAGCATCTCGGCCGTCGCATCCGGCCGGTTGAGGTATCCGGCCATCACCTGGGGACCGCGGATCAGGAGCTCGCCCGGTTCGCTGGCGCCCTCGGCCGGTGCAGTGACATCGGAGCCGTCCTCCGCGACGAGACGCGCCTCCGTGTTCGCGAGCAGCATCCCCACGGATGAGCGGTCGATGTCAGGGCGGTCGTACGGGATCGCGTGCGTGACCGGGCTCGTCTCCGTCATTCCGTAGCCCTGACAGACCGTGCACCCCAGCCGATCGGCCACTGCGGATGCGAGAGCGCCGTCGAGCGGAGCAGCCCCCGAGAAGATGACCTTGATCGCGGAGGTGTCGTACTGATCGATGAGCGGATGCTTCGCGAGCGCGACGGCGATCGGCGGCGCGATGAAGACCCAGCTCGTCCGGTGCTCCTGCACGACCCGGAGGAACTCCGTCAGGTCGAACTTCGGCATCGTGACAAGAGCCGCGCGCTGGCGCAGCGCGAAGTTCAGCAGCACCGTCATCCCGTAGATGTGGAAGAACGGCAGGACGGCGAGTACTCGGTCGTCGTCTCCGAGAGAGATCGTCGAGCGGCACTGGCTGACGTTCGCGATCAGGTTGCGGTGGGTCAGCATGACGCCCTTGGGCCGGCCGGTCGTTCCCGAGGAGTAGGGGAGTACGGCGAGATGCGTCGCCGGGTCGAAGCTCACCTCGGGAGCGGGGCGACCCTCGCCGAGCAGGGCAGGCAGCGATGGATGCCCCTCGGCGCCGTCGAGGACGATCACGTGGTCGTCGGCGAGTCCGACGGCGTCCGCGGCGGCCTTCGCGCCCGGCAGCAGCGGCGAGACGGTGATCAGCCACGTCGCCTCGGCGTCGGTCAGCTGGTTCGCGATCTCCTCGGCCGTGTACAGGGAGTTGATCGTGGTCGCCGTCGCTCCTGCCCGCAGGATGCCGTGGAAGACCGTCGCGAAGGCGGGGATGTTGGGACAGAGGACCCCGACCTTCGTTCCGACGTCCACCCCTCGCGCTGCGAGCGCGCCCGCGAAGAGGTCGATCTGGGCGATCAGCTGACGGTAGGTCGTGGTGGCGCCGCTGACTCCGTCGACGAGGGCGACTGCGTCGAGACGGTCTTCCTCGACGTCTCCGAAGAGGAACTGGTGGATGGAGACCGCGGGGATCTCGACATCGGGATAGGAACTGCGCACCATGAGATCTCCTTCGATCCGGGTCATCGACGACGCCGTCTGATGCGATCCAGTGTCGCACAGGAGGAGACCCGGTCCCAGGGGTAGGGGGGACACATGACCGAGGTGCCGACGCCGCGGAGAGTAGGCTGATCCGGTGAGCGATGCAGAGACCCTGAGCAGAGGGCCTCGCGCCTATACGGCATTCATCGGGATCGGCCTGATCGCAGGCCTCCTCTCCGGCCTCTTCGGCGTCGGCGGCGGCACGGTGATCGTTCCGCTGCTCGTGCTCTTCCTGCATTTCAATCAGCGTCTCGGCGCCGGCACGTCGCTCGCAGCGATCGTCCCGACGGCGACGGTGGGCGTGATCTCCTACGCGATCAACGGATCGGTGGCGTGGATCCCCGCTCTCATCCTGGCGGCAGGCGCCGTCGTGGGTGCGCAGATCGGCACGCGGCTGCTGCCGAAGATCTCGCAGACGGTGCTGCGCTGGTTCTTCGTCGGCTTCCTCGTGATCGTGATCGTGAGCCTGTTCCTGGTCGTCCCTTCGCGCGATGCCGAGTTCGAGCTGGAGCTGCTCAACGGGCTCGCGCTGCTCGCGGTCGGAGTCGGCACCGGAGTCCTCGCCGGTCTGATCGGTGTCGGCGGGGGCGTGATCGTGGTGCCCGTGCTGATGCTCGCATTCGGTACGAGCGACCTCGTGGCCAAGGGCACGTCGCTGCTCATGATGATCCCGACCGCGATCTCGGGCACCATCGGCAACCTGCGCAATCACAACGTCGATCTCGTCGCCGCGGCGATCGTCGGGGTCTCCGCCTGCACGACCACCGCGCTCGGAGCCTGGCTGGCCACTCTGATCGACCCCACGGTGGGCAACATGCTGTTCGCGGCATACCTCGTGGTGATCGCGGTGCAGATGGCGATGAAGGCGATCAAGGGGCGCAAGAAGAAGGACTGAACGCCCTTAGTTCCGGCTTACGGGCACCGTGCCCCATGACCGAGAAAGTAGGATCGAGGGGTGGCAGTCAACCAAGATCTGGTCGGCCGGGAGTTCCCGCCGACGTCCCCTTACCTCGTCGGCCGTGAGAAGGTGCGTGAGTTCGCGCGTGCCGTCTTCGCCGATGCACCGCAGCACACCGACGTCGAGGCGGCTCGCGCAGCCGGTTTCGCCGACGTCGTCGCGCCCCCGACGTTCGCGATGGTCATCCAGGACCACACCCTCCAGCAGCTCCTCGCCGAACCGGACTCTGGCATCGTCCTGGCGCGCACGATCCACGCCGAGCAGAAGTTCGCGTACTCGCGCCCCATCGTCGCGGGTGACGAGCTCACAGGTCGACTGCGCGTGACCGGCATCCGCATGATGGGCGGAAACGCCATGATCACCAGCGCGGCCGAGATCACGGATGCCGACGGCGAGCACGTCGTCACCGCCACCAGCGTGCTGCTGGTCGGCGCGGAAGAAGGAGCCGAGTGATGCCGTTCGCTGTCGGAGACGTCGTCGCGGAGCGCACCGTCCATCTCACCCGCGAATCGCTCGTGCGGTACGCAGGAGCATCGGGTGACTTCAATCCGATCCACTACCGGGACGACATCGCCGCCGAGGTGGGTCTGCCGGGAGTGCTCGCGCACGGCATGCTCACGATGGGCATCGCGTCGTCGGTGGTCGTCGCGGCTCTCGAACCGGGAACGCGGATCCTCGACTACGGCGTGCGCTTCACCAAGCCGGTCGTGGTGCACCCGACCGAGGGAGCGGACCTCCACGTCATCGCGACCGTCGGTGCCGTCGACGACGAGTCGACTCGGATCGATCTCAAGGTCACGTTCGCTGAGACGACGGTCCTCGTCAAGGCGCAGCTGCGCGTCGCCTCCTGATGGGCGGCGCTGTGCACGAGGTCGAGCCGCTGAGGCTCGCGACTCTCACGACCCTGCGCACGGGAGGCGCCCCGGAGCGCATGCTCGAGGCATCGACCACGGCGGAGCTGATCGACGCGCTCACCGATGTCTGGTCACGCGGCGACGAGTGGTTCGTGCTGGGCGGAGGATCCAACCTGTTCATCGGCGACGAGTCGTTCGAGGGGACGGTCATCCGCGTCCTCACCCGCGGCATCGAGGAGCTGCCCTCGCCGCACGCGGGACGCATCAGGCTGCGTGTGCAGGCGGGGCATGGCTGGGACGATCTCGTCGCCTATGCGGTCGAGCACGGTTACGCCGGTCTCGAGGCGATGAGCGGCATCCCGGGCACCGTCGGCGCCTCACCCGTGCAGAACATCGGGGCATACGGGCAGGAGATCCAGGAGACCCTGGTCGAGGTCGAGCTGATCGACGAGGCCACCGGCGAGGTATCGGTGGTGCCGGCATCCGAACTGGGGCTCGGTTTCCGCACTTCCGTGCTCAAGCATCACTACGGCAGCGTGCCGCAGCGCCGTGCCGTCATCCTGTCGGTCACGGTCGACCTTCTCGTCGCTGACGAGCGGGTGGTGCGCGGCGAGCAGCTCAGGAGGGCGCTGGGTCTGGACTCCGACGCCCCGGTGCCGCTGACCTGGGTGCGCGAGCGGATCCTCGCCACCCGCGCCTCGAAGGGGATGCTGCTCGACGAGAACGATCCGGACACCCATGGCGTCGGCTCGTTCTTCCAGAATGCGATCGTGCCGGAGGTCGTGGCCCGTGCTCTGCCGCCCGAGTGCCCGCGGTGGCCGGTGACCCCGGATCTGGATACCGTCACGGTGATCCCGCTCGCCTCGTACGACGGGTATGTCCCTCCCGCCAAGCCGGAGGCCCCCGACGTCAAGGTGAGCGCAGCGTGGCTGATCGAGCAGGCCGGAATCCGCAAGGGGTTCAAGCTGCCGCGCTCGCGCGCCTCGGTCTCGACGAAGCACGCGCTCGCCCTCACCAACCGGGGCGGGGCGACAGCGGCCGAGGTCTCGGAGCTCGCACGATTCATCCAGAGCCGCGTCCATTCGGAGTTCGGTCTCGTGCTGCAGCCGGAGCCCGTGCTGCTCGGCGTCGAGCTCTGAGTCGCGACGCAGCGAGCCCGCGCCCGCCTGACAACGTCGCCCGTTCGCCGTACACTCGCGGCATGAGCGGACTGATCCCGTACCTGCTGTTTCCCGGAAACGCGGCCGAAGCGCTGGAGCACTACCGTGACGTCTTCGGAGGAGAGCTTCAGCTCGTCGACTATGCCAGTGCGGGTCGTGCAGACGGTCCGGCCGATGCGGTCGCCCACGGGCAGCTCTCAGGACCGGTCGAACTGGCGGGAGCGGATGCCGGCGCGGACGACGATGCCGTGCAGATGAGCGGGATGTTCCTCTCTCTGCTCGGCACCGCCGACGCGTCGACGCTGACGAGCTGGTTCGACCGGCTGTCAGAGCACGGCCGAGTGACCGACGCCCTGCAGAAGCGCGTGTGGGGCGACTACGACGGCACCGTCACCGACCGCTACGGCATCCGCTGGCTGATCGGCTTCCACGACGAGGAGTGATCTCGTCGCAGACCGGCCTCAGGCGAACAGACGCTGCAGTCGCTGTACACCCTCGAGGAGCTGGTCGTCGCCGAGCGCGTACGACATGCGGATGTACCCGGAGGGACCGAATGCCTCGCCCGGGACGACGGCCACCTCGGCCTGCTCGAGGATGAGGTCGGCGAGCTCGAGCGAGGTCGTCGGCGTCTTGCCGCCCCACGTGCGTCCGAGCAGACCCTGCACGTCGGGGTAGACGTAGAAGGCGCCCAGCGGGTTCGGCACCACGAGTCCGTCGATCTTCGACAGTTCGGACACGATGAGGCGGCGGCGGCGGTCGAACGCCTCGCGGAACTGCTCGGCTTCGGTCTGGGGCCCGTTGAGGGCAGCGATCGCCGCCTTCTGCGCGACGTTGTTGACGTTGCTCGACAGGTGGGACTGCAGGTTCGCGGCGACCTTGATGGCATCCGCCGGTCCGACCATCCAGCCCACGCGCCAGCCGGTCATGGCGTAGGTCTTCGCGACGCCGTTGACGAGGATCGTCTGCCCCGCCACCGCGGGCACGGCCTCGACGATGGAGGTCGCCTTGACGCCCTCATAGGTGAGGTTCTGGTAGATCTCGTCGGAGATGACCCAGATGCCGTGCTCGAGTGCCCACTCGCCGATCGCCGCCGTCTCCTCGGCCGTGTACACCGATCCGGTGGGGTTGGAGGGCGACACGAACACGAGCGCGGTCGTGCGCTCGGTGCGAGCGGCCTCGAGCTGGTCGACGGTGACCTTGTAGTCCTGATCGGCGCCCGCGAAGACCTCGACCGGCGTGCCGTCCGCAAGACGGATCGCCTCGGGGTAGGTCGTCCAGTACGGCGCAGGCAGAAGCACTTCGTCGCCCGGGTTCACCACGGCCTGGAACGCCTGGTAGACCGACTGCTTGCCGCCGTTGGTCACGATGACCTGGCTCGGCGAGACCTCGAGGCCGGAGTCACGCAGCGTCTTCGCGGCGATCGCCTCCCGCAGCGCGGGCAGGCCCGGAGCCGGGGTGTACCGGTAGCTGGCGGGATCGGCGAGCGCCTCGGCGGCCGCGTCGACGATGAACTGCGGGGTCGCGAAATCGGGCTCGCCGGCGGCGTACGAGATGATCGGCTTGCCTTCGGCCTTGAGCGCCTTGGCCTTGGCGTCGACCTTGAGGGTCGCGGATTCGGCGATGGCGGAGAGCTTGCGGGAGAGAGGAGCGCGTTCGGTCACGACTACGAGCGTACCCGGGTCGACCTCGCCGATGACGAGTGAATGGTCGTCAAGAATCACGGTTCTTTCGTGCTGATGCTCTCCGCTCAGGCGGTGTGCATGCCGTGCGCGCGCGCAACGGCATCCAGGGTGATGCGGCCGCCCTGGACGTTGAGGCCCTGGGCCAGTGCGGCGTCGTCGGCTGCTGCACGCTCCCACCCCTTGCCGGCGATCGCCGAGACATAGGGGAGCGTGGCGTTGGTCAGTGCGCGCGTGGCCGTCTCGGGCACTGCGCCCGGCATGTTCGCGACGCAGTAGTAGATGGAGTCGTGCACCGCGAACGTCGGGTCGTCGTGCGTCGTGGGGCGCGAGCCTTCGAAGCATCCGCCCTGGTCGATGGCGATGTCGACCAGCACGGATCCGGGCTTCATGGTCGCGACCATGTCGTCGGTCACGAGCTTCGGCGCCGCAGCCCCGGGGATGAGCACGGATCCGATGACCAGGTCGGCCGTCGCGAGCTCTTCGGCGATGTCGTACCGGCTCGACGCGCGAGTCTGCAGAGCACCGCCGTAGCGGTGCTCGAGCTCGCGGAGTCGCGGCAGCGAGATGTCGATGACGGTCACCTGTGATCCGAGCCCGAGCGCGTTCGCGGCCGCGTGCTCACCGGCGACACCGCCGCCGATCACGACGGTCTTGGCGCGCGGGGCGCCCGCGATGCCTCCCATGAGCACGCCCCGTCCTCCTGCGGATCGCATGAGGGAGTACGACCCCATCGTCACGGACAGGCGTCCCGCGATCTCGCTCATCGGCACGAGCAGAGGGAGGCTGCGGTCGGGCAGCTGCACCGTCTCGTAGGCGACGGCGGTGGTGCCCGCGTCGACGAGCGCCGTGGTCAGCGCTCGGTCGGCGGCGAGATGCAGGTAGGTGAAGAGGGTGAGATCCGAGCGCAGGAACCCGTACTCCGGGGCGATCGGCTCCTTGACCTTGATGAGCAGCTCCGCCTCGCCCCACGTCTCCTCGGCGGTGTCGACGATCTCGGCACCCGCGATCCGATAGGCCTCGTCGGAGATGCCCGAACCGACGCCCGCCCCGGACTGCACGAGCACGCGGTGGCCCTCGTGCACCAGACGGTCTGCGCCTGCGGGGGTGAGCGCGGTGCGGTTCTCGTTGTTCTTGACCTCGGTCGGCACGCCGATCTTCATCGATCCTCCAAGTGACGGTTGCGTGAGTGCATTTCAGAATCGCAGAAACTTCGATCATTCGACAGAATGCCTGAAGAAGATTCGCGCTTCGGCTGATTCCTGCATAATCGTTCGTATGGAGACGTCACCCGAAACCCCTCAGCCGAATACCCTTCGGGCGCCGGCGCTCGACGCGATCGATGCGAGGATCGTACAGCTGCTGAGCGCGGACGGTCGGATGACGAACGCCGAGCTCGCGGGTCACCTCGGAGTCGCGCCGTCGACCGCGCACGCGCGTCTGCGCGCACTCGTCGAACGCGGAGTCATCAGCGGCTTCCATGCCAGCGTCGACGAGCGGAAGTTGGGCGCCGGCCTGCAGGCCATCATCGGAGTGAGCCTTCGGCCGAGCGCTCGGCGCGAGAGCATCGTCGAGTTCGCCGACCGCGTGCGCGCCCTGCCGCAGGTGATCCAGGTCTTCTTCCTCGGCGGGGACGACGACTTCCTCCTGCACATCGCGGTGGCCGACTCATCGGAGATGCGCGAGTTCGTGCTCGAGCATCTCTCGGCCCAGAGCAGCGTCGCCTCGACCAGGACCAGCATCGTGTTCGACTACCACCGCAACTCGGTGGCTGCGTCGTTCCGCTGACCCGCACGACGGCTGGCGGCGCGCCGCTGTCGCGGGCGCACGCAACGTATATTGCATGGCTCCTGGCGCGAACCTAGGGTGAGGGCGGGGACGGAGCAGCCGATGCGCACGCGGCGGGCTTCCGCTGGGGGTTGCGATGGGGCGAATGATCGACGACGCGGAGTTGGCCGGCTGGCTCGTCCGGCTTTCGGGCGGACTGTGGTCGTCATCGATCGGAGGCGCCGAGGCGTTCGCGTTTCCCTCGTGGTTCTCCGAGCAGGTCATTCGCCTCGACGGTCGAATCGGCATGCTGCAGCTGTCGAACTTCGGCGCGATGAAGGCCGACGATCCGGATGCGTTCGAGGCGGCGCTGCTTCGCAGGTCCATCGGCTCGACCATGCTCTACAGCACCCTCGAGACGGCGCACACCGTGAGCTACGAGCGAGCGATCGCCGAGGGCGAGGACATCATCATCGTCGGGATGGTGCAGCAGGGCGGGCAGCGCCTGAACACCGCGGCGGGGGTGCAGGCCATGGGCGTCGGCCGCGTCGGCTTCATGTCGAGCCTGGGCCCATCGGCCGTCGAGCAGTTCGGGGTCACCAACTCGACCGGGGTCGTCGTTCCCGTGGCGGCCCTCCCCGGCTATCGGCACGTCCTCGCTCGAGGGGCCGACATGTTCCCGGACACCCCACTCACCCGGGCAGCGGGAGCCTCACTCGCGCGGATGCTGTTCGAGTGGGCGCAGGATCCGGATCAGGGTCAGGGGGCGCTCGCCGGCACCGAGGCGGCGCTGATCGCGCTCGTGCGAGGGCTCTTCCGACAGTTCCCCGGCGACGGCGAGACCAGCCGGACGAGTGAGTTCCGCGCGGAGGCGGGGCGCATCATCGAGCGGCGGCATCGTGATCCGGCATTCGGCATCGCAGAGCTCGCCGCCGACCTGCACGTCAGCCGTCGCCAGCTGTTCCGCCTGAATGAAGGTGCCGACGAGAGCCCCGCGAACCGCTTGCTGCGTCGGCGTCTCGTGACGGCGCGCGAAGAGCTGCTGTCGACGCCCCCGCAGGACCTTGCGGCGGTCGCAGCCCGCTCCGGTTTCGCCGACGCGTCCGCGCTTCGGGCCCAGTTCTCCCGGCACGTGGGGCACAGTCCCAGTGCCTTCCGCCTCGCGGCCCGCACGCAGCCGCCGCGTCTCGCCGAGGCGATGCTGCTCAGCGACGAGCAGTCCGCCCCGACCGCCTGACCGAGGCCGGCCCATCGGGCCGACCCGGTCGGGGCTGTCCGTCGCGGACCGACGCGCGCGCCCGCGGGCCGGCCGTGTGCTGTCCGGCTGCTTCGCCGACTCCGACAGAGAGTGACACATGATCGCGAATCTGGTGCCAACGCGGGTTCTGCGTGCCGGGCCGAGCGCACCGGGTGACGCAACGTCCTGCGGCGCTTCCGGATCGTCGGAGCCGCTCCTAACCTGAACCTGCCCGTGTCCCCAGGCGGGCCATGACGGCAGATCGCGACGGAGCTCCGCTCCTGGCGCATCGGCCGTCACGGCTTCCGGACGCGGCGGGATCGCCCGTCCGGAAGTTCGGGGGACAGGCGCGAAAGCGTCGGGCATGACGGACCACCTGCGCGAGGGCGCGGGTGGACGTGCGGGTGCTTCGGTCAGGGGAGACCGGGGCACCCGCGAATCCCCCTCGGCGTCACGCGCCGAACGAGGAAGGCAGCGCGCAGTAGTCGGCGAAGCGCCGCGTCGGAGCCGCCGGGTCCGTCACGTCGACGATCGCGCCGGCGATCGAGTGCGGGGCCTCATCACCGGCGAGCTGCCACACGATGAAGTTCCAGAGGCCCCTCGCCGTCGGGCTGAGCAGCACTGCCGGGCCCGAGACGATCAGGACCGTCGCCGGATCGGAGCCGGTGCGGAACGGAGCGATCACGTCGCCGCGCAACGCCGCTTCATCGGCATCCGTGCTGTGCGCACGCTCGACGTGCTGCCCGGCGGCGATCAGCGCCGTCGCGAGGTCGTCCGCCGCTCGACGCGAGCGCTCGGCATCCGCTCCGGCGACCGCGATCAGTCGGCGCCCTCGCGGGTAGAGGTGAAGGAACTCGGACGAGATGTCGGACCACACGTCGCTCATGTTCTCAGGCTACGCCCGCTGGCGACGGCGGGCTCCGGCGGTCCTCCGCATCACGCACGAGGAGCCCCTCGGCTGCCGATGGCGGCATCCGAGGGGCTCCTCGTCAGAGTCTCAGGCCTCCTCGACGAGGAACCTGCTGTAGGCGCCGAGTGTGAGGAACGCCGGGAACTCCTCCTGCAGGGCGACGTCGCGGAACACCGACGCGGCATCGTCGAACCTGTCGCCGTCGTGCCGGTCGACCTCGCCGAGGACCTCCGCGATCAGGCTCTCGACGTAGTCGGCGGTGATCGCGGTGCCGTCCTCGGTGGAGCGGTCCTGGTGGATCCACTGCCACACCTGCGAACGGCTGATCTCCGCCGTCGCGGCATCCTCCATCAGGTTGTCGATCGCCACGGCGCCGAGCCCTCGCAGCCATGCCTCGAGGTAGCGGATCGCCACCGACACGTTGTCGCGCACGCCCTGCGCGGTGATCGGCCGCCCGATGTGCAGGTCGAGCAGCTGCGACGCGGTCACCATGACCTCGGGGCGCTGGCGGCCGACCTGGTTCGGGTGGTCGCCGAGCACGGCGTCGAACTCCGCCAGCGCTGTGGGGATCAGATCGGGGTGCGCGACCCACGTGCCGTCGAAGCCGTCGCCGGCCTCGCGCTTCTTGTCGGCGGAGACCTTCTCGATCGCCCGCTCGGTCACCTCGGGGTCGCGGCGGTTCGGGATGAAGGCGCTCATGCCGCCGATCGCGTAGGCGCCCCGCTTGTGGCAGGTCTGCACGAGCAGCTCGGTGTACGCCCGCATGAACGGCACCGTCATCGTGACCTCACTGCGGTCGGGGAGCACGAAACGCGCGCCGCGGCCGCGGTAGTTCTTGATGATCGAGAAGATGTAGTCCCAGCGCCCGGCGTTGAGACCCGCGCAGTGGTCGCGCAGCTCGTAGAGGATCTCGTCCATCTCGAAGGCCGCGGGCAGGGTCTCGATCAGCACGGTCGCGCGGACGGTGCCGTGCGGGATGCCGATGTACTCCTCGCTGAAGGAGAACACGTCGTCCCACAGCTTCGCCTCCTCGCTCGACTCGATCTTCGCGATGTAGAAGTAGGGGCCCCGACCGTTCGCGATGAGCTCCTGCGCGTTGTGGAAGAAGTACAGGCCGAAGTCGACGAGCGAGCCGGATGCCGCCGTGCGGCGCCCCGCGCGGTCGGTGAACTGCAGGTGCTTCTCCGGCAGGTGCCAGCCACGCGGACGCATCACGATCGTCGGTGTGCGCTCGGCGGTGACGTGGTACTCCTTGCCTTCGGGGGAGCGGAAGGACAGCTCGCCGCGGATCGCGCCGCGCAGCGACAGCTGCCCCTCGACGACGTTCTTCCAGGTCGGACTCGTGGCATCCTCCTGGTCGGCGAGCCACACGCGAGCACCCGAGTTCAGTGCATTGATCGTCATCTTCGGGTCGGTCGGACCCGTGATCTCGACGCGGCGGTCCTCGAGACCCGGCCCCGCGCCTGCGACCCGCCAGTCGGCATCCGCGCGGATGTGCGCGGTGTCGTCGCGGAAGCGCGGGTCGTGGCCGTTGCCGATCTCGAACCGACGGCGCATCCGGTCGGCGAGCCGATCGTGGCGGCGCGAGGCGAATCGGTGGTGAAGCTCGGTGAGGAAGGCGATCGCCTCGGGGGTGAGGATCTCGTCGTAGCGGTCGCGCAGCGGACCGGTGACCGCGATCGCCGGACCCTGCTGCGTGGTCTGGATCGGAGCCGTGGTCGGGCTGGTGGTCGGGGGAGCGATGGGAGTGGTCATGATCGTGTGTCCTTCACAAGTGGCTCAGTGGAACTGCGCGGCTTCGGTGGAGCCGGCGAGGGCGAGGGTCGCGCTGTCGGGGTTGAGCGCGGTAGAGATGACGTCGAAGTAGCCGGTGCCCGCCTCGCGCTGGTGCTTGGTGGCGGTGTAGCCGTTCGCCTCCGCGGCGAACTCGGCCTCCTGCAGCTCGACGTACGCGCTCATGGCGCGTTCGGCGTAGCCACGGGCGAGGTCGAACATCGAGTGGTTCAGGGCGTGGAAGCCGGCGAGCGTGATGAACTGGAACTTGTAGCCCAGGTCAGCCAGCTCCTGCTGGAACGTCGCGATCTCGGCGTCCGACAGGTGGCGCTTCCAGTTGAAGCTCGGTGAGCAGTTGTAGGCGAGCAGCTTGCCCGGGAACTCGGCATGGATCGCGGCGGCGAACTCACGTGCCAGCTCGATGTCGGGTTCACCCGTCTCGACCCACAGCAGATCGGCGTACGGCGCGAAGGCGAGGCCTCGGCTGATGACCGACTCGATGCCGGGGCGGATGCGGTAGAAGCCCTCGGTCGTGCGCTCGCCGGTGGTGAACTGCTGGTCGCGCTCGTCGACATCGCTGGTGAGCAGGTCGGCCGCGAGAGCATCCGTCCTGGCGATGATCACCGTCGGGACTCCGGCCACGTCGGCGGCGAGACGCGCGGCGTTCAGGGTGCGGATGTGCTGCTGCGTCGGCACGAGCACCTTTCCGCCGAGGTGGCCGCACTTCTTCTCGCTCGCGAGCTGGTCCTCCCAGTGGATGGCCGCGGCGCCGGCCTGGATCAGCGACTGCGCGAGCTCGTAGGCGTTGAGCGGTCCTCCGAAGCCCGCCTCGGCGTCGGCGACGATCGGCGCGAGCCAGTCCTGCGTGACGTCGCCCTCGGCGTGCTCGAGCTGGTCCTGGCGGATCAGCGCGTTGTTGATGCGACGCACGACCGCCGGCACCGAGTTGGCGGGGTACAGCGACTGGTCGGGGTAGGTCTGACCGGCGAGGTTGCCGTCGGCCGCGACCTGCCAGCCCGAGAGGTAGATGGCCTTGAGGCCCGCCCGCACCTGCTGCACCGCCTGCCCGCCTGTGTAGGCGCCCAGTGCCCGGACGTAGTCCTCGGTGTGCAGCAGGTTCCACAGGTTCTCGGCTCCGCGGTGCGCGAGCGTCGCGTCCTCGCGGACCGAGCCGCGGACGCGGATGACGTCCTCTGCCGTGTACGTGCGCTCGACGCCGTCCCAGCGGGGATCCGTCTCCCAGATCTCCCGGAGCTCGGCGGCCGTCTGAACCTGGTCCCCGGCGCGCAGCCCTGCGGGGCGAGGGGTGTGGTTCTGGGCGGTGTTCGTCATGGTGTCTCCTCCGTTGGATGCCCGGATCGTGAAGCCGGGTGGCGTGTTTCCACTGTGTGTGAAGTTCGCACCCTTCGATGGCCGATGGGGGAGTGAAGATCAGCTAAAATTCTGTTTCTGTGACAGAATCGGCCGCATGAGCACTCCAGCGGTCGAAGAAGACGCCGACGCCCTCACGATCGGACGCCGCATCCGTCAGCTGCGCACTGCGCGCGGGATGACCCTCGACGACCTCGCGGCGGCGGTCGATCGAGCGCCCAGCCAGATGTCGATGATCGAGACGGGCAAGCGCGAGCCCAAGCTCACGCAGCTGCAGTCGATCGCGCGCGCTCTCGGCGTCACGATCGACGCGCTGCTCGAGGGCGAGCCGCTCGATGAACGCAGTGCGATCGAGATCGCCCTCGAACGGGCCATGAAGGGGCAGACCTGCCAGGCTCTCGGCATCGAGCCCTTCCGGATCGCGAAGAGCATGCCGACGGACGCGCTCAAGGCCCTGCTCGCACTGCACGGCGAGATCGACCGACTCAAGGATGAGCGCGCGGCCACTCCCGAGGAGGCCAGGCGCGCGAACGTCGAGCTCCGCCACCTCATGCGGCGGCAGGACAACCACTTCGCCGATCTCGAGACGAAGGCGGCGGAGATCCTCGCGGCGGTCGGGCACCCCGGCGGACCCCTCACCCAGCGGACGGCCTCCGAGATCGCCGCCTACCTCGGATTCACCCTGCACTACGCCCCGGACCTGCCGCAGACCACCCGCAGCGTCGCCGACCTCGCGAACGGACGTCTGTACCTCTCGAGCAGCGTCCCGGCCAAGGGGGATGCCCGGACCGCGGTGCTGCAAGCGCTGTCCAGCCGCATCCTCGGTCACTCCGAGCCGCGCAGCTATGCCGAGTTCCTGCGCCAGCGCGTCGAGACGAACTATCTCACCGGGGCGCTGCTGGTGCCGGAGGCCCACGTCGTGCCGGCGCTGAAGGATGCGAAGACGCGCAGGGCGATCTCGATCGAGGATCTGCGCGACGCGTACTCGGTGTCGTACGAGACCGCCGCGCACCGATTCACGAACCTCGCGACGCGCCACCTCGACATCCCCGTGCACTTCCTCAAGGTGCACGAGTCGGGCACGATCACGAAGGCGTACGAGAACGACGACGTGAACTTCCCGACCGATCGCCTCGGATCGATCGAGGGGCAGATGTGCTGCCGCCGATGGACCAGCCGCGTGGTGTTCGACGAGGACGACCGCTTCAACCCGTACTACCAGTACACGGACACGGGCAACGGCACCTACTGGTGCACGGCCCGCGTCGAGGCGTCGAGTGAGGGACTGCATTCGGTCAGCGTCGGCGTGCGATTCGACGACACGAAGTGGTTCGTCGGCCGCGACACCCCGCATCGCGGAGTCTCGAAGCACTCGGTCGAGGTGTGCTGCCGCCGGGCGCCCGCCGACCTCGAAGATCGGTGGCGCGAGAACTCGTGGCCGAACGTCAGGACCCCGCGCACTCTGCTCGCCACACTGCCGACCGGGGCCTTCCCGGGCGTCGACACGACGGATGTGTACGAGTTCCTCGAGGCGCACGCGCCGCGCTGAGCGCCCGCACGCGCCGTCGATTCCGGTCGCCTTCCTGTCACGAGGAGGGGGTTGAGCGAACAACGAACACGTGTTAGGTTTTCGCAGGTCGGAGCGCCGCGCTCGGCGGCGCCGTTCTCGATGAGGAGACACGATGAAGCGATGGATGAGCACGCTGGCGACGATCGGACTCGTGACTGCGGGCCTGACGGTCGCCGGGCCCGCGACGGCCGGCGGTGGACGCCCCGGCACCGGTGACCTGAACCGCTGGGCGGTGGACACCTGGCACTCCCTCGACGCGATGACCGATGAGGAGACCGGCCTTCCCGCCGACAACGTGAGCGGCGACCTCGAGACGCCGAGCGCCTACACCTCGCCGACGAACATCGGCGGATACCTGTGGTCGACGGTCACGGCTCGCGACCTCGGAGTCATCAGCGACGAGGAGGCGCGCGATCGCATGTCGACGACGCTGGAGACGCTCGGAACCCTCGAGCGCAACGACGCCAGCGGCATGTTCTACAACTGGTACTCGCCGACGACCGGCGAGAAGCTCACGACATGGCCCGACTCGGGAGACCCGGTGCACCCGTTCCTCAGCACGGTCGACAACGGGTGGCTCGCCGCCGCACTGCGCATCGTCCGCGAAGCGGAGCCCGACCTCGCGCAGCAGGCGGACGCGCTGTACGACTCCATGGACTTCGCGGCGTTCTTCGACCCCGAAGGCGCGGCAGGACTCCCTGCAGGCACGAACCGCGGGGGCTTCTGGGATGCGGCTCCGCCGGACTGCAGCGTCGAGGCGCCGATGTACAACGGCTCGGGGGACACCGCGTTCTACACGTGCCACCACTACGACACGACCGTGAGCGAGAGCCGCATCGCGACCTACCTCGGCATCGCGAACGGTCAGATCCCGGCCACCGCCCTGTACGGCACGCATCGCACGATGCCTCCCGGGTGCGACTGGGCGTGGCAGGAGCAGCTCCCTCAGGGCGAGTACCGCACCTATGACGGCGTCGAGGTGTGGGAGGGCGCCTACGCATATGACGGGATGTCGTTCGTGCCGAGCTGGGGCGGCAGCATGTTCGAGTCGCTGATGCCCGACCTGCTCGTGCCGGAGACCACGTGGGGTCCGCGTTCGTGGAAGCTCAACCACCCGATCACCGTCGCCGTGCAGAAGCAGCACGGGCTGGACGAGGCCGGATACGGCTATTGGGGCTTCTCGCCCGCGAGCGACCCGTTCGGCGGGTACGCGGAGTACGGGGTCGACGTAGCCGGGATGCGGGCGGACGGGTACACCTCGGACGCGGAGAAGACCGACGTCGACATCGACAGGCCCGGATGCACCACGGGGACCGATCCCGCTCCGGAGTTCGGTGACGGGGTCGTGACGCCGCACGCCGCGTTCCTGGCGCTTCCGTACGATCGCACGGGCGCGCTCGACAACCTGCGCGGCATCGAGACGGACCTCGGCGCCTACGGCCCCGGCGGGTTCTTCGACGCGGTGGCGGTGAAGAGCGGCACGATCGCCGAGCGCTACCTGTCGCTCGACCAGTCGATGATCATGGCCGCGATCGGCAACGAGCTCACGAAAGATACACTCAAGGACTACTTCGTGGATCGCGACATGGAGCAGCGCCTGCGGCCCGCCATGCGGCAGCAGGTGTTCGGCTCGTCGTGGGGAACAGGGAACGGCCACCACGGCTGAGGTCCGCGCGTTCGCGCCGAGAGACAGGACGGGCGCATGAGCACGGATGAGCAGCCGATGGCGGCGCGACGGCCTCGCGGTCCCTACGCCACCGGCCAGGCGCGCAGGCAGGCGATCGTCGACGAAGCGCTCGCGGTGTTCTCCCGCACGGGATTCCACGGTGGATCCCTGCGGGAGATCGCGAAGCGCGTCGGTGTGACGCCGACCGGCCTGCTGCACCATTTCGCGGGCAAGGAGGAGCTCTTCGCCGAGGTGCTCCACCAGCGTGACGAGAAGGTGCGGGAGGCGGCGGGCGACCCTGCCGAGCACACCCTGATCGAACAGGCCACGCGCGTCGTCGCGCACAACCAGACCTCGCGGGGTCTCACCGCCCTCTACGCGATCGTCTCGGCGGAGGCCACAGACCCCGGCCACCCGTCGCACGCCGACTTCGCCGCCCGATACCGCGAGCGCGCCGTGGCCGCAGAAGAGATCCTGCGGCGAGGTCAGGCCGACGGAGAGGTGCGCGAGGACATCGACCCCGCTCGGGCGGCCCGGCTGATCAGCGCGGTCATGGACGGCATCCAGCTCCAGTGGCTCCTCGACGATTCCGTCGACATGGTCCCGCTCTTCGAGGAGTTCGTCGGCCGCTACCTTCACCCCGCCGAACGACGGCCCGACTGAAGGGCGCGCGGATGGCGGAGGCCCGGCATCCGCCACCCCGCCGGGCGGGGACCGCCGGCCGTTCGGTCGAGGACCCCGGTTCAGTCCCGTGCGGTCTGCAGCAGCGTCCACAGCTCGGCGCGGGCGGGGAACGACGACAGGTCGCTTCCCAGGAGCGCTCCGGCCTGGGCGATCCGCGACCGCAGCGTGTGGCGGTGCACACCGAGTGCCGCCGCCGCAGGATCCGCCTTCGCATCGTGCTCGAGCCAGGTGCGCAGCGACCGTTCGAGGTCGCCGCCGGATCGCGCGTCGTGGTCGCGGATCGGCGCGAGCCGCGATTCGGCGACCAGCCGGGCCTCATCCGTGGCCAGTGCGCTGAGGATGCTGGATCCGGCGGCATCGGCGAAGTGGAACACCCCGGCGCCGGACTGCTGGCGCAGCGCCGCGAGCGCCTGTGCGTGGGCTCGGGAGAACGCGTCGTACGACTCGGAACCGGACGCGCCGATGCGGATGCCGAACCGGGTGGCGACCTCGTCGAGCAGTGCGTCATCGGCCATGGACAGGCAGAGCACCACGCCCTCGGATGATTCGGCGAGGAAGCTGGCGGTGCCGTGCTCGGCCCTGCGCCGATCCCACCAGTCGGCGAACGGGCCGGTCGGAGCATCCGCGGCGATCGCGACCACCACGGGTGCAGAGGGCATCGAGCCGAGGACCTTCCGCGCGAGGGACGGATCGTCGTCGAGCAGCGAGCTCAGCAGCTGCGAGTTCAGCCGACGCTTGCTGCGGGCGAGCTGGTCGCTCTGCTCGAGCGCGAGTCCGGCCATCGCGATCACCGACGTCACGACCGTGCGCGCCTCGGCGTCGAGCGCATCGACAGCCAACGCGATCACCCCGCGCAGGTGTCCGCCGCGCCCCACCGTGAAGAGCGTGAACGTCTGATCGTCGATCGTGAGCGACTGCCCGGCCTCGAGCCCACGGGTGAGGATCTCGGTGACCCGTTCGCCGAGCTCGGTCAGTCGTCCTGCAGTGACGGCCGATCGGGGGTGCGACAGCTGCAGGGCGCCGGACGCGTCGTACATTCCGGCCCAGACATCCAGACGGCGGCCGAGCTCTGCGACGGTCGCGTCGAGTCCGCGGGGGCGCAGCGCGGCCAGTGCGAGTGCGCGCTGGGTGTCGAGCGCCCACGACCTGCGGGCGTAGGCCTGCGCCGCGATCGCTTCGGAGTGCGCGCGGGCGACGGCGATGAAGGGCGTGCGATAGGGGACTTCGAAGAGGGGGATCCCGCGGCGTGCGCACTCGAGGATCAGCTCGTCGGGGATCGCGGCACGGTGCACGTCCGTGCCGAATCCGAGGCCGAGCACCCCGCGATCCGCCAGCCGCCCGACGTAGACGTCGAAATCAGTGCCGACGTCGAACTGGGTGCCCGTCGTCAGCAGTGCGAGGTCCTCGGCGAGGAACGGCGTCGGGTCGGCGAGGTCGGAGCTGTGCACCCACCGCAGGGGGCGATCGAGGGCGCCGTCCGGAAGGCCGTCCGCGTCCGAGATCAGCACGAGCCCGAGATCGCGGCGCCGGAAGAGAGCGCGGAGCGTGGGCTGTTCGGCGTCGTCCATGCGCTGCGGTCCTCTCGGCATCCGGATCAGTGCTTATACGGTCCGGCGATGATCTCTCCCAGATTGTACAGCCGGGCGAATGCGCCGACGTCGGATGCGGTCGTACGCTCACGGACATGGCTCTCCTCGACACCGCAGCTGTTGCAGTCCCGCTCGGCGGACCCGACCTCCCCCAGGAGCGTCGTCTCGTCACCGACCTTCCCGGCCCCCGCTCGGCCGAGATCCTCGCCCGCAAGGCCGATGCCGTCGCCGCCGGCGTCGGGCACACGGTTCCCGTCGCGGCTGTCGCCGCCGGCGGGGGAGTGGTCGTGGATGCCGACGGCAACTCGCTGATCGACCTCGGCTCCGGCATCGCCGTGACGACCGTCGGCAACGCGCACCCCAAGATCGCCGCAGCCGTGGCCGCGCAGGCCGCGCAGTTCACGCACACCTGCTTCATGATCTCGCCGTACGAGTCGTACATCGGTGTCGCCGAAGCGCTCAACCGCCTCACTCCCGGCGACTTCGCCAAGAAGAGCGCCCTGTTCAACTCCGGCGCCGAGGCCGTCGAGAACGCGATCAAGATCGCCCGCAAGCACACCGGTCGCCAGGCCGTCGTCGCCTTCGACCACGGCTACCACGGCCGCACCAACCTCACCATGGCGCTGACCGCGAAGTCGATGCCGTACAAGAGCGGCTTCGGCCCGTTCGCCCCCGAGGTGTACCGTGCGCCGATGTCGTACCCGTTCCGCGACGGTCTCGACGGCGCAGAGGCCGCCGCCCGCGTGATCCTGCAGCTCGAGAAGCAGATCGGCGCCGACAACCTCGCCGCCGTCATCATCGAGCCGATCCAGGGAGAGGGCGGCTTCATCGTCCCGGCGGAGGGCTTCCTCCCGGCGATCGCCTCGTGGTCCCGCGCGAACGGCGTCGTGTTCATCGCCGACGAGGTGCAGACCGGTTTCGCCCGCACCGGCCACATGTTCGCGAGCGAGATCTTCGGCATCGAGCCCGACCTCATCACGACCGCCAAGGGCATCGCGGGCGGTCTGCCCCTCGCCGCCGTCACGGGGCGCTCCGAGATCATGGACGCCTCGCACGCAGGCGGCCTCGGCGGCACCTACGGCGGAAACCCGATCGCCTGCGCTGCGGCGCTCGCCGCGATCGATGTGTTCGAGAACGACGGCGTGATCGAGCGCGCTCGCGAGATCGGCGAGATCCTCACGGCACGCCTCGGAGCCATGCAGGAGAAGGACACCCGCATCGGAGACATCCGCGGCCACGGCGCCATGATCGCCGCCGAGTTCGTCGACCCCGAGACCAACGCGCCCGACGCCGCCCTCACCTCCGCGGTCGCCAAGGCCTGCGTCGCGCAGGGCGTCATCGTCCTGACGTGCGGCACCTACGGCAACGTCATCCGGTTCCTCCCGCCGCTCTCGATCGGCGACGACCTCCTGAACGAGGGCCTCGACGTCGTCGCGGCCGCGCTCGCCGCCACCGCGGGCTGACAGACCAGCAGCCGCGGTTCGTCCGCGACTGCCACCACACGTCCGGCCGCGACGAGGATCGGGGGATTTCGAGTCGCGGCCGGCACAACCTTTCCAATGAAGGAGAAGCAGATGGCTGAGATCACTCGCGACGTGCTGATCGTCGGAGCCGGAGCCGCAGGGCTCACGGCGGCGAACGACCTGCGCAAGGCCGGCCTGTCGGTCGCCGTACTCGAGGCGCGTGACCGCGTCGGCGGACGCCTGTGGACCGACGTCATCGACGGCGCCATGCTCGAGATCGGCGGCCAGTGGGTCTCGCCCGACCAGGACGCCCTGAAGGACACCATCGAGGAGCTGGGGCTCGAGACCTACAGCCGCTATCGCGAGGGCGACAGCGTCTACGTCGGTCCGGACGGGCAGACGCATCGCTTCACCGGCGAGATGTTCCCGGTGTCCGCTGAGACCGAGGCCGTCATCGCCGAGATCACCGAGCGCCTCGACGCCATGGTCGCCGAGATCGACCCCGACCGTCCGTGGGAGCACCCGCTCGCGAAGGAATGGGACTCGATCACCTGGGACGCCTGGCTGCGTGTGCAGACCGACGATGACGAGGCCGTGCGCAATCTCGCCTTCGCCACCGGCTCCGCGATGCTCACCAAGCCGACGCACTCGTTCTCGCTGCTGCAGTCGCTGCTCATGGCGGCATCCGCCGGGTCGTACTCCAACCTCGTCGACGCCGACTTCATCCTCGACAAGCGGGTGGTGGGCGGTCTGCAGAAGGTGCCGCTGCTGCTCGCCGAGCGCCTGGGCGACGACGTCATCCTCAACCAGCCGGTGCGCTCGCTCGAATGGGGCGTCGACGGTGTGACCGCCACGACCGACGACACCACCGTGCGCGCCCGCTTCGCGATCCTCGCGCATGCTCCGGTGCTCTACAGCCGTATCGCCTTCGTCCCGCCGCTTCCCCGGCGCCAGCACCAGATGCACCAGCACATCTCGATGGGCTTCGTCATCAAGGTGCACGCCGTCTACGACCGCCCGTTCTGGCGCGAGCAGGGCCTCAGCGGCACCGCGTTCAGCCCGTACGAGCTCGCGCACGAGGCGTACGACAACACGAACCACGGCGACGAGCGCGGCACCCTGGTCGGCTTCGTCAGCGACCAGAACGCCGACGACCTGTTCACGCTGTCGGCCGAGGAGCGCAAGGAGCGCATCCTCGAGTCCCTCTCGCACTACTACGGCGACGAGGCGAAGAACCCGGTCGTCTACTACGAGAGCGACTGGGGCACGGAGGAGTGGACCCGCGGAGCGTACGCGGCGAGCTTCGACATGGGCGGACTCCACCGCTATGGCGCCGACCTCCGCTCGGCCGTCGGCCCCATCCACTTCGCGTGCAGCGACATGGCGGGCGCCGGATATCAGCACGTCGACGGCGCGATCCGCATGGGGCACCTCGTCGCCTCGAACATCGTCGAAGCGACGCGCGCCGCCGGCGACACCGCCGAGGTCGGCTGATGACCGGCGCGGTCGTCGTCGGCTACACCGCGACGGATGCGGGAGCGGATGCCGCAGCGCTCGGCGCGCGGCTCGCCCGCAGCCTCGGCGCGGTGCTGCACCTCGTGATCGTGCTGCCGTCGGAGGGCACCCGCAGCGCGGCCGTTCCCCCCGAGCGGGCGTATGAGGACCACATCCGCCGCCAGGCGAAGGAATGGCTCGAGGATGCGGTCGTCCGACTGCCGCAGGAGCTCACCCGCACGGGCCACGTGCGGTTCGGCGAGTCCTTCGCCGAAGGGCTGATCGCCGCAGGCGAGGAGTTCGGCGCCAGGCTGATCGTCATCGGCACGGCCGGCGGCAGCATCTTCGGCCGCCACCGCCTCGGCAGCGTCGCGTCGGAGCTGCTGCACTCGTCGACCATCCCCGTCGCGCTCGCCCCCGCGGGCACCGCGGACCAGGACGATCACGTGCTTCCTCGCGTGACGGCCGCGGTCGGCAACCGCGCGGGTGCCGACAACCTCCTCGACGAGGCCGCCGCGATCGCCACCGAGTCCCGTGTCGGCCTGCGCCTCGTCTCGCTCGTGCCGTTCGACGTGCCGCCCGGTCTCGACACCGGCGCGATCCGCGTGGTCGGCGACGCGCACGCGAACGACGTGCTCGAGGTCGCCAAGAGCCTGCTGCCCGACGAGCTGAAGGCCGAGGTCGAAGAGGCCCCCGGCGACACCGTCGAAGATGCCGTCGCGAACCTCTCGTGGCTCCCCGGCGAGGTCGTCCTCGTCGGCTCCAGTCGCCTGGCGCAGCCGCGCCGCCTGTTCCTGGGCTCGACCGCAGCGAAGATGCTGCACGAACTGCCCGTTCCCATGATCGTCGTCCCGCGCACCCGCGCCGAAGCAGGAGTCCGCTGATGAGCAGCACGAACCGGGCGACGGAGCCCGCATCCGGTGTGACGACCGGCATCTCGCAGAAAGGGCTGAGCGCGGGTGCCGTCGGAGTGCTCGGAGCCGTCGTCATCGGCGTCTCGACCATCGCGCCGGCCTACACGCTCACCGCATCGCTCGGCCCGACGGTCGCCGTCGTCGGCACCCAGGTGCCCGCGATCATGCTCGTCGGCTTCATCCCGATGCTCCTGACCGCCTTCGGCTACCGCGAGCTCAACCGCATGATGCCGGACTCCGGCACCTCGTTCACGTGGGGAGTGCGGGCGTTCGGGCCGTGGATCGGCTGGATGACGGGCTGGGGCCTGATCGCCGCCACCGTGATCGTGCTGTCGAACCTCGCCGGCATCGCGGTCGAGTTCCTCTTCCTGCTGATCGCCCAGCTCAGCGGAAACCCCGAGATCGCCGACCTGGCGTTCAACCCGATCATCAACGTCGTCGTGTGCCTGCTCTTCATGCTCGGCGCGACGCTCGTGTCGTACCGCGACATGCAGACGACGCAGAAGTTCCAGTACATCCTCGTCGGCTTCCAGGTGCTCGTGCTCGTGGTCTTCGCCACCGTCGCGATCGTCAAGGCCGTCTCCGGAGACGCTCCCGAGCCGACCCCCTTCTCGTGGTCGTGGTTCAACCCGTTCGAGGTTCCGTCCTTCAGCGCCTTCGCCGCAGGGCTCTCGCTGTCGATCTTCATCTTCTGGGGCTGGGACGTCGTCCTCACCATGAACGAGGAGACGAAGGACCCGGCCAAGACGCCGGGGCGCGCCGCGATGGTCACGGTCGTCGTCGTCGTCGCCCTCTACCTGCTGCTGGCCATCGGCCTCATCATGTTCGCCGGCGTCGGCACGGGCGACTACGGGCTCGCGAACGAGGACATCTCGGCGAACGTGTTCTTCGCGCTCTCGGATCCGATCCTCGGACCGCTGGCGTTCCTGGTCTCGCTCGCGGTGCTGTCGAGCTCGGCGGCCTCTCTGCAGTCGACCGCAGTCGGACCCGCTCGCACGCTGCTGGCGATGGGGCACTACGGCGCCCTGCCCAAGAAGTTCGCACGGGTCAGCCCGCGGTTCTTCACGCCGGGATACTCGACGATCGTGTCGGCCGTCGTCGCGTCCGTCTTCTACGCCGTGATGCGCCTCGTCAGCGAGAACGTCCTCACCGACACCATCCTGTCGCTCGGCATGATGATCTGCTTCTACTACGGTCTCACCGCGTTCGCGTGCGTCTGGTACTTCCGCAAGCAGTGGTTCGACTCCGCCAGGAGCTTCTTCTTCACGTTCCTGTTCCCGCTCGTCGGCGGTGCGATCCTCGCCGTCCTGTTCGTCACGACGCTCATCGACTCGATGGACCCCGCGTACGGCAGCGGATCGAACATCGGGGGCCTCGGACTCGTGTTCGTCCTCGGCGTCGGCATCATCGTGATCGGCATCGTCATCATGATCTGGCAGGCCATCAAGCGCCCGGCGTTCTTCCGCGGCGAGACCCTCAGCATGGATGCTCCCGCGAGCAACCGCCGGCGCTGACGGAATCCCGCGGCACCGGCATCCCATCCTCCCCACAGAAAGAGATTCCATGAGCACTCAGACTGAGCAGGCGCTGCTCGACAGCATCCCCACCGGCCTCTTCATCGGGGGAGAGTGGATCGACGGCGAGACCGGGGGCACGTTCGACGTGAAGGACCCCGCGACCGGTGCGGTCATCCGCACGATCGCCGACGCGACACCGGGTGACGGCATCCGCGCGCTGGATGCGGCAGTCGCCGCGCAGGACGCATGGGCCGCGACCGCACCTCGCACCCGCAGCGACATCCTGCGCCGGGCATTCGACCTCGTGCAGGAGCACAAGGAGGATCTCGCGCTGCTGATGACCCTCGAGATGGGCAAGCCGCTCGCCGAGGCGCGCGGCGAGGTCGGCTACGGGGGCGAGTTCCTCCGCTGGTTCAGCGAGGAGGCCGTGCGCATCAGCGGTCGCTACGGCATCAACCCGGAGGGCACCGGCCACATGGTCGTCTCGCAGCGGCCCGTCGGCCCCTCGTTCTTCGTGACGCCGTGGAACTTCCCGTTCGCGATGGCCACTCGCAAGATCGCGCCGGCGCTCGCCGCCGGCTGCACCGTGGTGATCAAGCCCCCGGCACTCACGCCGCTGACGACGATGTTCTTCACGTCGCTGCTCGAGAAGGCCGGCCTCCCCGCCGGTGTCGTGAACGTGGTGCAGACCTCCAAGTCGTCGGCGCTCTCGGCCCCGATCATCGCCGACCCGCGCCTGCGCAAGCTGTCGTTCACCGGTTCGACGGAGGTGGGCCGCAAGCTCATCGCCCAGGCCGCTGAGGGCGTGCTGCGCGTGTCGATGGAGCTCGGCGGCAATGCGCCGTTCGTCGTCTTCGACGATGCCGACCTCGACAAGGCCGTCGACGGCGCACTGGCCGCGAAGTTCCGCAACATCGGCCAGGCGTGCACCGCTGCCAACCGCTTCATCGTGCACAAGGACGTCGCCGAGGAATTCGGCCGCAAGGTCACCGAGCGCGTCAACGCGATGAAGATCGGCCGCGGCACCGAAGAGGGCGTGGCCATCGGCCCGCTGATCGACGAGGATGCCGTCGCGAAGGCCGGCGAGCTCGTCGACGACGCCGTCGAGCGCGGCGCGACCCTGCTCGCGGGCGGCAAGGCCGTCGAGGGCACGGGCACCTTCTACGAGCCGACCGTGCTCACCGACGTGGTGGCGGGCTCGGCGATCCTCCGCGAGGAGATCTTCGGCCCGGTGCTGGCGATCGCGACCTTCGAGGACGAGGACGAGGCCGTCCGTCTCGCCAACGACACCGAGTACGGGCTGGTCTCGTACGTGTTCACCGAGAACCTGCAGCGCGGGCAGCGGATGATCGACCGGCTCGAGACCGGCATGATGGGTCTCAACGTGGGCGTGGTGTCGAACGCCGCAGCCCCCTTCGGCGGCGTCAAGCAGTCCGGCGTCGGCCGCGAGGGCGGTCTCGAGGGCATCCACGAGTACCTGTCCACCAAGTACACGCTGATCCCGGTCTCCTGACCGGTCGGCCAGAGGAGGAGAGAACATGACCGATTACGCCGTCATCAACCCCGCCACCGGAGAGACGCTGGCGTCCTTCGACACGTTCACGGATGCGCAGATCGAGGCGGCTGTCGCGGCCGCCGACGAGGCGCACCGCGAATGGTCCCGGTCCTCGACCGTGGCTGAGCGCGCAGCGCTCCTCCGTCGCGCCGCCGAGCTGCACCGCGAGCGCCGCGAGGAGCTCGCCGACGTCTTCGTGCGCGAGATGGGCAAGCCCCGCGAGGCCGCCCTCGGAGAGGTCGACTTCGCCGCCGACATCGCCGAGTACTACGCCGACCAGGCCGAGGCCATCATGGCCGACCAGCCGATCGCGATCCTCGGCGAGGGCTCGGCGATCGTGCGCCGGTCGTCGCTCGGACCGCTCGTCGGCATCATGCCGTGGAACTTCCCGGCCTATCAGATCGTCCGCTTCGCTGCGCCGAACCTGATCGTCGGCAACACGATCCTGCTGAAGCCTGCTCCGCAGTGCCCGGAGTCGTCGACCGCGATCGAGGCGATCTACCACGACGCCGGATTCCCGACGGGCGCGTACCAGAACGTCCTCGCGACCAACGAGCAGATCGCCGACATGATCGCCGACCCGCGCGTGCAGGGCGTCTCGCTCACCGGCTCGGAGCGCGCAGGCGCAGCGGTCGCCGAGATCGCCGGACGCAACCTCAAGAAGGTCGCGCTCGAGCTCGGCGGGTCCGACCCGTTCATCGTGCTCTCGACCGACGACCTCGACGCTACCGTGCAGGCGGGCGTCGACGCGCGTCTCGACAACAACGGCCAGGCGTGCAACGGCGCGAAGCGTTTCATCATCGTCGACGACCTGTACGACTCGTTCGTCGAGAAGTTCACGGCCGCGATGGCATCGGTGCAGGCGACCGACCCGACGCTCGACGACACCGTGCTCGGCCCGGTCTCGTCGGAGACGGCGGCGGAGAACCTGCAGAAGCAGATCGACCAGGCCGTCGAGCAGGGAGCGACGCTGCTGACCGGCGGCACCCGCGACGGGGCGTTCTTCGCCCCGACCGTGCTCGCCGACGTGACGCCCGACATGAACGTCTACCGCGAGGAGCTCTTCGGCCCCGCGGCGGTCGTCTACCGGGTCGCCGATGAGGATGCCGCTGTCGCCCTCGCGAACGACACGACCTTCGGGCTCGGCTCGTACGTCTTCACGACCGATGCCGAGCAGGCCGAGCGTGTCGCCGACAACATCGAGGCGGGCATGGTCTACGTCAACCTGGTGCTGGCCGACAGCCCCGAGCTGCCGTTCGGCGGCATCAAGCGCAGCGGCACGTCGCGTGAGCTGGGTCACCTCGCCGCCGACGAGTTCGTCAACAAGAAGCTGATCCGCATCGGCTGAGCGACTCTCCCTGATGGGGGCGGATGCCACGGCATCCGCCCCCATCGTCGTCTCCGCAGTGCGGCATCCGGAGAGCGGATGTTCGACGGATGCCGGATCCCTCCGCAGCACCCGGGCGTAGGTTGGAAGCATGGCAACCGTCGCAGCGAACATCGTCAAGACCCTCCGCGCCAACGGGATCGACCGTGTCTACGGCCTCCCGGGCGACTCCCTCAACGGGTTCACCGACGCCCTCCGGAAGGACGGCGGCATCCGCTGGGTGCACGTGCGGCACGAGGAGTCTGCGGCCTTCGCGGCGGCGGCCGATGCGTCGCTCACGGGTGAGCTCGCGGTGGTCGCCGGTTCGTGCGGTCCGGGCAACCTGCACCTGATCAACGGACTCTTCGACGCGAACCGCTCGCGGGTGCCGGTGCTGGCGATCGCCGCGCACATCCCCACCACCGAGATCGGCACCGGGTACTTCCAGGAGACCCACCCGCAGGAGCTCTTCCGCGAGTGCAGCGTCTACGTCGAGTACGTCGCCGACCCCAAGCAGATGCCGCGCCTGTTGGAGATCGCGATGCGCGCCGCCATCGAGCAGCGCGGGGTCGCGGTGCTCGTGATCCCGGGCGACGTCGCGCTCTCGGAGATCGCCGACGACCGAGCCGTGGTCATCGAACGCTCCCACCCCGTGATCGTGCCGAGCGGAGACGAGCTCGCGCGCGCCGCGACGCTGCTCAACGCCTCGAAGAAGACAACGATCCTCGCAGGCGCGGGTGTCGAGGGGGCTCACGACGAGGTCATCGCACTCGCCGACCGACTCGGTGCGCCGATCGTGCACGCGCTCCGGGGCAAGGAGTTCATCGAGTACGACAACCCGTTCGACGTCGGCATGACGGGGCTGCTCGGCTTCGCCTCCGGCTACCGGGCGATGGAAGCCGCCGACACGCTGCTGGTGCTGGGCAGCGACTTCCCCTACGAGCAGTTCTATCCCGAGCACGCCACGACGATCCAGGTCGACATCCGCGGCTCGCAGCTCGGCAGACGGCATCCGCTCGATCTGGGCCTGGTCGGCGACGTCGGCGCGACCGTCACGGCGCTGCTGCCGCGACTCGCCGAGACGAAAGACCGCGGTCACCTCGACGACTCCACCGCGCACTATCGCAAGACCAGGGCCAAGCTCGACGACCTCGCGACGCCGACCAAGGCGGGCCGCCCCATCCATCCGCAGTACCTCGCCCGGCTGCTCGATGAGCAGGCCGCGGATGACGCGATCTTCACCGCCGACGTCGGCTCGCCCACCGTGTGGGCCGCCCGCTATCTGTCGATGACCGAGAACCGACGCCTGATCGGCTCGTTCACACACGGGTCGATGGCGAATGCGCTGCTGCACGGCATCGGCGCGCAGGTCTCGCATCCGGATCGTCAGGTCGTCGCGCTCGCCGGCGACGGAGGGCTCGCGATGATGCTGGGCGAACTGCTCACGCTCACGCAGAACAAGCTGCCCGTGAAGACCGTCGTCGTGAACAACTCGTCGCTGAACTTCGTCGAGCTCGAGATGAAGGCCGCGGGCTTCGTCAACTACGGCACCGCGCTCGACAACCCGAGCTTCGCGGCCATCGCCGAGGCCATGGGGATCTTCGCCCGTCGGGTCGAGAACAGCGAGGACCTGCCGGATGCCGTCCGCGAGGTGCTCGCGCATGACGGCCCTGCGCTGCTCGACGTCGTGACCGAGCGCCAGGAGCTGTCGATGCCCCCGGCCATCGAGGCCGAGCAGGTCAAGGGCTTCGCTCTGTACGCGATCCGCACGGTGATGTCGGGCAAGGGAGACGAGCTGCTCGACCTCGCGCGGGCCAACTGGCGTCAGTTCCTCTGAGTCAGCAGTTCCTCTGAGTCAGCTGTCGAGGAGTGCCCGCACCTCGGTCGCCTCGCCGTGGCGTCCGAGCGCCTCGAGCACGTTGCCGAGTTCGAGCGCCGAGACCTGCTGCAGCGGCGGGTAGCCGTCGGAGTGCTCGAGGGCGCTACGGTAGATCGGCACGGAGTCCGCAGCCCGGTCGTCGCCGACCAGCAGACGGGCGGCGAACAGCTCGGAGCCGCCGGCCGAGCCCGCATCCCCGATCGCCGCGAATCCGTCGGCCGCGGTGAGCGCAGCGGCGACGGCCTCGTCGGTGCGGCCGAACTGGGCGAGCGCCCGGCCCCGCGAGTCGGTGACGTCGGCGAGCAGCCACGCCGCCTCGTGCTCGTGAGCGAGCGCGGCGACCTCGTCGAAGAGGGCGAAGGCGCGGTCGTCCTGCGTGGCCGCATAAGCCTGTCCGAGGTTGTGCAGCACGTCAGCGAGGGCGCCGACCGCCTCGGGGGCCCGGCGCACGATCTCGGATGCCGATTCGAGTGTCGCGATCGCCTCCGCGTGCTCGTCGAACCGGGCGAGGATCTTGGCGCGCTCGGTCAGCGCCATCGCCTGGTCGGCATGCTCCTCCGCCTCGCCGAACAACTCGCCCGCATACCCGAATGCGCCGACAGCCTGTCCGAACTCGCCGGCCGATCCGAGGGCGCGCGCGAGAAGAGACGCCGTCATCGCTCGGGAGGCGGCGGGCACCTCGGCCTGCTCTTCGCGCTCGAGCACCTGTCCGAACAGCTCGGCCGCCACCTCGGCGTCCCCGGCCGCGAGCATCGCGCGCGCGAGCCGGAAGTCCGCGCCCGCCTGGTCGCCGCCCTCCTGCGCGACGAGCCGCGAGGTGACCCGGTAGCGGGTGACGGCCTTCTCGGGGTCGCCCGCGTCCTCCCAGAGCGCCCCCGCGAGCAGGTGCGCGGCGGCCAGGGCCGTGGTCGCACCGAGCCCGGCGAGAAGACGGGTCGCCTCGTCGGCATCCGCAGCGCCCTCCGCGAACGACTCGCTTCCGCCGCGCACCTTCGCGCGCGTCTGCAGCGCCTGCGCGCGATGACCGATGCTGAGATCGTCCTGGGCCAAGAAGCGATCGAGCAGAGCGGATGCCGCTTCGATGTCGCCCTTCTGCAGCACGGCCGAGATGGCGACGAGCGTCGTCGTGTTCGAGAGGCGCGCGTCCTCGGCCTCGGCGAAGGCGCGAGCCGCGATCTCCGCCATGTCGAGGGCGGCGCCGGGTTCATCCGCGTGCAGGTGCAGCGACGCGCGGCTGATCGCCAGGTCTCCGCGCGACCATGCGGGCAGAGCGTCCGTGTTCGCGAGCTCGTCCTCGAGCGCCGCCGCAGCCTCGGGGGTGTTCAGGCCGAAGGTCGCGAGACCGAGGCGCAGTTCGAGATCGGCCTGTGCGTCGAGGCCTGCGGCGCGCAGGGCATCGATCCGCGCGGGCAGCAGGTCGGCGGCCTCTTCTGCTCGGTCGAGGGCGATCAGGATGCCGAGGCGCATCGACAGGAGCTCGGCGAGCTTCGAGGGGTCCTCGACGCTCAGCGCGTGCGGCAGGGCCCGCAACGTCTCGTGCTCCGCGCCGAACTGGGCGAGGTTCATGACCCGTTCGAACCACGCGTCGGGATCGTCGGGTGTCGCCGCGTCCGGAGCCGTGACGAAGGCATCCGAACGGATGGGCACGTCGTAGTGCTCGTCGGCGAGAGCGCGCAGGCGGGTGAGGCTGCGGGCGTGGCCCTCGGTGCCGTCCCGCAGATCGAAGTCCGAGCCGATGCGCTCGGCGGCAGCCCACGCGGTGGCGGCGAGTTCGGCGGCGCCCCAGGCTCCGTCGTGCTCGCCGAAGAACTCCTCGAGCGCGGGGGAGTCGGCACCGCGCACCGTGGCATCGCCGTGACCCGCCGCGGTCACACGATCGAGGGCGAAGGCGAACGCCGCCAGCGCGGCGAAGTGGGCATCGACGTTGAGTCCGTCGTGAGCGAGCCAGCCGATGTGACGCTCGACCTGCGCGAGCGCGCGTGCCTCGTTGCCGGTGAGGGCGGCGAACACGATGTTGTGGGCGACGATCCGCAGGTTGTCCGGGTTGTCCTTCGCGAGCCGGTAGCTGCGCAGGTGCGCGCTCCTCGCCTCGTCGAAGCGCCCGGCACGAAGGTAGGGCACGAGCACGCGTGACAGTGCGTGCTCGGGCTCCTCGCCGCACGAGAAGCCGCCTTCGAGCATCTCCTCGACGAGTCGGATGGCCTCGGCATCCCGATCGGTCTCGGCGAAGAAGCCGGCGAACTGGCTGCGTCCGCAGGCGTCGCAGTGGCTGTGGTCGTCTCGGGGTGTGGCCTCGAGCTGCGCGCGCAGAGCCTCGGCGTCGTCGAGTCGACCGGCGTCCCAGGCGTCTTCGAATCGGGCCGTGAGCACTCCGCTCATGCCGAGCCCTGCCTTGCGATAGTGCGTCTCCATGTCGTCGAGGACCGCGGTGATCTGCTCGGTCGAGAACGCGGGCGACGAACGCAGAGAAGACGCCATCCATTTGAACTGCCACATCAGATCGGCGCCGCCGTAGTCGAGGTCGGCGGGGAAGCGCTGCGGGTCGGAGTCGTGTCGGGCGAGGCACCACGCGAACGAGTTCAGCATCACATCCGTCGCGCCGTTCATGTTCGCGGAGGCGGTCTGCCTCATCCGCGCCTCGTACTCGAGCCGCTCGTCGCCGAGCTCGACGGCGAGCGAGACGGCATCCGCCACCAGCGCCTGCTCCGCCGGACCCCAGGGCGTGCGGTCGATCTCTTCGATGAGCTGAGAGAAGCGCTTCTTCGGACTGGTCATGGGGGATCCTTCGAACGGAGCGAGCGGTCGGAGCGAGATCACGGGGCGTCGTCGAAGGGGATCGAATCCGCTTCGATGCCGGCGGACAGCGAGACGAGGTCCGAGAGCGCGGTCGACATGAGTGCGCGATCGGCGTCGGAGAGCGGATGGTGTCCCGCCAGCAGCGCCTGGATGTAGAGCAGCTGCACGGTGCGGGCGAACACCGCGTCGTCCTGCACGCGGACGAGCGCGCGCACGACGCGGTTCGACCAATTCAGGCACAGGCGCGCGCTGAGATCGTCGTCGCGGGAGGCGGAGAGGGTCGAGTCGATGCGGTCGAGCACCCCGCCCCACAGCGATCCGGTGATGCCCTTCGTGCGGCCGCGGTCGATCCTGCGCAGCACCTCAGGGTCGGCGACGTACAGCGCTGCGAGTTCGGGCTGGTCGATCGACCGCACGGTGACGGAGCAGCCGGATGCGGTCAGCACGCCGCCGGCGCGGGCCTCGAGGGCCAGCGCGGCGTCGCGGTCGTCCAGCGGCGGAGGGTCGAGACGATCGAGCTCCCCGGCCACGTCGACGAGTTCGATCGTCACGTGCGGGTAGAGCTCCGGCAGCATCCGCACGAGGTCCGCGTCGTACAGGTAGCCGCCGTTGACCAGCACCTCGGACCCGGGGGAGATCCCTGCGACCTGGCGGAACTCGTCGACCGACTGCGCGAATCGCACGTGCGGGTATCGTTCGACGAGGTCGCCGATGCGCATCGTTCCGTGGGTGGTCTCGAGGGTCAGCCAGCGCGTGATGAACTGCGCGAGCTCGTCGTCGTGCCGCACCAGCGACTTCAGACCGACCTCGTGGATCGCCACGAACTGGGCGAGTCTGTGCGGTTCGCGCAGGCCCAGCTCGAGCACCCAGCGGCGGATGCCGGCACCGAGCTGCTCGCGCACACGCTCGAGGGCCGCGTCGTCGACGAGCGATTCGCGGCTCGCCGTCGGGGCGAGGCCGGTCGAATCGACCACGGCGCGCACGAAGAACGCCCATTCGGGCAGCACGTCGTCGACCCGCTCGCCCAGGAGCATCCTGCCGAGATACATGCGCGTCGCCTGGCGGGCGCCCGGCGGGGGAGCGTAGGGCAGGACGTAGGCGAGTCCCCGTGTGCCGGTGGCCGGCTCGCTGAGCTCGATCACGTCGAGCGGGCTCGCACCGAGCAGGTCGCGCCCGTACTGCACGGCGCCGTCGATGTCGTCGGCGGGGTCGAGGAACGGCGCGCGCCGGGTGATGTCGATGTCGCCGCTCGGAGAGTCGAGGATCACCCGCACGGGGAGGAACTCGGCGAAGGCGGTGGCCAGCTCTCGCACGGCCGCGGGGCGCAGCAGCTCGTCGGCGTCGAAACGAGGGCGGAGATGCACACTCGTGCCGATCGGCAGATCGTCGTCGATCTCCACGACGCGGAAGGTCCCGTCCGCGCTGCCCGTCCACTCGACGGCCGGGCCGCCCCGGACGCTGCGCGAGCGGATGACGATCGAATCGGCGACCATGAAGCAGCTCAGCAGGCCGATGCCGAACTGACCGAGGTAGTCGCTGCGCGGGAGGCCGAAGATGTCGCGCTTCGAGCTGCGGCCGACCGTGGCGAGCAGATCCCCCACCTCGGCGGCGGTCAGGCCGATCCCGTCGTCGCGCAGGACGAACTCGCCCGTGGTGTCCGTCAGCGCGGTGATGCGGATGCTCCCGCCCTGCCCGTCGACCTCGCGCCGTGCGGTGATCGCATCGCGGGCGTTCTGCAGCAGTTCGCGCAGATACACGCGAGGACTCGAGTAGATGTGGCGGCTCAGGAGGTCGACGACACCGCGCAGGTCCACCTGGAACTGCTGCACGTCAGCGCTCACTGCGCCCCCTCCCGTTTCGTCCGCCCGCCGAGCCTAACAACAACGACGAGAGCGGGCCCGGTTCGGCGCTGACCGACGGATGCCGTATGCTTGACGAGCAGTTGTTGTCTGCATTCTTTCGCCGTGCCCCGGTCCTTGCGGTCGGGTAACGATGGCAGGATGGAGATGACACCCCGAGACCTCCCGGTCTCTAGGGCGGTAGCTCAATTGGCAGAGCAGCGGTCTCCAAAACCGCAGGTTGCAGGTTCGATTCCTGTCCGCCCTGCGCGTCAGCACACGCTGACACACGAAAGGTACATTCAGGATGGATCAGGACGAACCGCGCGGCGAGGTCGTCGCGGCCGGCGCCACCCGCGAGAAGAAGCGTGGCATCGTGGGCTTCTTCGGAGGCATCGCTCTGTTCTTCCGTCAGGTCATCGCCGAGCTGCGCAAGGTCGTCACGCCGACCCGCAAGGAACTGGTCAAGTTCACCGCAGTGGTGCTCGTCTTCGTTCTCATCGTCATGGGCATCGTCTACGGACTCGACACCCTGTTCGCCTGGGTCACGCACATCGTCTTCGGGGTCCCGGGCGCCTGACGCCCTCGCGGCCCTGGCCGCAGTGATTGGAAAGAAACAACGTGTCTGAACGATATTCCGACGACGCCGACTGGGCGACTGCTGCTGAGCAGTCCAGCGAAGAGGACGAGGCCCAGGAGGGCAACGTGCTCGCTGCGGAAGAGCAGTCGGTCACCTCGGCCGAACATGTCGCCCTCCACATCGAGGACGTCGACGGAGACGCCGACGCCGATGTGCAGGACGACGACAACGACATCGAAATCGACGACCCGGAGGCGGACGCGATCGTGAACGACGCTCTCAACCTGGACGAAGCGGCCGAGTCTGAGGCTGCCGCTGAGGTCCTGAACGATTCTGTGGCGGAAGAGACCGCCGAGCTCGAGGCCGCTGAGGCCGACGAGGTCACCCCTTACGACGGACCCGACATCAACGGCGACGATGACGCCGTGGCCGAGTCCGACGACGATGAGTCCGAAGAGGGCGACGACGCCGAGGAAGACCCGTATGAGGCGTTCCGCCTCGACCTGCGGATGCTTCCGGGCAAGTGGTACGTCATCCACTCCTACGCCGGATTCGAGCGCAAGGTCAAGGCCAACATCGAGCAGCGCAAGTCGACGCTCGAGGTCGAGGACGAGATCTATCAGATCGAGGTCCCGATGGAAGACGTGGTCGAGATCAAGAACGGCCAGCGCAAGATGGTCACCCGCGTGCGCATCCCCGGCTACGTGCTCGTGCGCATGGAGCTCACCGAGGACACCTGGTCGGTCGTGCGTCACACGCCTGGCGTCACCGGCTTCGTGGGCAACGCCCACAACCCGACGCCGCTGCGCTTCGAAGAGGCCTTCAACATGCTGAAGTCGCTCGTCGAGGTCAAGGACGTCCCGACCGCCAAGAACATCGCGTCGAAGGGCGGCCTCGCCGTCGCTCGTCCGCTTCCGGCCGAGGTCGACTTCGAGGTCGGCGAGACCATCACGATCAAGGAGGGCTCGTTCGCGGGTCTTCCCGGTTCGATCAGCGAGATCAAGCCCGAGAGCGGCAAGCTCACGGTGCTCGTGTCGCTCTTCGAGCGCGAGACCCCGGTCGAGCTGTCGTTCGACCAGGTCACGAAGATGGTCTGACCTACGCTCTCCGAGAACGGCCGTCCCATTCGGGGCGGCCGTTCTCGCGTTCCCGGGCCCGCTCCGCATCAGGTAGACTTGTCTGGTTTGTGTGCCGCTTCGGCGTGCGCGCAGACGACCGCAGCCCGGAGATGCCGGGTTCGCGGGAGAGCGGATGCAACCGGCATCCGTTCGATGAAAGGAAGAGGATATGGCACCGAAGAAGAAGGTGACCGGCCTGATCAAGCTTCAGATCAACGCCGGTGCAGCCAACCCGGCGCCGCCGATCGGCCCCGCGCTCGGTCAGCATGGCGTCAACATCATGGAGTTCTGCAAGGCGTACAACGCCGCGACCGAGTCGCAGCGCGGCAACGTCATCCCCGTCGAGATCACCGTCTACGAGGACCGCAGCTTCACGTTCATCCTGAAGACCCCGCCGGCCGCGGAGCTCATCAAGAAGGCCGCCGGCGTGCCCAAGGGCTCGTCGACGCCGCACACGGTCAAGGTGGCGAAGATCACCAAGGACCAGGTCCGTCAGATCGCCGAGACCAAGCAGGCCGACCTGAACGCGAACGACATCGAGGCTGCCTCGAAGATCATCGCCGGCACCGCCCGTTCCATGGGCATCACGGTCGAGGGCTGAGGAGAATAATCATGGCTACGAAGTCCAAGGCTTACAAGGCTGCCGCCGAGAAGATCGAGGCAGACCGTTTCTACACTCCCACCGAGGCAGTCGCCCTCGCCAAGGAGACCGGCTCGTCGAAGTTCGACTCGACCGTCGAGGTCGCGCTGAAGCTCGCCGTCGACCCCCGCAAGGCAGACCAGATGGTGCGCGGCACCGTCATCCTGCCCCACGGCACCGGTAAGACCGCCCGCGTCATCGTCTTCGCCACCGGCCCCGCGGCCGAGGCAGCGATCGCCGCAGGTGCAGATGAGGTCGGCGGCGCCGAGCTCATCGAGAAGGTCGCCGCAGGCTGGACCGCGTTCGACGCGGCCGTCTCGACCCCGGAGCTCATGGGCCAGGTCGGTCGTCTCGGAAAGGTCCTGGGTCCGCGTGGACTCATGCCGAACCCGAAGACCGGCACCGTGACCCCCAACACGGCCAAGGCCGTCGAGGAGATCAAGGGCGGAAAGATCGAGTTCCGCGTCGACAAGCACGCCAACGTGCACTTCGTCGTGGGCAAGTCGTCGTTCTCGGCCGAGCAGCTCGACGAGAACATCGGCGCAGCGCTCGAGGAGATCGTCCGCCTCAAGCCGTCGAGCTCGAAGGGCCGTTACATCCAGAAGGGCGCCGTGTCGACCACGTTCGGCCCCGGCATCCCGCTGGACGTCAACGCCATCTGAGTGTGATTCCGGAAAGGCCCCCGCATTCTGCGGGGGCCTTTCTGCGTGCAGTACGACATCGGACGTCATCGGATGTTGGGATGCCGGTCCGATGCCGCGTACTGTGAATGAGTTCCGCGTCACAGCACTCGCGCCTCACCGCACCCCAGGAGGGTCACATGTCCCGTCGCATCATCGCCGTCACCGCACTGGTCGTCGCCGCAGCAGCACTCACCGCGTGCAGCGGAAGCACCACGCCTGCCGACAGCAGCTCGAGTGAGAGCGGATCCGGCTTCGGCCTCGTCACGGACGGCACGCTGACGGTCGCCACCGAGGGCACGTACCGTCCGTTCAGCTTCCACGATGACGGCGGAACCGGCGACCTGACCGGATTCGACGTCGAGATCATCCAGGCGGTCGCCGACAAGCTCGACCTCGAGGTCGAGTTCCAGGAGACCCAGTGGGATGCGATCTTCGCCGGTCTCGACGCGGGCCGTTTCGACGTGATCGCCAACCAGGTGAGCATCAATGAGGAGCGCCAGGAGAAGTACCTGTTCAGCACCCCGTACACCGTCTCGCCGGGAGTCATCGTCGTCGCCGAGGACGACGACTCGATCTCGTCGTTCGACGACCTCGAGGGCAAGACGACGGCGCAGTCTCTCACCAGCAACTGGTACGAGCTGGCCACCGAGTCCGGTGCCACCGTCGAAGGCGTCGAGGGGTGGGCGCAGGCCGTCGAGCTGCTGCGTCAGGGCCGCGTCGATGCGACCGTCAACGACAAGCTGACCTTCCTCGACTATGAGACCACCAACAGCCCGTCCGGCCTGAAGATCGCCGCCGAGACCGACGAGGCCGGTGAGCAGGCATTCGTCTTCACCAAGGACAAGACGGACCTCGTCGAGGCGATCGACGGCGCTCTGGAAGAGCTGCGTGCCGACGGCACCCTGGCCGAGATCAGCGACAAGTACTTCGGCGAAGACGTGACCCAGTAGCCCATGGAGAATCCCTGGCAGCTGTTCTTCGACTCGCTCGGACCGATCGCCCTCGCGGGGGTGACGGTGACGGTTCCGCTCGCGCTGATCTCTTTCGCGCTGGGTCTCGTGCTCGCCATCGGCGCAGCGCTGATGCGGATCTCGGTCAATCCCGTGCTGTCGGGCATCGCCAGGTTCTACATCTCGGTCATCCGCGGCACGCCGATGATCGTGCAGCTGTTCGTGATCTTCTACGGGCTCGGATCGATCGGACTCAAGCTGGATCCCTGGACCAGCGCGATCATCGCACTGTCGCTGAACGTCGGCGGGTACGGAGCCGAAGTGGTGCGCGCCGCCATCCTCTCCGTCCCGAAGGGGCAGTGGGAGGCGGCGTACACGGTCGGCATGAATCGCACGCGCACACTCACGCGGGTGATCCTTCCCCAGGCAGCGCGGGTCTCGGTGCCTCCGCTGTCCAACACGTTCATCTCGCTGGTGAAGGACACGTCGCTGGCCTCGCTGATCCTCGTCACCGAGCTCTTCAAGGTGGCGCAGCAGATCGCGGCGGCGACCCTGGAGTTCATGGTCGTCTACCTGGCTGCCGCGCTCGTGTACTGGGTGATCTGCCTGGTGCTGTCGTTCGGCCAGAGCGCACTCGAGAGGAGACTCGATCGCAATGTCGCTCACTGATCCGGCGCACTCACCCAGGTCCACAGCCGACGCCCTGCTCACCGCCCGCGGCCTTCACAAGCGCTTCGGCGACAACGAGGTGCTCCGCGGCATCGACCTCACGCTGCACCGCGGAGAGGTCGTCGTGCTGATCGGTCCGAGCGGATCGGGCAAGACGACGGTGCTGCGTGCGCTCAACGGGCTCGAGACGCCGGATGCCGGGACCATCGTCGTGGCCGGGGGCCCTGACATCGACTTCGCCCCGTCGGATCCGGTGTCGAAGCGCACGCGCGCGCAGAAGCGTCTCGCGCTGCGCGATCGGTCGGCGATGGTCTTCCAGCATCACAACCTCTTCCCGCACTTCTCGGTGCTCGAGAACGTGATCGAGGGACCATGGCGGGTGCAGGGCAGACCCAAGGCCGAGGTGGTCGCCGAGGCCCGCGTCCTGCTCGCCCGCGTGGGGCTCGCCGACAAGGCCGATGCTCGACCTCACGAGCTCTCCGGCGGTCAGCAGCAGCGGGTCGGCATCGTCCGCGCTCTCGCGCTGCGTCCCGATCTCCTGCTGTTCGACGAGCCGACGAGCGCACTCGACCCCGAGCTCGTGGGGGAGGTCCTGCTCGTGATCAAGGAGCTCGCCGACGAGGGGTGGAGCATGGTCGTGGTGACGCATGAGCTGAGCTTCGCGCGCGAGGCGGCGGATCATGTGCTCTTCATGGACGCGGGTGTGGTCGTCGAGCAGGGCGCGCCGGCCGATATCTTCGGCGCGCCGCAGCACGAGCGCACCCAGAGGTTCCTCACTCGCATCCTTCGGCCCCTCGACGGCGACTGACGGGCGTCCGCTCACGTCTGCGACGCAGGGTCAGCCGCCGAGCACCGGCAGCACCAGGCTGACAGCCAGGGTGATCATGACGACGGCGATCAGCGCGTCGAGGATGCGCCACGCTCGTTCCGTGCGCAGCCAGCGGCCGAGATAGCGGGCGCCGAACCCCAGCGCGGTGAACCACAGGATGCTGGCGGCGATCGCTCCGGCGGCGAACAGCCAGCGCTCGTCGCCGTGCGTCGCGGCGATCGACCCGAGCATCAGGACCGTGTCGAGGTAGACGTGCGGGTTCAACCAGGTCAGGGCGAGAGCCGTCGCGATCACGGGAGCGAGCGCGGTGCGGGTCGCCGTCGTGGTTCCGCCGCCCGACCCGGGCGCCGAGCCCTCCGCAGCGGTCCGGTCGACTCGCAGCTCTTCGCCGCCCCTCCAGGCGCGGCGGGCGGCGAGGATGCCGTAGGCCAGGAGGAACAGGGCCCCCGCCCAGCGCGCGACGACCACGAGCCACGGGGCTGCGGAGATGACGAAGCCGAGTCCCGCGACGCCGGCGGCGATGAGCAGGGCGTCGGACACGGCGCAGATGATGACGACGGGCAGGACGTGCTCTCTGCGGATGCCCTGACGGAGGACGAACACGTTCTGCGCGCCGATGGCGACGATCAGGGAGAGGCCGAGTCCGAGACCCGAGAAGACGGAGAGCATGAGTCCACGGTACGGATGGCACGGACATGAGCACCAGCGATGATTCCTTGTGCGCCATTAGCATGGCTAATGTGAAGATCGATCCGGAGCTTGCCGCCACTGTCGCCGCCGTGGCCGACGAGGGAACCCTCGACGCGGCGTCGCGGGTGCTGCGGGTGACTCCTTCCGCCGTGAGCCAGCGGCTCAAGACGCTCGAGGAGCAGCTCGGACGGGTCCTCGTCGTGCGCACCAAGCCTGCCCGTCTCACCGAGGCGGGCGAGGCTGTCGTGCGGCTCGCACGACAGCTGGCACTCCTCGAGCACGATGCCCTCGCAGGACTCGGCCTCGAGGGCGACGAGGCGCCCCGCACCCGCATACCGCTCGCCGTGAACGCGGACTCGATGGCGACGTGGTTCCTGCCTCCGCTCGCACGGCTCTCGGCAGCCCACGACCTCGACTTCGACCTGCACCGCGACGACCAGAACTTCACGGCTCGGCTGCTCGAGTCCGGCACGGTGATGGCGGCGGTCACGAGTGAGGCGGCGCCGGTCGCCGGGTGCTCCGTCGCACCGCTCGGCGTGCTGGAGTATCACGCGATGGCAGAACCGGCGTTCGCTGATCGCTGGTTCTCCTCCGGTGTCACCAGAGAGGCGTTGAGCGCGGCGCCCTTCGTCGACTTCGACAGACGAGACACGCTTCAGCACGAATGGCTCGAGCGGATGGGGGTCGCGCACCACGGGGCCCCTCGGCACTACGTGCCCGCGTCGCACGACTACGCGCTCGCCGTGCGGCTCGGCCTCGGATGGGGGATGCTGCCGCTCCTGCAGAAGGAGCGCGAGCTCGTGCCGCTCGGCGGGCCGCCGCTGCGAGTCAGGCTGTACTGGCAGCAGTGGAACCTGCGCTCCGCGCTGCTCGACACCATCGCGGCCGAAGTCTCCGTCGAGGCGCAGCGTGTTCTCGCGAGCTGAGCTGCAGCTCTGGACGAACTGCAACCATCCGATCGGTCGCAGAAACCGATAGACGTTTCTGCGCAATTCGTGAGCCGGAATGCGCAATCGTGACATGGAAGTCCTTGAACAGGCGCAGGAAGTGGACAAAGCTGTCGGGAACGACACGAGTACCGGATGCGGGCCGCGAAGGGCGACCATCCCCAGCCATCTGCGTCTCGTGAGATTCCTGAGGGGGAATGTCATGGCTGAGAAGGACACGCAACGCAAGGTTCTGGCAGTGCTCGCCGGTGGGCTGGTGCTCGGCGTCGGAATCGGGGTGACGCTCGCTGCATGGAACGACTCCGAGTTCGCGACCGGCACCTTCACCGCAGGCTCGTTCAATCTGGAGGGATCCACGACGAGCGCGACCGACGGGTACGACGATCACAACGTCGATCTGGGGGACACTGCAGCGGCGCTCGTCTTCCAGCTGCCCGCCGTGGCGTCGTCGATGTCTCCGGGCGACGTCGTCTACGCACCGTTCTGGGTGCGTCTCGACAGCACGACCACCAACGGCGCCACGCTGGTGCCGTCGGGGATCACCGCGGGCACGGGTGGCAACGAGGCCAACCTGTCGTACACCGTGACGGCCATCGACGCGGGCGACGTGTGCGACGCCACGGCGGCAGGAACCGTCGTCGCGACGGGCACCACATTGAGCGCTCAGACCGGAGCCACGTCGGTTCCTCTCGCTGAGGGCGCACCGGCAGGGACGGCGGGAACGCCTGTGCAGTTGTGCTTCGCGGTGACCGCGGGCGCCGGTCTCACGCAGGGCGCCGCCGCGACCGCGACCTGGGAGTTCACGGCCACCTCGACTGCGGACTGATCATGGCCGACACCCGCAGAGGCATGCGGGAGGGGAAGCGACTGCTCTCCCGTCGGATACGCGCTGTGCTCGCGGGCGGGCTGGTGTTCGGCGTCGGCGCGACGATGACCCTGGCCGCCTGGAACGATTCCGAATACGGCAATGCGACCTTCACCGCCGGGCGGTTCGACATCGTCGGGGCGACAGACGGTGCCACGTTCTCGAGCCACCCGGTGGGCACCCCGGCGGCGCTGTCGTTCAGCGCACCGTTCTCGGCCATGGCTCCCGGCAACACCACGTACGCGCTGTTCAGCGTGCGGACCGCGAATCCATCGGTGGCCGGCACGCTGCAGCTCAGCGTGACGTCGACGGCGGGAACCGGGCTCGGCACCTACCTGCGATACGGAGTGAGGGCCATCGCGGGGACGGCCTGCAACAGCACGACCTACACGGCCGGGACGGCTGTCGTTCCCGACAACTCGCTGCTGTCGGTCGGCGGCACCGGCACCCAGGCGGTCGCGGCCAACGGCGGAACGACCGTGAACTACTGCTTCGCAGTGACGTTGCCGGCAGCGACCGACAACGGCGCGCAAGGGCTGACGGCGATCCAGACATGGCAGATCGCCGGAGTGTCGAGCTGACGTGCGGGCAGAGCATCGGATGACGTGAGGAGGAGACATGAGTGCACCGACGAGGCGCAGCCTGCGTGAACAGGCGACGGTCGATGATGCGTCCGCGTCGCCGGCACCCGCCGCGGCGTCCTCGCGAGGCACTCTCGGGAGGGCGCTCGCCGATGTCCTCCTCTGGCTCGCCGCCGCCGCAGGGGTCATCTGCATCGTGCTCGTGATCGTCGCCTTCACGGCGAACATCACCCTCATCATGTTCCGCACGGGATCGATGGCGCCGACGATTCCCGCCGGTTCCGTGGCGGTGGTCCAGAGCGTCCCGGCATCCGAGGTGCAGGTCGGCGACGTCGTCACCGTCGATCGAGCAGGCGATCTGCCGGTCACGCACCGCATCACCTCGATCGCTCCCGGTGCGAGTGCGGACGAACGGGTGATCACGATGCGCGGAGACGCGAACGCGGCCGACGATCCGTATCCGTACACCGTGCAGACCGTTCGGATCGTGCTGTTCTCGATCCCCGGCATCGCGACCGTGATCGTCGCGATGGGCGATCCGTACGTGCTGGGCGGACTCACGATCGGCGCGACGGTCCTCGTCGTCTGGGCGTTCTGGCCGCGCTCCCGGAAGGAGAGTCGTGAGCAGATCGATCCGGCGGGAGTCGACCGATGAACCGGCGGGTGGCGTGCGTCGCGGGTGCCTGTGCGGTCGTCTGCGCAGCGCTCGTCGCGGTGAGTCCCGCGTGGGCGGCACCCTCGACCGAGGTCGTGCAGGGGCAGGTGCTGCGGCTGGTCTCCGTCGCCGACTGGGATGCCGCGTCGAGCCTCCTGCCTGGCCAGCCCGTGCAGTGGGATGTGACGGTGAGCGCGGAGGCACCGGACCCCGGGACCGTGGCGGTAGGAGTCAGTGCGAGCGGCGGTGCGGCGCTGGTGATGGACGTGCTCCGCTGTGCGCAGGAGTGGGATGAGAGCGGATGCCGGGGAGGCGCGACCACACTCGAGTCCGGCTGGTCGATACCTCGTGACGGCCTCGAGGTACCGCTCGTCGAGATGGCCGACACAGAGGTGGCCCACCTCAGGCTCGTCATCGCGTTGGACGGCGCGGACGACGGCAGCACCCAGGTGCGCGTGCATGCACGCGGCGCCGGAGAGTCCGCGACGGTCGGACCGGACGGCGGGCTGGCGACGACGGGCGGTGCGCCCTTCGCTCCCTGGGCGATCGGCGGGGCGCTGGCCCTGGTGGCCGGTGGTGCCGCGCTGAGTGCGACCCGGCGCCGCCGCAGCACCGGAGCTCACCGAGGCGAGTCGTGATCGTGCGGCGGCAGCGCGTCCTGGCCGGAGTCGCCGGCGCGGCGCTGCTCTGCGGAGTGGCCCTCGCGCCGCCGGCGCAGATCACCGACGCGGCATTCACCGACCCGGAGTACGGTCGAGCCACGATCACGGCGTTCCGCGTTCCCCCCGCCACGATCATCGCCTGCACGGTGGCGAACAACGGTCTGGGCGTCTTCCAGAACGTCCGGCTCGTGTGGACGTCGGTGTATCCCGCCAGCGGGGTCAGGCTCACACTCACCCAGGGAGCGACGACAGCAGTGGTCCCGGCGGCGAACATCACCACGACAGGTCCTGCCGGCGGCCTCTACACCCACACCGCCGTCCTCACTCAGAGTCTGCTCGCCAGCCTCATCTCCAACCTTCTCGGCAGCACCACGACATTGACGGTGACCAACCTCCTGGCCGGTACGTCCTGGGTGTCGGCCGGGACCTCGCGCCAGCTGTCGATCGCGCTGCTCGGGCTCAACGCATCCTGCACGTGAGTTCGTGCGGTGCGGACCGGCTCAGTCGGCGAGTGCGAGAGCGCGGAACGCATCGCGCTCGCGCAGGTGCTCGCGCCGGCTGGCGGCGGCGGCCGCCGCGGCATCCGCGATGCGGGTCGGCACCTGCTGACCGGTGGTGCGCCGGTAGAGCTCGTCGATGAGATCTGTGGCGAGGCCGACGAGCTTCGCGATCTCGCGGTCGTCGCGGTCGATCCAGACGCAGCGGGGTTCGTCATGGATGGGGGAGAAGTCGACGTGCTCCTCCCAGACGAAGAGCGTGCGCTCGGCGCCCAGCACGTGCTGCTGCCACCACACCTGACGCAGGTAGGTGCGGGGGATGCCGCGGAACGCCTTGTTCGTGGTCTTGATCTCCGCGAGCTTCACGCGACCGTCGGCGTCGACGGCGATACCGTCGGGAGTCGCGAGATGGCGGTGCTCGACCTCGGCGCGGAACAGGGCGGAGGAGGGGAGGATGCCGTGGGTCGCCGCCACCCAGGCGGCGATCTCGGGCTCGCGGCGGCGTCCGTGATCGGTGTAGGCGTTGCCTCCGAACCGGGGCCCGCCGCCGAGCTTGGAGTCGGCGGCGCGGGCGATGGACCGCTCGCTCGTGAGGCCGGCGACATCCGTGGCGGTGATCCCACGGGACCGTGCCCGCATCCAGGCGACGCGGTCGCGGGAGTCCGCGACGATGCGAGCTTGGAGTTCGGGGGTCACCTATCGAGGGTAACCCCGGTCGCCGACTCTCCCTCCCGCACACGCCGCCCGGGGCGTTCCCTCGGGCGTTCGACCCCGGCAGAGACTCAGCTGTGCGTCGGCCACGCCTCCGGGCCGGCGGATCCGGCGACGTAGTCGTCGAGCGGCACATCGCCCCGCTGCCACGCCTCGAGGATGGGGGCGACGATCCGCCACGACTGCTCGGCGGCGTCTCCCCGCACGGCGAGCATCGGATCCCCGTCGAGGACGCCGGACAGCACCTCGGCGTACGCCTTGAGCGCGCCCTCGCCGAGCTCCGCGGACAGGATCGCGCGTTCCAGCTCGAGCGGGTCCTCGGATGCGTTCAGGTTCAGCTCGAGCGACATCCGGTCGGGACCGAGCGAGAAGCGCAGCACCGCTCCGTCGGACGTGCCGGTGAGCCCGCGGGGCAGATGGCGGACAGGACGGAAGCGCACGACGATCTCTCTGGCGGGCGTTCCGAGGGCCTTGCCGGAGCGGAGCCGGAACGGGATTCCCGCCCAGCGCGCGTTGCGGACCTCGAAGGTCGCCTCGGCGAGCGTCTCGGTCTCCCGACCCGGGTCGACGCCGGGTTCGTCGACGTACGAGGGCTTCGCGATGCCGTCGATCTCTCCCGCGGTGTAGCGGGCGCGGCGAGACGACCCGGCGGCGTCGTCGCCCCACACGGCGGTCGCGCGGAGCACCGCGCCGGTCGCGGCGCGGAAGTCGACCTCATCGAGGGTGGCGGGCTCTTCCATCGCGAGCACCGCGAGCACCTGGAGCAGATGACTCTGGATCATGTCGACCAGTGCGCCGGCCTTGTCGTAGTAACCCGCACGCCCCTCGAGCGCCAGCGCTTCGTCGTAGACGATGTCGATGGACTCGATGCTCTCCGCAGACCAGAGCGGTTCGAGGATGCGGTTCGCGAACCGTGCGCCGAGGAGGTTCAGCGTGGTCGAGCGACCCAGGAAGTGGTCGACGCGGAACACCTGGGTCTCGGGCACGAGGGCGGTGAGGATGCGATTCAGCTCGCGGGCGCTCGACTCGTCGGTGCCGAACGGCTTCTCCATCACGAGCATCGCGCCCGCGGGCAGCATGTCGGGCGTGAGTGCGGCGATGCACGCCGCCGCCACGGCCGGAGGCACTGCGAAGTAGAGGGCCACGCGGCCGGTGAGGCCGCCGAGCAACGCACGCAGATCGTCGGCGCGCGTGATGTCGGTGCGGGCGTAGGTGACGTCGACACGGGCTGCCGCGTCCTCGGCGTCCATCGAGGCGAAGGCCGTGTCGACGACGGCCCGCAGCTCGGCATCCGTCCACTCCTCGCGATCGGCGCCGACGATCCGCACCGAACGCGCGGGTTCTCTCTTCAGCAGCTGGCCCAGAGCGGGCAGGAGGAGCCGAGAGGTGAGGTCGCCACCTGCACCGAGGATCACCAGCGTCGTCGCATCGGTCATGTTCTCACCGTAATCGCTCCGACCCTCGGGTGAACATGCCAGACTCGGTCGATGCCCGCTCCGATCGAGGACTACGCCCTGCTCAGCGACTGCCGCACCGGCGCGCTCGTCTCGCGAGACGGCAGCATCGACTGGCTGTGCCTTCCGCGTTTCGATTCGTCCTCGGTGTTCGGCGCTCTCCTGGGCGACCCCGGTCACGGATGCTGGACGCTGCGCCCGAGCGATGCCGGGGCGACATCGACGCGGTTCTACCTCTCGGACACCTTCATCCTGGTCACCCGGTGGGAGACGGCGGAGGGCGTCGCGGAGGTGCACGAGTTCATGCCGATCCAGCCGACCCGCACCGAGGTCGTCCGCAGGGTCGTCGGCGTCTCGGGCAGCGTCGAGTTCGACACCGAGCTGCGCCTGCACTTCGACTACTCCCGTCGGCTGCCGTGGGTGCGGCAGGTCGGCACTCCGGATCACCCGGCGCTGCATGCGACGGCCGGGCCCGAGTCGGTGATCGTGCGCGGCGTGCGATTCCACGCCGAGGACCATCGGCACCGGGCGACGGTGACGGTCGGCCCCGACGAGATCCGTGACCTCACGCTCAGCTGGTTCCTCTCATATGAGCACGCGCCGAAGCCGCTCGACGTCGAAGAGGCGATCGCCGGGACGCGGGCCTGGTGGCAGGGATGGGCGAGCGGGATCCGCCACGACGGCCCGCATCGCGACGCCGTCGTCCGCTCTCTGCTGGTGCTGCGTGCGCTCACCAACAAGGACACCGGAGGCATCGTCGCCGCGGCCACGACCTCGCTGCCCGAGGACTTCGGCGGCTCGCGCAACTGGGACTACCGCTTCGTCTGGCTGCGGGATGCCGCGCTGACGCTCGAGGCGCTGATCGCTCATGGCTTCCTCGCCGAAGCGCATCAGTGGCGTCGCTGGCTGCTCCGGGCCGTCGCGGGGGAACCGCGGGAGGTGCAGATCATGTACGGGATCGCCGGGGAGCGCGATCTCCTCGAGCGCGAGCTGACCAGTCTCCCCGGTTATGACGGTTCAGCGCCGGTGCGCATCGGCAACGGGGCCGTCGACCAATACCAGGGTGATGTGATCGGCGAGGTCCTGGTCGCTCTCGAGGCGGCCAGGATCGCGGGTCTGGAAGAGGGGGACTTCTCCTGGCCCTTGCAGCGCGCGCTCGTCGAGCAGGTGATCGCGTCGATCGATCGCCCCGACAACGGCATCTGGGAGATCCGGGGCGAGCCGCAGTGGTTCACGCACTCGCGGGTCATGATGTGGGCCGCGCTCGACCGGGGAGTCCGTGCCGTGCGGGAGCATGGTCTCGCCGGCGATGCCGAGCGATGGGAGGGCGTGCGCGATCGCCTGCGTCGCGAGATCGACGACCGCGGTGTCGATGCGGAGGGCGGCCACTTCGTCCAGCACTACGGATCCGGCGACGTCGATGCCTCGCTGCTGCTGCTGCCGCAGGTCGGGTACTGCGCCGCCGACGATCCGCGCATGCTGCGCACCGTCGCCGAGATCGAGAGTCGCCTGCTCGTGAACGGATTCGTGCGGCGCTATCGCACCGAGTCCGGGGTCGACGGACTCGGTGGAGGGGAGCATCCCTTCATCGCCTGCAGCTTCTGGCTCGTCGAGCAGTATGCGGCGAGCGGGCGCACGGGCGACGCGCAGAACCTCATGGCCGGAGTGATGGCGATGGCGAACGATCTCGGCCTGCTCTCGGAGGAGTACGACGTCGGACACCAGCGGCAGGCCGGCAACACTCCGCAGGCACTCTCGCACCTGAGTCTCATCCGGGCCGCCGACGCACTCGCCGGGCACCGGGGACGCGCGGCGCACCGGGACTGACGTCCGATTTGAGGGTCGGCGGTCGATGAGGTAGCCTGGGAACAACCGAAGACCGCTGGTCATCGTCGTGCGTGAGAACGCGAGGCGATCGAAGCTCTGCTCAGCAGGGGCCCGCGCAGGACACGAACTTTCAGAGCTCCGTGCGCTTGCGCCGGAGCTTTTCTGTTGCATGCGGTCAGGGGTCGGCGCCTCACCTCCGTGAGGCGCCTCGTACACACCAAGGAGTGACCATGGCGCAGAAGGACGCATCGGTTGCCGAGCTCACGAAGTCATTCGAGAACTCGACTGCCGTTCTGCTGACCGAGTACCGCGGTCTGACGGTTGCCCAGCTCAAGGAGCTGCGCAACAGCATCCGTCAGGACGCTGAGTACGCCGTGGTGAAGAACACGCTGACCAAGATCGCCGCCAACAAGGCTGGCATCACCGCGCTGGACGACGACCTCAAGGGTCCGTCGGCTGTCGCGTTCGTGCATGGCGACTTCGTCGCCACTGCCAAGGCTCTTCGTGACTTCGCCAAGGCCAACCCGCTTCTCGTGATCAAGTCCGGCATCTTCGAGGGCAACGCCCTCTCTGCCGACGAGGTCAACAAGTACGCCGCGCTCGAGAGCCGTGAGGTTCTGCTGGCGAAGGCTGCGGGCATGATGAAGGCGACGATGGGCAAGGCTGCTGCCACCATCGATGCTCTTCGCGAAAAGCTGGAGACCGCTGAGGCCGCGTGAGCGACCCACGATCTCGTTCAACAAACCCACCTATCTAGGAGATACATCATGGCTAAGCTCACCACTGAGGAGCTGCTCGAGCAGTTCGCAGGCCTGACCCTCGTCGAGCTCAACGACTTCGTCAAGGCGTTCGAGGAGAAGTTCGAGGTCACCGCTGCTGCCCCCGTCGCCGTTGCAGGCGCAGGCGGCGGCGCTGCTGAAGAGGTTGAGGAGAAGGACTCCTTCGACGTCATCCTCGAGGCTGCCGGCGACAAGAAGATCCAGGTCATCAAGACCGTCCGCGAGCTCACCTCGCTCGGTCTCGGCGAGGCCAAGGCCGTCGTCGACGGTGCTCCCAAGGCCGTGCTCGAGGGCGCGAACAAGGAAGCAGCCGAGAAGGCCAAGGCTGCCCTCGAAGAGGCAGGCGCCACGGTTACCCTCAAGTAATCCGTTCCAGGTCGCGGCGTGATGCCTCGCCCTGGAAGCGTCTGAACGCTTCACGAAAGCCCCGGGTCCGCCCGGGGCTTTCGTGCGTCCGGGGCGCAGATCCGCAGAGGAGCGGTCAGCGTCGTCCGGCGGTGGAGCTCCGGACGACCAGCGAGGATGTCGTCACGGTGCGCTCGCGCGGAGAATCCGGGTGGTCGATCTGCTGCCGCAGCAGGCGCACTGCCTCGTGGCCCTGTTCGCGCGGTGACTGCCTGATGGTCGTGAGTGCGAACATCTCGGCGTGCTGGTGGTCGTCGACTCCGACGATGCTGAGCTCGGTCGGCACGGCGATGCCCAGGCGACGTGCCGCGATCATCGCGCCGATCGCCGCCTCGTCGCAGACGCCGACGATCGCGGTGGGGCGTCCTCTGCGGTCACCGAGGAGCTCGACGGCAGCGGCGTAGCCGCCGGGCATGGTCGGGCGGCTGTCCGCGATCCTCGCGACCGCCTCGAGTCCCGCCGCGGCGAGAGCCTCGAGATATCCCTCCACGCGCTGGGCGTCGCCGAAGCTGAGATGGTCCGGATCCATGGATCCGCCGACGAACGCGATATCGGTATGGCCGAGTTCGATCAGGTGCTCGGTGGCGATCCGGGCGGCGGCGATGTCGTCGATCGACACGGCACTGGATCCCTCACTGTACGGACCGACGCTGACGAGCGGTCGCTCGGAGCGGTGCAGACGTTCGAGCTCCTGTGCGCTGGGCTGGATGCCGACGGCGATGATCCCGTCGAACCGTCGCCCGGGCAGCACGACGTCGAACAGGCGCTCGCGGGTCTCGCTGCCTTCGCGGATGCCGTAGAGCGCGAGCTCGTAGTCGAGGGCGAACAGCGATTCCTGGATGCCGGCGAGCAGCTCCGAGAAGAACCAGCGGTCGACCGGCGGCATGATGACTCCGACGGTCTGCGTGCGGCCCGTGGCGAGACTCGTCGCGGAGGAGTGTGCGACATAGGCGAGTTCTCCGGCAGCATCGGCGACCCGCTTGCGGGTGTCTTCCGAGACGTAACCGCGGCCGCTGAGTGCTCGGCTCGCCGTCGCCTTCGACACGCCAGCGCGCGCCGCGACGTCGGCGATCGTGCTCATCCGGTCCTCCTCGACCATGACTGCGACGCGAGCCCCCACCCCCTGCGCCGATGACAGCGTAACGGGTCGCAGGGGCGAAAAGGAACCGGTTCCACAGGAATTGTGAGGGAGCGCTCCCATGGTTCGTGCCAGGGCGCTGCGAATGGTTGTCAGTCTGTGATCCTGGCTTATTGTGCCGCGGCGTCGGACCCCGATAGGTTGTCCTGGAATCGGTTCCCGATTCTGTGCCGAGGGGCGGCGCGGAATGTCGTGGGAGCCGGGAAACTCGAAGAGGAGAATTCACATGGGTCTGTCACAGCGTTCCCGGCGTTACGCGCCAATCGCACTGCTGGGAGTCGCGGGCATCGCGCTCGCCGGTTGTGGTGCTCCCGGCGGCACGGACGGCGGGGGAGAAGGCGGCGGCGGAGACAACACCGTCACGATCTACGGCACGATCGTCGAAGGAGAGGCAGAACTTCTCGCAGAGTCCTGGGCGGACTTCGAGAAGGAGAACGACATCACGATCAAGTACGAAGGCAGCCAGGACTTCGAGACTCAGCTCGGCACCCGTGCACAGGGCGGCAACCCGCCCGACATCGCGATCTTCCCGCAGCCGGGTCTGTTCGCGGACTACGCGGCTCGCGACTTCCTGAAGCCGGCCCCTGACGCCGTCGAGGCGAACGCCAAGGAGTACTGGACGCAGGGATGGGTCGACTTCGGCACCTACGAGGACGAGTTCTACGGCGCGCCGCTCATGGCGAGCGTCAAGGGCTGGGTCTGGTACTCGCCGACGAAGTTCGCCGAGTGGGGAGTCCAGGAGCCCACGAGCTGGGACGAGCTGCTCACACTGACCCAGACCATCCAGGAGAAGAGCGGCAAGGCACCATGGTGCGCCGGCTTCGAGTCGGGTGTGGCGACCGGCTGGCCCGGCACCGACTGGATCGAGGACCTCGTGCTCCGCAACGCGGGCGCCGACGTCTACGACCAGTGGGTCAAGAACGAGATCCCCTTCACCGACCCGCAGATCAAGGAGGCGTTCGACGCCACCGGCGAGATCCTGCTCAACCCGGCCTACGTCAACGGCGGCTTCGGCGACGTGCGCTCGGTCAACTCCACGGCATTCGGCGACGTGGCCCCTGCGGTCGCGAGCGGCGAGTGCGCACTGACGCACCAGGCGTCGTTCCTGTCGGGCTTCTTCCCCGAGGGCACGAACATCGCCGAGGACGGCGACGTGTGGGCGTTCCTGCTTCCGAGCCAGAGCGAGGACGAGACGTTCATCACCGGTGGTGGCGAGATCGTCGGCGCGTTCAGCGACGACGAGGCGACGCAGAAGGTGCTCGAGTACCTCTCGAGCCCCGAGTGGGCCGACAGCCGTCTGGCGCTCGGTGGCGTGACGTCTGCGAACAAGGGCGTCGACATCGAGGCCGTCGAGAACCCGATCCTGCAGGAGTCGATCAAGCTGCTCCAGGACGACTCGGTCACGTTCCGCTTCGACGGATCCGACCAGATGCCCGGCGCCGTCGGCTCGGGAACCTTCTGGAAGGGCATGGTCGCCTGGATCAACGGCACCTCGACCGACGAGGTCCTGACCCAGATCGAGACCGGCTGGCCCTCCAGCTGATCGGATGAGGTGGGCCGCCCCGTCGGGCGGCCCACCTTCTCCCTCTCGGTCCGCGCATCGCCGCGCGGACCGCTGATCAGCTCCGTCTCATGAAGGGGAATCCATGAACGCGACTGTGTTCTTCCAATGGATCGGGTCTCTGCCCCCGATCGCCCAGGCTCTCGCCGTCGTCATCGCGTTCGCGGTGGTCGTCGTCGTCATCCTGCTTCTCGTCGACATCGCGCCCCGCAAGGGCGCGCTCTACACCGGCATCCGCCTGGCGATGTGCCTGCTCATCCCGTTCGCGGTGATGTGGTTCTTCAACTCCTATTACTGGGCGATGGGAGTAGCGGTCGCCGTCGGCGCCCTGTTCTTCTTCCTCGACTACCGTTCCCGCGACGGAGCCGGGTACCTGATCCAGCTCGTGGCATTCATGGCCCCGGCCATGCTGCTGCTGCTCGCGGGCCTGATCCTGCCGTCCATCCAGACGGTCTACGCGTCGTTCTGGAACTCCACCGGCAGCGACTTCGTCGGCTTCTCGAACTACCTCTGGATCTTCACGCAGTCCGACGGCGTCACCTCGGTCGTGAACACGATCGTCTGGGTGCTCCTGGTCCCGACGCTCTCGACCATCGTCGGTCTGGCCTACGCGGTGTTCATCGACAAGACCCGCGGCGAGAAGATCTACAAGCTCCTCGTCTTCATGCCGATGGCGATCTCGTTCGTCGGCGCGAGCATCATCTGGCGCTTCGTCTACGCCTACCGCGGTCCGGAGTTCGAGCAGATCGGTCTGCTCAACCAGATCCTGGTCTGGTTCGGCGGAGAACCGCAGCAGTTCCTGCTCAACGGACCGTGGAACAACCTCGCCCTCATCGTCGTGCTGATCTGGGTGCAGACCGGTTTCGCGATGGTCGTCCTGTCGGCGTCGATCAAGGGAGTTCCCACAGAGCTCCTCGAAGCGGCCGAGCTCGACGGCGCGAACGCGTGGGAGCGATTCCGTTCGGTGACGATCCCGTCGATCCGCCCCGCGCTGATCGTCGTCCTCACCACCATCTCGATCGCCTCGCTGAAGGTCTTCGACATCGTCCGCACGATGACCGGTGGCAACTACGGCACCTCGGTGCTCGCGAACGAGATGTACACGCAGTTCTCCAAGTTCGAGGCGGGACGCAGCGCTGCGCTCTCCGTCATCCTGTTCATCCTGGTGCTCCCGATCGTGATCTACAACGCGCGCCAGATCAAGAAGCAGCGGGAGATCCGATGACCGACACCGTGAACTCAGACACCGGACAGAGCACGAGGGCGATCACCACCGCCGGACGCTTCGAAGCCTCGGCCGGCCGCGCGCGCAAGCGCCTGAGCCGTCCGTGGGCCACTATCGCGTCGATCGTGATCGCCGTGGTGTGGACGATTCCGACGCTCGGCCTGTTCATCTCGTCGTTCCGTGAGAGGGACGCGATCGAGACGAGCGGCTGGTGGACGGTCTTCACCAACCCGCAGCTGACGCTCGACAACTATGTCGCTGTGCTGCAGTCCGGAACGACGCAGCTGACGATCCTGGAGTCGTTCTTCAACTCCATCGTGATCACGATCCCCGCCACGCTCATCCCGCTGATGATCGCGGCGATGGCGGCCTACGCGTTCTCCTGGATCGACTTCAAGGGACGAAACGCGCTGTTCATCTTCGTGTTCGCGCTGCAGATCGTGCCGATCCAGATGGCTCTGGTGCCGCTGCTGTCGTCGTTCTCGCGGGGCATCAACCTGTTCGGCGTCCAGGTGACGCAGGGACTGGACGCCTCGGGCGGCTACGCACAGGTGTGGATCGCGCACACGATGTTCGCGCTGCCGCTGGCGATCTACCTGCTGCACAACTTCATGTCGGAGATCCCGGGGGAGATCATCGAGGCGGCTCGCGTCGACGGCGCCTCCCGCGGACAGATCTTCTTCCGGATCGTGCTTCCGCTGACGATGCCGGCGATCGCGTCGGTGGCGATCTTCCAGTTCCTGTGGGTGTGGAACGACCTGCTCGTCGCCCTCGTGTTCGCCGACGGCGCCGCCTCGCCGATCACGAAGGTGCTCGCCGAGATCACCGGTCGCGGCGAGGGATGGTACCTGCTCACCGCAGGAGCCTTCGTGTCGATCATCGTCCCGCTGATCGTCTTCTTCTCGCTCCAGCGGTACTTCGTGCGAGGACTCCTGGCGGGGTCCACCAAGGGCTGATCGGCTCTCGGAGACAGGTCGAGCACACGATGCCGCGATCGGGCGCAACACAGCCCCGGTCGCGGCATCGTCGCACGTACGCTGTGAACATGAAGTACGCAGACTCCATCGTCGACCTCGTCGGCGACACGCCCCTCGTGAAGCTCCAGCACGTCACCGAGGGCGTGGAGTGCACGGTTCTCGTGAAGCTCGAGTACCTCAACCCCGGCGGCTCCGCGAAGGACCGCATCGCCTCGCGCATCATCGACGCGGCCGAGGCCTCGGGCGACCTGCGGCCGGGCGGCACGATCGTCGAGCCGACCAGCGGCAACACCGGCGTCGGACTCGCGCTGGTCGCCCAGCAGCGCGGGTACAAGTGCGTCTTCGTGCTGCCGGACAAGGTCGGCGAGGACAAGATCGACGTGCTGCGCGCCTATGGTGCCGAGGTGGTCGTCACTCCGACCTCGGTGGCGGCCGACAGCCCCGAGTCGTACTACAGCGTGAGCGACCGGCTCGCCCGCGAGATCCCCGGGGCGTTCAAGCCCAACCAGTACGAGAACCCCAACGGGCCGCGCAGCCACTACGAGACCACCGGCCCCGAGATCTGGCGAGACACCGACGGCCGCGTCACGCACTTCGTCGCCGGGGTCGGCACCGGGGGCACGATCACCGGAACCGGCCGGTATCTGCGGGAGGTGTCGGACGATCGGGTCCGCATCGTCGGAATCGACCCCGAGGGCAGCGTCTACAGCGGCGGCACCGGGCGCCCGTACCTGGTCGAGGGCGTCGGCGAGGACATCTGGCCCGGCGCCTACGACCCGAGCGTGCCGCACGAGATCGTCGCCGTCGACGACGCCGAGTCGTTCGCGATGACCCGGCGGCTCGCGCGAGAAGAGGGCATCCTCGTCGGAGGCTCCAGCGGCATGGCCGTGGTCGGCGCGCTGCGGGTGGCGCGTGATCTGCCGGCGGACGCTGTGATGGTGGTGCTGCTGCCGGATGGCGGGCGCGGGTATCTCGGCAAGATCTTCAACGACGGCTGGATGCGCTCGTACGGGTTCAGCGAGGTGGAGGAGGGCGAGACCGTCGGCGACGTGCTCGCCGCGCGCACGGCCCGTCTAGGGGAGGGCATCCCCGATCTGGTGCACGCGCATCCGACCGACACCGTGCTCGAGGCCATCGGCATGATGACCGAGTACGACGTCTCTCAGCTGGTGGTGCTGAGCGCCGAGCCGCCGGTCATGATGGGCGAGGTGGTCGGCACGGTCGACGAGAAGGGGCTGCTGGACCTGCTGTTCCGAGGCGATGCGAAGCCCGCGGACGCCGTGGGCGATCATGTGGGGGACAGGCTGCCCCTCATCGGCATCCACGCGCCGATCGCGCAGGCACGTGCGGCGCTCGCCGACGTCGACGCGCTGCTCGTCACCCTCGACGGCAAGCCGCACACGGTGCTCACACGACAGGACCTGCTGTCGTACATCTCCCGCTGATCCCGCACGGACGCCGGACGTAACAGGAGCGGATGCGGTCGCCGGAGCGGACGTAGGCTGAGGGACATGTCCGAGCATGCCTTCGCCACCAGAGCCATCCACGCAGGTCAGGCGCCTGACCCGACCACCGGGTCGATCATCCCGCCGATCTATCAGGCCTCGACCCATGTGCAGGACGGCATCGGCGGGTTCCGAGACGGGTACGAGTACAACCGAGCCGGCAACCCGACACGGTCATCGCTCGAGACGCAGCTCGCCGCACTCGAAGGCGGCGCGAGCGCGCTGTCGTTCGCGTCGGGGCTCGCTGCGGAGGATGCGCTGCTGCGCGGCATCCTCCGACCGGGCGATCACATCGTGCTCGGCAACGACGTCTACGGCGGCACCTACCGACTGCTCACCAAGGTGCTCGCGCCCTGGGGCATCGAGACCACGACGGTCGAGCTGTCGAACGTCGACGAGCTGCGCGCGGCGATCCGGCCCGAGACGAAGATCGTCTGGGTCGAGACGCCCAGCAACCCGCTGCTGAAGATCGTCGACATCGAGCTCATCGCCGAGATCGCCCACGCGGCCGGGGCGATCGCCGTCGTCGACAACACCTTCGCCTCACCGGCACTGCAGCAGCCGCTCTCGCTCGGCGCCGATCTCGTCGTGCACTCGACCACGAAGTACCTCGGCGGGCACTCCGACGTGCTGGGCGGTGCGGTCGTGTTCCGCGACGACCGTTTCTTCGAGCAGGTCAAGTTCCAGCAGTTCGCGGTGGGTGCGGTCTCCGCGCCTCTCGACGCCTGGCTCACGACCCGCGGCATCAAGACGCTCGCGGTGCGGGTGCGCCAGCACTCCGAGAACGCGCAGGCCATCGCCGAATGGGCAGCCGGCCGCCCGGAGTTCGCGACCGTGTACTACCCGGGGCTCGCCTCTCACCCGGGGCACGACGTCGCCACGCGGCAGATGAGCGGGTTCGGCGGGATGCTGTCACTCGGTCTCTCCGCCGGTGCCGATGCAGCCAAGTCGTTCGCGGAATCGACCGAGCTGTTCCAGCTCGCGGAGTCCCTCGGCGGTGTCGAGTCGCTGATCGGATACCCGCCGGACATGACCCACGCCTCGGTGCGGGGCACCGCGCTCGCCGTGCCCGAGAACGTCGTTCGGCTGTCCGTCGGCATCGAAGGCGTCGACGACCTGATCGCCGACCTCGAGCAGGGGCTCGCTCGCCTCGGCTGACCCCTCAGCGTCGATGGCGCACGCAGGTGGGCGCGAGCGGGCTGTAGCATGGAGACTTCGCCCGGATCGAATCGATTCGACTTCCGTCGCGGATTCGGCCGCTCTCGCGACGTGATCCCTCGCGACTCACCTGATCCCCTCCAACTCCGGAAGGACCGTCGTGCCCGACGCTCCACGCACTGACTCCATCCCGACCGCCCCCGCTCCCGAGCGGACCGCCACGGGCAGCATCCGTATCCCGTCGTCGACGGGCGCGATCCGCACGCTCGGCTCGAACCCGGCCACCGCGCCGATCATGCTGCACCCCGGCGACTCGATCTCGAACGGCCGCCGAGCCCTGTACATCGTGCTGCTCGGCGCGCTCACCGCGCTCGGCCCGTTCACGATCGACCTGTATCTGCCTGCCTTCCCGGTGCTGGAGCAGGACTTCGAGACCACGGCGGCAGCGATCCAGCTGACCCTGACGGGCACGATGGTCGGCTTCGCGCTCGGTCAGCTCGTCGTGGGCCCGCTCAGTGACAAAGTGGGCCGCCGTATCCCGCTGATCGTCGTGACAGCGCTGCACGTGCTCGCCAGTGCGGCGGCGGCGTACGCGCCCACCCTTCCGCTGCTCAGCGGCGCCCGCGTGTTGATGGGCGTGGGAGCGGCCGCGGGCGGCGTCGTCGCCATGGCCATCGTCCGCGATCTGTTCGGCGGCCGCAGGCTCGTGGTGATGCTGTCGCGGCTCGCCCTCGTGTCGGGCGTCGCCCCGGTGATCGCCCCGCTGATCGGCTCATGGCTGCTCACGCTGATGCCGTGGCGCGGCATCTTCGTCGTGCTGGCCCTGTACGGCGTCGTGATGCTCGTGTCGGCCATCGTCTTCATCCCCGAGACGCTGCCGATCGCACGCCGCCAGGAGAAGGGCGGCGCGACAGTTATGCAGCGCTACCGCTCGGTGTTCTCCGATCGCGTCTTCATCGGCGTGCTGATAATCGGGGGCATGACCTTCTCGGGTCTGTTCTCGTACCTGTCGGCCTCGCCGTTCCTGTTCCAGCAGACGCACGGGCTCGACGCGCAGCAGTACGGTCTCCTGTTCGCGGTCAACTCGCTCGGTGTCGTCGCCGGCGTGCAGACGGCCTCGCGACTCGCCGCGCGCTTCGGACCGCAGTGGGTCATGGCCTACTCGACGGCGGTCCTGCTTCTCGCGGGCATCGCCATCATCGTGACCGATCAGCTCGGCCTCGGGCTGTGGGGCACGGTCATCCCGCTGTTCGTCTTCATGACGGCCTGCGGCTTCACCTTCCCGAACGTGCAGGTGCTCGCTCTCGACAGGCACGGCAAGGCCGCGGGCACCGCGGCGTCCGTGATCGGAGCCACGAACTTCGGCGTCGCAGGGCTGATCTCGCCGGTCGTCGGCTGGGTCTCTCAGGGTGCGGGGATCACCGCCACGACCATGGCCTCCGTGATGGTCGGATGCGCGGCCATCGGGGTCCTGTCACTGTGGCTGATCGTGCGTCCACGGACTGTCGGCATGCTGGCTCCCTGACTTTCAGCTTCCGACCGGCAGAATGGTTCGATGAGATCACGAACGCTGCTGTGGTGGGGAATAGGGATGCTCGTCGCGGCGACGCTCCTCGGAGCGGCGATCGTGTTCGGGTACACCGAGCCTCCCGGCTTCGACACCTGGTGGAACGAGACGATCAGCACGTACCGCACCGACGCGATGCTGTCGTTCGCGTTGGTGCTGAACAGCATCGGCGGCGGGTGGATAGCGATCCTGCTCGTTCCGCTGCTGCTGATCACCGCTCTTCTCGTGGCTCGGCGATGGCAGGCCGCCGTGTTCGCCGCTGTGGCGTTCCTCGCGAGCGCCGGCGCCGTGCAGCTGCTGAAGCACCTGTTCGGACGAGCGCGCCCGGAGGACATGATCGTCGTGAGCGACTACGGATCGTTCCCTTCGGGGCACGCCGCCAACGCGGCGACGATCGCGATGGTCCTGTGGCTGGTCTTCCCTCGCGTGTGGACCGCGATCCTCGGCATCCTCTGGGTGGTCGCGATGGCGCTCTCGCGTACTCTCCTGTCGGTGCACTGGGCCACCGACACGCTGGGCGGTGCGCTGGTCGGCGCCGGCGTCGTTCTCGTGCTGGGGGCCTGGCTGCTGCCGTGGGTGCAGTCGACGTCGCAGCGGGACGACCCTGCAGTCGCGCCGGTAGGCTGACACCGTCCACATCGCATCGAGGAGCAGCATTGTCGCGCATCCGTCCGTATCGTCCGTCCGACCGTGCCGCGCTGTACGACATCTGCGTGCGGACTGCGGATGCCGGAGCCGACGCGACCGGGATCTTCTCGGACGACTCGCTCTGGGGCGATCTCTTCGCCGTGCCGTACGTCGAACGCCACCCCGACCTCGCCTGGGTCGTCGAGACCGACGACGAGCGCGTGATCGGCTACATCGTGGCGACGGACGACACGGATGCCTTCGCGACCTGGTTCCGCGACGAGTGGTGGCCTAGGCGACAGGAGCGGTACCCGAGGGTCGACGAGGCGAGCACCCGTGAGGATCGCATGATCGAATACGGCTATGCGCAGGCCCCGGGCCGGGACGCGAACGCGGAGGAGTACCCCGCGCACCTGCACATCGACCTCCTGCCCGAGACCCAGGGTCAGGGACTCGGGCGCCAGCTGATCGAGACGCTCTTCAACGAACTGCGCCGCCGCGGAGTGCGGGGGCTGCATCTGGGCATGGACCCGAACAACACGGGCGCCGCCGCCTTCTACACGCGGCTGGGCATGACACCGCTCCCTGCGGAGCCGGGCGGACAGAGCTTCGGCGTGACGTTCGACTGAGTTCTCGGCCGGGCGGCGTCCCCGGTGCTCGCTGCGCTCGCGCCTCCCCGAATCGCCAGCGCTCGATAAAAAGCATGAAGGGCCCCCGCTGGCGCGGAGACCCTTCATGCTTTTTGGCGGTGACGGCGGGATTCGAACCCCAATTCGGCTCCCGCCGTTCCAAGGACGAAGTGCTCGACCGGCGAGAGTACGCCGATCTAGCGCACGTTTCGATTAGCAGGCGGTGCAACGGTTATGAGAATCGTTGCCACCTCGTTGCCATGAGATCGGGGCATTCGGTGCGTACCGAAGCTGGCAACTCAAACGTGCGCGCCGGGCACTGCTGCGAGCTGGGGGGTCGCGAAGAGACGCTCGACCTCGGTCAGGACCATGTCCCAATCCGCCTGAATGAGAGTGCCCAGGGAACCCCGGTTCCAGAGAACGCCCGACGGGTGTAGAGACATCAGTCGCCGGCACCTTACGAAGGACCCTCGTCCTGCTAGTCCAGCTGCGGCCTCATCGGCAAGTTTGACGTCACCGCCGCGCGCCTTCGACGGGTCTCCACCGAATGTGGCGCATGGCACCACAAGCACGTTGTGATCATCGTTCTTGGCGAAGGTAGACCACCCCAGGATGATGACCGGGCGCACCTTCGACTCGACTACCTCGTCGTTGAAGGGAACTTGGGCGTACCACACCTGCCCCCGTTGAATCAGAACCTGCATGTGCAAGGTCCCCGTAGGCGGGTCAGTCGCTCCAGCGGGCGTCGGCTTGTTCCGCGGCAGCGCGGTCAAGCTCGTCGACCGGGCGGAAGTCATCGGTGTCGATGACGATTCCCTCATCGGCGCCGGTGGCGAGCGCGTTCCGGATCCCGCTGATCGCGACAACGATGCGGGCACCCGTGAGTCGGCTGCTTCGCGCAACGGTAGGAGCGATGTCAACCCAGTCTGCGTCGACCGTCCCGATCCTGCGCTCAAGTGTTGGTGTGGAACTCATTGTTTCCCCCGGAGATTTTTCGTGATCTGAGCGTATAAAGCAGTTGCGAGCTTGTTGGACACACTATCGATATCCGCTACAGCATTCATAACACCTTCCGCGTCTTGAATATTCTCGGGCGCGAGGCTCGAGAACGTCGAGTCGACGAACACGGAGGCTTCTGGAAGTTCGTCCGGATGGATCGCTGCAGCCGACGCTTCCGGGCGATTAGTCGCGATCCGGCCGATAGGCGGACGGGCGAGTCGATCGACGAGCTCCTCAGCGCTTACCACACCCCATTCTACCTGACCGCTGTACTCCGGGGTCAGCACGTCCATCAGGGCCGAGATGTCCACCGGCACGGGGACATCCGACGACAGATCGATACCCGACATCAGACGTGAGAGCCCCGCGCGAGCTTCGTTGTACGGCAACCCAGCCAGGCCCTCGGACCACGCTACTGATCCGCTCTTGAGCCGGAGGTCCTTGGGCTCAAGGACACCCAGCGCCCCCGCGACTGCTTCGCGAAGGACACCGACACCTGCCTCAAGGGCAGCCCCGTCCTCCAACACCATCCCGGACCGGCTCACTGTCAGACGGATATCTCGCGAGAGAATTGCCACTCCCGTCGTTCCCTCGCGATCATAGAAAGATACGGGGTCGAGGTTCGCCTCGATCCAGTCGAGGAATTTGAGCTGTCGGCGAGCGAACGTCACGATCGGCGTCCAGGTGAATCGATAGCTCGTAGTCCATCGTTGCATGGTATGCATCCTATACACGCTGGGTCTGGGTGACGTCCGCAACCTTCAGCAATCGATCTGTCATCTCTGAAGTGTTGCCGCCTAAACCTGACGCATCGTCTTGCGCACGTCGGCCTCACCCTCGTAGCGCCACTCGATGAAGATGCGGTGTGCAGGCTGTGACATATATCGGGCTCGCACCTGGAGGGCGAGAAAGTCTCCATACTCCACAGTGTGAGGACGCGGCGGGGCCCCGATCAACTGAGCTGCCTCGTCGGGCTCGACGGTAATGCCGAGGACCTCGATCGTGCGGCTCGACTGGTTGCGGAACGCCATCGTGCCTTCCCCAATGGCTTCGACTGCGCTCCAGACCGGCGGTAGGGCGGCGCGTTGCACTTTGAGTGCTTCCTCCGCGGTCCGATTCGCTTCGTCTGCTCGACGGTTCGCGCCCAGCGCGTATAGCGCCGCTGCGCCTGACGCGATGACGGCGAGTACAGCGACGACGAAGCTGGCGATTTCCATGCCTGGCACTCTATCGAGGCTCGAAGCGATACTCCGGGTTGCGGTAGTGATACTCGCCGTCCCATGTGCTTCCGGCATCGTTGAAGCGGTAGCTGCCCTCGTGCACGGTGATTCGCTCGGGCAACCGCGCGCCGTGGTTCACCGCGACACTCCCGTGCCCCGCTTTCGGACCGCCGATGAATGGGGCAGACCCGGGATCGCGCCAAGAAGCGTGACCGATACGGTGATCGGTATGAATTCAGACGAATGGGCCAGATGGTGGGTCGACGTTGGCGGCCAGGTCGTCGCTGGCGTCGTAGTGCTCGTCCTCGTCGCCGCTGGAGCCGCCGTCACACCTTGGGGGAAGCGGATCCGTGACCGGATAGTTGCTGCGCTGCGGACCGCAGTTAGATTCGTCCGCTCGCTGAGAATCACGACGCGTCCGCGGATCGAGGCGGAGGTCGAGGCGGCCGTTGAGGTGGCCGTGCGGGAAGCAACCGAACCGGACCCCGACGATGACGGCGAGGAACGGCCTCTGCGTCCCGACGAGTACCGGGGCTGGGTGATGGAGCGTGCACCCGAGCCGCGGACCTGGCTTCTTCGTAACCAGACGGGTCAGGTCGGAACGGTCGAGGCACTGATGCTGGGCGTCAACTCGAACTTCGAGTGGGAGTACCCGGACCTTCCCGTGACGCTGGCTGACGGAGAGTCGGTTACGTTCCCCGCGCGGCGGATCCGCACTGCGACGAGCTTCTTGCCCTTCATGGACAGGCCGATGGCCAACGTAGTGTGGGAGGACGATCACGGCGACCAGCGCGAAGACATCGTCTGGATCGTGATCGACCACTAACCAGCAAGGGGCTGAGCTGTGTGCAGGAGCCGCTACGGTGAGGTCACTAACGAAAGGAGGGCCGCAACGATGCAGCCCACTAAGCAGCACCGAGAGACGGCCTCTGACCTGGACCGCAAGTTCCGCCGGGATCAGCACGTCGCGGTACTCGTCAGCGAAAGCGACGAGAACACGCACGCGCGTTGGTACGCGCGTGTGCTCACCGCGCTGACCATCACGGCCGCCGGTGAGGAGATCATCTGGGCGCAGATGCAGTTTCGGGACGAGGGCACGGGTGAGGTGTTCTTCACCGTGCTCACCGCGCAGGCGGTGATCCTCGGACATGCCACCGGCGTCAAGGGGGACAGCCCGAAGGTCGATGACGTGCGAGCGATCGGACGCAAGGCCCTCGCCTTGGTGGAGGTGAAGGCCAGCACCGCGATCGACGAGAACAGTTCGTCCGCGCATGCCTGGCCCGGCGACGTCCAGATTTACACCGAGTACCTCGTCCCGGAGAAGCAGGGGAAGCAGGTCGTGCTGTTCGTGGCCTACGAGAAGCAGAGCAACCAGGAGACCGAGCATCCGCTGCTCCGACTCCTCGCCGAGTTGCAGAAGGATCTGAACTCCTGAACGGGGGTGAGACGGCGCTACTCCGAGCGGATGCGTCGTCTCATCGTCCCCACTGCTCTGGCCGCCGTGCTCGCCCTCCGCGCGTTCTCTGAGCGGTGCGTAGAAGGGGCCCCGGCGCAGGTGGTCGCCGGGGCCCTGGGAAAGGATGCGCTGCAGGACGCCCAAGACCGCAGCGCGATCCGGTCTACATGGTCATCTCTGGATCTCGACCTTCCGGCCAAGGCTGACTGTCTGGACGGCGCGGCCCATCGTCTGCACCACCTTCGAGGCGACTGCGACGGGGTGGTGGCTCTCACCCGCCACAGTGACCTTGTTCAGCTGCATACCGTGCCCCCAGGATACGAAGTACTCACGATCGAGGTTGGGAACGTCGAATGGGTCGAGGTGTGAGTAGTTAGGGCTGGGCAGGCCCACGCGGTCGAGTACGTGAGCGGCTTCTTCGACGACTCGATTGCGCTCAGCAACGGCCGCTGCGAGGGTCTCGACTGCTGCAATCACTGCGGCGGCCGCAGCGTCGGTTTCGCTGTCGATGTTCGCGAGCAGCGCGGCGGCCTCTCGTTTTCCCTGTTCACGGCGCTCGTGGGCTGCCTGCCGCTCCGCGGCCTCTTGCCGTGCTGCCTGGCCCTTGCGAGCGAGTCCCGCGAGGGTGGCCCGCTCACGGGCGTGGGCGAGCTCCTCCGGGGTGACAGGCTCGCCGTCGATGGCCCGTTGCTCGAGGGCGGCGAGATCGGCCTCGAGGTCGGTGGTCTGGTCGGTGCTCATTTGTTCTCCTTGGGGATGGTGCGGTGTTCGTGACGGTGTCGGCGCTGCGCTCGTATCTCGTCGATTGGGTGGGCGGGGTGTTGGTGGCGGGTCGCGCGGATGGCGTCGATGCGTTCGCGGTCGTTGTTCGTTTCTGGTTCTGTGGTCATGGTTGCCTCCTAGGCGTCGAGGATCTGCATCGCTTCCCATGCATCCGACTTGGCATCCCGCGACACAGGATTGCTGATCTGCACGTTCGGGCGTCCCAGTGCGGATTGCAGCGACTGGACATCGGCGCGTAGAGCTTGAAGCTCGCCGACGAGGTCACCGCCGGCCCCGAGACTCGAGGCTGCGGGTGTCGTGACACGCACCATCGTTGTGCCTGTGTCGCGCATCGGGAACACGGGTCTGCCCTCTGCGAACCGGGGCACCTGGAGCGTCCCGTCGACGGCGGCCCGCCGGATACGCGCCCACGCGGAGTGTCCGCCGGCGGCCTGCACCTCGGCGGCCGTGACGACGTGCTCGCCGTTCGACAGCAGAGCGGGGATCGAATCCGACGTGCCCGAGCCAGGCCCGAAGACCGGACCACCCGTCGCCCACTGGCCGGGGCTGACCTCCCGGTTGCCGACCTTCGTGACACCGCTCGTCGTGACGTGGATGTTCATCGACCGGTTTCGCGCGAGAGTATTGAGAGCCTGCTCGACAGAGACGAACGAACCATCGTCTTTTCTCACGGTCACTTGGCCGGCCGGGAGCGTTCGGATATCAACGCCGAGCCTCGCGAGCGCATCCCGCAGCCCGGGGAAGTCATCGCTGGACACCTCGAACTGCTTGTCGGGCGTGGACAGGATCTGCTGCGCGAGCTCTATCGCCTTGAGCTTCTCATCGGTCGCATTCGAAGAGAACACGGTCGAGACGAGTGCGGGCTGCTCCAGCGTGGCGGCCACAAGCGCGGCAATTGCCTCCTCGCTCAGACCCGCTTGACGTGCCGAGTCAGCGAGGGCGGTCGCGTACTTCTCGTGAATCGCGCGGCCCTCGTCGAGGGAGACACTGTGCTCGCCATTCTTTGCGGCGGCGTCTGAGGCCTCTCTCATGGCGTTGAGGTAGTCGTCGCCTAGGCCCTGGATCTGGGTGCGTAGCTGGGAGCCGGCGGACGTCTGGGTATCGATCTCTCCGTTGGCGAGCACGAGCGTACTCGCCAGCCGGTTGCCGTTCTCGTCGGTCGCGGCGAACGCCTCATCAAGGGACCGGACCTGGTCGTTGAGGTCCTGGGTGAGGTCGGCCTGAGAATTGGTGCCGCCGCGGAGCTCATCGAGTACTTGCTTGAAGGCCTGTAGGCGCGATGTGGCATCCGCTCCGACATCGCTAGTGATCCGCAGCGCCTCGTTGAGACGTTGGTTAGAGCGTTCGGCGTCTGTCATCGCCAAGGCTGCGCGCCGATCTTCTTCCGTCTTCTTGCGGGTTTCCTCGGCAGCAGTGCGTGACGCTTCGGCGTTCACCTGCACGGTCTTGGTGAAGTTTTCCTGCTCCAAGGCCGTGATCTTGAACTGGTTCGACTAGTCACTCAGAGCAGCGTTCACCTGAGACATCGCGTCGGAGTTGCCCAGCATCGCGTTCGTCACTGTGTTGAGCGAGAGGCCGAGCTTCGTCGCCGTCTCAGCGACCGTGCTCGACTCCATCCACGCCCACGACTCGCGGTTGGTGAGAGACTCCTTCGCGAGCGCGCGCGTCGCGTCGGTCATCTCGCCTGTGACGGCGACGAGGGTGTCCTTGTACGCCGCCGTCTTCTCGCGGACCTCCTGGGCGCGCTGGGCCTGCTCACCCAGCGCGGCAGTGAGAACGGCGGCGGCCGTCGAAACACCCAGCAAGATGAGCCCAACCGGGTTGGCGACGAACGCCGCCTTGAGGCTGTTGCCGAGCCCAGTTGCGAACCCGCCTGCGGCGCGGAACGCGGTCCCCATCGTAGTCGCGCCGCCGCCTGCTTCGAGCGCAGCTTGAGCCGAAGCGTGAGCATATTCGGTGACGAACTTGATGCCGTCTCCGACACTGCTCAACAACGTCTCGTTGCCGCGGAGCGCTGCGAATAGAGCAACACCAGCTGCGGCCGACGCGAGCATCGGGGCCGGGATCTCGCCGATGATGTCCGCGAGCGGACCAGCCACCGAGACGACGGCACTGATGCCAGACGCGACCACGGGCAGGGCGGCGTTGAGCACGCCCGACATCGTCGTAGCGAGGCTCACCGTCACGGGGATGAGCGGCTTGAGCTCGCCCATGAGAGTCAGTCGCAACGTTGCTCGAGGTGTGGCACTCCCGCGCAAGGTGCCGAAGTCGAAGCCCTACCTGACGCACGAGCAGGTCGACAGACTCGCGGCGGCCTCCACATACCCCGTGCTCGTGCTCTTCTTGGCCTACAGGGCCTCAGATGGGGCGAGGCCACGGGGCTGCGGGTGAAGCAGGTAGACGCGCTCAGGCGTCGTGTGAGCGTCGAGGAGAATGCGGTCCTTGTAGGGGGAGTGGTACACGTCGGAACTCCGAAGACTCACGAGGCACGCTCGGTGCCATACCCGGCGTTCCTGTCCATGTCGATTGCGAAGCTGTGCGAGGGGAAACGCCGCGAGGATCTCCTGTTCGGCGACGGCGTCACGCACATGCGGTTGCCGAATAGCGTGCGCGGATGGTTCGCGTTCGCGGTGAAGCGTGTGCGCGACGCGGATGAGGACTTTCCCCGCGTGACGCCGCACGACCTGAGGCACACCGCGGCCTCGCTCGCCGTTTCTACCGGCGCGCATGTGAAGTCGGTTCAGCGAATGCTTGGTCACGCCTCAGCGGCAATGACGCTTGAGACGTCTACGCGGACCTCTTCGAGGACGACCTCGACAGCGTCGCAGAGGCTCTCGATGTGGCTCGCCATGCTGCAGTTGTTGCCGGAACGTTGCCACGGGTCACCCCCGCGAAATGACGAAGGCCCCGCACCCCCAGTGTTTCGTAGGGGAGTCGGGGCCTTCGATTTGGCGGTGACGGCGGGATTCGAACCCGCGGTTGCTTGCACAACACACGCTTTCCAAGCGTGCTCCTTCGGCCGCTCGGACACGTCACCAAGGAACAACCTGAACAGTCTATCCGATCGGGTGGGCAGCCCATGACCAGCTCGTGTGAGGAGCATCATCCGGCGGGATGCTGCTCCACCGGTATGCGATCCGTCCGAGCCTTGCGCCCGCAAAGCGATGCTCTCTAGCCTCGAACGTAGACACTATGCAGTCATATAAGAGCGCACGGCCAGGGTGTGTGAGCCCGGCCGCGCAGCCGACACCGATCGGCGAACTCGTCTCGGAAGGACGTTCATGGCGACAGACCCTTTGCCCACCGTGGCCAGCACTTCTGTGCGCACCGCGTTGCGCCTGGCACACTCCCGCGCTCTCGCAGACCTCGGCCTCGATGCGATCGGCCGTTCCCGCTTCGGATGGCGCGACCGGTCGATCGGCTCAGCCGTCGAACGGGCCGGCTCCTCATACTGGTTGCGAGTCGTCTGGGCTCGAAGCGAGTGGGCGAGGAGCTCGTGGTGGGTCGGCAACCAGGACGCGATGACCATCGCCGGGGTCGAGAAGCCCCGACTGATCGACGCGCGGGCGTGGGAGGAAGGACCGCTGGTGTATCGGGCCGACCTCATGAGCCTGCTTCCCGGTCGGGTGTGCGCTCCGACATCCGTGCTCGAGCGGACGCCCGGGCTGGACGAGACGTGGTGGACCGCGCTCGAACGCAACCTCGACGCCGTCGCGGCGACGCCGACGGAGCGCACCGTGCTCGATTCCGAGATCATGCGCCGCAGGATCGGCGTGTTCTTCGGCATCGACCTCGACGTCGACCAGGACGACTGGGTGGCGAGCCACGGCGACCTGCACTGGAACAACCTTCACCGGGAGCCGTTCGCGATCGCCGACTGGGAGTCCTGGGGTCTGGCGCCGCGCGGCTATGACCCGGCGTTCCTGCTCGGACACTCCCTGGCCGTTCCGCACGTGGCAGATCAGATCGCGCGGCGATTCCGTCGGGACCTCGAGACCGAGAGCGGCATCGTCTCTCAGCTGTACGTGATGACGAAGCTGCTCACGCGTGCGGACGCCGGAGAGCACGTCGGACTCGTGCCCGCGGTGCATCGTCACGTCGGGCGGCTTCTCGGCACTCGGGTGCCGCTGCGGCGTCGGGCTCCCGCTCGTGCGACGTAGGATCTCTGGGTGGCAACCCCCAAGATCGTCCTCTTCTACGTCTTCACCCCGCTCGCCGATCCGGATGCGATCCGGGTGTGGCAGCGCGACCTCGGCGAAGCGCTCGGGCTGCGCGGACGGCTCCTCATCTCGAAGGACGGAGTCAACGGCACGTTGGGCGGTGACCTTCTGGCGCTGAAGAAATGGGCGCGGTCATTCCGGGCCTATGCGCCCTTCAAGAACGCCGACATCAAGTGGAGCGAAGGCACCGGCGTCGACGCCGATGGTCGTAGCGTCGACTTTCCGAAGCTCAGCGTCAAGGTGCGCGACGAGATCGTGTCATTCGGAGCGCCGGGCGAATTGCGGGTCGATGAGAACGGCGTCATCGGCGGCGGCACTCGGCTCACACCGGAAGAGCTGCACGAGCTGATGGGGGAGCGAGGCGACGAGGTCGTGTTCTTCGACGGACGCAACGCGCTCGAGGCGCAGATCGGCCGCTTCCGGGGAGCGGTCGTTCCCGACACCGAGACGACTCGCGACTTCGTGCAGCTGCTCGACTCGGGTGCCTACGACGACCTCAAAGGCAAGCCGGTCGTCACCTACTGCACGGGCGGCATCCGCTGTGAGGTGCTCTCGAGCCTGATGACAGCCCGCGGGTTCGGCGAGGTGTACCAACTCGAGGGCGGCATCGTCCGCTATGGCGAGCAGTACGGTGACGAGGGCCTCTGGGAGGGGTCACTCTACGTGTTCGACAAGCGCGGCTCCGTCGACTTCTCCGACCACGCGGCCGTCATCGGCGAGTGCGTCGGCTGCGGTGTGCCGACCAAGCGCACCGCGAACTGCCCGGACCCCGCCTGCCGCACCCAGTTCGTCGTCTGCGAATCCTGCGACTCGGTGCGCTGCGAGCTGCACGCCGCCTGATCCCCTGGCCAGCACCTTCGGCAGTCGCGGTACTACTCAGACGAGCAGCGGCACGTCGGTGCGGCGGCTGACGAAGAGCGATCGCGGCAGCAGGAACGCGTGGACCCTCGTCCAGCGATCGACGCTGCGGCGCAGTTGAGCCGTCACATCGATCAGAGCGGCGTCGAGATCTCGGGCCGCGCTCGCCGAGGGGCGCGCATAGCTCGCCTGCTCGACTGCGGCGACGAGCACTCTGATGGCGTCGGCATTCACGCCGCTGTCTCTCACGAGGTCATCGCCGCGCATGCGAGGGGTCTCGGCGTCCGACAGGGGTACGCGCAGATCCTGCATGCTCGCCCGCAGCTCGGCCCACGCGGCTCCGGCGTCACCGTCCCGCGCGCGCCCGCGTCGCGCGAACCGCAGCGCGAGACGAGCGAATGCGGGAATCAGCAGCACCACCAGCACCCCGAGCGTCGTCAGCACGACGGGAGTGGGGTCGAGCTGACGACGCTCCCCGGTTGCGCCGGCGTTGTCGCCGGCATCCTCACGCTCGAGCTCCGGTCCCGAGGTCTGCTCGGTGCTGGGAGCCGCCGTCGGAGCGGGCGTCGCGGCGCCGCCCGTCCCCCCGCCCGTCGTCGCCGCGGCGCTGAAGGCCGTCGGAACCCCGAGAGACGCCGTCGGTTCGAACGGGACCCAGCCCACGCCGGGGAAGAGGACCTCGGGCCATGAGTGCAGCTGGTCGCTCGAGACCGAGTACACCGCCTCATCGCCGCGCGTCGTCTCGGTCAGCGCCCCGGGGAGGTACCCGACGACGATGCGCACCTCCATGTCGAGGCTCTCCGCCATGAGCGCGAACGCCCCGGCGAAGTGGATGCAGTATCCCGACCGCACCTCGAGGAACTCGGCGACCGCATCGGCTCCGGTGCCGTCGAAGCCCTCATCGACAGGGGTCTCGAGAGAGTAGGCGAACTGGCTCCGGAACCACGACTGGAGCGCGACCAAGCGGTCGTAGTCGTTCGTGGCGTCCGCCGTGACCTCGGCCGCCGTCTCGCCGATCACGTCCGGCAGGTCGACCGGCTCGGCATCGGGGTCGACGATCGGCGAAGCGGCGGGAAGCGCGCGGATCTGCTCGAGAGTCGGTGAGACCTCGAGCGACCGCACCGTGTAGTCGTTGCCGACGGCATCCCCGTTGCGAGACGCGAGAGTGCGGTTCTCGGGGCTCACCCGCCAGGCGGCGGAAAGTCCCTGCACGCCGGTCGCGGGGTACGGCACGGGGAGCCATGAACTCGACATCCGGATCACGCGGATGGAGGTGTTCTGGTCGGTCGTCTCGATGTCGTCCGCCCACTCGTCGGGGCCGAATCCCTCGCTCTGCGCCTGCAGGTCGCCGCGATCGGGCTCCCACACGCGCCCGTCGAACGACGACAGCGTCGTGAGTCGCAGGTAGGGCGCGGTGTCCGCCGTCGTCGCCAACGTGAGCACCTCGACAGGGTTCGGCTGTCGCAGGTCATCGCCGAGGCGCAGCGACGCATCGACGGTGACCCCCGTACCTGTACCCGTGAGAGTGGCCGAGACCGGCAGCACCGGTGCGACGATCACCGTCGCCGCGAGCGCAGCGACGCCGACGCCGGCGGCGACCGCCACGGATGTCCGCCGCGGCGAATCGGGATTCTGCGCCGCCGTGTACCGCAGTAGCACGAGGATCAGGATGCCGAGCAGCACGAACCAGACGACGTTCACACCCCCGAGAGTGGCGATCATCGGCATGGATCCGACGACGGCGGTGAGGAGGCTGGCGAGGATCGCGCCGCGCTGGGCGACGAGCTGGTCGAGCAGGATGGCGACGACGCCGAACCCCAGGCCCATCACCGCCTGGAGCCCCGGTGATGCGGCGAGCGGGGCCGAACCGAAAGCGATCTCCTCCCAGGCGGCGGCGGCGAGAGCCTGGAAGGTGTAGAACGTCGCTTCGGTGGGCACGACGCCGAACACCGCGGTGTCGCCCGCGACGAGCAGGATGACGGTGCCCATCACCACCAGGATCTGGACGGCGATCGTGACGAGGTCGCGTGCCCAGGCTGGACGGCCGCGCATCAGCGTGCGACACGTCATGCCCGTGAGCGCCGTGACGACGATCACGGCGAGGACCGCGAACGACCAGCTGCCGGGTTCGATGACCGAGGTGAACGGCCACATCGCGACGAGCCCGGCCGCCGCAGCCAGCACCGACGGCAGGACGGTGCCGACGGGCAGCTCGTGCTCGCGGTGCCACGACAGGCGGGATCCGCGTTCGGCCTGTCGTTCAGCTCGGGACATCGGTCGCTCCCCGGTGGTCCGCGGTGCCGCCGATGCGGTCGGGCAGCACGTCCTCCCACGCCTCTGCGATGTCGTCGCCGAGTCTCGCGAAGCGCCAGCCGGTCCGCTCGGCCGCCGCGACGACGCCGGCGCCCGGTGCGGTCGCGAACAGCATCGGCGCTGCCGCTCCGGACGGGCGCAGCAGGGCGGCATCCTCGTCGTCGATCTCGCCTGTGATGTAGACGAGCGGACCCGGAGGTGTGCCACCGACCAGAGTCGGAAGGTCGCGGGGCTCGCCGCGCGGGCCGACCAGCGCGAGGGCGACGAGAAGGCCGTCCCGATCGTCTTCGTGGCCGCGCAGCGTGCCCAGCAGAGTCCCGCCGCTGTCGATCACATCGACGCCGTATCCCTCCTGCACGAGGTGCACGGCGACGGAGGCGCACATCGACACCGCGGTCTCGAAAGCGGGGTCCTCGGCATCACCCGGGCGCGCCCAGCGTGCGGCGCTGCGGTCGAGGATCACGAGAGCGTCGGGGCTGGACTCCTCCTCTTCCTGCCGCACCATCAGCTGTCCGCGATGCGCGGTCGCCCGCCAATGGATGCGGCGCATCGAGTCGCCCGGGATGTAGCGGCGCGGCGAGAGATTGTCGCTGCCCTGCCCGAGCCGGCTCGAAGACGTGTGCGCGGTCCCGCCGGCGGCCCCGACCTTGACGGTCAGCGGCGCGAGCGTGAACACCTCAGGGACGACGGTGACCGTGCGCGTCTCGCCGAACGCCTGCTCGCGCTGCGCGAGACCGAACGGGTCGACGGTGCGCACCACCAGTGGGCCGATCGGCCACACGCCGCGACGGACGCCGGTGATCAGATAGGTCAGCTGCCCCGTCTCGGACGGGTACTCGCCCGCCGAGTCGCCGCTCACCGCGGGCGGCAGCACGTCGCGCCAGAGTCCGCGGGGAACGCGCAGGGCCCGCAGGGTGAAGCGCAGGGTCACTCGCGAGGTCTCCGACACGGTCAGCAGGTCGGTCGAGACCTGCCGCGTGACGGTGCCCGTGCGCCGCGGCAGCCGCACGACGAGAACCGAGAAGACGGTGAGCACGAGAAGGAGGATGCCGATGTAGAGGAGGATCGGCGCGCCCAGCATGTTCGCCGCGATCAGGCAGCCGAGACCGGAGAGGAGCGCACCCGTTCCCCGCAGGGTGAGGGTTCGACGGCGAGGCATGGCGAGCGGCGGGTCAGGAGCGCGCGGTCACGGGCACCCGCACGCGCTCGACGATCTGCCGCAGGGCCGCCTCGACCGGCTGGGCTCCGGCGCGGTGCGCGCCGCGGGCGGGAAGGAGTCGGTGGGCGAAGACCGGGACGATCAGCGCGGTCACGTCGTCCGGGATCACGAAGTCGCGTCCGTCGAGTGCCGCCCACACCTTCGCGGCGCGGATCAGCTGAAGAGTCGCCCTCGGGCTCGCACCCAGGTGCAGATTGGGGTCGGCTCGGGTGGCCTGCGCCAGAGCGACCGTGTACTCCTCGAGCGCCGGCGCGACATGCACGGAGCGCGCCCAGGCGATCAGTCCCGAGATCGACGCCGCGTCGGCGACCGCTCGCACCGCGGCGAGCGGGTTCACGGTGTCTCGCTGTCGCAGCATGAGCGCCTCGGCCGCCGCATCCGGGTAGCCCATCGAGATGCGCATCATGAAGCGGTCGCGCTGTGCTTCGGGCAGCGCATAGGTCCCCTCCATCTCGAGCGGATTCTGGGTCGCGACGACCAGGAACGGATCGGGCAGCATGTGGGTCGACCCGTCGACCGTCACCTGCCCCTCCTCCATGGCCTCGAGCAGCGCCGACTGCGTCTTGGGTGACGAGCGGTTGATCTCGTCGGCGATCACGATGTGCGCGAAAACCGCGCCGCGTTTGAACTCGAACTCGCGATCGACGGGGTTGTAGACGCTCACGCCCGTCACATCGCCGGGGAGGAGGTCGGGAGTGAACTGGATGCGGCGGACGGTCGCATCCACGCTCGCGGCCAGCGCGCGTGCCAGCATCGTCTTGCCGACGCCTGGCACGTCCTCGATCAGCAGGTGTCCCTCGGCGAGCAGGCACACGAGCGCGCTCCGCACGGCATCCGGCTTGCCGTCGATCACCCGTCCGACGGACTCGACGATGGCAGACGTCTGCGCGGCGAACTGCTCGGCGTCGACGACGGCCGGGATCAGGGGCGGGTTCTCTGGCATGCGTTCCCTCTCGCGTGGGCGCTGCGGTGCGCGTGAACCGATCGTAACCCGGCTGCCTACGGTTGGGGTGAGAACCGGCGTCGGGCATCAGCCCCAGACACGAGCCCGGGGTTCTGCGGGGTCCACCCGGCTGTCGGCGCTGCGCGCGACACGCAGCAGGGCGAGTCCCTGCACCCCGCTCAGCTCGTGCAGTGAGCACGTGCCGATCAGGGCCCGCCAATGGTCGCAGAAGCGCTCGGCGTCTCCGCGCCGCCGGGCGATCAGGCGAGGCACTACGAGAAGCGTGCGTCCGGGGGAGAGGCGGTCGGCGAGGCGTTCGAGCACCCGGACCCGCGGCAGCCCGGCCGCGTCGATGCGCAGCAGGAACCGGGGTGTGCGCACCGGTGCGAAGAGCTCCTCGACGGCATCGGCGATCACGCGTGCGTCCGAGACGGAGCCGCCGAGCTCGATGCGGATGCAGGTGGGGTCGGCGTCGTCCGGCCGCGCAGTGATCGCTGACTCGTCGATCCGCCCGACGCGTCCTGCCTCCTCCAGCGTGCGGGCGACGGCGACCGCCGCGGCTCGGTAGATCTCGGCCGGCCGCGAGCGATCGCGCAGAGAGCGGACGAGCATGCGCACAGCGGATGCCGTCGCAGCGACAGCGCCCCCGATCAGCGCGAGCGCGACCCCGAGGGCAGGGGCGAAGGAGACCCCGAAGAGCGCGAGCACGGTGACGAGCACGCCTGTCGTCGCGGCGCCGGCGAGGAAGCCGCCGACCGCTCCCGCCCTCGCCGTCTGCGCGGCGCGAAGCAGTGGGGCGCGGGTCGTCCGACGGATCGACACCGTCTCCCGTTCGTGGGCACGGTACGGCTCGCCGATCCGCCACTCCTCCCTCGTCCGACTCCGAGAGGGCCACTGCGCGCGCACGAGGGCGCCGAGATCCGCGATCGTCGTCGACGGGTCCTTGTCGAGCACACGAGTCCACGCCTCGACGGCGGGTGCGGTGAGTACATGACCCAGTCCGCTGACGATCCGGCCGTCGCCCTCGGCGCTCAGCCCCCACAGATGCGAATGCCGACGACGGAGTCGCAGGGACTCGGACGCATCGTCGAGGTCGACGTGCGACGGGATCAGGCAGACGACCGACCAGTTGTGCGCGACCTTCTCGGGCCATGCCGGATCGAGCCTCAGGGTGCGCCCCCGCAGCTGCTGGGTGCCGGATGAGGTGGCCACGGTCGTGAGATCGACGAGGGTGTTCACCGACGGGCAGTCCCAGCCTTCGCCGAGCAGCCCCCGGGTGCCGACGAGCAGGCGCACATCGCCTCGGCGGATCAGCTCGGACACGGCCGCGACGACTCGTCCGCTTCCGGCGGCGCGCACCTGCAGGTCGCGCACGGGACCGGTGCCCTCCGCGATGCCGACCGGCTCGCCGAGCAGTTCGCCGAGCGCGACCGCGATGTCGGCGGCGTCGTCGGCGCGGACACGCAGGTGCTGCGAGGTCAGCAGCACGGGGCGCAGTCGGGAGGTGACAGCGTCGACGGCGAGGAGGCCGAACGTGCGGAGCGCCCCGGCGGGTGCGTCACCGGCCAGACCGCGGCTGTTGCCGTGCTCGACGAAATCGGTCACGACGACCGCGCGGATCCGATCGCCGTCGGCGCCGGCGAGTTCTCGCTGGAGGATCTCGACGGCCGCGTGGTCCTTGGCGGCGGAGAACGCCAGAGTGGTCTCGATCGGGTTGCGGCCGCGTCGGATACCCCGGTCGGTCAGCGCGTACCCGAAGTCCGCGAGCGAGCGCCGCACGTACTCCCACTGGCGCACGGCAGAGGGATCCGAGAGCAGCCGTGCCTGGGCGAACCGTGACAGGACCGTCAGCAGGTCGTCGGTCGTGCATCGGTCGAGCAGGGCCGGCGGGATGGAGGCGATGAGCGGATGCTGCGGAGAGACCTCGCGCAGCACGAGAGCGCATGACCGGGTGAGGGCGAAGTCCGTCGCGAAGGCCCGGTCGAGGCGGGCGAGCGGGGTCTCGGCGAGAGAGGCGTCCTGCGGGTCTGCGGGTTGGAGGTGATGCTCGAGGTACGACAGCGCGTCGGGGGTCGACAGCACCTGCGTGATCAGGTCGTGCAGCAGCGATTCGTGCCGTCGGATGAACGCGGCCTCTGCGGGCATGGGCTCGGTGAACATCACGTGATCGCGATACGGAGCCAGGTGGCCCTCCTTGACCACCGCCGGTGTCGGCACCTCGTAGTCGACCTCGCCCAGGAGGTGGCTGTAGTTCTCGTACTCGGTCTCGTCGTCGGGCGACGGCAGGGTCGCGGTGAGGCCGATCAGCGTCGGCTCCGCGCCGCTCTCTCGGATGCGGACGACCAGATAGGCCACCACGATCGCCCAGTGGTCGAGCAGATGATGGCACTCGTCGAGCACGACCGTGCGCACCCCCGCCTCGACGAGTCGGTCGATGAGCGCGACGGCGTTCGGGTGCAGCACGCGAGCGAGCTCCGAAGGGCGCTGGCGGGTGAAACGCGAACGCAGTCGGCGCGCACGACTGCGGATGCCGGAGCGGTGGCGGGCGGGGTTGTCGACCGCCAGCTCGGCGAGCCATGTCGCGGCATCCGCCTCGGTGCGGCCGCTCGCGACGAGTTCCTCCGTCCAGATCGCCCTGGCGAGGTCGTCGAAGGGTGAGCCGTCTCCCGTCACGCTGAGCAGCTGATAGGTGAGCACCGTCAGGTCGCCGAGACGCTCGGGATCATCCGAGACGGCCGCCGCGTCCGGCGCCAGCTCCGACGCGGTGCGCACCCACTGATGGCGGATGGTCACCGTCGGCGACAGCACGAGAGTGCGGTGACCTTCGCGTGCGGCGAGCAGCAGGCCCAGCAGCGTCTTCCCGGAGCCTGGCGGGGCGACGATGTGCAGCGGGGCTGCGCCTCCCGGAGGGATCCGGTCGAGGACCTCGGCCTGGTAGGTGCGCAGCGTTCCCGGAAAATGCCACGTCGACAGGGGAGGGGCGGCGACGGGATCCATGACCTGCCCAGTCTGTCAAAGAGCAGGGGCAGACATCGGCTAGACTTGTCGACGGCTCTCCGCGTGGCGGCATCCAGGCCAATTCCCCCAGGGCGGAAACGCAGCAAGGGTAACCGGGCTCTGCTGGGTGCGCGGAGGGTCACTTTCTTTTTGTCAGGGTCCTCCGGGGCAGTCCTGGCAGGATCGTGACGTGACAAGGCCCGATGTGACCCGCACCGCCGACTCCCCCCGCTCCAGCGCTCTCGGCCGTTTCGCGGCGCCTCTGCTGCTCGTCGCCCTGATGTGGCTCGTGCAGCTCGTCGACGCGATCCTCCCCGGGTCCTTCACGGGCTTCGGTCTTCGGTCCTGGGACCTCTCGGGGCTCGGGGGCATCGTGGTCGGGCCTCTCCTGCACGCGGATTGGGCGCACCTGATCGGCAACACCGTGCCGCTTCTCGTGCTCGGCAGCCTCGTCGCTGTCGAGGGCGCCCGCAGGTTCTGGACCGTCACCGCATTCGCCGCCGTGGTCGGCGGCCTCGGCACATGGCTCGTGAACGCGCCAGGAGCATTGACCGTCGGGGCATCAGGACTCGTCTTCGGATACTTCGGATACACCGTGATGCGGGTCTTCGCGCCGGGACGAGTCGCTCATCGCGTGCTCTATGCGATCGTCGCGCTCATCGTGATCGGACTCTACGGCGGCTCGATGCTCGCCGGCGTCGTCGGCGTTCGCGAGGGCATCTCGTGGCAGGCGCATCTGTTCGGTGCGATCGGGGGCGGCCTCGCCGCGTTCGTCGGCAGAGGCGGACGCGAGACCCGCAGCGTATGAGCTCTCGGGGCGCGACCACGAGGAAGACGCCGTCGACGAGGAAGACGGCGGCTCGCAGGAAGGCAGGCGCCCGCAAGGCGACTGACAGCAAGGCGGCGAGTCGGCAGCGCGCACGCACGCACCGCGCGTCGCCGCGACGTCGAGCGCAGCGGCGGATGCGGCGGGCGAAGGTGCTGCGACGCGTCGCACTCTCTGCGGCGGCGGTGATCGTGGTCGCGCTCGCCGCGGTGCTGATCCCGCTGGGACTCGCCCACGAGAAGCCGCTGGCGATCTGCATCTCCGATCCGACCACGTTCCCGGAGGCGGGTGTCGCGGGCTGGCAGGGGGAGCAGCTCGAGAACGCCGCGACCATCATGCAGACGGCGACCGCGCTCGGCTTCGGTCGAGACGGGCAGATCCTGGGCGTCATGACGGCGATGGGCGAGAGCAGCCTGAACAACATCGACTACGGCGACTGGGAGACGAGCGGGTTCACGAACCCCGACGGCAGCCGGACGACGAGCATCGGACTCTTCCAACAGCAGCACTGGTGGGGTTCGGCCGAGCAGCGCATGGACCCGGCGACCGCCGCGACGCTGTTCTACGAGCGCCTCGCGAGAGTCCCCGACTGGCAGTCGATGGATCCGTCGCTCGCGATCCACCGGGTGCAGATCAACCTCGACCCCACCTATTACACGCGCTACGCCTCTGACGCCGCAGCCGTGGTCGATGCGCTCTCGACGCCCTGCTGAGCTGTTTCGCACGGCTGTCAACCCAGCGAGATCATGAGGTCGTGCACCTAGGGTGGGACTGTGGCGCAGAGCATCTACATCACCTCGGCCGAAGGCCATACCGGTAAGTCGACCATCGCCCTCGGCGTGCTCGACGCGCTCATGCGCGTCACCCCGCGGGTCGGCGTCTTCCGCCCGATCGCCCGGTCGGTGACCGAGCGCGACGACGTGCTCGAGCTGCTGCTCGCACACGACGGGGTGCACCTCGACTACGAGGACTGCATCGGCGTGACCTACGACGATGTGCGAGACGACCCCGACCGGGCGCTGTCGACCATCGTCGCCCGGTTCAAGGCGGTCGAAGCCCAGTGCGACGCGGTCGTCATCATCGGCAGCGACTACACCGATGTCGCCAGCCCCGCAGAGCTGGGGTACAACGCCCGGATCGCCGCGAACCTGGCGGCGCCCGTGCTGCTCGTGCTCAGCGGTCGCGATCAGCAGCGGCAGGCCGAGCAGCTGGGCACGACCACCGCCCGCACTCCCGCCGCGGTCGGACAGATCGGGGCGCTCGCGCTCGCCGAACTCGAGGTCGAGCGTGCGGAGCTGTTCGCGATCATCGTGAACCGGGCCGACCCCGATCGGCTCGACGACATCGAACAGGCCGTCGCGGCGGTGCGCCCGCAGAAGACCACGCCGGTGTGGGCGATCCCCGAGGACCGCACCCTGGTGGCACCGTCGATCGACGGCATCCTCGCCGCGGTCGACGGCCGGCTCATCAAGGGTGACCGCGACCGTCTCGCACGCGAGGCGCTGACGATCGTCGTCGCGGGCATGTCGATGGTGAACGTGCTTCCCCGGCTCACGGAGGAGTCGGTCGTGGTGATCCCCGCCGACCGCACCGAGGTGCTGCTCGCGACGCTGCTCGCGGATGCGTCCGGCACGTTCCCCCGAGTCGCCGGCATCATCCTGAACGGCCCCTTCCCGCTTCCCGAGCCGATCGTCCAGCTGCTCGACGGCTTCACCTCGACCGTGCCGATCATCGCGACCGACCTCGGCACCTACGACACCGCGGTGCGCGTGATGGGGGCCCGTGGCCGCATCTCGCCCGAGTCGCGGGGCCGCTACGACCGGGCGCTGGGGCTCTTCCAGACCCACGTCGACATCGCCGAGCTCACCACTCAGCTCGGTCTCGCGGAGTCGCGCGTCGTCACTCCGCTGATGTTCGAGTACGGCCTCATCGAGAGAGCACGCTCCGACCGTCGACGCATCGTGCTGCCGGAGGGCGATGACGACCGCATCCTCCGAGCGGCGGCGACCCTGTTGGCCCGGGAGGTCGCGGATCTCACGATCCTCGGCGACGAGTCGGCGGTCAGGGCTCGGGCGGTCGAGCTGGGCGTCGACATCTCGGCGGCCCAGGTGATCAGCCCGAACGATCCCGAGATGGTCGAGCGCTTCGCGGCCGAGTACGCGCGGCTGCGGGCGCACAAGGGCATCACGCTGGCCCAGGCCGCCGACACGGTCACCGACGTGTCGTACTTCGGCACGATGATGGTCCACCTGGGCCTCGCGGACGGCATGGTCTCGGGTGCCGCGCACACGACGGCGCACACGATCCGCCCGTCGTTCGAGATCATCAAGACCAAGCCGGGCGTCACCGTCGTGTCGAGCGTCTTCCTCATGGCGCTCGCCGACCGGGTGCTCGTCTACGGCGATTGCGCGGTGATCCCGGATCCGACGAGCGAGCAGCTGGCCGACATCGCGATCTCGTCGGCAGCGACCGCACAGCAGTTCGGCATCGAGCCGCGCATCGCGATGCTGTCGTACTCGACGGGGGAGTCCGGCTCGGGTGCCGACGTCGACAAGGTCAGAGCCGCGACCGCACTCGTGCACGAGCGTGCACCCGAGCTGCTCGTCGAAGGCCCGATCCAGTACGACGCCGCGGCCGACGCAGCGGTGGCGAAGGCGAAGCTCCCCGACTCGGCGGTGGCAGGGCGGGCGACCGTCTTCGTCTTCCCCGACCTGAACACCGGTAACAACACGTACAAGGCGGTGCAGCGATCGGCGGGTGCCGTCGCGATCGGCCCCGTGCTGCAGGGTCTCAACAAGCCGATCAACGACCTCTCGCGCGGTGCGCTGGTCGACGACATCGTCAACACCGTCGCGATCACGGCGATCCAGGCGCAGTCCGAAGGAGCGACCGCATGAGCGCGATCCTCGTCATCAACAGCGGTTCCTCGTCGCTCAAGTACAGCCTGATCGACATCGAGAACGAGAACGAGCTCGCGACGGGACTCATCGACCGGATCGGACAGGACCTCAGTGCCGTCCGCCACACGGTGCGTCCGGATGCCGGAGGGGATGCCGTCGTCACGATGCTCGATGCCTCGTACGACTCCGAGCAGCCCGTAGCCGATCACGATGCCGCGTTCACGGTGATGCTCGACCAGTTCGCCGAGCACGGTCCGCTGCTCGACGAGCATCCGCCCGTCGCAGTCGGACACCGGGTGGTGCACGGCGGGGCACGGTTCTACGCACCCACCCTCGTCACACCGAACGTCGAGGAGCAGATCGAGGAGCTCTCGGTGCTCGCCCCGCTGCACAACCCCGCGAACCTCGCCGGGATCGTCGCGGCGAGGGCGGTGTTCTCCGGCGTCCCGCACGTCGCCGTGTTCGACACGGCGTTCCATCAGACACTGCCTCCGGCCGCCTACACCTATGCGATCGACGCAGAGCTCGCCGCGGAGCACCGGGTGCGCCGATACGGATTCCACGGCACCAGCCACCAGTTCGTGAGCGAGTCGGCCGCCGCGTTCCTCGGGCGCGACCTCGGCACACTCCGCCAGCTCGTCTTCCATCTCGGCAACGGCGCCTCGGTGACCGCGATCGAGGGCGGCCGATCGGTGGAGACCTCGATGGGGCTCACTCCGCTCGAGGGGCTCGTCATGGGGACCCGGTCCGGGGATCTCGATCCTGCGGCGCTCGTGCACCTCTCGCGTCGAGCCGGGTACTCGATCGACGATCTCGATGCGCTCCTCAACACGCGCAGTGGGCTCAAAGGCCTCGCAGGGCGCAGCGACATGCGCGACATCCTCGCGGGCAGGGAAGCGGGAGATGCGGCGGCGACGCTCGCGTTCGACGTCTACATCCACCGGCTCAGGGCGTATGCGGGGTCGTACATCGCGCAGCTCGGCGGAGTCGACGTGATCTCCTTCACCGCGGGGGTCGGCGAGAACGCAGCGGCCGTGCGCGCGGAAGCGATGGCGACGCTCGGATTCGCCGGCGTGGAGATCGATCACGGGCGCAATGCCGCACGCCAGCGCGGAGTCCGGCGGATCTCGACGGACGCGTCCAGAGTCGCTGTGCTCGTGGTGCCCACGAACGAAGAGCTCGAGATCGCCCGGCAGACGTTCCGTCTGCTCTGACCGATACGCCCTCGGGGGTTACCGCTCGGTGCCGAGCCGCACTACGCTTGCACAGTGGCACGGAGAGGTGCCGGAACCCTCGTCCTTCTCCTGGAGGCTGCTGTGCCCGAAGCCCTGCCCGATCCGCTCCGCGCCGAAGGCGTCCTGTTCGATCTCGACGGCGTGCTGACGCCGACCGCCGAAGTGCACATGCGCGCGTGGAGGGTCGTCTTCGACGACGTGTTCGAGCGCTGGGGCATCACTCCTCCGTATTCGGATGCCGACTACTTCGACTACGTCGACGGCAAGAAGCGCTATGACGGCGTGGCCAGTCTGCTGCGCAGCCGCAACGTCGAGATCCCCTGGGGTGCGGTCGACGACCCGCCCGAGGCCGAGACGATCTGCGGCATCGGCAACCGCAAGAACGCCGCGTTCGCCGAGTCCCTGCGTGGCGAGGGCATCGCCCCGTTCCCCGGATCGCTCGCACTCGTCGAGAAGCTCTCCGCCGCCGGCATCCCGCTCGGTGTCGTCTCGAGCTCCAAGAACGCCGAAGAGGTGCTGGCTGCCGCCGGCATCCGCTCGTTCTTCCGCATCGTGGTCGACGGTGTCGTCGCAGAGCGCGAGAACCTCGCCTCCAAGCCCGCCGCCGACATGTTCAGCGCCGGCGCCGTGGCGCTGGGCGTCGACCCGGCCCGCAGCATCGCCGTCGAGGACGCGACCTCGGGCGCGGCCTCTGCCGCCGCAGCCGGATTCGCGACCGTCGTCGGCGTCGACCGCGGCACCGGGGCCGACGCGCTGCGCGCCGCCGGCGCGACGGTCGTCGTCGACGATCTCGACGTGTTCCTCGACCCCGCGGCCGACGAGTCCGCGCCGTCCGACTCCGCCGCTCAGGCACCCCGCTCCGACAACGAGGAGACCGCATGATCGACCGCGACCGCTTCCCCGTAGACCCCTGGCGCCTCATCGAGACGCGTTACTCCGAAGACGGGGTCGCCGAGACCCTGTTCGCCGTCGGCAACGGCTACCTCGGACTCCGGGGCAACCACATCGAGGGGCGCGGCGCCCACGAGCACGGCACCTTCATCAACGGACTGCACGAGACGTGGCCGATCCGGCACGCCGAGCAGGCCTACGGCTTCGCCGAGGTGGGGCAGACGATCGTCAACGCCCCCGACGCCAAGGTCATGCGCGTCTATGTCGATGACGAGCCGATCTCGTTCGACGAGGCGGACGTGCGCGAGTACCGCCGCACGCTCGACATGCGCACCGGCGTGCTCGAGCGCACCGTGGTGTGGGAGACCCCGTCGGGCAAGCGCGTGCGGATGCGCGACGAGCGCATCGTCAGCTTCGAGGAGCGCCACCTCGCCGTGCTGCGACTCGAGGTCGTCGTCGAGAACGCCGACGCCCCGGTCACCGTCAGCTGCCAGATGATCAACCGCCAGGACGGTGCCGGCGTGTACGCGGGCACCCCGAACCAGGCCAAGGGCGGATTCGATCCGCGCAAGGCCGAGAAGATCGCCGAGCGCGTGCTCGAGCCCGGCGAGTACTGGCAGGACGGACTGCGCTCCGCGCTGTCCTACAGCGTCGCGGCATCAGGCATGACGGTCGCAGTGGTCGCCGACCACATCATCGAGACCGAGAACGACTACACCTCGCGCACTCTCATCGAGGCGGACATTTCGAAGAACGTGTTCCGGGTGCAGGCGAAGGCCGGGGTGCCCATCACGGTCACCAAGCTCGTCAGCTACCACACCTCCCGCGGTGTGCCGGCCCGTGAGCTCGTCGACCGCTGCCGTCGATCCCTCGACCGCGTCGCGGTCGAGGGCGTCCAGGCGCAGTTCGATCGACAGGCCGAGTGGCTCGCTGCCTTCTGGGCTCGCAGCGACGTGCAGATCGGCGGACAGGACGACATCCAGCAGGCGACCCGCTGGTGCCTCCTGCAGCTCGCGCAGGCCTCGGCCCGCGCCGACGGAACCGGCGTGCCCGCGAAGGGCGTCTCGGGGTCGGGATACAGCGGACACTACTTCTGGGACACCGAGATCTACGTGCTCCCGTTCCTCACCTACACGTCGCCGCAGTGGGCGCGCAACGCCCTCCGGGCGCGAGTGCTCATGCTTCCGGCGGCTCGCCGACGGGCCGCGCAGCTCAACGAGGCGGGCGCGCTGTTCCCGTGGCGCACGATCAACGGCGAAGAGGCCTCCGCCTATTACGCGGCCGGCACGGCGCAGTACCACATCAACGCCGACGTCAGCTTCGCGCTCGGCAAGTACGTGCGCGCGACGGGCGACGACGACTTCCTGCGGCGTGAGGGCATCGACATCGCGATCGAGACGGCGCGACTGTGGGCGACACTCGGGTTCTGGCGCACCTCGCGCCTCGTCGCCGACACGAAGGACGACGACGGCATCGAGACCTTCCACATCCACGGTGTGACAGGTCCTGACGAGTACACCACCGTCGTCAACGACAACCTCTACACGAACGTCATGGCGCGCTACAACCTGCGCTACGCGGCGAAGGTCGTGCGTGAGGCGCAGGAGGCCAACGGCGAGGAGTTCGCCCGGGTCGTCGAGCGCACCGGACTCGCCGAGGGCGAGGCGGAAGGGTGGGAGCGCGCCGCCGACGCGATGTTCATCCCGTTCAGCGAACGGCTCGGCATCCACCCGCAGGACTCGCTGTTCCTCGAGCGCGAGGTCTGGGATCTGGCGCACACGCCGAAGGAGCAGCGACCGCTGCTGCTACACTTCCACCCGCTCGTCATCTACCGGTTCCAGGTGCTCAAGCAGGCGGATGTCGTGCTCGCGCTGTTCCTGCAGGGCAACCACTTCACGCCGGAGGAGAAGAAGGCCGACTTCGACTACTACGACCCGCTGACCACGGGCGATTCGACGCTGTCGGCCGTCGTGCAGTCGATCCTCGCCGCCGAGGTGGGCTACCAGGATCTCGCTCTGCAGTACTTCCGGCAGTCGCTGTTCGTCGACCTGCACGACCTGCACCACAACGCGGCGGACGGTGTGCACGTCGCGTCGGCCGGAGGCGTGTGGACCGCTCTCGTCTGCGGTTTCGGCGGTATGCGCGACTATGCCGGCGAGCTCAGCTTCGACCCGCGGCTGCCCGCCGACTGGCCGTCGCTGTCGTACCCGCTGCAGTGGCAGGGGGCCTCTCTGCAGGTCACGCTCACGACGGGTGAGCTGCGCGTGCGAGTGCTCTCCGGAGACCCGGTGCCCTTCACGGTGCGCGATGTGGCATACATCGCCACGACCGAGCAGGAGGTCGTCGTCCCACTCGCGGATCAGGGACCGCTCATCCCCGGTCGCCCGTCGCTGCGGCAGTTCGCCGACGCGCTGCGCGAGGACGGCACGCGGCTGTCCGCATCCGTCCCGGTGATCACGACCGCCATCCCCATCATCGAGCCGATCGACTGAGGTGCTGATCACCGCAGCGCTGTTCGGACTCGCGCCCGCGCTGCTCCTGTTCGTGTTCGCGGTGGTCGAGCGGGCGCGCTCTGTGCAGCGCGTCGCGTCCCCCGGTGCGCGGTTCAGCCCGGCCGAGGGTGCGACCGTGCTGCACGACGCGCTGCTGCTGAACGCGGATCGGAAGGCCGTAGCCGCCGCGCTGATCGATCTGGCCGTGCAGCGCAAGGTGCGGCTGCTGGTCGACGCCGACGCGGCGACCACCGGCAGGTCGCGACGGCGTGCACCCGTCGGCATGGAGGTCGTCGACGGTGCGACGTTCACGTCCGAGGAGCTCAGCGTGCTCGAGGCGCTGTTCGGGCCGGATCACACCCCGGGGCGGGTGCGACGGTTCAGTGCGGATGCCCGGGCTCTGCACCGCCGGGTGCGCGGTGTCCTCGACGAGGCGGAGAAGCGGCTCGCGGCCGCGGGGCTCATCGACCGGAGTCGACGCGGGTGGGCCACGTTCCTGATCCGCGTCGCCGCGGTGCTGGTGGGGGGCATCTGCCTTCTGCTGCTCATAGCCGCCTGGTCGGTGAGCGAGCCGGGTGCGGCTCTCTACGCCGTGCTGGTCGTCGGCCTGGTCGCGGCGGTCGCGGCGATCGTGGTCGCTCCGCGGGCGTGGCGCCGGTTCCGCCCTGCGGCGCAGCCGCTGCGCGCGCACCTCGCCGGTATGCGCGAGTACATCGCCCTCGCCGAGGCGGAGCCGCTGCGCTTCTCGCAGTCGACGGACGGGGCGGATCTGCGGGCGGACGTCTCGTCGGCGGCGTCGGCGGAACGACTGCAGAGGTTCCTGCTGAACGAGCGACTGCTGCCCTATGCGGTGCTCTTCGGTCTGGAGCGGTCATGGACGGCTGTGCTGCAGACCGAGTCGCAGGCCCTGCGGGTCGCCGCGGGGATCGAGGGCGCGATGGAGGTCGCGGGAGCCGTGGTCGAGGTGATCGAAGCGGTGGGTGGCGTCGTGCATCTGGTGAGTGCGGTCGGCGAGTTGGTCGACGCGACGGGCGGGGTCGTCGAGGTGGTCGGCGGCGTCTTCGAGGCCGCGTCGTCGTGAGCCTTCGCCGAACCTCGGCCGTCTCAGCGGCGCGTCGCGGATCCCGGGCGCGATCGTCGGCGCTCGTCTGCCTGAACGTCCGTGGCACGCCGTAGGCTGTTCTGGTGACCACAGCCCTCTACCGCCGCTACCGCCCCGAGTCGTTCGGCGAGATGATCGGGCAGTCCCAGGTGACCGAACCGCTGATGACTGCGCTCCGCGGCGACCGTGTCGGCCACGCCTACCTCTTCTCCGGACCCCGTGGATGCGGAAAGACGACGTCTGCGCGCATCCTCGCCCGCTGCCTGAACTGCGCGGAGGGCCCGACCGACGTGCCCTGCGGAAAGTGCCCGAGCTGCGTCGAGCTGTCGCGGGCGGGCGGTGGCTCGCTCGACGTCGTCGAGATCGACGCGGCCAGCCACAACGGCGTCGACGACGCACGTGATCTGCGCGAGCGGGCGACGTTCGCCCCCAGCCGCGATCGCTACAAGATCTTCATCCTCGACGAGGCGCACATGGTGACGCCGCAGGGGTTCAATGCTCTCCTCAAGCTCGTCGAAGAGCCGCCCGAGCACGTCAAGTTCATCTTCGCGACGACCGAGCCCGAGAAGGTTCTCGGCACGATCCGCTCGCGCACGCATCACTACCCGTTCCGACTGGTGCCCCCGGCGGCGATGCTCGAGTACGTCGAGAAGCTGTGCGGCGAAGAGGGCGTGGTCGCCGAGCGCGGTGTCCTTCCTCTGGTGGTCCGCGCCGGGGGAGGCTCGCCGCGAGACACCCTGTCTCTTCTCGACCAGCTGATCGCCGGTTCCGACTCGCCCGCAGGTTCCGAGACCGTGACCGTCGCCTACGAGCGCGCCGTGGCGCTCCTCGGCTACACGCACGCCGCGCTGCTCGACGAGATCGTCGATGCGCTCGCCGGCGCCGACGCCGCAGCGGCGTTCCCGGCGATCGACCGCGTGGTGCAGACCGGCCAGGACCCGCGTCGCTTCGTCGACGATCTGCTCGAGCGTCTGCGCGACCTCATCGTGATCGCGGCTGTGGGTGCGGGAGCGTCGTCGGTGCTCCGTGGAATCGCCGACGACGAGCTCGCGCGCATGCGCACGCAGGCCGATTCCTTCGGGTCGGCCCGACTCTCGCGCACGGCCGACATCGTCAGCGCCGCCCTCGACGACATGTCGGGCGCCACCTCGCCCCGTCTGCACCTCGAGCTGATGGTCGCTCGCGTGCTCGCTGCGGGAGCGGATGCCGTCGCCGCCGTCCCATCCGCACCGGCCGCTGCCGCCTCCGCCCCGCCGCGGGCGTCCGCGCCTGCACAGGCGGCTCCCGCCGCTGCCGTTGCTTCGTCGGCTGCTCCCGCAGCTGCTGCTCCCGCCGCTCCCGCCGCGGCTCCTCAGGCTGCGGCCGATCGACCGGCGACCACGACCGAACCGGCCGGCGGGGAGACCGGGGAGTCCGACACGGCCGAAGCGACCCCTGCCGATGCGACGTCGAGCGCTGCACCGGCTGTCGACGCCGCACCGGCCGCCGATGTCGCAGCGCCCTCCGGGCCGGTCGCCTTCGAGCAGATCACCGCCGCCTGGCCGGCCGTCCTCAAGCGGCTCGAGAGCGTCAGCCGCACGTCGTGGCTGCTGGCCACCGCCGTCCAGCCGCTCGCATACGTCACGGACACCGAGGTGCTGACTCTGGGCTTCACCAGCCAGCACGATGTCGCCAAGTTCAAGGGCACGACGCCGGGTTCGGGTCCCTCCGACCATCTGCGCGGCGCCATCGAGCAGGAGCTCGGCGTGCGCGTCAAGTACCTCCCTGCTCCGATGCCAGCGGGGGGAGCGCCTCGCCAGCCCGCGACGCCTTCATCGGGACGCCCGACCGACGACGCGCCCGCATCGGAGCCTGCGTCAGCGGAGTCACCGCGAGCTCAGTCACCGCGATCGCAGACCCCGCACGCCGAGAAGCCGCGTGGTGAGTCGCCGAAGACGGAGACCGTGGCCGCTCGGTCGTCGGCTCCTCAGACAGGGAGTTCCTCGGCCCCCGTCACCGAGTGGGCGGTGGCGTCGATCCCGGCATCCGAGCTCGCTGAGCCCGCTCCGGTGACCGCTCCGCCGGCGGCGTCTGTGCCTGCTGCCACCTCTGCCGCAGCGGCGCCTCAGATGGCGGCGCCTCAGACGGCGGCGCCTCAGACGGCGGCGCCTCCGAGCCACGCGACGAGTGATGTCTCACCGGAGATCCGAGACGACGCACCTCCGCCCATCGACGATGAGCCGCCGTACTTCGACGACGAGCCGCCCTACGACCCGTCGTACGAGCCGGCGCCGATGTCGCAGGCGGCGCCGCCCGCCGGAGGCTCGCCGTCGACCGCTCCCTCCGCGCGGTCGACGACCGCACAGGCATCCCCTGCGCGCAGAGTGGCTTCGGCCGCCGCAGCCCCGGCGATCACCGAGCGCGCCCCCGCCGGGGGAGTCCAGCGCTACGGCGAGGCCGTGATCCGCCAGGTGCTCGGCGCGACGTTCGTTCGCGAAGAGCCCTACGAGCCCCCGACGAGGTTCTCCTGATGTATGACGGCATCGTCCAGGAGCTGATCGACGAGTTCGGTCGACTCCCCGGAATCGGCCCCAAGTCCGCGCAGCGCATCGCTTTCCACATCCTGCAGACGCCGACATTCGACGTCGCGCGTCTCTCCGAGCTGCTCGTGGAAGTGCGGCTGCGGGTGCGCTTCTGCGAGATCTGCGGCAACGTGGCAGAGCAGGAACGCTGTGCGATCTGCCGCGACCCCCGACGCAATCCGGCCGTCATCTGCGTGGTCGAAGACGCGAAGGACGTCGCCGCGATCGAACGCACCCGCGAGTTCCGTGGCCTGTACCACGTGCTCGGGGGCGCGATCAGCCCGATCGCCGGCATCGGCCCCGACGACCTGCGCATCGCCCAGCTGATGTCGCGTCTCGGCGACGCCACGGTGCAGGAGGTCATCCTCGCGACGAACCCCAACCTCGAGGGCGAGGCGACTGCGAGCTACCTCAGCCGCCTGCTCACCACGATGCAGATCACCGTGTCCCGCCTCGCCTCCGGCCTTCCGGTCGGTGGCGACCTCGAATACGCCGACGAGGTCACCCTCGGGCGCGCATTCGAGGGTCGGCGCGTGCTGTGAACGCACAGGGCGGCTTCTCGCGACGCGGGTGGCTGCTCTTCGGGGCCATGGCGCTGCTGTGGGGCGTGCCGTACCTGTTCATCAGCATCGCGGTCGAGTCCCTGTCGCCCCCCGCGATTGTCGCCGGGCGCACCCTCATCGCGGCGCTGCTCCTCCTCCCGTTCGCGCTTCGCGGCGGTGCGCTGAGAGCGGCGTGGAAGCACTGGCCCTGGGTGCTCGCGTTCGGCCTCGTCGAGATGGCGGGTCCGTTCGTGCTGCTCGGCCACGCCGAGATGACCCTGCCCTCGGGCATGACGGGTCTGCTCGTCGCGACCGTGCCGCTGTTCGCGGCGCTCATCGCACTGGGCGGGGGAGACCGGGGAGTCCTGCGCCCGGCGCGGGGGATCGGTCTTCTCGTGGGGTTCATCGGCGTCGCGATCGTCGTCGCCGGGCCCGGACTGTTCGGTGGTGAGGTCAGTCTGATCGCGGCCGGCGAGGTGCTGCTGGTCGCCATCCTCTATGCCATCGCCCCCTTCATCGTCGCCCGAAAGCTGAACGACGTCCCCTCGCTCGGCACCATCACGCTGTCGCTGCTCATGATCGGCGTGATCTACCTGCCCATCGGGCTGCTCACGCAGCACCAGATGCCGACGCTTCCCTCGATCTTCGCGCTCCTCGCGCTGGCCGTCATCTGCACCGCCGTCGCCTTCCTGGCATTCTTCGCTCTCATCCGCGAGGTCGGCCCCGTCCGCGCGCCGCTGTTCACCTACGTGAACCCGGTCGTGGCGATCATCCTCGGTGCGATCGTGCTCGCCGAGCCGCTGACGCCCGGGCTGCTCATCGGATTCCCGCTGATCATCGCGGGCTGCTGGTTCGCGGCCACCGGCGGACGCCTCCGTCCCCAGGCCGCTGCCCGAGCCGACCTGCCTGCAGTGCCCCTGCCGCCCGCGCCCTGACCCACCCGGGCGCGACCGTCACATGCGAAGAAGCGCATATGCGCCAAACGTAGAATGGGGGTGGGCGGATCCGCCCGACATCCCAGGGAGTGAACGTGGCCCTCATCGTGCAGAAGTACGGCGGCTCCTCAGTCGCCGACGCAGAGAGCATCAAGCGCGTCGCCAAGCGCATCGTCGACACGCGTCGCGCCGGCCACGACGTCGTCGTCGCCGTGAGCGCGATGGGCGACACGACCGACGAGCTGCTCGACCTCGCCAACGAGGTCGCGCCGATTCCCGCTCCGCGTGAGCTCGACATGCTGCTCTCGAGCGGTGAGCGCATCTCGATGGCGCTCCTGGCCATGGCCATCCACTCGATGGGCTTCGAGGCGCGGTCGTTCACCGGCAGCCAGGCGGGCATGATCACCGACTCGCAGCATGGCGCCGCCCGCATCGTGGATGTCACCCCCATCCGTCTGCGCGAAGCGCTCGACGAGGGGGCCATCGTCATCGTCGCCGGCTTCCAGGGCTTCAACCGCGACACCCGCGACATCACCACGCTCGGACGCGGCGGCTCGGACACGACGGCCGTCGCTCTCGCCGCGGCCCTCGACGCCGACGTCTGCGAGATCTACAGCGACGTCGACGGCATCTTCACGGCCGACCCCCGCGTCATCCCGAAGGCGCAGAAGCTCGACCACATCGGCAGCGAGGAGATGCTCGAGCTCGCCGCCAACGGCGCGAAGGTGCTCTACATCCGCGCTGTCGAGTACGCACGCCGTCACGGCGTCCTGATCCACGCCCGTTCGACGTTCTCGTCGTCCGAGGGCACATACGTTCTGGGCGAGGGTATGAAGAACCCTCGCGAAGCCGAGGGAGCAGCAGCCATGGAAGAACCGATCGTCGCCGGTGTCGCCACCGATTTCGGCCAGGCCAAGATCACCGTCGCCGGCGTTCCGGACGTGCCGGGCAAGGCGGCGGAGATCTTCAAGATCGTCGCGAAGTCCGGCGCCAACGTCGACATGATCGTGCAGAACGTGTCGGCCACGGGTCGCACCGACATCTCGTTCACGGTTCCCAAGGCCGATTCCTCGGCTGCGCTCAAGGCGCTCGCGGGGGAGCAGACCGAAGTGGGCTTCCAGAACCTGGTGCACGACGACCAGATCGGCAAGCTGTCGGTCGTCGGAGCGGGTATGCGGACGCACTCGGGCGTCTCCGCGACGCTGTTCGAGGCGCTGTCGGCCGGTGGCATCAACATCGAGATGATCTCGACGTCCGAGATCCGCATCTCGGTCGTGCTCCGCGACACCGACCTGGCCGAGGCTGCCCGCACTGTGCACACCGCGTACGGACTCGACGGCGACGCCGAGGCCACGGTCCACGCCGGCACCGGTCGCTGACCCTCGCCGATCGCGCACGATCTGCGGATGACCGCACGATCTGCGGAAGTGTCAGCTGATCCCGTCCGCGAATCGTGACTCGATCCGCAAAACTGACTCGGGATGCTGACCCGGCCCGCACCCCGCCCGACGGTCGGTCCTCGATCACCGGACGGCACGGTAGACTCACCGAAACCCTGACATCGGCGCCAGGCGCGGCATCCGCATCCCGACGTCGCGCCTGAAGCCTCGCATGCAGCACTGCACGACGCCAAGGAACATCATGACCCGCATCTCCGACTCAGGACTCTCCGTCGCCATCGTCGGCGCCACCGGCCAGGTGGGCACCGTGATGCGCGAGATTCTCGCCGAACGGTCCTTCCCGATTCGCGAGCTGCGTCTGTTCTCGTCGTCGCGCTCTGCAGGCACCGCCATCGAGTTCGGCGGCGCGACCGTCATCGTCGAGGATGTCGAGACGGCGGATGCCGCGGGCATCGACATCGCCCTCTTCTCGGCCGGCGCGACCGCCAGCCGCGCCTACGCTCCCCGCTTCGCCGAGGCCGGAGCCGTCGTCGTCGACAACTCCAGCGCCTGGCGCAACGATCCCGAGGTTCCGCTGGTCGTCAGCGAGGTCAACCCGCACGCGATCGACGACCGCCCTCGCGGCATCATCGCCAACCCGAACTGCACGACCATGGCAGCCATGCCGGTTCTGAAGGCGCTGCACGCCGACGCGGGTCTCGAGCGCCTGATCGTCTCGACCTACCAGGCCGTCTCCGGTTCGGGTCTCGCCGGTGCACAGGAGCTCCTCGGGCAGGTCGAGGGCGTCCTCGCCCAGGGCGACACGCTGCGCCTCGTGCACGACGGCTCGTCGATCGACTTCCCGGAGCCCGAGAAGTACGTCGCTCCGATCGCGTTCGACGTCATCCCGTTCGCGGGCAACCTGGTCGACGACGGTCAGAACGAGACGGACGAGGAGAAGAAGCTCCGCAACGAGAGCCGCAAGATCCTCGAGCTGCCCGACCTCCGTGTCGCCGGCACGTGCGTGCGGGTTCCCGTCTTCACGGGCCACTCGCTCTCGATCAACGTCGAGTTCGCCCGCGACATCACGCCGCAGCGCGCCGCCGAGGTGCTCGCCGCAGCCCCCGGTGTCGTCCTCGACGAGGTGCCCACGCCGCTCCAGGCCGCGGGCAAGGACCCGAGCTTCGTCGGACGAATCCGCGCCGACCAGTCCGCTCCCGAGAACAAGGGCCTCGTGCTGTTCATCAGCAACGACAACCTGCGCAAGGGCGCGGCGCTGAACGCGGTGCAGATCGCCGAGATCCTCGCCGAGCGCCTGGTCGCCATAGCCTGACCGCATCGCGGTCATGCGGATCCGGTCTCGCCGGACGGCCCCGCGTGGTCTGTCGTGCCGTGACCGCGAACTAGACTGTCGTGGTGACCGAAACCGTCGATGTCGTCTTGATCGGTGGTGGCATCATGAGCGCCACCCTGGGTACCCTTCTGCACGAGCTGCAGCCGGATTGGAAGATCGTCGCGTTCGAGCGACTCTCCGATGTGGCTCAGGAATCGTCGAACCCGTGGAACAACGCGGGCACCGGCCACGCGGCGCTCTGCGAGCTGAACTACATGCCGCAGCAGAAGGGCGCTCCGCTCGACCCCGCCAAGGCCGTCTCGATCAACGAGCAGTTCCAGCAGAGTCGTCAGTTCTGGTCGTCTCTGGTCGATCGCGGCGTGCTCGATGCGCCGTCGACCTTCATCAACGCGACGCCGCACATGACGTTCGTGCGCGGTGAGAAGGACGTCAAGTACCTCAAGGACCGCTACGAGGTCCTGAAGAAGCAGCCGCTGTTCGAGGGCATCGAGTACAGCGAGGATTCCCGCGTCATCAACAAGTGGGCGCCGCTGCTCATGCAGCAGCGCCGTAAGGGCGAGCCGTTCGCGGCCACCCGCGTGCCCGCCGGAACCGACGTCGACTTCGGTGCGCTGACGCACCAGCTCTTCGACCACCTCACCGAGTCGGGCGTCGCGCTGCGCACCAACCACGAGGTCAAGAGCCTGAGGAAGCAGAAGGACGGCACCTGGCTCATCAACTACCGCACGACGATCGGTCGCACGCCGAACCAGATCAAGGCGCGTTTCGTGTTCGTCGGCGCCGGCGGCTGGGCGCTCAAGCTGCTGCAGCGCTCGGGCATCCCCGAGATCAAGGGCTACGGTGTCTTCCCGATCGGCGGGCAGTTCCTCAAGACCTCGAACCCACAGATCGTCGCGCAGCACAAGGCGAAGGTGTACTCGCAGGCCTCGGTGGGCGCCCCGCCCATGTCGGTCCCGCACCTCGACACGCGCGTGGTCGACGGCGAGGCCTCCCTGATGTTCGGCCCGTTCGCGACCTTCAGCCCGAAGTTCCTCAAGAACGGCTCGATGCTCGACATCGTGTCGCAGGTGCGCACGCACAATCTGTGGCCGATGCTGCGCGTCGCGTTCGCGAATCCCGACCTCATCACCTACCTGGTGGGGGAGTTGCTGAAGAACCACGCCAAGAAGGTCGACAGCCTGCGCACGTTCATGCCGACGGCGAAGGACGAGGACTGGACGCTCATCGACGCGGGGCAGCGCGCCCAGGTCATGAAGAAGGACCCCAAGAAGGGCGGCATCCTGCAGTTCGGCACCGAAGTGGTGTCCGCGGCCGACGGTTCGATCGCCGGTCTGCTCGGCGCCTCGCCCGGCGCCTCCACCGCCGTGCCGATCATGCTCGATCTGCTGAAGAAGTGCTTCCCCGACGAGTACCCCGGCTGGGAGTCGGAACTGCGCGAGCTCATCCCGACATTCGGCGAGCAGCTGAACAAGGATCCCGAGCTGGCGGCGAAGTCCACCGCGGCGACGGCGGCCACGCTCGGCATCAACGAGTAGCGCGCCGGTGGCGAAGCTCTACTTCCGCTACGGGGCGATGAACTCGGGCAAGTCCACCTCGCTGCTCCAGGCCGCGTACAACTACGAGGAGCGCGGCCAGCACGTGCTGCTCGCGAAGCCGGCGATCGACACCAAGGGTGCATCCGAGATCGCGAGTCGACTCGGTGTCACGCGGCACGTCGACTATCTCATCGCTCCCGATGCGGACGTCCGCGAGCTCTTCGACGAGCACCGGGATCGCGTGCGCCGTGCGGTCGCCGATGAACCGGTCCGCGGGGGGTCGATCGATGTCGCCTGCCTCCTGATCGACGAGGCGCAGTTCCTCACGGCGGAGCAGGTCGACGACCTCTTCCGCATCGCGATCGAAGACGGCATCCCGGTGATCGCCTACGGCATCCGCAATGACTTCCTCACCCACGCCTTCCCGGGGTCGGCTCGTCTGCTCGCGATCGCGCACTCCCTCGAGGAGCTGAAGACCATCTGCCGCTGCGGGCGCAAGGCCGTCTTCAACGGTCGTGTGATCGGTGGTCGGTTCGTCTTCGACGGCGACCAGGTCGCCATCGACGAGGGCGCTGACGGATCGCTGGCGCCGGAGATCACGACCTACGAGTCGCTGTGCGGCGCGTGCTACCTCGAAGAGTCGGGTGGGCGGCTGGGCTGAACGCCCTCGCGTCATCCTCCGCCCTCGGGCGGTGTGTCGGCGTACCCCGATTGCGTGGTCTGACCACACACGCTACTGTGGTCAGACCACAGGTGCGTCGAGGATCGATGCCGCCGATGCACACGATGAGGAGAGCGGATGCCGGAGCAGCCAGCGCGCGCCTGGAGGCTCGTGCTCGAACATGTCGAGCGCGACCTGCTCGACGGGCGTCTCGGCCCCGGTGATCGTCTCGCCTCGGAGCGCGAGCTCGCCGCGGACCTGGGTGTCGGGCGCTCGAGCGTCCGAGAGGCGCTGCGCGTGCTCGAGGTCATGGGGCTGATCCGCACCTCGACCGGCTCGGGGCCGCAGTCGGGCGCGATCGTGATCGCGACCCCGTCCGGTGGCATGTCGACGCTTCTGCGCCTCCAGGTCGCCGCACAGGGCTTTCCGCTCGCGGACGTGGTGCAGACCCGACTGCTGCTCGAAGACGCGGTCGTCGCCGCTCTCGCGAGCCAGCACGCGCCCGATCTCACCGCGGCGCACAGCGTGCTCGATGCGATGGACGTCGGCGCCCTGACGCCTGACGAGTTCCTCGCCCTCGATGCCCAGCTCCACCTCGCCCTCGCGGAATCGAGTGGCAACACCGTCGTCGCCGCGATCATGGCGGGCCTGCGCACCTCCATCGAGTCGTACGTGCAGCAGGGCGCCTCATCCATCGCCGACTGGGATGCCATGGCAGACCTGCTGCGCGCCGAGCACCGAGCCATCATCGAGGCCATCGCCGCGGGTGACGCGGCGACCGCCCAGACCCTCGTCCGAGCGCACATCACCGGCTACTACACCGCGGCGGGGCTCACCCGCAGCGTCCGACCCACCGACTGAGAGGACAGCCATGGTCCAGCGCCAGGTTCCCAACCCCGCAGAGCTTCTCGACCTGATGAAGTTCAAGAAGCCCGAGTTCAACGGCAAGAAGCGCCGTCTCGACTCGGCGCTCACGATCGACGACCTGCGCACGATCGCCAAGAGGCGCACGCCGAAGGCCGCGTTCGACTACACCGATGGCGCCGCCGAGGGCGAGCTGTCGCTCACGCGGGCACGCCAGGCATTCCAGGATGTGGAGTTCCACCCCGGCATCCTCCGGCCGGCTCCGGACGTCGACACCGCGGTCGAGATCCTCGGCGGCCCGTCGGCGCTCCCGTTCGGCATCGCGCCGACAGGCTTCACGCGTCTCATGCAGACAGAGGGCGAGGTCGCCGGCGCGGGAGCGGCGGCGGCGGCCGGCATCCCGTTCACCCTCTCGACCCTGGGCACGACGTCGATCGAGGGCGTGAAGGCGGCCAACCCGCACGGACGCAACTGGTTCCAGCTCTATGTCATGCGCGACCGCGAGATCTCCTACGAACTCACCCGCCGTGCTGCCGCCGCGGGCTTCGACACGCTGCAGTTCACGGTGGACACCCCGGTCGCCGGAGCGCGGCTGCGTGACAAGCGCAACGGCTTCAGCATCCCGCCGCAGCTCACGCTCGGCACCATCATCAATGCCATCCCGCGTCCGTGGTGGTGGTACGACTTCCTGACGACCCCGAAGCTGGAGTTCGCGTCGCTGAGCACCACCGGCGGCACCGTCGGCGAGCTGCTCGACGCGGCTATGGACCCCACGATCAGCTACGACGACCTTGCGGTGATCCGTGACATCTGGCCGGGCAAGATCGTGATCAAGGGCGTGCAGAACGTCGAGGATTCGGTGCGCCTGCGTGACGCGGGCGTCGACGGCATCGTGCTCTCCAACCACGGCGGGCGGCAGCTCGACCGCGCGCCCATTCCGTTCCACCTTCTGCCGGAGGTCCGGACCGCCGTGGGTGACGACTTCACGGTCATGGTCGACACGGGGATCATGAACGGCGCGGACATCGTCGCGGCGGTCGCGCTCGGAGCGGACTTCACCCTCATCGGACGCGCCTACCTCTACGGCCTCATGGCTGGCGGCCGTGCGGGCGTCGACCGCACGATCGAGATCCTGCGGACGGAGATCGAACGCACCATGCGTCTTCTGGGCGTCGCCTCACTCGCGGAGCTCGAGCCGTCGCACGTCACTCAGCTCACGCGCCTCGTGCCGGTCGCACGGGCAGCGTCGGAGGCCGTCGTCCGCTGACCTCGTCCCCGGATTCGAGGGGAGGGGTGGGCGGTCAGAGGGTCGCGAGAAGCTCGTCGAGCTTGTCTGCGGTGTCCTCCCACCCCTCGACCGCGACCGAGGGCACTCCGATCGCCAGGACGGGGTAGTCGTTGCCGCCTTCATCGAGTCGGTCACCGTAGAACAGCATCGAGGTGAGGGGGATGCTGGTGTGCTCGGCGAGCTGCTTCATGCCGAAGGCCTTGTCGATGCCGGCCAGAGTGATGTCGATGGAGGTCGAACCGCCGGATCGCACTTCGAGCTCGGGGAGTCTCGCCGCCACGGCGTCCCGAAGAGCTTCTCGTTTCGCACCGGACGGGTCCCACTCGTGCTTGGCATCGCGGGGAGCCTTCTGCCCGAGCGCAGAGAAGGTGATCTGGGATCCGCGGTCCTCGAGGATCTCACCCCAGGGCTGAGACTCCCACAGCCCCAGACGCTCCGCCTCCTCGCGCAGGGCGGCGAGAGCGCCGGCCTTCTGCTCCGCGGTGAGGTCATGGGCGTAGAGCGGCGAGAAATCCGTGCCGTCGTGGCGCAGGTACCGTGTGCCGCAGGTGGGGAGCAGGTGCAGCCGCGCCGCGGCCGCCTCGTCGATGGTTCCGAGCCGCGCGATCACCTGAGCGCGGAACTGCGCCTCGTTGCCGCCCGAGATGATCGCGACCTCGACCCGCTGCAGCAGCGCGAGCAGCAACGAGGCGATGCGAGCATCGATGGGCTCTTTCGACGGGGCGAGGGTGTCGTCGAGATCGAAGGCGACGAGTGCAGGCGAGGTCATGATGCTTCCAGAGTAGACGGGCGGTGCTGAGAGACACGCGGAGCGAAGAGGAGGGTGCACAGGATCGCGAGCGCTACGCCGATCAGCGCGCCGCCGGAGTTCGCGATCACATCGGACACGGTGGCCGTACGATTCGGCAGGGCGAGGCGCTGGGCGGCCTCGATGGAGAGGGACACTGCCGGGCCCAGGGCGAGCGCCAGCGGCCAGAGGCGGCGGGGGATGAGGATGAAAGCCAGGATGCCGATGGGCACGAAGACCAGAACGTTGGCGATGACCTCGAGGCGGGTGAAATCAAGAGACTCCCACCCCAGTCGGTGCGAAACGGACAGAACGAGATCGAGCAGGTTCGGCATGGACTGCTCGATGCGCGTCGGCGTGAGCGTCAGCAGCGCGATGCCGCCGAAGAACGGCAGGGCGAGAGCGAGGGCGATGCCTCGGGTCAGTCGTCGAGGCGGGGGGAGCAAGCGACTCATGCGGTGCCTTTCTCCTCGTTCCGGATACAGAGAAGGCCGCCCGTGAGGACGGCCTTCCGGTGTTACTTGTCGGGGTGACAGGATTTGAACCTGCGACCTCTTCGTCCCGAACGAAGCGCGCTACCAAGCTGCGCCACACCCCGTTTTGCAACCCTCCGAGTCTACAGCGAAATGCTCCCAGCGCCGAATCGAGGCATCAACCGCGCGCCGTCAGGGTCAGCAGCGTCGCCTCGGGGCGGCACGCGAAGCGGATCGGCGCGTAGATCGAGTGTCCGCAGCCCGCGCTGACATTGAGGGGCACGGCGCGATCGCCCTGAGTCCACGTGCTGAGACCCTTCGCCTGCTTCAGCGGGATGTCGCAGTTCGCTACGAGAGCACCGAAACCGGGCAGGCACACCTGACCGCCGTGCGTGTGGCCTCCGAGGATGGCGTCGGCGCCCATCTCCACGAACCTGTTCAGGACGCGCTGATAGGGCGCGTGCGTGACGCCGAGAACGGATGTGCCGGCAGTCCGCGGGCCGAGAGCATCGATGGCGTCCGGCAGGTCCTCGAGCCGGTCCCAGTCGCAGTGCGCATCACTCACGCCGAACAGGTCCAGGGGACTGCCGGCCACCATGAGTCGCGCTGCGGCGTTGTTCAGGCTCGTCCATCCGAGCTCGTCGGTGAAGTACGCGTCCATCGCATCGGTGTCGAGGAAGTTCAGCTCTCTCGGGCGCTGCGACGGGCCGGCGAAGTAGCGGATCGGATTCCGCGGCGAGGGGCCGATGACGTCGTTGGAACCGTGCACGAAGACACCGGGGATTCCGGCGAACGGCTCGAAGGCACGTCTGATCCCGGCGAGACCGTCGCGGTGTCCGAGATTGTCGCCGGTGTTGACGATGAGATCGGGCTTCAGCTGCGCGAGTGACGCGAGCCAGTCCTGCTTGCGGTGCTGCCACGGAGCCATGTGCGCGTCCGAGATGTGCAGCACGCGCAACGGTGCGGAACCCGGGGCGAGAGCGGATGCGGTCGCCTCACGCACCGTGAAGAGGTAGCGCTCGATGCCGATGCCCCAGACGGCGGCTGCGGCACCAGCGGCCCCCACCGCGCCGAGCGCGATGAGGGCCGGGTGCGCCGCGTGGCGAGACGTCACTTGCAGCGGACCTTGATGGACGTGCTCTTCGTCGTCGGTGTGTTCGCGGCCGGGTCGGTGGACGTGACCGCGGCGTTCTGACCGTTGCATGACCCGTCGAAGTCGATCGACGAGAACCCTGCCCCGAACAGCGCGCTCTGCGCTTCGGCCTTCGATTGTCCGGTGATGTCGGGCACCGTCGCGCCCTGGCCGTTGCTCGGCGAGATCGTGATCGTCGCACCGCTCGGGGCCTGTCCGGACGGGTCCTGCGCCATGACGACATCGCCGGCGGGACCGTCCACGGCGGGTCCGACGGCTGCGGTGAAGCCCGCAGCCTCGATGAGAGAGGTCGCTTCGCCGACGGACTTGCCCACCACGTCGGGAACGTTCGTCAGAACCTGACGAACAAGCTTGTCGTCGGGGCGAGGGAAGTCCTCCGCGGGGTACACGGCATCCGCGGCACCCTGGATCGCCTTGGCGAGGCCGTAGCGGATATCGCCGAGTCGCGTCCCGTTGCCGTTGCGGAAGTCGTTCAGCGGCACGCGGCCGTCGACGTTTCCGACCCACACCGCTGTCGTGACCTTGGTGCTCGACTCGACGAGCATGGTGTGCTCCTTCTCGGCGGTACCGGTCTTGCCGATCAGCTGGGTTCCGTCGTACGGGTTGGCCCTCGTTCCGGTGCCGTTGCCCTCCATGACGCCTCGCAGTGCGTACGCGGCGGTCGCGGCGACCTCGGGGGTGAGCTGCTGGGAGCACTTCTGCGCGGGAGGAGTGATCTCCGCGCCGTCCTCGCCGACGACCCGGTCGATCACGCGAGGCTCGCAGTAGACGCCGTTGTTGGCGACGGTGGCGTAGGCGCCGGCCATCTGCAGAGGAGCCACGCTCTTCGAGCCCAGAACCGTCGGGAACGGATCGTTCGGAGCGGTGTTGGCGTTCGTTCCGCCGACCGTGATGTCGTCGCCGTTGCCGTAGTGGACGCCGAGTCGCTTCGCCACCTCGTTGATGTCGCAGAGATCGAGCTGCTGCGCCATCGCGAGGAAACCGGTGTTCAGGGACTGCGCGGTGAACTGTCGCACGCTGCCCACCGAGCCGCCGGAGTTGCCGAAGTTGTTGATCTTGGAGCTGTTCGTCACCTTGTCCCCGCACCTGGTGAAGGGGCTGAAGGTCTTGAGGCGACCGTCGAGGACCTGGTTCACGGAGTGGCCGGACTCCAGCCAGCTCAGAAGCGTGAACAGCTTGTAGGTCGATCCCGTCTCGAACCCGTAGGTCGAGCCGCCATGCGCCTTGTCGGCCGCGAAGACCTGAGAGGTCTCGCCGGCAGCCAGGTTGGCCTCGGTCGTCTCGTTGAAGACGGTGTTCTGTGCCATGGCGAGTACCCGACCCGTGGACGCCTCGATCGACACTCCGGTGCCACCGACGAGGATCCCGGGCATCGCCTGCGGGACCTGCGCCCTGACCGCGTCGATCGCGGGCTGCTGGACCCGCAGATCGAGGGAGGTGTAGATCTCCATTCCGCCGCGGCGGAGGTTCGAGCGACGCTCCTCTTCCGTGGCGCCGAACGCCTCGTCGTTCTCGATGACGGCCTTCACGTACTGGCAGAAGTACGCGTTGTCGCCCGCGGCCGCACAGCCCTGCTGGGGCTCGCTCAGCAGCGGCGTGACCGGCGAGGCGACGGCCTCGTCGTGCGCGGCCTGCGTGATCTTCGCGTCCGCGAGCATCCGATTGAGGACGTAGTCTCTGCGATCCTTCGTGTCCTTGTAGCCGTCGGCGTCCCCGTTGTGCGCCACGCCGGCGTCATCCGTCCAGATTCCCTCGGGGCGGTCGATGCGGAATCGGTTGGGCTCCTGCACCATGCCGGCGATCGTCGCCGCCTGCGCGAGACTGAGATTCGCCGCGCTGGTGGAGAAGTACCGGTTCGCTGCGGCCTCGATGCCGTAGATGGTGCCGCCGAAGTTGGCGATGTTGAGGTAGCCGAGGAGGATCTCGTTCTTCGAGTAGTCCTTCTCGATCTTCAGCGCATAACGCATCTCCTGCAGCTTGCGCTCGACGCCCTTGCCGCCGTCCGCGACCGCCGCATCGAGGAAGCACTGCTCGATCTGCTTGGAGTAGTCCTCGGCCGCGGGGTCGACGTCCTGCTCGCACTCCTGCACCTGGACGTTCTTCACGTACTGCTGCGTGATCGTGGAGGCACCTCGATCGGTCGTCCCTGCGACGTTGCCGACCGCGGCCTTCAGCGTCGCGCCGAGGTTGATGCCGCCGTGGGTGTAGAAGTTCTTGTCCTCGCTCGACAGGATCGCGTCGTACATCACCGGCGCGACCTGGTCGTACGCCACGGGGATGCGCTTCTGCTCGTAGAACGACGCCAGGGCGACGGGGTTGCCGTCGAGACCGGTCGCATAGATGGTCGACTGCTGCATCGGCGCGCCGACCTGAAGGTTCTCCGGCAGGTCTTCGAAGATGGTGAGGGCCTGCGACCCGGCGATACCGGTCATGGCGAGGACCGGGGTGACGCTGGCCGCGACGAGGAGGCCGGCGACGGCGCTCAGCCCGACGAGTCCGAGGACTCCGCCGAGCGCACCTTTCACCGTGCGATTCTTTTGAGGCATACGCTTGATCGTAGGGGAGTTCCCTGAATACCGCCTTTGACGCAGCCGCCAGCGCGGATGCCGCCAGACAGGAGTGCCATGACCACCTGGGAGTACCTGACCACCCCGTTGCTGATCCACAACACCGCAGCGATCCTCAACAACTGGGGCAAGCAGGGCTGGGAGCTCGTGCAGGTCATCCAGGGCCCCGAGGGTGGGCTCGTCGCCTACTTCAAGCGCCCGGTGACGGCGGATGCCTCGGGCAACGCCGGTCTCGCTGCCGCAGCCGAGGCGTCCCGCCAGTTCGAAGGGGGAGCGGCATGAGCGTCTCTGAGCGCCTGACCGAGCTGGGCATCGAGCTCCCCGTCGTCGCGGCGCCGGTCGCAGCCTACGTCCCGGCGGTCGTGCACGACGGACTCGTCTACACCTCCGGCCAGCTGCCTTTCGTCGAGGGAGCGCTTCCCGCGACGGGCAAGGTCGGGGCAGAGGTCACCGCCGAGGACGCCAACGCCTATGCGCGCACCTGCGCCCTGAACGCTCTCGCGGCGGCTGCGGCTGCGGCCGGGGGCGTGGACAGGATCGCCGGAGTGCTGCGGCTCGGCGGCTTCGTGGCATCCACCCCCGATTTCACCGGACAGCCCGGCGTGATCAACGGGGCGAGCCTGGTCCTCGGCGAGATCTTCGGCGACGCCGGGCAGCATGTCCGCGCGGCCGTCGGTGTGCCGGTGCTCCCGCTCGACAGCCCGGTCGAAGTCGAGGCCACGTTCATCCTGGCCTGAGGTCGCCACCCCTCACCACGCGCACACGGCAACGCCCCCTTCCGGATCGGTTCGGAAGGGGGCGTTTGCTGCATCCGCGCTATTTGACCTGCGCCGAGATGATGCTCATCACCGCGGTGTCGGCCAACGTGGTGGTGTCTCCGACCTCGCGCCCCTCAGCCACATCGCGCAGCAGACGCCGCATGATCTTGCCCGAGCGCGTCTTCGGAAGCTCGCCCACGATGTACACGTCGCGGGGCCGTGCGATCGCGCCGATCTGCTCACCCACCCAGAGGCGCAGCTGCTGCGCGAGTCCGGCGGGGTCGTGCGCCGAGAGGTAGCTCTCCTTGATGATCACGAATGCGACGACGGCCTGACCGGTCGTCTCATCTGCCGCGCCGACGACCGCGGCCTCGGCCGTCGCCTCGTGTGCGACGAGCGACGACTCGATCTCGGCCGTCGAGAGGCGGTGTCCGGAGACGTTCATGACGTCGTCTACCCGGCCGAGCAACCAGAGGTCGCCGTCCTGGTCGAGGCGCGCACCGTCACCGGCGAAGTAGTAGCCCTGCTTCTCGAACTTCTCCCAGTACGTCTCCGTGAACCGCTCAGGGTCGCCCCAGATGCCGCGGAGCATGCTCGGCCACGGTTCGGTGACGACGAGGAGGCCGCCGTTGCCGTTGCCCACCTCGGCGCCCGACTCGTCGACGACGTCGATCGAGATTCCGGGCAGCGGCACCTGGGCGGATCCCGGCTTGGTGGCGGTGACACCGGGCAGTGCAGAGACCATGATCGCGCCTGTCTCGGTCTGCCACCAGGTGTCGACGATGGGCGTCTTGCCCGCGCCGATCACGTCGCGGTACCAGATCCACGCCTCGGGGTTGATGGGCTCGCCCACCGAGCCGAGCAGGCGCAGCGACGACAGATCGAACTTCGCGGGCACGCTGCGGCCGATCTTCATGAACGAGCGGATCGCGGTGGGCGCCGTGTAGAAGATCGAGACCTTGTACTTCTCGATGATCTCCCACCAGCGCCCGGGGTGCGGCGCGTCAGGCGTGCCCTCATAGATGACCTGGGTCGCGCCGTTCGCCAGCGGACCGTAGGTGACATAGCTGTGTCCGGTGATCCACCCGATGTCGGCGGTGCACCAGTACACGTCGGTCTCGGGATGCAGGTCGAACACGTACTTGTGCGAGTAGGCGGCCTGAGTGAGGTACCCGCCGGAGGTGTGCAGGATTCCCTTGGGCTTTCCCGTAGTCCCGGAGGTGTAGAGGATGAACAGCGGGTTCTCGGCGGGGAAGGCCACGGCAGTGTGCTCGGGGGAGGCCGCGGGGACGACCTCGTGCCACCAGAGGTCGCGACCGTCCTCCCAGTCGACCTCGTTCTCGCCGCGCTTGACGACGAGCACGTGCTCGACCGTCTGCTGCTCGCCGTCGCCGCGGTCGGCGAGCGCCTGGTCGACGGCCGGCTTGAGCGCGGACACGCGGCCCTTGCGGTAGCCGCCGTCGGCGGTGATGACGAGCTTCGCCCCTGCGTCATCGATGCGCGAGCGGAGGCTGTCGGCGCTGAACCCGCCGAACACGACCGAGTGGATGGCGCCGACGCGGGCGACGGCGAGCATCGATGCGACCGCTTCGGGGATCATCGGCAGGTAGATCGCGACGCGGTCGCCATGGCCGATGCCGAGCCCCTCCAGCACGTTCGCGACGCGCTTGACCTCCTCGGTCAGCTCGGCGTAGGTGATCGACCGGGAGTCGCCCGGTTCGCCCTCCCAGTGGAGAGCGACACGGTCGCCGTTGCCCGCCTCGACGTGGCGGTCGAGGCAGTTGTACGCGACGTTGAGCTCGCCGTCGTCGAACCACTTCGCGAACGGCGGGGTCGACCAGTCGAGCACGCGAGTGAACGGCTTGTGCCACTCCAGCAGTTCGCGTGACTGGTCGGCCCAGAAGGCTTCGCGGTCGGTCGACGCGCTCTCATACAGCCGGGGAGACGAGACCGACTGGGCGACGAACTCCTCGGACGGCGGGAACTGGCGGGTCTCATCGAGAAGGTGATCGATCTGGCTGCTCATCGGCAGGCGCTCCTTTGCGGCGTGGCAGGTCGTGCGGGCATGAACGCATCTCTGACGCGATCAGGTCAGGGCGAATCTAGTCCCGGGCACGGACATCGCATTACTGCCGAAAGTCGGTAGTCCGACGGGTTTTGTCAGGACGGTCGCCTTGCGTACACTCGACGACAGCCGAATTCTCATTCTGGCCTTGGCGTGCCCGATTCCCCCATGAGGGACGCCGTGGGCGGCATCTCATTCCCCCCGTGAGGTGCCGCCCATCTCTATGCCGGGAGCGCTCCCATCCTGTGGCTCGCGATCTGACGCCGTCCACACCCGCTCTGCACGGATGCCATCGTCCAGACGTTGCTCACAGTGGTCGTCGCGGGAGCGCCGCGGCGACCCCGCGGATCCGCCGTGAGCCCTAGCTTCGGGGCATGCCTGATCCCTTCGTCATTCAGCCGCGCGGCTCGGCGGCGCTCGTCGACGGAACCGTCCGGGGTGCTCCTTCGCCGCTGCAGGTCGATCCCGCCTTCGGCCTCCTCGCCGAGCACTGCGCAGACGAGGAGGTCACCGACATCTTCGTCAACGGCGCATCCGGGCTGTTCATCGACCGAGGGCATGGTGCGGAACCCGTGCTCGGGTGGAGCGCGTCCGAGCGGGAGGTCCGCGACCTCGCGGTCGGGCTCGTCGGACTCGGCGGTCGACATCTCGACGACCAGGCTCCGTGCGTCGATGTCAGGCTCGACTCCGGCATCCGCGTCCATGCCGTGCTCGCGCCGATCTCGACGTCGGGGACGGCGCTCTCGATCCGTGTGCCCAGAGTGCGCGCTGCCGATCTCGGCGCGCTGGCGGCGCTCGGCTCCTTCGACGCGGCCCAGCACAGCTGGCTTCTCGAGCTCGTCGCCGAGCGCGCCAACATCCTCATCACCGGCGGGACGGGAACGGGCAAGACCACGCTGCTGTCGGCATTGCTGTCAGCCGTCCCGGCCTCTGAGCGCATCGTCACGATCGAGGACGTCGCCGAACTGCGCCCGCAGCATCCCCACCACGTCGCTCTGGAGGCACGGCAGTCGAATCTCGAGGGAGCCGGCGGCATCAGCCTCGCCCGGTTGGTCCGCGAGTCGCTGCGCATGCGCCCCGACCGTCTCGTGGTCGGAGAATGCCGCGGCGAGGAGGTGAGAGAACTCCTGACTGCTCTGAACACCGGACACGACGGGGGAGCGGGAACTCTCCACGCGAGCGGTCTCAGCGACGTGCCGGCCCGGCTCGAAGCGCTCGGCGCCCTCGCGGCGATGGATGCCACGGCGCTCGCGCGCCAGGCTGTGAGCGCCTTCACGATCGTCCTTCATCTCGACAGGGCGCCTGGCGGGCGGAGACGCATCGCGCACGCCGGCGAGCTCGCGGTGAGCGGGGATCGGCTGAGCATCGAGGAGGTGCGGCCGTGGTGAGGGGATGGCGTCGTCCGGTCGTCGAGACCGGGGGCGACGCCGCGACATCGGTGCAGACGCTCGCGGTGCTTCTCCAAGCCGGCGCGGTGCCGATGGTCGCATGGCGCCATCTTGCCTCGATCGGCGACCGTCACGCTGCGTCCGTGATCGCCCGTGTGGATGGCGGCGTCCCGCTCATCGCGGCCATCGAAGCGGAGGGTGGCGCGTGGCGTGACCTCGCGGCCGCCTGGGAGATCGCGACGACCGTCGGCGCACCGCTCGCCGAGGTGCTGAGGATGCTCGCTGAGACGCTGCGCGACGCGTCATCCGCCGCGGACGACGTGCGCATCGCGCTCGCCGAGCCCGCGGGAACCGCCAAGCTCCTGCTCTGGATGCCGTTCGCCGGCCTCTTCCTCGGCTTCGCCCTCGGCTTCGACACTGTCGGCGTCATCGTCGGGACGCCCGCCGGCGCCGGGTGCGTGGTCGCCGGGCTCCTGCTCGTCGCCGCGGCGCGCGCGTGGACCGGGCGACTCCTCACGCGGGCGCGTCCCGAACCGGGAACACCGGGCATGCGAGCCGAGCTCATGGCGGTCGCCCTCTCAGGAGGCGCGTCGATCCCACGAGCCCTGCGCCTCGTCGCCGAGAGCCCGGCATCGTCTACCGGTGACGACGCTCGCATCGGCGCGGTGCTCGAGCTGTCGCATGCTGCCGGGGTCCCGGCGGGTGAACTGCTTCGGGCTTCCGCCGGCCAGGAGAGACACGCGTCACGGGTGGACGGACGCCTTCGCGCGGCCAAGCTCTCGACGACGCTGCTCATCCCGCTCGGAGTCTGCACTCTCCCGGCCTTCCTGCTGCTCGGCGTCGCACCGCTTCTGCTGAGCGTGCTCGCCTCCACTCCACTGCCGCTGTGACGGCCGAGTTCCACCGGATGCACCGCGTATCCGTCCCATAGAAAGAAGGAACACATGAACACCATCCCCTCGCTCACCCGGCGCAGCGCGGCAACCCTCTTCGGCGACGACAGTGGCGCGGCCACCGCCGAGTACGCCATCACCACGATGGCGGCCGTCGCATTCGCCGGCCTCCTGGTCGTGATCATGAGGTCAGACGAGGTGCGTGGCATCCTCACGGACCTGGTGCGTCGGGCACTGACGGTGTCGTGATGACTTCCGTCCATGCCGGCGAGCGCGGCTCCGTGACTGCGGAGCTCGCGCTCGCGGTTCCCGCCGTCGTGCTCGTCCTCCTACTCGGAGCCGGCGCTCTGGGCGCAGCCTCCCGTCAGGTGGCACTGCAGGATGCGACCGCTGACGCGGCCCGGCTCCTCGGCAGAGGAGAAGACGAGGGGGCCGCCGCACATGCGGTGTCGGCTGCAGTGCCCGGTGCGTCGATGTCGAGCAGCACGTCGGGCGATCTCGTGTGCGTGTCCGCGGAGACCGACTTCACCGTCGGCGGCTTCGTGAGGGTGGGCGTGCGCGCGTCGAGTTGCGCGCTCGCCGGAGGACTCTGATGTTCTCGACGGTGGAGGTGGAGCACTGATGGCGGGGTCGGTGCTCGCGGCCGGCGTGCTGGTGGTCGGCGCGACTCTGTCATTCGGACTCGCCGCCGTCGGCGGCGCGGCAGTCACTGCGCAGCGCGCAGCGGGAGCTGCCGACGCCGCGGCCCTGGCAGCGGCCGACGCTGCCAGCGGCGCAGTCGTCGTCACGGTCGACCCGTGCACCCTCGCCGCGCGGGTCGCCGCGGCCTCCGGTGCAGCACTCACCGAATGCGCCGTCGACGGCTTCGTGGCGACCGTGCAGGTCAAGGCGAAGTACGCTGGACTCGCTGCCGTCTCCCGAGCCCGTGCTGGGCCACCCGAGGGGATCTGACTGCGGCGCGAGGCACTTTCCGGCGAAAATGCAGGCGACCTCTGTGACCAACCCATCACGGCGGTGTGTATGGTGTGCTTCGAAGAAAGGATGCTCCCTTGGCTGAAGGCAAGAAGCTCGTCATCGTCGAGTCTCCGACGAAGATGCGGTCGATCCAGGGGTACCTCGGCGATGGCTACGAGGTGCTCAGCTCGGTCGGCCATATTCGCGACCTCGCAGACAAGAAGGACATCCCCGCCGCGGACAAGCAGGCGTACGGAAAGTACTCGATCGACGTCGACAACGACTTCGACCCCTATTACGTGGTCTCCGATCGCAAGACGAAGACCGTCGCCGAACTCAAGCGGGCGCTCAAGACTGCCGACGAGCTTCTGCTCGCCACTGATGAGGACCGCGAGGGCGAGGCCATCGCGTGGCACCTGCTCGAGACGCTGAAGCCCAAGGTCCCCGTCAAGCGGATGGTGTTCCACGAGATCACCAAGGACGCGATCCAAGCGGCCATCGGCAACACGCGTGAGCTCGACACCGACCTGGTCGACGCGCAGGAGACCCGCCGTATCCTCGACCGACTGTACGGGTGGGATGTCTCGCCCGTGCTCTGGTACAAGGTCAAGACCGGTCTGTCTGCCGGCCGAGTGCAGTCCGCCGCCACCCGCATGATCGTCGAGCGTGAGCGCGAGCGCATGGCGTTCGTGTCCGCCGAGTACTGGGACGTCGAGGCGCTCGCGTCCTCGTCGTCCGGATTCAAGGTCCGTCTGGTCCGCGTGGACGGCGGTCAGCTCGCCCGAGGCACCGACTTCGACGACGACGGCAAGCTCAAGAAGGCCGTCATCATCCTCGACGAGGCGAAGGCGGCGGCCCTGGCGCTGGCGATCGACGCCGCAGGCACGGGCACGGTCACCAAGGTCGAGGCGAAGCCCGGCACCCGCAGCCCGTACGCGCCGTTCACCACCTCCACCATGCAGCAGGAGGCCGGACGAAAGCTCTCCATGAGTGCCAAGCAGGCGATGAGCGTCGCCCAGCGGCTCTACGAAAAGGGCTACATCACCTATATGCGAACCGACTCGGTGGCGCTGAGCACCCAGGCGGTGCAGGCCGCTCGCAGCCAGGCCGTCGCGTTGTACGGCGACAGCGCCGTGCCGCTCAAGCCGCGCGTCTACAAGTCGAAGAGCAAGAACGCCCAGGAGGCGCACGAGGCCATCCGCCCGTCGGGTGAGAACTTCCGCACCCCGAAGTCGGTCGCCGCCGAACTCGACCGCGAGGAGCACCGCCTCTACGACCTCATCTGGAAGCGCACCGTCGCCAGCCAGATGGCCGACGCGAAGTACGAGACCACGACCGTCACGATCGCGGTCGACGCCGACGGGCAGAAGGCTGAGTTCACCGCATCGGGCACGGTCTACACCTTCAAGGGCTTCCTCGAGGCATACGAAGAGGGACGCGACGAGAAGCGCAACGACAAGGACGCCGACGAGAACCAGTCGCTCCCTGCGGTCGCCGTCGGCGATGACCTCCGGATGTCCGATGCCGAGGCGAAGGGGCACCGCACGACCCCGAAGCCGCGCTTCACCGAGGCATCGCTCGTCAAGGCGCTCGAGGAGCACGGCATCGGCCGCCCTTCGACGTTCGCGAGCATCATCGGCACCGTGATTGATCGCGGCTACGCCACCAAGCGCGGCCAGGCTCTCGTGCCGACGTGGCTCGCCTTCAGTGTCGTGCGCCTGCTCGAGGAGCACTTCGCCGACCTGATCGACTACGACTTCACCGCAGCTCTCGAAGACGACCTCGACGCGATCGCCCGCGGTGAGCAGAAGCGCGTCGAATGGCTGCGTTCCTTCTACTACGGCTCGGATTCGCACGTCGGACTGCGCCAGACCGTCGACAACCTCGGCGAGATCGACGCGCGTGCGCTCAACTCCACGCCGATCACCGAGACCGCCACCCTGCGATTCGGCAAGTACGGACCCTACCTCGAGGTCGCGAACCCCGACGCTCCGGACGAGAAGCCGCGCATCGTCAATGTTCCCGAAGACCTCGCTCCTGACGAGCTGACCGAGGCCAAGGCGCAAGAGCTCATCGATGCGCCGGTCGCCGGCGACCGCGTGCTCGGCACGAACCCGGACAACGGCAAGATCGTCGTCGTGAAGGACGGCCGATTCGGTCCCTACGTCCAGGAGAACGACCCCGTCTCTGAAGATGCGGCGGTCGACGAAGCCACCGGCGAGGTCGTCGAGGCGCCCAAGCCCAAGCGTGGCGCGAAGAAGGATGCCGCGCCCAAGCCGCGCACCGCTTCGCTGTTCCGTTCGATGTCGGTCGACACGATCGATCTCGACACGGCGCTGCAGCTTCTCAGCCTGCCGCGCGTCGTGGGAGCCGACCCGGAGAGCGGCGAGGAGATCACCGCGCAGAACGGCCGGTTCGGGCCCTACCTGAAGAAGGGCACCGACTCGCGCTCGCTCGAGAGCGAATCGCAGATCTTCGATGTGACCCTCGAGAAGGCCCTCGAGATCTATTCGCAGCCGAAGTACGGCGCCGGATCGCGCCGAGCATCCAGCGCGCTCGCCGAGTTCGAGGCAGATCCCGTGAGCGGCAAGCCGATCCGCATCCGCGACGGACGCTTCGGCGCCTACGTCACCGATGGCGAGACCAACGTCACGATTCCCCGGGGCCAGAAGGTCGAGGACATCACCTTCGAGACCGCGGTGCAGATGCTGGCAGACAAGCGAGCCAAGGGGCCGGCGCCCAAACGCGGTGCGGCCAAGAAGCCCGCGGCGAAGAAGCCCGCCGCGAAGAAGCCCGCGGCCAAGAAGGCGCCCGCGAAGAAGGCGCCCGCGAAGAAGGCGACCGCGACCGATGCGGAGAAGGCAGCCGCTCGGTCCGCAGCCGCCAAGAAGGCCGCTGCCACCCGTGCCGCGAACGCCGCGAAGAAGGCCGGTTCGTGACGTCTGACTCCGGAGTCTGGATCACGCTCGAAGGCGGAGACGGATCGGGGAAGACCACGCAGTCGAACCTGCTCGGGCAGTGGCTGACGGATGCGGGGCGGACGGTCGTGCGCACCCGCGAGCCGGGTGGGTCGGAGGTCGGCCAGCTGATCCGCGACATCGTGCTCCACCATCGCGGCGACATCGCCCCGCGGGCAGAGGCTCTGCTCTACGCGGCCGATCGCGCGCACCACGTCGCGACCGTCGTTCGACCGGCGCTCGCCCGCGGCGAGGTCGTGCTGCAGGACCGCTACCTCGACTCGTCCGTCGCCTATCAGGGCGCGGGGCGCGTGTTGGACGGCGACGAGATCCGCGACCTGTCGCTCTGGGCAGCCGAAGGAGCGCTTCCCGATCTCACCGTGCTGCTCGACCTCGATCCCGAGTCGGCGCGCGTGCGACTCGACTCCGCCGACAAGCCGTTCGACCGGCTCGAAGCCGAGAAGACCGAGTTCCATGCCCGCGTCCGCGACGCGTACCTCGGCCTGGCCCAGGCCGAGCCGGAGCGATTCCTGGTTCTCGATGCCGCCGCGACTCCGGAGAACATCGCCGAGCAGATCCGCGATCGGGTCTCGACGCTCATCGGCTGATCCGCCCGGCGGTGCGCCCGACCACGTCATGGCCAGGGCATCACCCTGTCGGTGCCACGTACATCGCCCGACGGTGCCGCGTACGTCGGTGCTCCCGATTAGGCTGAGGGCATGCCCCAGACTGTCGCCGCACCTTTCCCGTGGGCCGACGTGTGGGGGCAGGATGCCGCGGTCGACACGTTGCGCAATGCCGCATCCGATCCGTCCGCGCTCTCGCACGCCTGGCTGATCACGGGTCCTCCCGGGTCGGGACGATCCACCCTCGCGCATGCCTTCGCCGCGGCGCTCGTCGCGGATCACCCGGACGACGAGGCGGCCATGCGTCAGGTCCTCGCGGGAACACATCCCGATGTGACGGCCCTGCGCACCGACAAGGTCATCATCACGATCGCGGAGGCCCGTGCGCTCGTCGAGCGCTCGTACTTCGCGCCCTCTGCGGGCCGCTACCGCGTGATCGTGGTCGAAGATGCCGACCGCATGGTCGAGCGAACCTCCAACGTGCTCCTGAAGGCGCTCGAGGAGCCGCCCGAGCAGACCGTCTGGATCCTCTGCGCGCCGAGCGAAGCCGACCTGCTGCCGACGATCCGCTCCCGCGTCCGCTCGCTGCGACTGCGTGAGCCCGATGTCGCAGACGTGGCACGTCTGATCACCCTCCGCACGGGGGTCGACGAAGCCATCGCCGAGCAGGCCGCCCGCCACGCACAGCGTCACATCGGCATGGCCCAGCGTCTGGCCACCGACGAATCCGCCCGTCGCCGCCGCGACGAGACCCTGAGGTCGGTGCTGGGAGTTCGCGGTGTCAACGACGCCGTCGAGGTCGCCGGGCGCATCATCCAGGCGGCCACGGACGACGCCAAGGCGCTCACTGCCGAGCGCGATGCGGCCGAGCGCGCCTCCCTGCTCCGCACCGTCGGGATCGCCGAGGGGCAGGCTGTCCCGCCCGCCCTGCGAGCGCAGATCTCAGCCCTGGAAGACGATCAGAAGAAGCGCGCGACCCGAAGTCTGCGCGACGGGATCGACAGGGTGCTCACCGATCTCCAGTCGCTGTTCCGTGACGTCGTGATGCTGCAGTTCGGCAGGGACGACGAGCTGATCAACCGTGAGCTTCGTGAGGATCTGGCTGCTCTCGCGGCGGCCTGGCCCGAGACCCGTACTCTTGTCGTACTCGACCACCTTGCCGACACACGCCAGTCGCTGGAGCGCAATGTCGCACCGCTGCTCGCCCTGGAGAGCTTGCTCGTGACTGTCACGAGCGGGAGGACACCGTGAACAATCGACCGACTTCCCGCATCCGACGCGCCGTCGCTGTGATCGCGGGCCTCGCCGCGGCATCGGTCGCACTCTCCGGGTGTCTGTATTCGATGATCCCCGAGCAGGCCGAGCCGAAGCCGTCGACCACCAACGCTCCTGACACGGAGGGCGTTGCCGACGACCTGCTGCCGTTCTACGGGCAGACGCTCACCTGGAGCCAATGCGGCACGGGCTTCGACTGCACCGACGTGACCGCGCCGCTCGACTGGGAGAACCCGGGGGAGGGAGAGATCACCCTCTCCGTCGTGCGCCACCAGGCGACGGGAACGACTCAGGGCTCGCTGCTGACCAACCCGGGCGGTCCCGGCGCCAGTGGAGTCGAACTCATCCGCGACAGCCTCGACTTCGCCGTCGGAGCCGCCCTCATCGAGAACTACGACGTGATCGGCTTCGATCCCCGCGGCGTCGGCGAATCGACGGCCGTGACGTGCTTCGATGCTGCGGGCATGGACGACTACCTCTACTCGATCCCCGCGGGCAAGCGCGGGAGCGCCGAGTGGGAGGCGGAGCTCCTCGATGCGCACAAGGAGTTCGCAGACGCGTGCGAGGCGAACAGCGGCGGCATCCTGCCGTACGTGACGACGATCAACGCGGCGCGTGACATGGATCTGATCCGTGCGGTGCTGGGCGACAAGCAGCTCAACTACCTGGGCTACTCGTACGGCACCTTCCTCGGTGCGACGTACGCCGACCTCTACCCCGACAAGGCGGGTCGCCTCGTGCTCGACGGCGCGATCGACCCTGCCGTCTCGGGCCTCGATGTCGGCGCGACCCAGGCGCTCGGATTCGAGTCGGCCCTTCGCGCCTACATGCAGGACTGCCTCGACTCGGGGGAGTGCCCGTTCACCGGCACGGTCGACGAGGCGATGGCCGACCTCGGTGCGCTGCTGGCGAGTGTCGACGCCGCTCCGCTCGAGAACGGCGACGGACGCATGCTCGGCGCGGACTCGCTGATGACCGGCATCATCGCGGCACTGTACTCGGCGGACAGCTGGCAGTACCTCACCCAGGCCCTCGACGAGGCGCTGCAGGGCGACCCGACGACGGCGTTCTTCCTCGCCGACTTCTACAACGGTCGCGAGAACGGCACGTACCTCGACAACTCGAGCGAGGCGTTCCGCGCGTACAACTGCATGGACTACCCGGTCGAGGACGATCCTGCCGCCGAGGCGGCGACCGAGAAGAAGATCGCGGACGGAGCTCCGACCATCGCTCCGTACTGGAACGGACCCGACTCCTGCTCGGTGTGGCCTTATCCGCCGACCGGCACCCGGGGCGAGATCAACGCCGAGGGCGCGGGCCCCATCCTCGTGGTCGGCACGACCAATGACCCGGCGACCCCGTACGAGTGGTCCGAGTCGCTCGCTCAGCAGCTCGAAGAGGGCGTGCTGATCACCCGCGTGGGCGAAGGGCACACCGGATACAACAAGGGCAGCAGCTGCGTCGACAGCACTGTGGAGGCCTTCCTGCTCGACGACGTGGTGCCCGAGAGCGACGTCCGCTGCGAGTGATGTCGGCTCGATTCGCGGTGCGGCTCCGGAACGGGTAATATCGATGATCGCGCCGCTTTAGCTCAGTCGGCAGAGCATTTCACTCGTAATGAAAAGGTCGTCAGTTCGATTCTGACAAGCGGCTCCAGCAGGCCCCGTGATGTGAACAACATCCCGGGGCCTTTTGGTTTCCCGGGGTTGGGCGGGCGCGCGGGGGCGGCGTACCCTCGGATCATGAGCAGAGCGCTTCTAATCGTCGATGTCCAGAACGACTTCACCGAGGGCGGGGCGCTGGCCGTGGCGGGCGGCGACGACGTGGCATCCGCGGTATCGGACTTCCTCGCCCTGCATGCATCGGAGTACGACGTCATCGTCGCCTCACGCGATTGGCACGACGCCGAGGGCGACAACGGCGGCCACTTCGGGGAGGTTCCGGATTTCGTCGACACCTGGCCCGTGCACTGCGTCGCGGGCACGCCGGGTGCGGATTACGATCCCCTGCTGGTGACGGATGCCGTCACGCACCATGTGCACAAAGGGCAGGGTCGCCCGGCATACTCGATGTTCGAGGGCGCGACCGAGTCGGGGGAGACGGTCGGAGCGATCCTCACCACCGCCGGGGTCATCACGGCCGACGTCGTCGGCATCGCCACAGACCACTGTGTGCGCGCCTCCGCTCTCGATGCGATCGCACACGGAGTTCGCGTCCGGATCCTCACCGACCTGATCGCGGGTGTCGCGCCGGAGCCGAGCACGGCAGCCCTCGCAGAGCTCGCACACGCAGGCGCCGAGCTCATCGCGAGCGACGCTGCGTGACCCGCAGTGTCCTGCTCCTGCGAGCCGTCAACGTCTCGGGCCGCAACAGGGTGCCGATGGCGCGGCTGCGCGAACTGATCGCGCCCGAGCTGGGGGAGGTCTCGACCTACATCGCGAGCGGCAACATCATCTGCCAGCAGCCGAGTGACCCGCGATCGGTCTGCGCCGACGTGCGCGCGATGATCGCGACCGAGTTCGGCGTCGATACGCCCGTCGTCCATCGCACGCACGACCAGCTCGTGCAGTCGCACGCGAAGCAGCCGTTCCCCGGGGCATCCGAGAATCTGCTGCACGCCATGTTCCTCGAGGGCCCCGCGTCGGCAGGTGCGGTCGACGCGCTGCGGGAGCGGCTCGTGCCGGGGGAGCGGATAGCGCTCGTCGACGACGATCTGTGGATCGACTACGCCGAGGGCGGCGTGCACACCACGAAGCTCACCAAGGCGGTGCTCGATAGGCTGCTCGGCGTCGCCGGCACGGCACGCAATGCGCGTACCGTGCGCAAGCTCATCGAGCTGACGGAATGACCCCCTCGGAGACGGTGGTGCTGTCCCTGCCCTTCACGGGGCGATGGCTGGTGCAGAACAGCCCGGCGTCCCGCGTTCCGAGCCACGGCACCACGCTGTTCGGCAGCTCGTATGCGATCGACTTCGTCCCAGTGGGCGCGGACGGGCGCAGCGCGCCGCGCACGATCCGGAGCCTGCTCGGTACCGAGAGCCCGGAGGGTTTCGTCGGTTTCGGCCGCTCGATCCTCTCGCCGGTGTCGGGCGAGGTCGTCCGTGTCCATGACGGCGAGGTCGACCACGTCGCGCGTCGTTCGGTGGGTGCCCTTCTCGGATACGCCCTCACGCAGCCCTCGCGTGTGCGTCGGGGCGCGGGGGCTGTCGCCGGCAACCACGTCGCCGTCAGATGCGACAGGGGGCTGGTACTGCTGGCGCACCTGCGTGCGGGCAGCGTGACCGTGCGGGTCGGCGATCTCGTCGTTCCGGGTGATCGGATCGGCGACTGCGGAAACTCCGGCAACAGCACCGAGCCCCACCTGCATCTGCAGGTGTCTGACACGCTGGAGCGGGATGCGCGCGGCATCCCGATGGCCTTCCAGCGGTCAGGGCAGCAGCCGTGGATGCCGCACGACGGAGACATCGTCACGGTCTGATATCTCGTCTCGGCGGGTCCGGGCGAACTCGGCGCTGAGGGCCGTCGCCGGCCGCTGCGGGTGCGTCTCGAGATCGACGCGATGCGTGCCGCACTCAGCGCAGCGGACGTACACGACGACGCCCTCGCTGGTCGGATGCCGGGAGTCCGCGGTCCAGGCGTGCTCGTGGATTCTCGCTGTCTGGTGAGGGATCGGCAGAGTGTGCAGGGAGGTCATGACTTCAGCGTGATGTAATGGCCTTATGCATCTCAACCCTTACGGAGAATACGCGGTGCTTCTCGCGGCATCCCTCGCCGACGACTTCCCCGCCGACCGTCCGGGCATCGAGCAGCGCACACTCGAGATGGGGATGACGATGACGTTCCCACCCGCGGCGGACGACCGCGCACGCGTGAGAGAAGTGGTCGACGACTGGTTGACGATCGTCGACGCACGGGACCCGGACGCCCGCGCGGAGATCCTCAACGCGCAGATGGCCCAGGCGGCGGCCTACCCTCGCCTCACGAACCACGACGGCGAAGGCTGGCACCTGCACTACCGCGACGACGTCCAGTCTCTGCCCTACGTTCTCCGTGCGATCTTCGCCGTCGGAACCTCGCTGCACCTGGTCACCCGCGGCATGGATCGACTCGGGCGCTGCGAGGCCTCGCCCTGCACGAACGTGGTCGTCGATGTGACGCGCAACGGCCGCCAGCGGTTCTGCTCGGTGCGCTGTGCGAACAGAGCGGCGGTCCGGCGTCACCGGGCGCGCGCGGGCGCCTGACACCGGACCGCCCGGTGCTCAGATCACGCGGTCTGCTCGGCGTGCTTGCCTTCAGCGACCTCTTCGATCAGCTTCGCGTTGAACGCGGGAAGGTCGTCGGGCGTGCGGCTCGAGACGAGCCCCGCATCGACCACGACCTCCTCGTCGACCCAGGTGGCTCCGGCATTGCGGAGGTCGGTCGCGAGGCTCGGGTAGCTGGTCAGCGTCCGTCCGTCGACCACGCCGGCCTCGATCAGGATCCAGGCGCCGTGGCAGATGACGGCGACGGGCTTGTGCTGCTCGAAGAACGAGCGCGCGAGGTCGATGGATGCCTTGTCGAGCCGCAGGTGGTCGGCGTTCACGACACCGCCCGGAAGCACGAGAGCGTCGAACTCGTCGGCCGTGGCCTTCTCGGAGGTGAGGTCGACGTGCTGCACGTGACCGTTCTTGCCGGTGATCTGCTGTCCGTCCGGTGCGATGAGCGTGGCGCTCGCGCCCTCGCCCTGCACTGCTTCCCACGGACTGGTCAGCTCGCTGTCCTCGAATCCGTCTGTCGCGAGGAATGCCACTCGGCTGTCGGTGAGAGTCGCCATGATGCGTCCTTTCGTGGGGTGGATGTCCCGGATGGGGATGCCACGACTCTCTCGCAGGACGCGGATGCGGTGAAGGGGGTGGCCGGATCCGGCCGACGGTGATAACGGTGGGCCCCGTGGGGCTCGAACCCACGACCCGCGGATTAAAAGTCCGATGCTCTGCCAACTGAGCTAGAGGCCCGCCCCTCCAGTCTAGGGCGCAAAGAAGGAGCCGCTGACGACGATGTCGTCAGCGGCTCCTTGCACCATCCCACCGACCTCCCCCGAGAGGTGAGATGGCTTACCGAGTGTCCGCCTCGGCGTTCCCGGGCCTTACTCGGCCGGGGGCATCAGAACCGTGTCCACGAGGTACACGGTGGCGTTCGCGGTCTGGACTCCACCGCAGATGACGGTCGCGTCGTTGACCATCAGGTCGTCGCCGCTGCCGGTGACCTCGACGTCTGCACCCTGCACGGTGGCGTGCGTTCCGACGATCTCATCGGGGGTCAGCTGTCCGGGGATCACGTGGTAGGTCAGAATCGAGCTCAGCGTGGCGCTGTCCGTCTTGAGAGCCTCGATGGTGGCCGGGTCGATCTTCGCGAAGGCGTCATCGACCGGAGCGAAGACGGTGAACTCGTCGCCGTTGAGCGTGTCGACGAGGTTGACGTCGGGGTTCAGCTGTCCGCTGACTGCCGCCACCAGCGTGGTGAGCAGCGGGTTGTTCGATGCGGCGGTGGCGACCGGGTCGAGAGCCATGCCCTCGACGGAGCCTGCGCCGTCCGGCACAGCCTCTGCGTATGCGGCGCAGCCGGGGCCGACCAGGTTGGCGGCCGGGTCCATCGTCTCGGTCTCGGGAGCCATCGTCTCGGACGACTCGGGGGCCGTCGACTCTGCCGGCTCTTCGGTGGTGCCGCCCATGGAACATGCGGAGAGCAGGAATGCGCTCGCAAGGCCGAGGGTGATGGCTGCGGTGACCTTCTTCTTGGTGCTGAACATCTCAAGCTCCTTCAGAACACTGCCACGGCCTCTCCGTGGCGTTGACAGTCGTTCGGAGCCCCGTCGGGATCGGATGGGAGAAATCGCAAAGTTTTTTTCGAGTCGTCGAATCCAATCCGTTCCGGGGGTCGGCCGCGAACATCATTCGACGAACCGCACTTAAGAGGACTCATTTCCGTCACTTTCGGGTGGCGGCTGCACGGGAAAGCGGGGTGGATGCGGCATGCTGTTAGAGATGGTCATCGACGGAATGGACGTACCGGAAGACGGTACGGCTCGGGATGCTGTCGCTGACCTGCTTCTGCGCATCGGCGACGGTGACCAGCGTGCGTTCGCGGAGCTCTACGACAGTCTGTCGTCTCGCGTCTTCGGCCTCATCCTCAGGGTTCTCGTCAATCGCTCGCAGAGCGAAGAGGTGCTTCAGGAAGTCTTCTTGGAGATCTGGCAATCCGCTACGAAGTTCGCTCCGAACAAGGGACAGGGAAGAACCTGGGTGATGACGATCGCGCACCGTCGTGCGGTCGACCGGGTTCGGGCGTCCCAGTCCAGTGCGGACCGAGACGTGCGAGCCGGGTTCAGGGATATCGGAGTCGCGCACGACAGTGTCGCGGAGACGGTGGAGCTGGGCATCGAGGGCGAGAAGGTCGTTCACGCACTCTCGGGCCTTCCTGAGGCTCAGCGCGAAGCTCTCGTCCTGGCCTACTACGGCGGTTACAGTCAAAACGAAGTGGCAGTGCTCGTCGGGGCACCGCTGGGGACGATCAAGACACGGATGCGAGATGGGCTCTCGCGTCTGAGGACAGCTATGGGGGTGACGGCATGAACGAGCAGGAATTCGCAGAACTCGCGGCAGGAGCGGCACTCGACGCGCTGTCGCCCGACGACCAGCAGCGCTATCACGCCGCTCTCGCAGCGCATCCCGAGTGGCAGAGCATCGTCGATGCGGATGCCGACAGCGCAGGATTCCTCGCCGACGGCGCAGCTCCGGTGGTTCCGTCGCCCGACATCCGCGCGACGCTGCTCGCACGGATCGCGGAGACACCGCAGAACGGCGACATCGTGTTCGCCGATTCGACCCCTGACGCCCTGGCGGACGAGACGTCGGATGCCGCGCCTGCGGAGGACTCCGCTCCGACCGCTCTCGGTGGGGAAGCCGCGCCGAAGGCTCCGGCACACCGCCTCCGCTTCCTCTTCGCGCTCGCCGCGTGCCTCGCACTGCTCGTCGGTGTGGGAGCGGGCGCTGTCGCGATCAACACGTACATCAACCGTCCGGCCAGCGTCGTCGCTCTCGAGGACATCCAGTCGGCCGATGATGCTCAGCAGGCCAGCGTCTCTCTCGAGAGCGGTGGCACCGCGACCGCGCACTGGTCGGCGTCTCTCGGCAAGTCCGTGCTCGTGACCGACGGCATCCCGTCGCTCGCCGAGGGGGAGACCTACGAGCTCTGGTACGTCCGAGGCGACACCCCGGTGCCGGCAGGCGTGTTCGCGGCCGAAGACGGCGAAGCGACGGCAGTGCTCGCCGGAGAGATGCAGGCGGGCGACGTGATCGCGGTCACGGTGGAGCAGGACGGCGGTTCGCCCTCCGGCCTGCCGACGACCGACCCCGTCGTCGTGATTCCGACAGCCTGACCTCCCGGATCGCGCGTACCCTGGACTGATGCCTGAGCAGTTCTCCCGTCCGGTGCGCCGGCCCACCAGCGCCTTCGACAACATCGTCGGCAGTCACGATCCCGCCGAGGAGACGCGCATCGCGCACGCGACGGCATCCGCTCTGCTGACCCGTGTCCGTGCCGACGAGAGCGGTGTGAGCGCTGACAGACTCGTCGCCTTCACCGATGAGCACGGCATCGACGAGATCGCCGAGCTCTGGTCGAAGGCACCGTCCCGCACCCTGCCGGGCGCCCTCTGGCGGCTCTACATCCTGCAGCTGGCGATCCACGGCGACCCGCAGACCGCTGCCCTGCTCTACGAGCGCGGCAGGGTGGAACTGGCGTCGGTGGATGCCGTGATCGCCGGGGCGCCGGTGCCGGCGAACCCCGATGAGCTCGTCGCGCTGATCGACACGATCCTCCGTGGCGCGTTCCGGGGGGACTTCGCGGTCGCCCTGGACCGGGCGGCGGCGTTCTGCCGGGTCCAGGCCTCGGGAGCGACGCACACAGCGGACGATTACGAGCCGACCGAGCCGTCGCGCGCCAGTGAGCTCACCACCCGCGCCCTGCGGCTGAGCAGCTATGCGCAGGATCTGTCGGCCTCCGCTGTGCTGTGGCGTTCCGGAGCCCTCGCCTGAGCGGATGCGTCCGGGTGAGTGCGCGCCCTCGCGGACTCGCGACGGGCACAACCCCGGCCCGGGCATGAGAAGACCGGGCCGCAAAAACGCCTCTCGGCGGAAGGCCGCTCGCGGCGGCAAAAATTGGAGCCCGGGGTTATGCGGCCCGGCCACTCCATTGTAACAAGATCATGCTGCAGCTATTCCCGGGGCCCTAGGCTCGGATCATGACACGGCGCTTTGCTCTGATGATCGATCCTGCGGCGGCTGACGTCGACCGTTCCGACTTCGCAGAGACTTTCACTCTCGTCGATGCGGCCGCTCCCGCGCTCAGCGTGGGGGAGCTGAGCACGCAGCGCGGCGACGGAGTGTTCGAGTCGATCGGCGTGATCGACGGTCATGCGCAGGAGGTCGTGCCGCATCTCGAGCGGTTGGCTCACTCGGCGCAGCTGTGCGATCTGCCGCTTCCCAACCAGGCGCAGTGGCACCAGGCGATCGAGCGGGCCGCCGCACACTGCGAGCAGGGCGAGTACGTCATCAAGCTCATCCTCAGCCGAGGCGTCGAGCACGGCCCCACGCCGACGGCCTGGGTAACGGCGGCGCCGGCATCCGACTTCTCGACTGTGCGGGAACAGGGCATCCGCGTCGTCACCCTCGACCGCGGATACGACCTCGACGTTGCCGAGAAAGCACCGTGGCTGCTGCTGGGCGCCAAGACGCTCTCCTACGCCGTGAACATGGCGGCGCTTCGCGAGGCGCATCGACGAGGAGCCGACGACGCCATCTTCCTGTCGCGTGACGGCTTCGTGCTCGAGGCGCCGACCGCGTCGCTGATCCTGCGTGTCGGGGATCGCTTCGTGACACCGGCCCCGAACGGCGGCATCCTGCACGGCACGACGCAGCTGAGCGTCTACGACTACCTGGCCGGGAAGGGGCTCGTCGCAGAATACAGCCGAGTGCCGGCATCCGACCTTCCCCGGGCTGATGCCGCATGGCTGGTCTCGAGCGTCCGCCTCGCCGCCCCGATCACCGCCGTCGACGGAGTCGACATCCCGGTCGATCACGCCCTGACGGCCGAGCTGAACGACTACCTCCTCTCGCCCCGCGACTGAGGTGCCGTCCGCTTGGCCCGACCGCCCGCTACGGGCACAACTTCGGAGCTCTCGACCGACCCGCCGCGCGCAGTCACCCGGATCGGCGCGTCGTCGACCGGCATCCGAAGTTGTGCCCGTAAATGGGGCGCCGATCCGAGAATGATCAGGGCCTGAGCGCCATCATTCCGACAATCGCTCGCTCGACGAGATCCCAGTCATGTATGACCATCGCATAGTCGAACCGAAGTGTGGCGTGCCCCCACGCGGCGGCCGTGGCGTCCCGGGTGAGATCGCGGTGTCGATGCGACTGTCCCTCATGATTCGCCTTGCCATCCGTCTCGATGAGAAGCCAATCATCGATCATGAGATCGACGATGCCGCTCGCGACGAACCGCACTTGGCAGCGGACGAACCATCCGTACTTGCGGAGTCGCAGCCGAACGAGTGACTCCAGGCCGCTGTCGGCATCCGCGCGGGAGAAGTCGATCAGGTCTCGTCCAAAGGCATCGACGTGCAGCCGCAGCCATCGCAGCCCATCGCCGTCGATCAGGCCGAGGCGGCGCGCGGACTCGAGCGCGACGAAGAACGCCTCGCCGCCGCGGCAGTGGAGCATCTGCAGCAGTATCCGAGGTGCCGAAGGGAGCCCGAACGTTCGCGAGGAAGCGCCTGAATCCCAATGACGGATGCAGGTGCACTCACGGCTGACGCCTGGGTGATGGTGTCTGTCTGCGCGAAGCCAGACGTGCAGAGCTGGATCCTCGAGAACCCAGATGCCGAGGTGCCGTGCTGCGCTGGCGCATCCCAGAGAGCCTCCATGCTCAGCAGCCTCGACGGCGCTCGCGCAGGCCGTGTCGGCAGCGTAGACCCCCCGTCGGATTCGACGGAGCTGCCCGCGCCGCACGCGAGCGTCGAGAGCCCGGCGTGAGCTTCTCGCCCGAAGGTCGCGCCAGGTCCAGATCTCGATCGATGATGAGCTGCACATCAGAGGAGCATCCGCGATCCCGATGCTCGTTCTCGACCATGATGCCGGCATCTGTGGACGCAATTCGTCCTGGCTCGTCTCTGCAGGATGAGTGCCGCGGTCTGGCCCCGGGCACCGATTCGGACTAAAACGACGAAACGCCGTGGGACCAGAGGGTCGCACGGCGTTTCGGACCAGCAGCTCCGAAGCTGTGCCCGCGAAGAACGGGCGCCCGGTCGAAGCTGAGGCGGATGCTTATCCGAAGCGACCCGAGACGTAGTCCTCGGTGGCCTGGACAGACGGAGTGGTGAACATCGTGCGGGTGTCGTCGTACTCGATGAGCTTGCCCGGCTTGCCGGTGCCCGCGATGTTGAAGAACGCCGTCTTGTCGGACACGCGGCTCGCCTGCTGCATGTTGTGCGTCACGATGACGACCGTGTACTGGGTCTTGATCTCGGCGATGAGCTCCTCGATCGCGAAGGTCGAGATCGGGTCGAGCGCCGAGCAGGGCTCGTCCATGAGGATCACGTCGGGGGAGACGGCGATGGCACGCGCGATGCAGAGACGCTGCTGCTGACCGCCGGACAGGCCGGAGCCCGGGCGGTCGAGGCGGTCCTTGACCTCGTTCCAGAGGTTCGCCCCACGCAGCGACTTCTCGACCAGGGCATCCTGGTCGCTCTTGGCCATGCGCGTGTTGTTGAGCTTGACGCCCGCGAGCACATTCTCCTTGATCGACATGGTCGGGAACGGGTTCGGGCGCTGGAAGACCATGCCGACCTGGCGGCGCACGAGCACGGGGTCGACCCCGGTGCCGTAGAGGTTCTTGCCGTCGATCAGCACCTCGCCCTCGACGCGCGCGCCGGGGATGACCTCATGCATGCGGTTCAGGGTGCGCAGGAACGTGGACTTGCCGCAGCCCGAGGGGCCGATGAAGGCCGTGACGGTGTTGGGCTTGATGTCGATGCTGACGCCTTCGACCGCGAGGAAGTCGCTGTAGTAGACGTTGAGGTCGTTGACTTCGATGCTCTTGGACACGTGAAATCCTTCTTCTTCTTCAGTCGGGTATGACGGCTCAGCGGCCGTTGATCTTGGGGGCGAACACCTTGGCGATGACGCGAGCCAGGAGGTTCAGCACCATCACGATGACGATCAGGGTGAGGGCGGCTGCCCAGGCCCGCTCGAGGTAGGCATCGACGGGGATGCCGGGGTATTTGGCCTGCATGTACGAGAACACCGGCAGTGTGGCCATCTGGCCGCTGAACATGTTGAGGTTCATGCCCTGCACGATTCCGACGGTGAGCAGCAGCGGGGCGGTCTCGCCGATCACTCGGGAGATGGCCAGCATGATGCTCGTCAGGATCCCGGCGATCGCGGTGGGCAGCACGACCTTGAGGATGGTGAGCCACTTCGGCACGCCGAGTGCGTAGGCCGCCTCGCGGAGCTCGTTCGGCACGATGCGCAGCAGCTCTTCCGAGCCGCGCACGACGACCGGGATCATCAGCACCGAGAGCGCGAGCGAACCCATGATGCCCATTCGCGTGCCCGGTCCGACGATGATCGAGAAGACCGAGTAGATGAAGAGACCGGCGACGATCGACGGGATGCCGGTCATGACGTCGACGAGGAAGGTGATGCCGCGAGCGAGCTTGCGGCCTTCGCCGTACTCGACGAGGTAGATCGAGGTCATCAGACCGATCGGCACCGAGATGATCGTCGCGCCGAGGGTGATGAGCAGTGTGCCCCAGATGGCGTGCACCGCGCCGCCGCCCTCGCCGACGATGTTGCGCATCGAGAAGCTGAAGAACTCTCCGTCGAACCGCATGAGGCCGTTGACGACCACGGTGTAGAGCAGCGAGATCAGGGGCAGGAGCGCGACCACGAAGGCGCCGGAGACCAGCGCCGTCATGAGACGGTCGATCGCGTGGCGACGGCTCTCGACCACGGTGGAGATCACCATGATGAGCACCATGTAGAACAGCAGGCCGACGACGAGCGTCAGAGCGATGTTGAAGTCGGCGGGGTCGTTGCCCACGTTCATGAAGGCGAAGATCGTCGCCGACACGACGAATGCGACCAGCAGCAGTGCCCAGGGGGCCCACTTGGGCAGGTGGCCGGCCGAGGTGATGTGCGTCGGGGCGACGACGGACGCGGGCGACGGTGAGGGCGTGAGAGTGGCGGTCATGTCAGTTGGCTCCCGAGAACTCGGCGCGGCGCGAGACGATCCAGCGGGCCACGAAGTTGACCGCGAAGGTGACGATGAAGAGGATCAGACCCGCGGCGATCAGCGTGTTGACGCCTTCGTCGTGGGCCTCGGGGAACCGCAGCGCGATGATCGCAGGGATCGTCGTGGGGTTCTCCGGGTTGATCAGGTTGAAGGTGACGATGCCGAGCGGCGAGAGCACGAGGGTCACTGCCATCGTCTCGCCGAGTGCGCGACCGAGACCGAGCATCGCGCCCGACACCATTCCGCTGCGTGCGAAGGGGAGCACGGCCATCCGGACCATCTCCCAGCGCGTGGCTCCCAGCGCGAGGGCCGCCTCTTCGTGAAGCTTCGGCGTCTGCAGGAAGACCTCGCGGCAGATCGCGGTCATGATCGGCAGGATCATCACCGCGAGCACCAGGGAGGCGGTGAGGATCGTCTTGCCGGTTCCGGAGGGCGTTCCGCTGAAGAGCGGGATGAAGCCGAGGTTCGTGTTCAGCCACTTGTAGAAGGGCACGAGCATCGGCGCGAAGGTGAGCGCTCCCCAGAGGCCGAAGACGACCGAGGGCACGGCGGCCAGCAGGTCGATGATGTAGCCGAGGACGCCGGCGAGGCGGCGAGGGGCGTAGTGCGAGATGAAGAGCGCGATGCCGATGGCGATCGGGGCGGCGATGACGAGGGCGATGAAGCTCGACCACAGCGTTCCGAAGACGAACGGCCACACCCACGACAGGAACGACTGCCCTTCGAGGATGTGGTTGTTGGAGGTGTCGGACGACAGTGCGGGGATCGCCTGCACGATGAGGAAGACGGCCACCGCGGCGAGGGTGACGAGGATGATGATTCCCGCCGCCAGCGCGGTGCCCGAGAAGACGAGGTCGCCGCGGCGGCGGGGAGCGGTGCGCGTCCCGGTGGAACGGGTGGTATCGGGACCCGTTGAGGTTGTGGTCATCGGAGCGACTCCAGGCTCTGAGGGACGTTCGGGGTTTTCATGCGGGTGCCCCCGCGGTGTCGGTCGAGTCCTACGACCGACACCACGGGGGCGTCGGGACCGGGGCTCAGCGGTGTGCTGAGCCGTCGATCACTCCGTGACGATCGCGTCGATCGCCGTGTTGATCTGCTCGCGCAGGCTGTCCGAGATCGGGGCGCTGCCCGCGGCCTCTGCTGCAGCGTCCTGGCCCTCGGCCGATGCGACGTACTGGAAGTACGCCTTCACGAGACCGGCGGTCTCGGCGTCGTCGTACTCGACGCAGCCGATGAGGTACGAGACGAGTGCGATCGGGTACGAGCCGGCGGGCGCTGCGGCCGGGTCGACGGCGTACGCGAGGTCGTGGTCGGAGCGCCCCTCCTCGAGCGGGGATGCCTCGACGAGCGCTGCGGCTGCCTCGGCGGAGTACGCGACGTACTCGCCCTCGACCTCGACGGCGACCTGGCCCAGGTCAGCGGTGCGTGATGCGTCGGCGAAGCCGATGTAGCCGACACCGTTGGTGATCGCGTCGACGACGCCCGAGGTGCCGTCGCCGGCCTCACCGGTCGACAGCGGCCACTCGTCGCTGGCCTCGTAGGTCCACACGTCGGGGGCGACGGCGCTGAGGTACTTGGTGAAGGTCTCCTGCGTGCCCGACGCGTCTGCGCGGTGCACGGGGACGATCGCCTGGTCGGGAAGCTCCACGCCCTCGTTCTGCGAGGCGATGGCGGCGTCGTTCCAGTTGGTGATGGCGCCGGAGAAGATCTTCGCGATGGTCTGGCCGTCGAGGTTCAGCTCGTCGATGCCCTCGAGGTTGAACGCGACGGCGACGGGCGAGATGTAGACGGGGATCTCGACGATGTCGTCGGAGGTGCACGAGCCGAAGCCGCCTGCGGCGAGCTCGTCGGCGTCGAACGCGCGGTCGGAGCCGATGAAGTTCGAGGAGCCGGCGATGAAGTTCTCGCGGCCGGTGCCCGAACCGGTGGCGGTGTAGTTCACCGTCGTGTCGGGGTTGGCGGTCTGGAATGCGGCGACCCAGGACTGCTGCGCGGCCTCCTGCGAGGAGGCGCCGGTGGCCTCGATCGTGCCGGAGAGCGTGGACTCGCTCGGGGCGTCGGTGGAGCCGCCGGTTCCGCCTTCGTTCGCGGCACAGCCGGCGAGTGCGAGAGCGGCAACGGCGCCGACGGCGCCGATACGTGCGATTCGGGAGATCTTCACTGTGGATCCTTCGATCTTTGATGGGTGGGGCCCGGTGCAGGGCACACAGTGACGCTATGTGCGGCGGTTAACGAGACTCTCCCGCGCAGGTGAACGGGAGGTGAACGGCACGCGTCTCTCTGGGGCATGCGAAAGGCCGCACCCGGAACCGGGTGCGGCCTTCCCACGGCTCGCGGCGCGAGACGGACGGTGTCACGCCTTGGGGATGTGCGTCTCGATCGCGATGATCCCCGACCCCGGATTCGACGCCGAGAGGTGGACGACCGAGAAGGCGGCCGGTTCGAGGTCGGCTGCGCTGCTCACGTACGAGCCGCGGACGGTGCCGGTCGCCAGCGCGATCTCCGTCAGGATTCCGGGGAGGACCGGGCCATGGCTGCACAGCACGGCGGGCTTGCCGGAGCGCACGCGCCGGCCGACCACGGAACGCAGATCGTCGTCACCGTCCTCCCACGCATCCTGACTGATCTTCGGGGTGGTGACGGTCTTGCGGTCGAGGGCTTTCGCGAGGGGCGCCACGGTCTGCATGCAGCGCACGGCATCGCTCGTGATGATCTTGCGCACACCGAAGGCCCGCAGCGGACCGACGATCGACTTCGCCTGCTGCTCGCCGCGGTCTGTCAGAGGCCGTGCGGCATCCGCCCCGTCCCAGTCCGAGCGCGAAAGCGCCTTCGCATGACGCAGAGCGATGATCGGGAAGGTGCGCAGCACGCCGTCGTCGACGAGCTGCGTGAAGAAGTCGAGGATCTCGATGTCGACGGGGTAGCTCAGCCGGGCGCGGGCCTTCTTGACGCTCACCCATTCGAGGGCGGCGATCTCGCGATTGGGCACGAAGGTCGAGGCGCGGATCGCGTCGGCCGTCGCCTCGGCCGCCCAGTAGTGCACGACCTTCTGCTTGCTCGACGGCAGGTGGTATCGACTGACGCCGACGGGCACGCCGAGGGAGACGCGGATGCCGGTCTCCTCATGCACCTCGCGCACCGCGGTCTCGGCGAGCATCTCGCCGGGATCCACCTTGCCCTTGGGGAGCGTGACATCGCGGTACTTCGTGCGATGGATCAGGAGGATGCGCAGCTTGCCGTCGATGAGCCTCCACACGACCGCGCCGGCCGCATACACGGCTTTGTCCGTCCATTTCGACCGTGCGGTCTGGGTGCTCGTGTGCGCGCTCATCGAACCGCCCGTGCTCGACGACGCCGCTGGATCAACCCCATGGTCTTGTCCTGCAGGTCGACGAGGGGCTTGCCTGCGGCATCCTCGGCGTGGCGGGTCCAGACGCCGTCGGCTCCGAGGTGCCACGACGTGGTTCCCGGGTCCATGGCGAGATCGAAGAAATCGAGCAGATCCTTCATGTGGACGGGGTCGGTGACGCGCACCAGCGCCTCGACGCGGCGGTCGAGGTTGCGATGCATCATGTCGGCGCTGCCGATGTAGACCTGGGCGTCGCCGTCGTTGTGGAATGCGAAGATGCGCGAGTGCTCGAGGTACCGGCCGAGGATGCTGCGGACGGTGATGTTGTCGCTGATGCCCTCGAGGTCGGTGCGCAGGCTGCAGATCCCACGGACCCACACGTCGACCTTCACGCCGGCGGCGCTGGCGCGGTACAGAGCGTCGATGACCTCTTCGTCGACCATCGAGTTCACCTTGATGCGGATGCCGGCGGGCTTGCCGTCCTCGGCATTGCGGCGCTCGTGGTCGATCTGGCGCACCAGTCCCTTGCGCAGGTGAAGCGGCGCCACGAGGAGGCGCTTGAACTTCTTCTCGATCGCGTAGCCGCTGAGCTCGTTGAACAGACGCGTGAGGTCCTTGCCCACCTGGGCGTCGGTGGTGAACAGCCCGAAGTCCTCGTAGATGCGGCTGGTCTTCGGGTTGTAGTTGCCCGTGCCGATGTGCGAGTAGTGGCGCAGCACGCCGTCCTCCTCGCGGATGACGAGGGCGAGCTTGCAGTGGGTCTTGAGTCCGACGAGGCCGTAGACGACGTGGACTCCCGCCTTCTCGAGCTTGCGCGCCCAGACGATGTTGTTGGCCTCGTCGAAGCGGGCCTTGACCTCGACCAGCGCCAGCACCTGCTTGCCGGACTCGGCGGCGTTGATCAGCGCCTCGACGATCGGGCTGTCACCCGAGGTGCGATAGAGCGTCTGCTTGATGGCCAGCACGTGCGGGTCGCGCGCCGCCTGCTCGAGGAACGCCACGACGCTGGTGGTGAACGACTCGTACGGGTGGTGCACGAGCACGTCCGACTTGCGGATCGCCTTGAAGATGTCGGCCCGCGTGTTGCTGCCGGTGGGCTGGAAGGCGACCGCGGTGGTGGGCAGATGCGGCGGGTAGCGGAGATCGGGTCGGTCGATGCGCGACAGGTCGAACAGGCCGCGCAGATCGAGCGGCCCGGGCAGGCGGTAGATCTCCTGGTCGGTGATCTCGAGCTCGCGCACGAGGAGGTCCATCGTGACCTCGTCCATGTCGTCCGTGATCTCGAGGCGGATGGGCGGGCCGAAGCGGCGCCGCAGCAGCTCGGCCTCGAGCGCCTGGATGAGGTTCTCGCTCTCGTCCTCCTCGATCTCCACGTCCTCGTTGCGGGTCAGGCGGAAGGCGTGGTGATCGAGGACCTCCATACCGGGGAAGAGGTCGCCGAGGTGGTTGGCGATCAGTTCCTCGAGCGTCAGGAAGCGCTTGATCTCGCCGGTTCCGGGCACCTCGACGAAGCGGGGAAGCATGGGCGGCACCTTGAGGCGGGCGAACTCCTGGCGGCCGGTGCGGGCGTTGCGGATGCGGATGGCGAGGTTGAGCGACAGTCCCGAGATGTACGGGAAGGGGTGCGCGGGGTCGACCGCGAGCGGCATGAGGACGGGGAAGACCTGCGCGCCGAAGTACTCGGAGAGCTTGGACCGCTCGTCGTCGCTGAGCTCGGACCATTCGGTGATCTCGATGCCGGATTCGGCGAGAGCCGGTCGCACCAGCGACTTCCACGCGTCGGCGTGGCGCAGCTGCAGCGCGTGCGCCTCGCGAGCGATGTCGGCGAGGGCGTCGGCGGGGGAGCGGCCGATGTTGGTGGGCACGGCCAGGCCGGTCACGATGCGACGCTTGAGCCCGGCGACGCGGACCATGAAGAACTCATCGAGGTTGCTCGCGAAGATGGCGAGGAAGTTCGCGCGCTCGAGTTCGGGGAGCGAGGGATCCTCCGCCAGCTCGAGCACGCGCTGGTTGAACGCGAGCCAGCTCAGCTCACGATCGAGGTAGCGGTGGTCGGGGAGGAGCGCGTCCGGGGACTCGATGGCATCGAAGTCGTCATCTTCAGCGTCACCGAGACCTGCGTCGGCGAGTGCGGGATCGATCATGGGGTACATCTAAGCACCGTGAGGTGTCGCGCGCGTGAACTGACCTCTCGTGCGTCAGCGCGCAGCGGCGACCGGCTCCTCGTCGTAGACGTTGAATCGGTAGCCGACGTTGCGCACCGTGCCGATGATCTGCTCCTGGTCGCCCAGCTTCGCCCGCAGTCGGCGGACGTGCACGTCGACCGTTCTGGTGCCGCCGAAGTAGTCGTATCCCCACACCTCGCTGAGCAGCTGCTCGCGGGTGAACACGCGAGAGGGGTGCGTGGCGAGGAAGTGCAGCAGCTGGAACTCCTTGTAGGTGAGGTCCAACGGGCGTCCGCGGAGCTTCGCCGAATAGGACTGCTCGTCGATCGTGACGCCCGACGCCTGTACGCGGGTCGGTTCGGCGACCTCGTCACGGCGTGCGAGTGCGAGCCTGACCCGCGCGTCGGTCTCGGCCGGCCCCGCAGTCGACAGCAGCACGTCGTCGATGCCCCACTCGCCCGAGAGGGCGCTCATGCCGCCCTCGGTGACGACGAGCAGCAGCGGGGCGTCCTGCCCTGTGGCCCGCAGCAGGCGGCAGAGGGACTTCGCCCCGACGAGATCGAGACGACCGTCGACGATCACGATGTCGTACTCGGGGGCGCTCACGAGTTGGGCGGGCTCGGCCGGGATCTGACGCACTCGATGGCTGAGGAGCTCGAGTGCGGGCAGGACCTGCTCCGAGACCGGAGCATTGGTCAACACCAGGACCTGGGCCACACGCACTCCTTCCGGACGGCGGGGTACGCCGTGCCGCAATGATACCGGGCGCTGATGGGTGACAATGGAGTCATGACGGATCCAGCGCTCGCACCGCGTAATGCTTTCGTCGGCGTGCTCATCGTCTGGGCCGTCGCCTTGGTGGCCGCTGTCGGCGTGGGCATCTTCGTCGCCGAGGAGTGGCGGGTGCCGTGGCTGCTCGTCGCGTTCGGCGCGATCGTGCTCCTCTCCTTCGCCGTGCAGCTGCAGTACGGGCGCACACAGGGCTTCATCTTCCGTGTGGGCGCCAGCACGATCGGTGCGCTGCTGCTGATGGGCGTGATCTCCGTCGGCTTCGGCCTGGCCGCACTCCTCACCTGATCCGCAGACGAGACACCGGGTCTACCGCAGGGTAAAGTGGTGGCCATGGACCTCATGGCGCTCGAACTCTTCTTCATCGGCCTCCTGGGCCTGGCGAGCCTCGCGATCGCCTTCGTCTCGGTCGTCGTGCTGAGAAACCTCTTCCGCGGCCAGCGCTGAGCATCGTGCTCGAGCTCCCCACCGATCTCCCCGCCGACCTCGCGCCGCTCTCGTGGCTCATCGGCGTCTGGGAGGGAACCGGCGTCATCGACTATCCGGTCGGCGACGAGCGTCTACAGGGTGAGTTCACGCATCGCGTGAGCTTCAGCCACGACGGCGGTCCGTTCCTCAACTACTCGGCCACTGCGACGTTCACCGGCGACGACCAGGCGGTCTCCCTCCCGCTCGTCGCCGAGACCGGTTTCTGGAGACTCAGCCGTCCGGCCACCGCCGCCGATCCCGGCCCCGGGCTGCTGCCGCCGCTGACCGAGCCGGTCACGCGCGGCGTCGACGACGTCGAGCAACTGCGCGCGGCATCGGGCGGATTCCCGATCGAGGTCTCTCTTGCACACGCCGACGGGACGCTCGAGCTCTACCTCGGCGAGATCAACGGTCCGCGCATCGACATCGCCTCCGACGCGATCGTCCGCGGTGCGGGTGCCAAGGAGTACGGCGCCGCGACGCGCATGTACGGACTCGTCGACAACCACCTGCTCTGGGCCTGGGACATCGCGGCTCTCGGCACTCCTATGCGGGCGCACGCGTCGGCACGATTGGCCAAGGTCTGACATGACCGGTTTCTCCGGCATCCCCGGCGCGGTGACCGGCGACAGCGGGATCGCCCACTTCGGCGACGCGTTCCGTGAGCAGCGTCGCCTCGCCTCAGGCGGGGCGATCGTGCCGCTCGACGACCGGACGGTCATCGAGGTCGCGGGACCGGAACGACTCGGTTGGTTGGATTCCATCACCTCGCAGTCCGTCGGCCGGCTCGCGCCCGGCGAGAGCACCGAGATGCTCGTGCTCGACCCTCAGGGGCGCGTCGAGCACGCCGCCGGCGTCCTCGACGACGGGGCATCGACCTGGCTCATCGCGGATGCCGGCGACGCCGAGGCGTTGGCGACCTGGCTGACGCGGATGAAGTTCCGCACACAGGCCACCGTCGCGGTGCGTCCCGATCTCGCGCTGCTCGGCTTCGTCGACGGAGGAGGGGCGGCTGAGCATGCGGCAGCTGCGGCATCCGCTCCTGCAGGCGCACCGCTGATCTGGACCGATCCGTGGCAGCGCGTGAGCGCGGGCGGTCACCAGTACGCCGAGGTCCTCGATCACCCGGGTGCAGACCTCGCCTGGAAAGTCGCCATCGCGACCGCCGAGGCAGCAGATGCGCTGGCAGCGACGCTCTCACCGGAAGAGGTCGCCGGACTCCTCGCCGCCGAGGCACTGCGCATCGCCGCCTGGCGACCGCGGTGGTCGGCCGAGGTCGACGAGCGCTCGCTGCCGCACGAGTCCGACTGGATCCGCACCGCCGTGCACCTCAACAAGGGCTGCTACCGCGGACAGGAGACCGTCGCGAAGGTCCACAACCTGGGTCACCCGCCGCGCAGGCTCGCGGCACTGCACCTCGACGGCAGCGAGGCCGTGCTGCCCGCGGTCGGCGATGCGGTGCTCGCGGGCGACGACGAGGTCGGTCACATCACGTCGGTCGCCCGGCACCATGAAGACGGACCCATCGCGCTCGCGATCCTGTCGCGTCGCACGCCGGTCGGCGATCTCGTCGTCCGCGCCGAGGGGGCCGACATCGCCGCGACGCAGCAGGTGATCGTGCCGGCGGATGCCGGTGCCACGGCCGACATCCCTCGTATCACCCGACTGTCCCGACGGCCGAGCGCACCGGATCCGCGCCAGGCGGGCTGACTCGCGGGGCGAGCAGTGCCCTTCACGGGAGCGGCGCGACCGCATCCCAGGGGAGCGTGAGCTCACCGAGTCGCCACCGGCTCTTGACGCCGAGCACGGGCCAGCCCTGATCGCGCAGAGCGGCGACCGCGCCCAGGAATCTCTGCGTCGCTCCGAAGGCCGACAACGGCGCCGCACGGCTCCACTCGCGATCGAGGTCGACGAGCAGGGCGTGCACGCGCTCGCCGGGCACGTTGCGGTGGATCAGCGCTTTCGGCAGCCGCTCCGCGACGATGCTCGGATGCTCGAGATCCGCGAGACGCAGCGAGATCGTGAACCGGAGCGGCGATCCGGTCGGGTCGACGTCGACCCAGCTCGACACCCGACCGATCTCGTCGCAGGTGCCCTCGACGAGCAGACCCTCGGGAGCGAGGCGCCCGGCCATCGTGCTCCAGGCCGCGGCGACATCGGACTCGTCGTACTGGCGGAGCACGTTCATCGCGCGGATCACCGCGGGGCGCCGCCCGGCAGGCAGAGGCACCTCGAATCCACCGCGGGCGAAGGAGACGCGCAGATCGGGCGAGAAGGCGGTGTTCCCTGCCTGCACCTCGACCAGCTGCTGAGTCGCGGTCGCGACTCTGACCGGATCGATCTCGAGGCCGCGCACCTCGGCATCCGCTCGCACGCGCTGCAGTCGGGTGGCGAGCTCGAAGGCGGTCACCCCGCTGGCGCCGTAGCCGAGGTCGATGACGAGCGGATCCGCGGCGCGGCGGAACGCGGGGCTCACCGCGATCCAGCGGTCGTTGCGGCGCAGCCTGTTCGTCCCGGTGGTGCCGCGGGTCGGCCGACCGAGGGGAGATGACGCCATGCGTCAATCCTCGCAGGGCATGGGCGTGGACGCGTCCGGCTGCGCCGATAAACTGGGGCCATGACTTCGAAGCGCACCCTGATCCTGCTCCGTCACGGCCGGAGCGAGTGGAACGAACTGAACCTCTTCACCGGATGGGTGGACGTCCGCCTGAACGAGCAGGGCCGGAACGAGGCCCGCCGAGGCGGCGAGCTCCTGGCCGAGGCGGGCATCCTGCCCGACGTGCTGCACACCTCGCTGCTCAGCCGTGCGATCCAGACCGCGAACATCGCGCTCGACGCGGCCGACCGCCTGTGGATCCCGGTCACGCGCTCGTGGCGCCTCAACGAGCGTCACTACGGCGCTCTGCAGGGCAAGGACAAGGCGCAGACGCTCGAGGAGTTCGGCCCGGAGCAGTTCCAGCTGTGGCGCCGTTCGTTCGACGTGCCGCCGCCCGTGCTCGACGACGACAGCGAGTTCAGCCAGGTGAATGACGTGCGCTACGCCGACATCGACGGCGAGGTGCCGCGGACGGAGTCGCTGAAGCTCGTCATCGATCGCCTGCTGCCGTACTGGGACGACGCGATCGTCCCCGACCTCGAAGCAGGCAAGACGGTCCTCGTCACCGCGCACGGCAACTCGCTGCGCGGCCTCGTGAAGCACCTCGAGGGCATCAGCGACGATGACATCGCCGAGCTGAACATCCCCACCGGCATCCCGCTCGTGTACGAGCTCGATGAGAACAACGTCCCCACCGGTCCCGGCCGCTACCTCGACCCCGAGGCTGCCGCCGCCGGTGCTGCCGCCGTGGCAGCGCAGGGCAAGAAGTAACACCGCAGACGAAGGGGGCGGATGCTGACAGCATCCGCCCCCTTCGTCGTGTCATCGGCGCTCAGGCGTGGCCGAGCTCCTGCTGCTGCTCGACCGCGAGGGCGATGTCCTCCTCCTCGATGCGCCAGTCGCCGGTCGCCAGGTAGATGACCTTCTTGGCGACCGCGACCGCGTGGTCTGCGAAGCGCTCGTGGTAGCGGCTGGCGAGCGTCGCGTCGACCGTCGCCGTGGCCTCGCCCTTCCAGTTGTCGCTGAGCACCTTCTCGAAGACGCTGGCGTGCAGCTCGTCGATGTCGTCGTCGGTGTTGCGGATGGTGTCGGCCAGCTTCAGGTCCTGGGTTCGCAGCAGCTCGGAGAGCGTGCGCGAGATCTCGACGTCCAGCTCGCCCATCTTCGTGAAGGTGCCCTTGAGGCCCTTCGGGATCGCGCGCTCGGGGAAGCGCAGGCGCGCGAGCTGGGCGATGTGCTCGGACATGTCGCCCATGCGCTCGAGCGAGGCGCTCACGCGCAGCGCGGTGACGACGACGCGCAGGTCTCGCGCGACCGGCTGCTGGCGGGCCAGGATCTCGATGGCCTGCTCGTCGAGCGCCACGGCCAGCGCATCGATCTTGGCGTCATCGGCGATGACCTCTTCGGCCAGCTCGACATCGCTCGTGGCGAAGGAGCGGGTGGCCTTGTCGATGGAGACCGTGACGAGGTCGGCGATCTCCACGAGCTGGGACTGCAGGTCCTCGAGGGACTGATGGAAGACTTCGCGCATGTCGGCGCAACCTTTCGTTCGGGTCTCGGCTGTGGTGTCAACGCGAGACGGCCGGGCCGCTCGCACGAGAGGAGAGCACAGCGCTCCCGCACAGGCCCGAAAGCGATTGTCTGCTCCGAAGGTTAACGAACGGTGCCCAGCACGTGAATAGTACTTCTCGCCGTGGCTCAGGGGCGGGCGAACCCGCCGATCCGCGGGTGAACGCACTCTACGCTGGGGTTATGACCTTGCCGCAGATCGCGCTGCTCGCGTTGGCCGTCGGCCTCGTGATCGGCGTCGGCCTCTCCCTTCTCGTGGCCTGGGCATATCGTGCGCGGGCGCGCGTGGCCGATGAGACCTCGCTCGTGGTCCCGGAGGGTGTGACCGCCGTGCTCGGCAGCATGGACGATGCAGCATGCGTGGTCGACTCCTCCGGACTCGTGCTCGCCGTCTCGAAGGCGGCGACCAGGTTCGGCATCGAGGTGGGCGCACCCCTGGAGAACCCCGAGCTGCGTCAGCTCGTGCGTGGCGGACGCATCGAGGGCAGTTCGGCGACCGAGTCGCTGCGCATCACGCGCGGCGGGCTCAGCCTCGATCCACGGCTCGTGTCGGCTCGGGCGAGCGCCATCAGTCCGCGCATGACGCTGCTGATCATCCGCGACGTCACGGAGCAGGAGCGCCTCGATCAGATGCGCCGAGACTTCGTGGCGAACACCAGCCACGAACTCAAGACCCCTGTGGGAGCCGTCACTCTGCTCGCCGAGGCGATCGAATCGGCGGCCGACGACCCTGCTCAGGTGCGCCACTTCGCCACCCGGATCTCGGCCGAAGCCGCTCGTCTCGGTCAGCTGACCGGTCGGATCATGAGTCTCTCGAGACTGCAGACCGACGATGCGCTGTCCGATGTGCGGCCCGTCTCGATCGACGAGGTTCTCGCCACCGCGCTCGAGGCGCACGTCGTGCAGGCCGACTCCGCCGGGGTCGAACTCGCCCGCGGTGGCGATCGCGGAGTCTGGGTGCGCGGCGACTCGCAGATCCTCATCGAGGCCTTCGGCAACCTCATCGCCAACGCGATCGTCTACTCCCCGAAGGGATCGCGCGTCGGCATCGGTGTGAAGGCCGATGAAGGGGTGGTCGAAGTGGCGGTCTCGGACCAGGGCATCGGGATCGCGGAGGCGGATCGGGAGCGGATCTTCGAGCGCTTCTACCGGGCGGACGAGGCGCGGTCCCGCCGCACCGGCGGAACGGGGCTCGGACTCTCGATCGTCAAGCATGCGACACAGCGCCACGGCGGCGAAGTACGCCTCTGGTCGCGCCCCGGACGAGGCTCGACCTTCACCATCAGGCTTCCGAGGATCGACGCTCCCCCGAGCATCGACAAGGACCAGAAGAACAAGAAGAAGCGCGAGCGCAAAGCGGCCAAGGCCGCTGCTCGCGTCCGAAACGGAGAGAACGCATGACCCGCATCCTTCTCGTCGAAGACGAGCCCGACCTCGCCGACCCGCTCGCCTACCTCCTGCGCCGAGAGGGGTACGAGGTCGAGATCGCCGAGGACGGTCCAGGGGCGCTGGCCGCCTTCCGCGAGCGTGGCGCCGACGTCGTGCTCCTCGACCTGATGCTGCCCGGCATGCCGGGCACCGAGGTGTGCCGGCAGATCCGCTCGACCTCGGCGGTGCCGATCATCATGGTCACGGCCAAGGACTCGGAGGTGGACATCGTCGTCGGACTCGAGCTCGGCGCCGACGACTACGTCACAAAGCCGTACTCGTCCCGCGAGCTGCTCGCCCGGATGCGCGCGGTCCTTCGTCGCGTGGTGCAGGCCGACAGCGAGCTCGACGAGCGCGTGCTCGACGGGGGACGCGTCTCGCTCGACATCGATCGCCACACCGTCTCGGTCGCCGGACAGCAGATCAACATGCCTCTGAAGGAATTCGAGCTCCTCGAGGTGCTGATGCGCAATTCGGGTCGAGTGCTCACGCGCGGTCAGCTGATCGACCGCGTGTGGGGGAGCGACTACTTCGGAGACACGAAGACGCTCGACGTGCACATCAAGCGGATCCGCTCCCGCATCGAGGAGAACCCGGGGGAGCCCGTCATGCTCGTCACGGTTCGCGGTCTCGGGTACCGCTTCGAGGGCTGACGCAGTCGTCGGACGGCACGCCCGTCCCCATGACGGAGAAGAGGCCGGCACCCCGCAGGGTGTCGGCCTCTTCGTCAGCGTATGCGCCGGCTCACTCCGCCGGAGCGGGGGCAGCCGTGTCCGTGGGGGCCGGCTCGGGCGTCGGTGTCGACTTCTGCTCCGTGGGCACGAGGTCGGCGTAGTACGGCAGAGTGCCGTCGAGAACGGGAACCTGAGTCTTCGTGCCGGCACCGTCGCCCGACTGGAAGTGGATCTCGATGGTCGCGCCGGGCATGGTGTCGAGTCCGTCGATGCGCAGCGGTTCCTCGTCGGCACCGAAGCTGACGGTCTTGCCCGCGGGCACGGAGACGGTGAACGGCTCATCGGAGCCCGACACGGTCATCGTGAGCGTCGCCTTGTCGGCGGTCGGGTTGACCACGGCGCCGATGAAGTTGCCGACCGATCCGTCTTCGTTCGCGACGATGAAGGCATTGCGCACGTCGATGGGACCGTCGGAGTCCGAGACGTTGACGCCGTCGGAGGCGGAGTATTCGATCGTCGTCGCCTGCGGCGAGATGAACGTGCAGCCCGTCGCGCCCAGAAGAACGAGGGCGCTGATGGCGGCAGACGCAACAAGGCGCGATTTCACGGGTCCTCCTGAGGTACGACGGGATATCCGCGTCCCATTCTATGCGCATGCGGGGCACCGCCCGAGGACGCGGCGGCGCGAACCTTAGCGCATGTCCCCTGTGGTATCCTTGAGGTTGCCGAAAGGACAAGTTTTTATGCTTTTTGAGGTTGGCGAAACTGTCGTCTATCCGCACCATGGCGCTGCGACCATCATCGAGGTCAAGGAGCGCATCATCAAGGGTGAGGCGAAGAAATACCTGAAGCTCAACGTGACCCAGGGGGACCTCATCATCGAGGTTCCTGCGGAGAACGTCGATCTGGTCGGGGTCCGCGATGTCATCGGCCGGGAGGGGCTCGACAACGTGTTCGAGGTGCTCCGCGCTCCGTTCACCGAAGAGCCCACGAACTGGTCTCGTCGTTACAAGGCGAACCTCGAGAAGCTCGCCTCCGGCGACGTGATCAAGGTGAGCGAGGTCGTCCGCGACCTGTGGCGTCGGGATCAGGACCGCGGTCTGTCAGCCGGTGAGAAGCGGATGCTGGCGAAGGCTCGTCAGATCCTCATCTCGGAGCTGGCTCTGGCGGAGAAGACCGACGAGGACAAGGCGAGCGCGCTGCTCGACGAGGTCCTCGCTTCCTGAGCGGATCGAGACAAGGCGGGTGCTTCGGCATCCGCCTTTTTTCGTGCGCGCCGGTAACGTGAACCTGGTGAGCATGCTTCCCGTCCCTGACACCGCGATCATCGTCGTCGCCGCCGGCTCCGGCACGCGACTGAATGCCGGAGCGCCCAAGGCGTTCGTCGGCATCGACAGCCATTCGATCCTCCGCCACGCGCTCGACGGCGTCTTCGCGGCGGGGCCCGCCCAGGTCATCGTGGTCGCCCCCGCAGGGTTCGAGGGCGACGCGGAGACCGAGGTGCGTGCTGCGGCCGGCGATCGCGTCGACCTCGGCAGGGTCGTGACGGGCGGAGAGAACAGACAGCAGTCGGTCGCCGCCGGTCTGAAGGCCCTGTGGGGAGACGTCACGCGAGTTCTCGTGCATGACGCGGCGCGCGCGCTGACCCCGCCGGAAGTGATCGACGCCGTGGCCCGGGCGATCGACGGCGAGACAGGGGTCATCCCGACGCTCCCCGTGGTCGACACGCTCAAGCGGGTCGAGGGAGACGCGGTCATCGCGCCGGTGGATCGCTCCGAGCTCGCGGCAGCGCAGACGCCGCAGGGGTTTCCGCGCGCCCTTCTCGAGGCCGCCTACGATGCTGCGAGCGGCTCGGACGTCGAGTACACCGATGATGCGGCGCTGTTCGCCGCTGCCGGACATCTCGTGCGTCAGATCCCGGGTTCGCCCAGCGGATTCAAGATCACCACGCCCGCCGACCTCGAGCGCGCCCGCCAGCTGCTGGCGGCTGTCGCCATTCCGGCACCCGATCTCGCCCCGACGTGGACGGGACCCCGGGTCGGCCTCGGCACCGACGTGCATGCATTCGGTGGAGATGGGAACCTGTGGCTCGCCGGCCTGCAGTGGCCGGGGGAGCCGGCGCTCTCCGGGCACTCCGACGGCGATGCCGTCGCTCACGCGATCGTGGACGCGCTGCTCGGCGCTGCAGGGCTCGGAGACATCGGCGAGCACTTCGGCACCGCACACCCCGAGTACGCCGGCGCACACGCGGACGTCTTCCTCGCCCGCACCCGGGAGATCCTCACCGAGGCCGGTTTCGCGATCGGCAACGTCTCGGCGCAGTTCCAGGGCAATCGACCGCGCTTCAGCACGCGACGCGCGGAGGCGGAGCAGGTCCTGTCCACCGCGCTCGGTGGCGCGCCGGTCTCCGTCACGGCGACCACGACCGACGGACTCGGGTTTCCCGGGCGAGGCGAGGGGATCGCGGTGACGGCAGTCGCGATGGTGCATGCGGTCTGACAGGCGTCGCGGATTGCGCGGGAATGTCTCAGCATCCGCGCTCGTTGTCGGAGAAAGTCGTGCGATCGTCGCGCGATCCGGAGGAGGCAGCATGAGGATCCTGGTCATCGGAGCCAGTGGACAGGTCGGCCGCACGGCCGTCGACGCGTTGGCCGGACACGAGGTCATCTCGGCGTCGCGCAGCAGCGAGCCGTCCGTCGATGTCACCGACTCGGCGTCGGTGGAGCACCTCTTCGCCTCGGTCGGACAGATCGATGCCGTGATCGTCGCCGTGGGAGAGGTGCCCTTCCGCTCGCTCGACGAGCTGAGCCGGAGCGACTACGAAGCGGCTTTCCGCGGCAAGGTGCTGTCGCAGCTCGACGTCGTGCGCATCGGCACGTCGTATGTGCGCGACGGCGGCTCGATCACGCTGACCTCCGGCATCCTCTCGCGCGAGCCGATCGCCACCGGCGCCGCGGCGTCGCTCGCGAACGGAGCCATCGAGTCCTTCGTCGTCGCCGCGGCGACCGAGCTGCCCCGCGGCATCCGCATCAACGCCGTGAGCCCGTCGGTGCTCGCGGATGCGCCGTCGTATCACTCGTCGTTCCCCGGCTTCGTGCCCGTGTCGTCGCACCGCGTGGGGCAGGCCTTCGCGAAGAGCGTGCTCGGCGTGCAGACCGGGCAGGTCTACCCGGTCGACTGAGCGGCGGCAGGGCCGGGGTCACACCCAGTCTTCGGATTGCGCCGCCCGGTAAGCTTGTGCGGTGACTCTCCGCCTCTACGACACCCGCGCACAGCAGCTGCGCGACTTCGTGCCTCTCGATCCCGAGAACATCACGATGTACGTCTGTGGAGCCACCGTGCAGTCCGGCCCTCACATCGGTCACGTCCGAGCGGCGCTGAGCTTCGACCTCCTGCGGCGCTGGCTGACTCACCGCTACGGCCGCGTCACGTTCGTGCGCAACGTCACCGACATCGACGACAAGGTGCTCGTCAACGCGACGGACGTCGAGCCGTGGTGGGCGCTCGCATACCGCATGGAGCAGGAGTTCACCGCAGCGTATGCCGGCATCGGCATCCTGTCCCCGACTTATGAGCCGCGCGCGACGGCGTCCGTCCCGCAGATGCAGGAGCTGATCGCGATCCTCATCGAGCGCGGCCACGCGTACCCTGCACCGGACGGTTCCGGCGACGTCTACTTCGACGTCCGCTCGTGGACGGAGTACGGGTCGCTGACGAACCAGTCCGTCGACGCGATGGAGGCGGCGGAGGATGCCGACCCTCGCGGCAAGCGCAACCCGCAGGACTTCGCGCTGTGGAAGGGTGCCAAGCCCGACGAGCAGGCGGATGCCGTGTGGCAGTCGCCCTGGGGCGCAGGTCGCCCCGGCTGGCACATCGAATGCTCGGCGATGTCCAAGCGCTACCTCGGATCCGAGTTCGACATCCACGGCGGAGGCCTCGACCTGCGCTTCCCCCATCATGAGAACGAGCTCGCCCAGTCGACCGCGGCCGGAGACGGCTTCGCACGCTACTGGGTGCACAACGGCCTCGTGACGGTCGGCGGACAGAAGATGTCGAAGTCTCTGGGCAACTTCACCCTGGCGAGCGACGTGCTCTCGGAGCGGGATTCGCAGGTGGTGCGCTACGCACTCGCCGCCGCGCACTATCGCTCGAGCCTCGACCTCTCGGAGTCGTCGTGGACCGAGGCAGAGGCGGCACTCGGCCGCATCCGCACGTTCGTCGAGCGCGCAGAGCGCATGCTTCCGAAGACCTTCGGCTGGGGGGAGCGCACGCCGCTGCCCGAGGCGTTCGCCACCGCGATGGATGACGACCTCGGCATCCCGCAGGCGCTCGGAGTCCTGCACGACACCGTGCGCGCGGGCAATGCGGCGCTCGACGCCGGTGATGCCGACGGCGCCGGGACGGCGAGGAGCGAGGTGCTCGCGATGCTCGACGTCCTCGGATTCGAGCGCGTGGGTGTCGCGTCGACGGGCGATGCGCAGGCCTCTGCTCTCGACGCGCTCGTGCAGACGATGATCACCCAGCGCGCGCAGGCGCGCGCTGACAAGGACTGGGCGGCGGCCGATCGCATCCGTGATGCGATCGCCGCGGCAGGAATCACGCTGGAGGACTCTCCGGCCGGAACTCATTGGAGTATCGATGGCTAAGCCACAGCGCCCCGGCGCAAGCAACGGCAAGAAGAAGGGCCCCACCAAGGGCACCGGCGGACTCGGACGCAAGTCGCTCGAGGGCCGCGGACCGACCCCGAAGGCGGAGGACCGCGCCTGGCACCCGGCCGGCAAGCGCAAGGCCGCGGCCGAGCGCTATGCGGCATCGGGCGGAAAGGGCAAGCCGGGGCAGCGTCAGACGTCCGGCGGCAACCCGAACCGCTCGGCCCGCGCGAAGGACAACACCACTGAGGTCGAGGTCGTCACCGGCCGCAACTCGGTGCTCGAGGCTCTTCGGGCGAAGATCCCCGCGTCGGCGTTCTACATCGCGCAGCGCGTCGAGATGGACGACCGCGTCAAGGAGATGCTGTCGATCGCCACCCACCGCGGTATCCCGGTGCTCGAGGTCACGCGTCAGGAGCTCGACCGCATGGCCGGCTTCGACGGAGTCCACCAGGGCGTCGCCGTCAAGGTGCCGCCATACGAGTACGCGCACCCGCAGGACCTCCTCGAGGCCGTCATCGACAAGGGCGAGGTCCCTCTGTTCGTCGCCCTCGACGGCATCACCGACCCCCGCAACCTCGGCGCGATCATCCGCTCGACCGGTGCGTTCGGCGGACACGGCATCATCCTGCCGCAGCGTCGTTCGGCCGGTGTGAACTCGGCAGCCTGGAAGACGAGTGCCGGTGCTGCGGCACGCGTGCCGGTCGCGCTGGCGACCAACCTCACCACGCAGCTCAAGGAGTTCAAGAAGCAGGGCGTCTTCGTGCTCGGCCTCGACGGCGACGGCGACGTCCTGCTGCCCGAGCTGCAGCTGGCCGACCGCCCCGTCGTGATCGTGACCGGTTCAGAGGGCAAGGGCCTCTCGCGTCTGGTCGCCGAGACCTGCGATCAGATCGTGTCGATCCCGATCTCGGCCGTGACCGAATCGCTCAACGCCGGCATCGCGACCTCGGTCGCGCTCTACCAGGTGTCGTCCATCCGCAACGCGAAGAAGTAGGGGAGAAGTCATGGCTCGGATCGTCGTGCTCGGAGGAACAGGCTACGCCGGACGCCACATCGTGTCCGAGGCGGTGAGCCGCGGCCATGACGTGATCGCGATCTCACGCAGCACGCCGACCGATGCTGTCGACGGCGCCTCGTACGTGCAGGGCTCGGCGCTGGACGCCTCGTCGCTCGCGAACGCCTTCGACGGAGCGGATGCCGTCGTCTCGGCCCTCTCGCCGCGTGGCGACATGGCGGACCGCGTGCTCGAGGCGCTGACGAACGTCATCGCGGAGCTCGCCGATACGAGCACCCGTCTCGGCGTGGTCGGCGGCGCCGGTGGAAGCCTGGTCGCCCCGGAGGGCCCGCGCCTCTTCGACCTCGACTTCCCTGAGGAGTACAAGCACGAGGCACAGGTCGGCATCGACTCGCTCGCACTGCTCCAGAGCACGGACCGGTCGCTGGACTGGTTCTTCATCCACCCGGCCGAGGTCTTCGGACCCTGGGCCGAGGGTGAGCGCACCGGTCACTATCGCGATGGTGGAGATGTGCTCGTGCGTGACGCCGAGGGCAAGTCCTTCATCTCGGGGGCGGACTTCGCGGTCGCGGTGGTCGACGAGATCGAGCGCCCGGTGCACCGTCGCGGACGCTTCACGGTCGGGTACTGACCTCAGACGAGGTCGCGCCAGTCGACCTCGTCGTCGTCATCGGCGACGGAGTGCGTGCCTGTGATGACGGGCAGGCTCATCGTCTCGGTGGGCGGGCCCATGATGGTCGCCTCGTCGCGGCGGTGGCGCAGCACCTCGTTGATGTAGCTCGTGAGGACCTCGGCGAGCGGGACTGAGCGTCCTTGCGCCTGAGAGAGATACCACCGGTGCTCGAGCACCTGGTGGAACACCTCTGCGGGTTCGAGCTTGGCGCGCAGCTCCCAGGGGATCGCACGCACAACGGGCTCGAACACGCGGGTCAGCCATTCGTGCGCGTACATCTCCTCGTCGACCCACTGCTTGGTCGAACGGGCACGGAACTCGTCGAGATCGTTGAGCAGGCGGCGGGCCTGGTTCTCCTCGACGTCCAGGCCCGTGAGGCGGATCAGGCGGCGCTGGTGGTGTCCGGCATCCACCACCTTCGGCTGGATCTCGACGACCGTGCCGTCGGAGGTCGTCGACATCGACATCTCGTCGATGTCGAATCCGAGGGCGTTGAGGCGTTCGACGCGCTCCGTGATGCGCCAGGTCTCCGCCGCGGCGAAGGACTCCTGCACCGTCAGCTCCGCCCACAGCGAGTGGTACGACGAGACGATGCCGTCGGCGATCGCGACCGCGTCGACGCCGTGCTCGAGCCGTCCGCCGGCCGCGAGGTCCATGATCTCCCCGGCGATGTTGGTGCGGGCGAGGTCGAGGTCGTAGAGGCGCTGCCCGTCGGTGAGCCCCTCCTCGTGCAGTTCACCGGTCTCGGCGTCGACGAGGTAGGCCGCGAAAGCGCCGGCGTCCCGGCGGAAGAGCGTGTTCGAGAGCGAGACGTCGCCCCAGTAGAAGCCGACGTTGTGCAAGCGCACCAGGAGCACCGCGAGGGCGTCGACCAGGCGATTCGCCGTGTCGGGGCGCAGCACCCGGGTGAAGAGGGCGCGATACGGCATGGAGAAGCGCAGGTGCGAGGTGACGAGCGCGGCGGGGAGCGGCTCGCCGGCGGCATCCGATCGCCCCGCGATCACGGCGACGCGGTCGACGCAGGGCACATCGAGCCTGGCCAGGTTGCCGAGCATCTCGTACTCGCGCCTCGCCATCTCATCGGTCGTCTCTTTGACCGCGACGACCTTGCCCGAGAGGTCGGCGAAGCGCACCAGATGCCGTGACAGCCCCTTGGGAAGCGACACGATCTGCTCGGACGGCCACTTGCCGAGGGGGGTCGACCAGGGGAGGGCGAGCAGGGCCGGGTCGATCGAGCTCGCCGTGATCCGCAGCGCATCCTGCATGTCTCTCCAGTGGGTGGGGGCGGAAAAGAAAGAAGCGGCGCGGGCGACCGAAGTCAGCCCGCGCCGCGTCAGTGGGTCCGATCAGGCGGAGACGATCGGCTTGTCGTTCAGGCGAACGCCCGACTCGATGTCGAACGCGTGCACGTGGCCCGCGTTCGCCGCGAGGGTGACGGTCTCACCGGCGTTGGGGTGGCTGCGACCGTCGACACGTGCGACCAGGTCGGCGCGCTTGCCGTTGATCTCGGTGTGACCGTAGAGGTAGCCGTCAGCGCCGAGCTCCTCGACGAGGTCGACGACGACCGAGAGGCCCTTGCCGTCGGCGGGGCCGACGGTGATGTCCTCCGGGCGGACGCCGACGGTGACCTGCGAGCCGTTGGCGCGGCCCACGGTGTCGCGGTCGAGCGGGACGACCTCGGTGCCGAAGCGCACGCCGCCGTCTGCCAGGTCTGCGCTGAACAGGTTCATCGCGGGCGAGCCGATGAACCCGGCGACGAAGACGTTCTCGGGCTTCTCGTACAGGTCACGCGGCGAACCGACCTGCTGGAGGAGTCCGTCCTTCAGCACGGCGATGCGGTCGCCCATGGTCAGAGCCTCGGTCTGGTCGTGCGTGACGTAGACCGTGGTGACGCCGAGGCGGCGCTGCAGCGACGCGATCTGCGTGCGCGTCTGGACGCGGAGCTTGGCGTCGAGGTTCGACAGCGGCTCGTCCATGAGGAAGACCTGGGGCTGACGGACGATCGCGCGACCCATCGCGACACGCTGACGCTGACCACCCGAGAGGGCCTTCGGCTTGCGGGTCAGGTACTCCTCGAGGTCGAGCAGCTTCGCGGCCTCGAGCACGCGGCTGGCGCGCTCTTCCTTGCCGACGCCGGCGATCTTGAGCGCGAAGCCCATGTTCTCGGCGACCGTCATGTGCGGGTACAGCGCGTAGTTCTGGAACACCATCGCGATGTCGCGGTCCTTCGGCGGCACGTCGGTGACGTCGCGGTCGCCGATGAGGATGCGGCCGGCGTTGACCTCTTCGAGGCCGGCGAGCATACGCAGCGAGGTGGACTTTCCGCAGCCGGACGGGCCGACGAGAACGAGGAACTCGCCGTCAGCGACCTCGAGGTTGAGCTTGTCGACAGCCGGGCGGGTTCCGCCGGGGTAGAGGCGGGTGGCCTCGTCGAAAGTCACAGATGCCATTGTGTTTCTCCTTCACCGGCAGGTACGTGCCGGACGATCCGTAGTGATAGAGCGGCGGAGCGATCCGCCGTGACCCCTCATCGGGTCGGGATCAGTATGGCAGATGCCCGTGCATCTGGGTATTTCTCAGCCTGGCTGGTTAACATCGATCTCGGCCGCTTAACGCGGCGTTCGCCGCCCGAGTGGCGTCCGGGGCCACCCTGCCCCCCTGAGACTGTCTAGAGGAACGATGTCGAGCGACGAGACGCCGAACGTCCCCAGCCCTCGCAATTCGCGTGAGGTCGTGCGGGAGAAGGCACAGAAGGTGCATGCCCAGCAGTCGAGGGCGCGCGTGATGCGACGAATCATCCTCGGGGCGATCGCCGTCGTCGCCGTCGGCGCCATCGGCACCGCGATCACGCTCGCCGTCTCTGCACAGGTCTCGAAGCCGCAGCTCACCCCGGGCGGGATGAACGACGACGGCATCCTCGTCTCCGACATCAGCGCGTCCGCGATGTCCGACGAGACGGTCGCGCCTCCGAGCCCGGAGGAGACCGAGGCGGGTGGCGAGACGACGCCGACCCCGGAGCCCACCACGTCGAGCACGGTCGACATCCACATCTACGTCGACTACCTGTCGCCGGATGCCGGTGAATTCGAGCGCGCCAACGCGCGCCAGCTCGTCAACTGGATCTCGGAGGGTGCGGCGACGGTCACCTACCACCCGGTCGCGCTGCTCACCGCGAGCTCGAACGGCACCAAGTACTCCCTGCGTTCGGCGGCGGCCGCGGCCTGTGTCGCGACGCACTCGCCGGCACAGTTCTACGCGTTCAACCACGACCTGCTCGATGACCAGCCCGAGGTGAACACCGACGGCTTCTCCGATTCTCAGCTGGCCGACATCGCCGGCGCGGTCGGCTCGGACAACGTCAAGAGCGTCCGGTCGTGCATCGAGGATCAGGACTACGTCACCTGGGCGAAGGAAGCCACGTCCCGTGCGCTGGAGGGCCCGCTCGTCGGTTCGGACGACCTCGTGCTCACTGCCGCGCCCATGATCGTCGTGAACGGCGAGGCCTACGTCGGCGCCCTCGACGACCCGAGCGAGTTCTCGCAGTTCGTGCTCACGGTCGCGAGCGACGCGTACTACGCCACCGAGACTCCGACTCCCGCGCCGACCGAGACCACGGAGCCCGCACCCTCGGAGACCCCGGCGCCGTAGTTCGTCGGTGCCCGCCGCCCATCGCTAAGCTGGGTGGTGTCCGCCGACTTGGCGCAATTGGTAGCGCACCGTACTTGTAATACGGGGGTTGCAGGTTCGAGTCCTGTAGTCGGCACCGTCCAGCGGATCGCATCCGCGCCTCCCTCGACGACACAGATCGTCACACGGGAAATAGTGCGAGCAGAGCACACGTTCTCCCCGGTATGACTCGTATCGGAAACAGTGACCTAGACGTCTTCCCGCTCTCGCTCGGAGGCAACGTGTTCGGCTGGACGGCCGACCGTGATGCCTCCTTCGCCGTGCTCGACGCCTTCGTGGCGGGTGGTGGCGATTTCGTCGACACCGCAGACGGGTACAGCTCGTGGGTGCCGGGCAACTCGGGCGGCGAGAGCGAGACGATCATCGGTGAGTGGCTCGCGTCACGCAAGCCCGAAGGCGTCATCGTGGCGACCAAGGTGAGCCAGCACCCGGAGTTCTCCGGGCTGTCGGCGTCGAACGTGCGCAGGGCCGCCGAGGCATCGCTCGCCCGACTGGGCGTCGACGCCATCGATCTCTACTACGCGCACTTCGACGATGAGACCGTGCCGCTGGAGGAGACGGTCACCGCATTCGGCGAGCTCGTCCACGACGGCCTCGTACGCAACGTCGCGGTGTCGAACTACACGGCGCAGCGCATCCGTGAGTGGGTGGAGATCGCCCGTCGCACGGGATCGGCGTCGCCCGTCGCCGTGCAGCCCCACTACAACCTCGTTCACCGCAACGACGTCGAGGAGACGATCATCCCGGTGGCGCAGGAGTTCGGTCTGAGCCTGGTGCCCTACTACTCGCTCGCGAGCGGATTCCTCACCGGCAAGTACCGTTCGACGGCCGTCGAGGGTCAGACCTCGCCGCGCGCCTCCGGTGCGGCCAAATACGCGACGGAGGCGGGGCTGCGCATCATCGACGCTCTCGAGGAGATCGGCGACGCCCACGGCGCCTCGATCGCGGCGACCTCGTTGGCGTGGCTGCGTGCTCAGCCGACGGTCGCCGCCCCGATCGCGAGTGCTCGGACGGTCGAGCAGGTTCCTGACCTTCTCGCCGGAGCGCGATTGGAACTGCGCGAGGACGAGATCGAGACGCTGAACCGCGTCTCCGAGTGGACACCGGCGAAGGCCTGAGGCTGGCGGCCTGTCCTCCGCCCTTGCTAAGAGCCCGAGGACAGGCCGCCGTCGACCAGACCCATCCTGTGAGCCAGGATGACCAGGTGGATGCGGTCGCGGGATCCCAGCTTCGACAGGATCCTGCCGACATGCGTCTTCACGGTGGATTCGCTGACGAACAGCGCCTGAGCGATCTCCGCGTTCGTGAGGCCGCGCGCGATCTCGACGAAGACGTCGCGCTCGCGGTCGGTGAGGTCTGCCGTCAGGTCCTCGGTCACAGTGGCGGACGCTGCAGGTGTCGCGCCGAGCGTCGGGGTCACATGCTCCAGCAGCATCCGCGTGACCCGCGGTGAGAGGGCCGCGTCACCGCGGTGGATGGCTCGGATCGCCGAGATCATCTCGTGCCTCTGCGCGTCCTTCAGGAGGAATCCGCTCGCGCCGGCGCGGATCGCGCCGAAGGCGTACTCGTCGAGATCGAACGTCGTGAGCACCAGAACACGGGTGTCCGGATTCTCGCGGACGATGGCCTCGGTCGCCGCGATCCCGTCGAGCCCCGGCATCCGGATGTCCATCAGCACGAGGTCGGGACGGAGTCCGGACGCCTGGACGATCGCGTCATGCCCGTCCGCGGCCTCGCCGACCACGACCATGTCGGCCTCGGCGTCGAGCACCATCCGGAAGCCGACGCGGATGAGAGCCTGGTCGTCGACGAGGAGAAGCCTGATCGGCTCGGTCATGGTGCATCCTTCGGTTCGAGGTCAGCAGGATCGGCGGGCGACACAGGCAGCTCGGCGCGCAGCATCCACCGACCGCGTTCGACGGGTTCAGAGGTGATCGTGCCGCCCGAATGCGCGGCACGTTCCACGAGCCCGCGCAGGCCGAACCCGGTCGTGCCGACAGGGCCGGAGACGCCGTCGTTGACGATCTCGACGATCACCGAATCCGAGGCGTAGATCAGTCTGACCTCGATCGACGTCGCCATCGGCGCGTGCCTCATGGCGTTCGTGACGCCTTCCTGCACGATGCGGCCGAGCGAATGCGACAGAGCGGTGGAGATCGAGGCGGTTCCTGTGACGGAGAGCGTCACCGGAAAACCGGCGCGCTGCGCCACTGCGACCGTCTCCTGCGGTGGCGTCGGCTCGAGAGGTGCCAGGGGGAGTGGCGATTCATCGGCGCGGAGGACTCCGAGCATCGCGCGCATCTCGGTGAGCGCGCTGCGAGCCGTCTCGGCGGCGGAGGACGCCGCCGTTCGCGCCTGCACGGGATCCGGTGTCGCGGCTGCGCCTTCGGACAGGGCGACGATCACCGTGAGCGAGTGCGAGACGATGTCGTGCATCTCGCGGGCGATGCGGGCGCGTTCGCCTGCTGCGGCCAGCTGGGCCTGCTGATCGCGTTCCACGAGCAGCTGGTGGGAGCGGTCGATCAGCGCAGCCAGGTAGCGTTTGCGTCCTCCGACATTCACACCGATCAAAGTGCCGATGAGTCCGAGGACCAGCGACATCACGACGGCGTTCGCGGCGATCTGCAGAGTGATGACGCCGGTGAGGGTGAGCGCACCGGCGAGCGCTGCGAGCGACGCGATCGCGATGCCGAAGCCGGTCCACGCCGCCCGCGACGAGCGGTACACGGCGAGCGAGTAGCAGCTGACCAGCAGGACAGGAGCGCCGATCGGCTGAAGCGCGAAGAGGAACAGGGCTTCGAGTGCGAAAGATGCCACGAACGGCACCAGCGGGTGTCTGCGCCGCCAGAGCAGAGTCACGCAGGTGCCGACCACCGCGGCGGGGACCAGGATCGCCACGCCGATGGCGAGAGGCATCGGAAGATCGCGGGTGATCGCACCAGCGGGAACGAGGGAGAGGAGCAGGCACAGGATCGTGATGACGACGTCGGCGACCACCGGATGCCGCGCCCAGAAACGGCGCAGGACGCCCGGGGGACGCGGCAGCCGCAGCCCCTCGTCCTCGCGGACTGAGGTGCTGCGGCTGATCGGGGTGGTCACCGGCCGACTCTACGCGGATCGGTCATCGGTCGGCTCTCGGTCACGCGTCGCGGGTGCGGAGCACGCCCCACGCGGCGAGCATGCCCGCAGCCACCCAGCCGGCCAGCGTGAGATACGCGACCGGGCCCTCGAGGGCGGCTCCCTCGGGAAGGATCGCACTCTGAGCGGCGGCGACCGGCAGGTAGTTCGCGGTCTCGAGGAGCCACGTCCACGCGTCGCCGGCGATCGTGAAGAAACTCGAGACGATCGGCAGGACGAACAGCAGGCCGACGGTCGCGGCGATGGCTCCGGCGCCCGAGCGCAGGATGAAGCCGAATGCGACGCCGATGAGAGCGAAGACGGACATGGCAAGCGACGACACGACGATCGGAAGGAGCGATGCCGCCGGATCGGACCAGTCGATGCTCTGATCGCGCGACGCGACGACCGCGGAGACGGCGACAGCTGCGGCTGAGAAGATCACCAGAGACGACACGAACAGGAAGACCGCGATCACGACGGCCTTGGCGGCGAGCACGGAGCCGCGCTTCGGGTTGGCTGCCAGCGTCGAGCGGATCATTCCGGTCGAGTACTCACCCGTCACGGAGATCGCACCGAGGATGCCCGCGAGCAGCATCGTGAACTGGATCGGCATGACCACGGCCTGAATGGGGTCGAAGCCCGGCAGGTCGATCGCCTGAGCGATGAGCACCGCGATGCCGACGGTGAGCACTGCGGCGATGCCGATGGACCACCAGGTGGAGCGAAGCGTGGAGAGCTTGATCCACTCGCCGCGGATCGCGCGGACGAACGTGAGGCGGTGTCCGGTGTCGACGTGCTGGCGCGTGCGGGCAGGAGCCTGGACGGTCATGAGATCTCCTTCGTGCGGTACTCGACCGAGTCGCCGGTGAGCGCCAGATAGGCGTCTTCGAGCGACCCGGTGGTCGGGGTGAGCTCGTGCAGGGGGATGCCGTGGCGAGCGGCGAGGTCGCCGATGCGGGAGGCCGGCAGGCCGACGATGTCGAGAAGGTCGGGAGCCAAGCTCACGATCTCGACCGACGGACCGCCGACCGCTGTGGCCAGATCCGCTGCGCGGGGCGTGCGGACGCGCACGGTGTTCGTCGTCCAGGCGCGGACGAGTTCTTCGAGCGGAGCGTCGGCGAGCACTCTGCCCCGGCCCATCACGATCACGTGATCGGCGGTCTGCGCCATCTCGCTCATCAGGTGGCTGGACAACAGGACCGTGCGCCCCTCGGACGCCGCATGGCGCACGAACTGTCGCACCCATCGCACCCCCTCGGGGTCGAGGCCGTTGACAGGCTCATCGAGGATCAGCGTGTGCGGATCCCCGAGCAGGGCCGAGGCGATTCCGAGCCGCTGCCCCATGCCGAGTGAGAACTTCCCGGCGCGCTTGCGGGCGACGGGCGCGATGCCCGCCAGGTCGATGACCTCGTCGACGCGCGACGCGGGGATGCCGTGGGTCGCCGCCATCGCACGCAGATGATTGCGAGCGGTGCGGCCGGTGTGCACCGCCTTCGCGTCGAGAAGCACCCCCACCTCGGTGAGCGGGGCGCGAAGCTTCCGGTACTCCCGGCCGGCGACGGTCGCGATGCCGGACGTCGGCCGGTCGAGGCCGACGATCATGCGCATCGTGGTGGATTTTCCCGCGCCGTTCGGACCGAGGAACCCGGTGACCGTGCCCGGCTTGACCGTGAACGACACGTCCTGGACGGCTGTCTTGTCTCCGAATCTCTTCGTGAGGCCTTCTGCTGTGATCATGTCTACGACGCTATCGACGGCGCCGCAGCCCGCGCGTCCTCCCTGGGTACCGTTCCCCGGAGGCAGCGGGTCATCCTCACGGTGGATGGCCGGTGCGGAATCGTCAGGACGAGGGGCGCCCGAACAGGTCGGGATCCACGGGCCGCTGGGCGCGTGGGAGCTTCTCGACCACCAGACGGTACGACTCCGTGACCAGCTCGGACACGAGTTCCTCGTCGAGTGACGGCCCCGGCATGAGGGTGATCCAGTGCTTCTTGTTCATGTGGTACCCCGGGACGATGTCGGCGAAGGTCTCGCGCAATGCGACCGAGTCGTCGGGATGCGACTTGAGCGTGACCCTCCCGGTCTGGTCGAGAGGGATCAGCAGGAACACGCGTCCGCGCACCTTGTACACGTCCCACTCGGGACCGAACGGGTTCTCCCGCGCCGCGCCCGGCAGCTCCTCTGCACGCTCCGCCGCGGTGGCGACGAGATCCGTCGAATCCATGAGCTCAGAACAGCCGATCCGCGCCCTTGTCGCTCGCGCGCGGCGCGGCGTGCACGCGCTCGTCGAGCGTCGCAGCGGCGAGCAGCGCCTCGTCGATGATGTCCTTCGTGGGCTCGGCGGTGAGCCACTCCTCACTCAGGGACGCGGGGATCAGCAGCGGCATCCGGTCGTGCACGTCCGCGAGGTGCGGAGGAGCCGGGCGCATCACGATCGAGTAGCAGGTGAAGGACTCGCCGTCGGCGGTGCGACCTCTCTGGGTGACCGCCGCCATCCCGAAGAGGGCCCCCTCGTCGACGAGGAACTCGTGCCACACGCGCTCGGGCTTCTTCATCTCGTACCAGCTGGTCGCAGGGACGAGCGCGCGACTCTTCAATCCGCCGGGGCGCTCCTGCAGCCGCTCGGAGCGGGTGTTGATCGACGGGAACTTCGACGGCTCCCCGTTGATGAGGAATCCCCACCACGCCGGCTCGAGCGTCGGAGCGGTGTCGGGCTGGACGACGATCGGATTGAGATTGCGGAGGTTCTTGCCGGTGGGGCGAACGGTCTCGCGGGCATTCTGCTCAGCCCACTCCCGGAGACCGTCGAGCACGGCCTCGTCGGCCGCTGCGAGGAGTTCGGTGTCGGTGAACCGGGGGTCAAGTCCGTAGCTCGCGCACATGCCGTCAGGGTACGCCCGGCCACGGACATCGTGCACGCTGCGGGAGGAGGATCCTCGCTCGGCTAGGGTCGACGGGTGACTCAGGTTCGTCGTCTCTCCCCGCCCCTCGCGCTCGGCGGAGCAGTCGCGATCGGCGTCATGACGGCTGTCCAGGCCCGGATCAACGGGGTGCTGGGCGTCGAGATCGACAACGGCATCGCGGCCGGTCTCATCTCGTTCTCTGTGGGACTCGCAGCCCTGGCGATCGTGATCGTCTGCCTTCCCTCGGCTCGTCGAGGCGTCGGACGACTGCGCAGCGGCATCCGCGATCGGACCATCCCGTTCTGGATGCTGCTCGGCGGCGCCTGCGGCGCACTCACCGTATCGACCCAGGGGATCACCGCCGGCGTGCTCGGCGTCTCGCTGTTCACGGTCGGCGTGGTGGCGGGACAGACGCTGCACGGCCTCGTCCTCGACAGGATCGGGTTCGGCCCGGCGGGAGTCGTCGCGATCACGCCGGGACGCGTGGCGGGCGGCGCGTTCGCGCTCGCCGCAGTGGGCATCTCCCTGAGCGGGGACGTGCTGGCCACCGCACCGCTCTGGATGCTGCTGCTGCCGTTCGCCGCGGGTGTCGGCATCGCCTGGCAGGCAGCGACCAACGGCAGGCTGGCTCAGCGCGTGAGGTCGCCCCTCGCGGCCACCTTCATGAGCTTCATCGCCGGCACCGTCGCGCTGCTGGCCGCCGCGGGCATCAGCATCGCCGTGCGAGGGGTGCCCGATGCGCTGCCGACCGAGCCGTGGCTGTACCTCGGAGGATTCCTCGGCGCGGCGTACATCCTGCTCGGCGCCTTCATCGTCGCGCATACCGGCGTGTTGCTGATGGGCCTCGGCTCGGTGCTCGGTCAGCTCGCCACGTCGGTGATCATCGACCTCATCTGGCCCGCGGCCGCGGGGCCGGCGCTCTGGCAGATCGTCGGCATGGTGATCGTCGCCGTGGCATCCGTGGTCGTCGCACTCCCGCGGCGCCGACGCAGCTGAGCGCCCTACTTCTTCTTCGGCTGCGGCATCCGCGTCACGAGTGCCCGGGCGTCGACCGGCTTGCGGCGTCCCGGCTTCTTGCCCTGCGGCTTGCCGCCGACATACAGCCAGCCGAGCAGCTCTTCGTTCTTGCCGATGCCGTGAGCCTTCGCGATGGCCTTCGAGCGCGTGTACCGACCGGTGCGCCACAGCACACCCCAGCCGGCCTCGTCGAGCAGCAGGCTGAGCATGTGGGCGACGCCTGACGCGACCGCCTCCTGCTCCCACCGGGGAACCTTGTCGCTCTTGCGATAGCTGGCGACCACGGCGATCAGCAGCGGAGCGCGAAGAGGCTTGGTCGACGGGGACTTGTCACCCTCCGCCTTCGCGATCGCCGCGCCGAGCACCTCGCGGTCGGACCCGCGGAGCTCGATGAGACGCCACGGGCGCAGCGACGAATGATCGGCCACACGACCCGCTGCGGCGACGAGCGTCAGCAGCTCATCGCGCGACGGCGCGTCGTCGGTGACCTTCGACCAGGACTGCCGTGCGCGGACCGCCTCGAGGGCGTTCACGACTCTTCGGGTGTGAAGTTCAGGGCGATCGAGTTCATGCAGTAGCGGTCGCCGGTGGGCGTGCCGAATCCGTCGGGGAAGACGTGACCCAGGTGAGAGCCGCAGCTCGCGCAGCGCACCTCGGTGCGCACCATGCCGAGCGTCGTGTCCTCGATGAGCTGCACCGCGTCAGGGCGGATCGACTCGTAGAAGCTCGGCCAGCCGCATCCGGAGTCGAACTTCGTGCCGCTCTTGAACAGCTCGGCACCGCAGGCGCCGCAGGTGTAGAGGCCCGCTCGGCCCTCGTCGAGAAGCTCGCCCGTCCAGGCGCGCTCGGTGGCGGCTTCGCGCAGCACGGCGTACTGCTCCTCGCCGAGCTCCTCGCGCCACTCTTCTTCGGTCTTGTCCACGCTGTACGACATCGGTCCTCCTGGGGGTCTGATCCATTCTCTCGCGTTCAGAGGCGCTCGGCGCCACGAGACAATGGATCCATGACGGATGCCGTGCAGCAGCGCTACGCGCGTTTCGCCGAGCAGGAGGCGCCGGGGCGCAGCGACCTGTATGTCGAGTGGGCCGACGGTGTCGCCGCCGACTCCGAGGTCCAGGGCGTGCTCGCGCGGATTCCGGAGAACAGACGGCAGCCCCCGCTCGTGTTCGCGGTGACACGGATGCTGGGCGCCGGCCTCGTCGGCTACGGCGCCTGGCGGTCATTCGTGATCGCGCGCGCCGATGAGATCGTGGCCGAGTGCAGCGGCCGGCGCCTGCAGACGAACGAACCTCTGCGTCTCGCGCCACTTCTGCCCGCGCTGTCGGAGATCGACGGCCCGATCGCGCTGCTCGAGGTCGGAGCCTCCGCAGGACTGTGCCTCTATCCGGACAGGTACTCGTATCGCTTCGTGGGCGCGGACGGGCGGCTGCGCGCGTCGCTCGACCCCGCGGACGGCCCCTCCACCGTGATCCTCGAGAGCCGTGTCGACGGAGCCCTTCCGCCGATGCGGATGCCCGATGTGGTGTGGCGAGCCGGCATCGACCTCGCGCCGCTCGACGCGCGAGACGAGCGTGACCGGCGCTGGCTGCTGGGTCTGGTGTGGCCGGGGGAGGAGGGGCGTGAGCAACGGGTGTCGGCGGCGCTCGACATCGCGGCATCCGCCCCTCCCCACCTCGTCGCAGGCGACGCGCTCGAGCAGATCGACGAGCTCGCCGCCGAGGCGCCCCGCGACGCCGCCCTCGTCGTCACGACTCCCGGCGTGCTGGTGCACATTCCCCGGGAGGCCCGTGAAGCCCTCGTCGACCGCATCCGGGGGCTCGGCGCGCGCTGGCTGACCATCGACCCTCCCGCGCTCCTCGACGCCTGGGATCCGCCCGTCGTCGCCGCGGAGTGGCCCGGTTTCGTCGTGGCGCTCGACGGGCAGGTGCGCGCAGCCGCCGACCCACTCGGGCGATGGTGGGAGTGGCGTGCCGGAATCGGCGGGGCGGCGACCTAATCTGATCTCATGCTGGGAGAGCTGAGCGAGCGCGATCGTGCGATCCTCGCGCTGGAGACCGCGTGGCCGCGGCACGGCGGCGCGAAGGAGGAGACCATCCGCGCCCAGCTGGGTATGAGCGCCGCGCGCTACTACCAGCTCCTCGGGCGTCTGATCGAGTCGGAGGCCGCCCTCGAGTACGACCCGATGCTGGTGCGTCGGCTGCGGCGCATCCGCGACTCGAGATCATTCCAGAGAGCCGCTCGCACGCCCGGTTTCGTCGGCTGACTCGCGCGTCCGCCACGCGCCGACGGCGCTCGATGCGGATACAGAGGTCGGTGCCGTTAGCATCGAGGGGTGTCAAAGCCCAGCCGAGATCGATTCGACGACGTCCCCCGATCATCCGGACGCGTCGGAGCGCATCGCGCCGAAGCCCCGGGGATGAACGGCTGGGTCGTGCTCCTCTGGTCTTTCGTGGCCGCTCTGGTGCTCATCATCGGCGGCATCTTCGGCTCGCTGGTGGTGATGGGCCGTATCAGCCTCTTCCCGGAGGCCGTCCCCACGGCCAGTCCTGCACCCGTCGAGACCGGAGTCGTCGACGTCACCTACTCGGTGATGATCCTCAACGCATCCCCGGACGAGGGGCTCGACGAGCAGATGCGCGACGTCCTGATCAACAACGGCTGGGCAGCGGACGTCGTGTTCGCGACCGACAGTGCGAGCCAGGACTTCTCGACGACGACGGTCTACTACGTCGCCGACGAGGACGAGCTCGCGGCCATCGGCCTCGCGAACCTCATCGGCGGAGCGCAGGTGGAGCAGAGCGATTTCTACACCGATCTGAACGACACCGGCGCGAAGCAGCTCACGGTGGTCATCGGACTCGATCGCGCGACCACCGCTCCCGAGACTCCCGCAGACACTCCTGCCCCGTAGAGCGCCGCGCGGTCCCTCCCCGCAGCTTGCACTCGATGGGGTCGAGTGCCAGAATGGCGTTAGCACTCTCTCACTCTGAGTGCTAAACCCAACGTCTACGTCCAGGAGGGACGACAAAACTCATGGCAAAGATCATCGCTTTCGATGAGGAGGCCCGCCGCGGCCTCGAGCGCGGCCTCAACATTCTCGCCGACGCCGTCAAGGTGACGCTCGGCCCGCGCGGTCGCAACGTCGTGCTGGAGAAGAAGTGGGGCGCCCCCACGATCACGAACGACGGCGTCTCCATCGCCAAGGAGATCGAGCTCGACGACCCGTACGAGAAGATCGGTGCGGAGCTCGTCAAGGAGGTCGCCAAGAAGACCGACGACGTCGCCGGTGACGGAACCACCACCGCCACGGTGCTCGCCCAGGCTCTGGTCCGCGAGGGTCTGCGCAACGTCGCAGCCGGCGCAGACCCGATCTCGCTGAAGCGCGGCATCGAGAAGGCCGTCGCGGCCATCACCGAGGAGCTCCTCGCCAGCGCGAAGGAGATCGACTCCAAGGAGCAGATCGCTGCGACCGCTTCGATCTCGGCTGCTGACCCCGCCATCGGCGAGCTCATCGCCGAGGCGATCGACAAGGTCGGCAAGGAGGGCGTCGTCACCGTCGAGGAGTCGCAGACCTTCGGCACCGAGCTCGAGCTCACCGAGGGTATGCGGTTCGACAAGGGCTACCTGAACCCGTACTTCGTGACGGACCCGGAGCGCCAGGAGGCTGTCTTCGAAGACGCCTACATCCTCATCGCGAACCAGAAGATCTCGAACATCAAGGACCTTCTGCCCATCGTCGACAAGGTGATCCAGGACGGCAAGGAGCTCGTCATCATCGCCGAGGACGTCGAGGGCGAGGCTCTCGCGACTCTCGTGCTCAACAAGCTCAAGGGCATCTTCAAGTCGGTCGCCGTCAAGGCACCCGGCTTCGGCGACCGCCGCAAGGCGCAGCTGCAGGACATCGCGATCCTCACCGGTGGTCAGGTCATCACCGAAGAGGTCGGCCTGAAGCTCGAGAACGCCACGCTCGACCTGCTGGGTCGCGCTCGCAAGGTCATCGTCACCAAGGACGAGACCACGATCGTCGAGGGTGCCGGAGAGGCAGACCAGATCGAGGGTCGCGTCACGCAGATCCGTCGCGAGATCGAGAACACCGACAGCGACTACGACCGCGAGAAGCTGCAGGAGCGCCTCGCCAAGCTTGCAGGTGGCGTCGCCGTCATCAAGGCGGGCGCGGCAACCGAGGTCGAGCTCAAGGAGCGCAAGCACCGCATCGAGGACGCCGTCCGCAACGCGAAGGCAGCCGTCGAGGAGGGCATCGTCCCCGGTGGTGGCGTCGCGCTGATCCAGTCCGGCACCAAGGCTCTCGACGCTCTCTCGCTCTCGGGCGACGAGGCGACCGGTGCGAACATCGTTCGCGTCGCGATCGAGGCTCCGCTGAAGCAGATCGCCCTGAACGCCGGCCTCGAGCCGGGTGTGGTCGCGAACAAGGTCTCCGAGCTTCCCTCGGGTCAGGGCCTCAACGCGGCTACCGGTGAGTACGTCGACATGTTCGCAGCGGGAATCATCGACCCGGCGAAGGTGACCCGCTCGGCGCTGCAGAACGCAGCATCGATCGCGGCTCTCTTCCTCACCACCGAGGTCGTCGTGGCTGACAAGCCCGAGAAGGCTCCGGCCCCGATGGGTGACCCGTCTGGTGGCATGGACTTCTGATCCATCACTGCTGAACAGAAACGCCCCGACCTCGGTCGGGGCGTTTCTGCGTTCGCGGGCGGTCGAACCCGTGAGTCAGCGGAACAGGCTCGCCGAGTACTGATCGGCATCCGCGTACTGCGTCGCCGCACTGCCCAGCGAGTGCCCGATGGACTCGAGCACCTGCTCGACGTGCAGCTGGGCTCCTCGCCACTCTTCAGCGCATGACTGGAACGCGGCTGAGGCGGTGCCGACCCACGATGCCTGCAGCTGCGTCAGCTGGGACATGAGCGTCGCAGACTCGGTCTGCAGACGCTCCATCGTGGCCAGTGCGGCTCCTTGGGCGGCACCTACTGCTTCGGTGTCGACGGTGATGACGGACATGGGAACTCCTCTCGTTCGGTTCTCCGACGGTAGGGGAGGGGCGACTGCCGGATGCCGATGCGGCGCGATCGCCCGCAGCCGCTGTGGAGAACCTGCGCGGAGGATTCTCCGTGCAGCAGGAGCCGTCAGATGTCGAGCGGCTCGATCGGCTGGGTGTCCTCGAGAAGATGCGCAGGTGTCGCGCGTGAAGGTGCGAGGGGGAGGGTGACGGTGAACGTCGCTCCGCCGCCGGGCGTCTCCGACACCGCGACGCTTCCGTGCAGCGCCTTCACGATGGACGAGACGATCGCGAGACCCAGGCCAGACCCTCCCGTCTCGCGAGCGCGCGAGGTGTCGGCGCGCCAGAAGCGCTCGAAGATCTGCTCGCGGATCTGCGGCGGGATCCCCTCACCGTGATCGACGATCGCGATGCTCCCCGTGCCTCGCACACGATCTGCGTCGACCACGATCTCGATCGGACTCTCCTCCGCCGAGAAGCGTCGCGCATTGCCCAGCAGGTTCGTGACGACCTGGCGGACCTTGTTCTCCTCACCGAGCACGATCGGCGGCGTGCGCACGGGGATGTCCGCCGCTTCGGTGAAGTCGATCGCCGGCACGGCTGCACCGGAGTTCCGGGGGCGACGGCGCAGGCGCGCGAGCGTTCCGCGTGAGAGCCCACGGGGTGCTGGCGTCTCCGGAGCGGAGGGAACGACGGGTGTGGAGCGCGTGGTGACATCGATCAGCGGAGCCTCGACGGTGCGATCGACCACGGTCACTGTGCGCGCCGGAGCCGCCGCGCGCAGGTCGAGAGCGGCGTCCCGCGCGATCGGTCGAAGATCGAGGGCTTCGATCTCGGGCTCCCGCTCCTCGTCGAGGCGCGCAAGAGCGAGGAGGTCCTCGACCAGGACGCCCATGCGGATCGCCTCCTTCTCGATCCGCTCCATCGCGCGTGCGGTGTCTTCCTCGCCCTTGATCGCGCCCATGCGGTAGAGCTCGGCGTATCCACGCACGCTCACCAGGGGAGTGCGCAGCTCGTGGCTGGCATCTCCGATGAAGCGCCGCATGTGCTGCACGGTGCGATCTCGCTGCGCGAGCGACGCGTCGACGCGGTCGAGCATCGTGTTGATCGCGCTGTTCAGGCGGCCGACCTCGGTCGTGGGCTCGAGATCGGTGAGACGCTGGGTGAAATCGCCGGCGGCGATCGACATGGCGGTCGACTCGACCTGCCCGAGTCGACGGAATGTCAGCGTCACCAGACCGCGGGTCAGCAGAGCGGCCAGGAAGATCGTGACGAACGCGACCGTGATGTAGATGCCGAAGTACTGGCTGATGATGCGATCCGCGTACTCGAGAGGCATCGCGACGATCTGGATACGCAGCGATCCGTCGCCCTCTCCGGGCACCCGCGCGACAGCGGCGCGGAAGCTCGACCCTTCGGTCCCCTCCATCGTGAACGGCGTGTCCTCGTTCGCCTGCACGTCGAGAGGCGAATAGGTCGCGGGGAAGAGCGGCTGTCCGTTGGCGGAGTTCCCCGTGGTCGTCTGCAGCACGCCCTCGGCGTCGTAGATCGCGACGAAGAAGTCTCGCGGCGAGTCGGTGGGGGTGTAGACGGTCTCGCCGTCCTCGACCGTCACCTCGAAGTAGCGGCTCGCGAGATCCGCCGACACCAGGGCCGGAAGCTGCGCATCGATGTTGCTGATGAGCGAGTTGCGCAGGATCGGCACGGTGCCGATGCCCGCGGCGAGAAGACCCAGTGCGAGCACTGCGACCGTGACACCCGTCACCTTGGCGCGCAGGCTGATCGACCGCCACCACCGGGTGATCGCGTCAGGCTTGTGCGCCATGCGGACCTCCCTGGAGACGGATGCTGTGCGGCGTCAGCGTGCGGCGGTGTGCCGGACTACTTGCCGACCTTGAGCATGTATCCGAAGCCGCGCTTCGTCTGGATCACCGACTCCTCGGTGTGCGGGTCGATCTTGCGGCGGAGGTACGAGATGTAGCTCTCGACGATGCCGGCATCGCCGTTGAAGTCGTACTCCCACACGTGGTCGAGGATCTGGGCCTTCGACAGCACGCGATTCGGGTTCAGCATCAGATAGCGCAGCAGCTTGAACTCGGTCGGGCTCAGCTCGATCGACTCCTTGCCCACCTGCACGTCGTGGGTGTCCTGATCCATCGACAGCTCGCCAGCCCGGATGATCGACTCCTCGTCGGCCTGCATCGTGCGGCGCAGGATGGCCTGAGCGCGGGCGACGATCTCGTCGAGGCTGAACGGCTTGGTGACATAGTCGTCGCCGCCGGCGTTGAGCCCCTCGATCTTGTCGTCCGTGCCGTCCTTCGCTGTGAGGAACAGGATCGGCGCAGTGAACCCGGCGCCGCGAAGACGCTTGGTCACGCTGAAGCCGTTCATGTCCGGAAGCATCACGTCGAGGATGATGAGGTCCGGCTCCTCCTCGAGCACCGCCGAGATCGTGGCGGCGCCGTTGGCGACGGTCTTCACCTGGAACCCGGCGAAGCTGAGACCCGTCGAGAGCAGGTCGCGGATGTTGGGTTCGTCGTCGACGACCAGGATGCGCGCATCAGTCATGTCCCCATTATGGTGACTTCGGCCATGCGGATGCTGACTATCCTTCGGAGCGGCGCTTTCGCCCTCCGCGTAGCGGCGCTGTTCCGAGGGAGTGAAGACGGTCAGGCCGCGATCGCGTCGGCATCCATGATCGTGTAGCTGTATCCCTGTTCGGCGAGGAACCGCTGCCGATTCTGGGCGTAGTCCTGGTCGATCGTGTCGCGTGCGACGAGCGTGTAGAAGCTCGCCGTGCGGCCCGACTGCTTGGGGCGCAGGAGCCTGCCGAGGCGCTGAGCCTCCTCCTGGCGGGAACCGAACGAACCCGACACCTGAATGGCGACGGACGCCTCGGGGAGGTCGATCGAGAAGTTCGCGACCTTCGACACCACGAGCAGCGAGATCTCGCCCTCGCGGAACGCGCGGTAGAGCTCCTCACGCTCGTCGATGGGCGTCGCGCCGGTGATCTGCGGCGCGTTCAACGACTGCGACAGGGAGTCCAGCTGGTCGAGGTACTGACCGATCACGAGGATCCGCTCGTCCTTGTGCTTCGCGATGAGCTCGCGCACGGCGTCGATCTTCGCCGGGGCGGAGGCGGCGAGGCGGTAGCGCTCGTCGTGGGTCGCGGCGGCGTATTCGAGCCGGTCGTCCGGCGGGAGGTCGACCCGAACTTCGTAGCAGACGGCGGGGGAGATGAAACCCTGCGCCTCGATCTGCTTCCACGGGGCGTCGAACCGCTTGGGCCCGATCAGGCTGAACACGTCTCCCTCGCGTCCGTCCTCGCGGACCAGCGTGGCGGTGAGGCCGATCCGGCGACGCGCCTGGAGGTCGGCGGTCAGCTTGAACACCGGTGCGGGGAGCAGATGGACCTCGTCGTAGACGATGAGGCCCCAGTCGAGAGCATCCAGCAGGGCGAGGTGGGCGTACTCGCCCTTCCTCTTGGCCGTGAGGATCTGGTAGGTCGCGATCGTCACCGGCTTGACCTCTTTGGCCTGCCCCGAGTACTCGCCGATCTCCTCGGGCGTGAGGCTCGTGCGCTTGAGCAGTTCGTCGCGCCACTGCCGAGCCGAGACCGTGTTGGTGACGAGGATGAGGGTCGTGGTCTTCGTCGCGGCCATCGCGCCGGCGCCGACGATCGTCTTGCCGGCGCCGCAGGGGAGGACGACGACGCCCGAGCCGTCCTTCGAGAAGGCGTCGACGGCATCCTGCTGGTAGGGGCGAATCGCCCATCCGTCCTCTGCCAGTTCGATCTCGTGCGGGGTGCCGGGGGTGTAACCGGCGAGGTCTTCTGCAGGCCAGCCGATCTTCAGGAGCTCCTGCTTGATCTGACCGCGCGCCCAGGCATCGACGACGAACGTGTCGGGAGCCGGGTGGCCGATCAGCAGCGGCTGGATGCGCTTGTTGTTCGCCACCTGTGCGAGCACGGCGGGGTCGGTCGAACGCAGGATCAGGGTGCCCTCGTCGTCGCGTTCGATGACGAGGCGCCCATAGCGGTTCACGGTCTCGCGCAGGTCGACGGCCACCGACGGGGGCACGGGGAACCGGGACCAGCGGTCCAGCGTGTCGAGCATGTCCTCGGCGGTGTGCCCGGCGGCGCGGGCGTTCCACAGGCCGAGCCGCGTGATCCGGTAGGTGTGGATGTGCTCCGGCGCGCGTTCGAGCTCCGCGAAGATCGCCAGCTCGTGGCGGGCGCTCTCGGCATCGGCGTGGGCGACTTCGAGCAGCACGGTGCGATCGCTCTGGACGATCAGGGGGCCATCAGACATAGCTGTCCAGTTTACTGTGCGATCACGGTGGCGGCGCGGATGCTCGACACCGGAAGCGTGCGCTCGACGTCTGCCGCCCGGTCGCGCCCGCGCAGCCGGCCTCCGCCCAGCCCGGTCGCCTCGAGGATCAGCTCCCTGGTCGATCCGTCCGGCATGCCCACGCTGACCCGCAGCACGGCCTTCGCGCGCACGGCGGCCTCGAGCTCGCGGTCGAGCCAGGCCGCGTCGGCGTCGGCACCCTGGTGCGAGCGCAGCGCGGCGATGAGGCCCGAGTAGTCCGGCGCCGGGTCGGGCGTCGCCTCGGAGACCGGGTTCCGTTCGCCGGCCACCGCGTGTCCGTCTTCGTCGACGAGCGTCGCCGGGTAGCGGGCATCCGTGAGCGCCCAGTACACGGTGTCGCGCCCGACGCGGGTCGTGAGCGAGGCGACGTGCTTCGTGAGGGCGAGCGGCCGCAGCCCCTGGTCGACGGACATGGCCTCGATCAGATGCTGGTCGCTGCTCTCGATGCGCGTTCGCCCGGTCTCGGCGTCTGTCGACACCCGCACCAGGCCGTGCCGTTGGGCGGTCTGGGTGACGAGATACCGGAGCGGCTGGGGGATGCCGGTGAGCGAGAGCGACTCGAGGAACTCGAGGATCGACTGCTCGGTCTCGCCGGCGACGAGTGCGTGGGCGATCGATTCGGGAGCGAACCGATAGGTGGAGGCCTGAGCGGCGGACTCGCGCGCGGCGATCGTGCGCAGCCGCACGTCCAGACCGGGGGCCAGCGGGCCGGGGGAGATCGCGCTCAGATCGTTCTGGAGGAAGATGCGATCGACCTCGCTCGGGAGGAGTGCCGTGAGGGGAGTGGCGTCGACGCTCGCGCCGCGCCGGATCGCCGCCGCCCATGCGGGCTCACGGCCCTCGTCGGCGATGAGCCCGAGCAGACGAGCGCGCTCCAGCAGAGCCGTGCTCTGCTCTGCCCAGGCAGGGTCCCAGGGGTGAGCGTCGGCCCAGTCGCTCGGGGGGATCCACCCGCCCTCCGTGGTGCGCAGACCGCGGGGGAGAGCGTCGCGGAAGCCTTCGACCAGGGTGCTCCACCGATCGGCCACGGACGATCGCAGCCATTCCTCGGTCTGTGGCGTCGTGCGCAGTCTGCGCGCGTCCGGTGCGACGAGGCGCGAGTCGACGGCGATGGCGATCAGCGCGTCGATCGATTCGGCCACGACGCCCGACTCGCCGAGCTGTCGCTTCTCGCCGGCGCTGACGTTGCCGCCGGCCAGCAGGGTGAAGGGCTTCTCGCGGGCGAGCAGGAGCAGATCGGCCAGGGCCGAGACGGTGGTGAAGGCGCGCTCGGCAGCGTGGGCCGTCTCGGTGTCGGTCGTGGGCTCCGGCACGGTGTCGCTGGGCGCGCTCGGCTCCGCACGATCTGCGACGGCGGTGACCACCGGCGGGAAGGGCGCCCCGTCCGGGCGCAGCAGCGCGAGGCTTTCGAGGGTCTCGCGCTGCGCGGAGTGTTCCGACGCGGGACTCGCTGCGAACGCGAGAAGGGCTGCGGCCTCGTCGCGCGTCAGGGTGGGGAGGACCCGAGCGAGCGACGCGGAATCGAGAAGCGCTTCGGCGGCGTCGAAGAAGTCCTGCCAGTTGACGTCCGGGCGCACGCGCCGTGCCGTGAAGAGGGTGCTGAGCTGCTCGTCGCTCGCCGCGGACAGCCATTCGGCCAGCGGTCGGGCGTGCGTGCTCATGCCGGATACCTCAGGGCCGCGATGCCGCGCGCCCCTTGCGGATGAAGCTCATGGCGAGGAGCACGATGATCATGACGAAGGCGGCGGGGAGCCCCCAGTAGGGGATCGCGGCGATGAACGGCCATGCGCCTGAACCGAAGTCCTCCTGCTGCATGCCGACCGCTGTGCCGATGATGATCGCGAAGAAGCAGATGATGGACGCCGCAGCGAGTCCGAGTGCCGTGAACGCCAGAATGCGATCGATGCGGCGAACGGGAACCTCAGGTTCGGGACTCTTGGTGCTCATCCGTCTCAGCCTAGTCGTTGCGGGGTGGCACGGTTCCGCATCGTGACCTACGGATTCCGTGCCCGGCGACCGGTAGGCTGGGGGTGGCCGCACACGTGCGTCCCATCCAGCTCCACACCGACTCAGCGAGGTTTCTTCCATGCCCACCGGCAAGGTCAGGTTCTACGACGAAGACAAGGGTTTCGGCTTCATCGCCGCCGATGACGGCCAGGACGTCTTCCTGCACGCCTCCGCTCTGCCGGCCGGCGCCGCTGTGAAGGCGGGTGCACGCGTGGAGTTCGGTGTCGCCGACGGCAAGCGCGGCCTGCAGGCGCTGTCCGTCCGGGTGCTCGAAGCGCCGCCGAGCCTCGCGAAGGCGAAGCGCAAGCCCGCGGACGACATGGCGATCATCGTCGAGGATCTCGTGAAGCTCCTCGACGGAATGGGCGGCGACCTGCGTCGCGGCCGCTACCCCTCGTCTGCACAAGGCCGCAAGATCGCGGCAGTTCTGCGCAAGGTAGCCGATGACCTCGAAGCCTGAGGCGGACCAGCGTCTGATCGACGCTCACGATCTCGCGCTCGCCGCCCTGCACGAGATCACTCCGGCGTCGACCGTCGGACCCGCAGCCGACTATCTCCCCGAGGAGGACGGCTCGGTCTCGCTGCGCTTCGAGAACCGACTCCCCGGATACCCCGGCTGGTTCTGGACCGTCACGGTCGCTCGCGTCGATGACGAGGAGCCGACGGTGCTCGAACTCGAGCTGCTGCCGGGCGACGGCGCCCTGCTCGCACCCGAATGGGTGCCGTGGGCCGAACGCCTCGCCGAGTACCGCGCCCACCAGGTGGAGCTCGCGGAGCAGGCGGCCGCGGCCGCCGCGGACGACGAGGATGCCGCATCTGTCGAGGACGACGACTCCGATGACGATCTCGACGGCGATGACCTCGACGACGATGACGACGATGAACTCGACGACGACGATGATCTCGATGAGGACGAACTGGCCGCGGAGCCGCGAGAGCTGCACGCCGGCGACCTCGACGGAGTCGACATCGACGAGCTCGACGACTCCGCCGCCGCGGATGACGATGAGGACGACGTCTCCGACGAGGATGACGACTCCGACGACGAGGATGACGACTCCGACGACTCCGACGACGACGAGGACTCCGACGACGAGGAATGATCGTCCACGGGACGAATGAGAAAAGGGGCCGCGTTCGCACGCGGCCCCTTTCGTCTTCGTCGGTGGGTGTCAGGCGCCCTGCTGCCCGAGGACGTAGTCGAGAGAGCGGGTGAGCTGTCGGATGTCGTCCGGTTCGATCGAGACGAAGGTCGCGACGCGCAGCTGGTTGCGACCGAGCTTGCGGTACGGCTCGGTGTCGACGATGCCGTTGGCGCGCAGGGTCTTGGCGACCGCCGCCGCATCGATGCTGTCGTCGAAGTCGATGGTCACGACGACCGGTGACCGGTGCGCCGCGTCCGTGACGAACGGGGTCGCCACCGTGGACGCCGCCGCCCAGTCGTAGAGGATGCCGGACGACTCCGCCGTGCGGGCGCCGGCCCAGGCGAGGCCGCCGTTCGACAGGATCCAGCTGAGCTGGCTGTCGAGCAGGTGCAGCGTCGTCAGTGCGGGAGTGTTCAGCGTCTGGTTGAGTCGCGAGTTGTCGACGGCGTTCTTCAAGCTGAGGAACTCCGGGATGTACCGACCCGAAGCGGCGATGCGCTCGATGCGGTCGACGGCGGCGGGCGACACCGCGGCGAACCACAGGCCCCCGTCGGAGCCGAGGTTCTTCTGCGGCGCGAAGTAGTAGACGTCCGCCTGAGAGGCGTCGAAGTCGATGCCACCGGCCGCGCTGGTCGCGTCGATGACGGTCAGAGCGCCGTCGGCGACCACGCGCTCGATCGGTGCCGAGACGCCGGTCGACGTCTCGTTGTGCGGCCAGGCGTAGACGTCGATGCCGTCGACGACCTCTGCAGCGGTGCGCGAGCCCGGCTCGGACTTGCGCACATCCGGCGCCTCGAGCCACGGTGCGGCAGCGGCGGCGGCGAACTTGCCGCCGAACTCCCCGAACACCAGATTCTGGCTGCGGCGCTCGATCAGGCCGAAGGCGGCGGCGTCCCAGAACGCCGTCGAGCCGCCGTTGCCGACGATGATCTCGTATCCCTCGGGAAGGCGGAAGAGTGCTGCGAGCTGCTCGCGGACGCTGCCCACCAGGTTCTTGACGGGTGCCTGTCGGTGCGAGGTGCCGAGCAACGTCGGACCTGCGGCGAGCAGCGCATCGAGCTGCTCGGTGCGCACCTTCGAGGGACCGCAGCCGAAGCGGCCGTCAGCGGGCAGGAGGTCACGGGGAATCTCGATCGCCATGCGTTGATTCTACGGCGTGGGCCCCCGGTGCCTTCGCCGCATGACGCCCTGATGTCCGCGCGGGAATGTAGGCTTGCCTAAGAAGACCCGGAGGGCCACATGACGGACTTGATCGACACCACGGAGATGTACCTCCGCACCATCCTCGAACTCGAGGAGGAGAACATCGTGCCGCTGCGTGCGCGTATCTCCGAGCGGCTCGGCCACTCGGGTCCGACGGTCTCGCAGACGGTCGGGCGCATGGAGCGCGACGGCCTCGTCGTCGTCTCCGAAGACCGCACCCTCGAACTCACCGACGCCGGCCGCCGCAAGGCGGTCAACGTCATGCGCAAGCACCGCCTCGCCGAGCGCCTTCTCTCCGACGTGATCGGCCTCGACTGGGCGTTCGTCCACGAAGAGGCGTGCCGCTGGGAGCACGTGATGAGCGAGCAGGTCGAGCGTCGTCTCGTCGAGTTGCTCGGCCACCCCACGGAGTCCCCGTACGGCAACCCGATCCCGGGCCTCGACCAGCTCGGCGACGCGCCTGCGCGCACGTTCGACGAGGGCGTCATCGGGCTCGTGCAGAAGCTGAACGCCGCCGGCGCTCCGATCGATGGCACCGTCCGCCGTCTCGCCGAGCCCGCTCAGGTCGACCCGGAGCTGCTCGAGCAGCTGCGAGACGCAGGCGTGGTTCCCGGTGCGAAGGGCGACTATCGCTTCAACGAGGGCTACGTGCTCATCCAGATGGAGGGCAAGGAAGACGGTCTGGAGCTCCCCGTCGAACTCGCCTCGCACATCTTCCTGGTCGGCGAGCCCGCCTGATCTTCGAGGCCGAAGGGCCCGACATCCGCGTGATTCCGCCTCTCCGAGGATTGCCAGGTTCGCAGGGTGACAGGATCGTTATCTTCCGGTAACCTCGGACGAGTCGTCGAAGAAGCCCGCTGACGACACCCGAGAGGATTCGCCTTCCAGGCTCGTCGACCTCCCGGTCAGACCGCACAACGTACCCGAGCTACATACGTGCCACGAGAGCAGAGTGCCGACGAGCCAGCGCTTCCCGAGCGTGCAGGCGCAGGAGGACTAAGTTTTGGCCAAAGACATCGAATCGCCCGAGAAGACAACTGAAGATCGAGCAGTCGCCCGCAGCTCTCGCAGCCGCGTCGACGCTCGCAAGGTCGTTAAGCCCTTGCGTTCGATCGCCATCTTCGGGGCCGTCGGTGCTCTCGTCGCTGCTGTCGCTCTTCCCGCCTACGCCGCATCGAAGCCGGCAGAGACCGCGGCGACCGTCCAGCAGCTCGCTGCTGTCGACGCCCAGTCTCTGGTCGTCGCGTCCGACGCGACCGCCGCTCCGCTGAGTCGCGGTACCTTCAGCGCCACGACTCCGGACGAGATCGAGAAGAAGAAGGCCGAAGAGGCCGCAAAGGCCCGCGCGGCCGCTGCTGCAGCCTCCGTCGCCTCTGCGTCGAACACCAGCTTCGACATCGGTCGCTACGCGCTGGTGTCGCCCGGTTCCGGCGAGGTCCGGTACCCGCTTCCTCAGGGTTCCTACAACGTCAGCCGCACCGTCGGCGGCGCTCACCAGGGCGCCGACATGCTCGCCCCGGCCGGCACCCCGATCTACGCTGCGGCTGCGGGCGTCGTCCGTGCCTCTGCCGAGAGCATCGGCGGATACGGCGTCGCCGTCATGCTCGACAGCGTCGTGGGCGGTCAGCGCGTGCAGACGACCTATGGTCACATGATCTACGGTTCACGTCAGGTCCAGGCGGGGCAGACCGTCGCCGCCGGACAGCTCATCGGCTTCGTCGGCAGCACCGGACGCTCGACAGCCAACCACCTGCACTTCGAGGTCTGGGTCAACGGCGGCCTCATGGAGCCGATCGCCTGGCTCGGCGCCAACGCGGGCTGATCGCTCGCACCTTCATCTTTCCCTCGCGGACACGCCTTCGTGCGTTCACCCGCAGTTTGACCCTCCTGTGCTGCTGATGGGTTAGCCTGAACCCGTTGTCGCATAGTCGGGAGAAGCTGATGGAGCGAATACCGAACATCCGAACCATGGATGCCCTCGGTCGTCACGTCCTTCTGCATCGTCCGCAGGGACGCCACGGTCTTGCCGTGCGCATGAGGCGCTGTCTGTAGACAGCGCCTTTTTTCATCCCCGCGAACGCTTCCGTCCTGTGCGGCTTCGTGTGAGTCGAGAGTGCCGGGAAGCCGTCCCGGCGGATCGAGAGGATGACGATGCGCACACTTGTACTGAACGCAGGATACGAACCGCTCGCGATCGTGTCGTTCAAGAGAGCCCTGGTCCTGGTCATGAACGACAAGGCGACGGTCATCGAACGTGTCGAGGACGACCCCGTCTGGGGCAGTCACGGCGTCTACGACCGTCCTGCCGTCATCGTCCTCTCGCGGTATGTGCGCATTCCGATCAGCAGACGCGTCCCGGTCACACGGCGGGGCGTCCTCCGCCGTGACAACCACCGCTGCGGGTACTGCGGCAAGGCCGCCTCGACCATCGACCACGTGATGCCGCGTTCGCGCGGAGGGGCTGATTCGTGGGAGAACCTCGTCGCGTGCTGCCTGCGCTGCAACAACACCAAGAGCGACCGCACGCCGCAGGAGATGCGCTGGGAACTGAGGTTCGCACCTCGTCCTCCGCACGGGACGGCGTGGACGGTCCGCGGCACGGAGCGGAGCGACCCGCGATGGGAGCCGTACCTGGCACTCGCCGCGTGAACGGAAGGCGGGGGCGGGGCTTCCTCTAGGATGGAATCCTCGCCCCCGTAGCTCAGCAGGATAGAGCAGCCCTCTCCTAAAGGGCAGGTCGCTGGTTCGAATCCAGTCGAGGGCACATCTCAGTCACGGCCGTTGCGCCACAGCTTCGACGGCCACCAGATCACTCGACCCAGGTCGTAGGCGAGTGCCGGCACGAGCAGCGAGCGCACCACGAAGGTGTCGAGCAGCACTCCGAACGCGACGATGAACGCGAGCTGCGCGAGGAACAGGATCGGGATCACCGACAGGGCGGCGAAGGTCGCTGCGAGCACGAGACCCGCAGACGTGATCACGCCGCCGGTGATCGAGAGTCCGCGAAGCACGCCTTCGCGTGTGCCGTGCTCGAGCGACTCCTCGCGCACCCTCGTCATCAGGAAGATGTTGTAGTCGATGCCGAGTGCCACGAGGAACACGAATCCGTAGAGCGGAACCGCAGGATCGGCACCGGGGAAGTCGAACACTCCGTTGAAGACCAGTGCCGAGACGCCCATCGCCGTGCCGAACGACAGCACCGTGGTGATGATGAGCAGCACCGGCGCGAGGATCGACCGCAGCAGCAGCATCAGGATCAGCATGATCACGACCAGGACGACCGGGATGATCAGGTTGCGGTCATGGATCGAGGCGTCGTTCGTGTCGATCGCGGTCGCCGTCACTCCGCCGACCAGAGCATCGAGCTCGTCCAGCTGGGTGCGCAGGTCCCGCACCGTCGCGGCAGCCGCGTCAGAGTCGGCCGCGTCGGTCAGAGTGCCCTGAAGAAGAACGTCTCCGTCGACGACGGTGGGCTCGGGCACCGGGGTCCCGGGAGGGCCGACGGCGACCAGGCCGTCTTCCGTGACCGGCGCCGAACCGCTCGGCGAGTCAGCGGCCGTGACAGAGACCCCGTCGATTCCATCGTCGGCCAGCAGCACGTCGGCGGCATCCTGCAGCTCGTCCTCCGCGACGACCACGTACACGGGACTGCCGGAGCCGCCGGGGAAGTGCTCGCCCAGAGCCACCTGACCGTCGCGCGCCTCGGACGCGCCGAGCACGAGATCGGACTGGGGCACGCCGACGGCGTTCAGCTGCAGGACGCCCGAAGCGCCGGCGAGCAGCACCAGGGTCGTCACGATCCAGATGACGCGAGGGCGGCGGGTGATGATGTTCGCGAGCCGTGCCCACAGGCCCGTCTTGCGCATGCCGTGCTCGTCAGCGACGACCTCGGGCTCGAACTTCGGGCGACGGGGCCAGAACACCGCGCGGCCGAACAACAGCAGGAGAGCCGGCAGCAGTGTGAGCGCGGCGAGCATCGCGAACACGATGCCGATGGCGGCCACCGGACCGAGGGTGCTGTTCGACTTGAGGTCGCTGAGCAGCAGGCAGAGCAGTCCGGCGATGACAGTCCCGCCGGAGGCCACGATCGGCTCGAAGGAGCCCTTCCAGGCCGCCAGCACGGCGGCCCCCTTGTCTCGGGTGACGCGCAGCTCTTCGCGGAACCGCGCCACGAAGAGCAGCGCGTAGTCGGTGGCCGCTCCGATGACCAGGATGAAGAGGATGCCCTGGGTCTGGCCGCTGAGCAGCAGCACCTCGAACTTCGCCAGCCACCAGACCACGAGGAGCGCGACGCAGAGTGCGAAGAGGCTCGTCGAGAGCACGACGATCGGCAGCAGGAACGAGCGGTAGACCAGCACGAGGATGACGAGCACCGCGAGCAGGGCCACGCCCAGGAGGAGGCCGTCGATGCCGGCGAACCCGGCGACGAGGTCGGCGCTGAATCCTGCGGGACCCGTGATGTAGACGGTGACGCCGTCAGGCGCGGCATCCCGCAGCTGAGTGCCGAGTGCATCGATCGCGTCGGCGAGTTCCGCGTCGCCCTCGATCGGGATGAACGCCTGGACGGCCTTGCCGTCGTCCGACGTCAGAGCGGGAGAGACGTCTTCGCTCACGCCCTCGACGGAGGGCGCGTCGGCCACCGCATCCGAGATGGTCTGGAGGTCTGACTCCGACAGCTCGTCATCGGCGACGAACACCGCGATCGCCGGAATGGCATCGCTGTCGTTGAACTCGCCGAGGAGCTTCTGCACCTGCGTCGCATCGGCCGACTCAGGCAGGTAGCTCGTCTGATCGTTCGATGAGACCTCGTCGACCTTGCCGAACAGCGGGCCGCCGAGCCCTGCGCCCACCAGCCAGATGAGGATGAGGGCGACGGGGATGAAGACGCGCGCCCAGGAGTGCCGACGCGTGCGCTCTCGGGTCGGCGGGGTGGGCGCGTGCTCAGGGGTGGACATCAGATTCCTCTCGGAAGGTGCAGGGGATCGGGGTGCGTCAGGAGACCCAGGCGAGGATGAGGATCATCGTCGCGAGGAACCCGGCGAAGTAGTTGAGGAAGATGAAGCGCCGCCACGCGCGGTTGGTCCCCGCCGATGTGTCGTCGGTGACGTTCCACCAGGGTGCGGCGTTGACGATGTACGGCAGCGCGAGGGCGGCGCCCAAGGGCGCCGGCCAGGACGTGAACAGCATGGCGATGCCGGCGAGTGCCCACAGCGCGATCGACAGCCGTACGGTCGCCCGTGCTCCGATCACGGTCGCGATCGAGCCGATGCCCCCTTCGCGGTCGGGTGCGATGTCCTGCACCGCTCCGAAGGCGTGCGCGGCCATGCCCCACAGGAAGAACGCGAGCAGCACGATGACCGCTGTCGAGGTGACGGCGCCCTCGGCGAGGGTCAGCCCCACGATCGCCGGAGTGACGAAGTGCAGGCTCGAGGTCGTCGAATCCAGGAACGGCCGCTCTTTGAACCGGAGCCCGGGTGCGGAGTAGGCGATCACCGCGAGCACGCTGATCGCGAGCCAGAGCCAGGATGCGGGATTCCCGACCGCCACGAGGTAGACCAGGAACGGCACGTTCGTCACGACCGCCGCCCACAGGGTCGCGCGGTGTATGCGGGGGGCGAGAAGCGCGCCCTCGATCCCGCCCTTGCGCGGGTTGGCGAGGTCGGACGCGTAATCGAACACGTCGTTGATGCCGTACATGGCCAGGTTGTACGGCACGAGGAAGTAGAGGGTGCCGATGATCAGCGTCAGGTCGATCTCGCGCGTGCTGAGGAGGTAGGCGGCCGCGAAGGGGAATGCCGTGTTGATCCAGCTGATGGGGCGGGAGGAGAGGACGATCTGCCGGGCGTCGCGACCGGTGGATCCGCGGGTCGAGGAGCTCACGAGGGATCCTCCTCGGCGCCTCGGAGGCCGGCGCGCGCGCGTCGACGTGCGCGCAGCGCTGCCCACAGGGTCGGCAGCAGCACGGCCCCTGCGAGCGGATAGGCGAAGTCCTCGAGCGGTGCGAGACCGATGTGCACCCCGAGGAGGTGATCGGGGGAGTAGTGGAACAGTCCGGTGGCGATCATGACGGTGTCGAAGACGGCGGTGAGGAGGAAGAGCACGACGACGGTCGCGGCGATCGCGCCGAGATGGGCTCTGTTCCGACCAGCGACCACGGAGAGAACGGCGGCCGCCACGACGGCGACGCCGACGAACCATGCGGAGAGCTCGATGTAGGTCACGAGGCGACCTCCACCGGGCGTCGGCGCAGTCGGGTGAGGATCCGCACAGCCCCGGTGTAGACGACCATGGTGCAGACGACGAGGAAGAGCAGGAAGACAGGCTCTTCGATGGGGAGCTCGGGGGCGAGGACGATCCCCGTCGCTACGGCGGCCTCGCCCCGGAAGAAGATCCCTCCGACGATGCCGGCGACGTCCCACGCGAGGAACAAGGCGAGTCCGATCGCCGTGACGATCGCCGCGGTCACCGCGTCGCTCCAGAAGAAGAGTCGGAACCGCCGGTCGAGCAGCAGCATGCAGCCGAGCGTGATGAGCAGGAGCGCGAGATACAGGAAGCCCATCAGGATTCCCCGCGGGTGGACCCTGCCGGGGTCGCGACATCGAGAGGGCCGCTGGAATGGTCGCCGCGGATGCGCTTGAGAACGATCTCCGCGCTGATGAGGCACATCGGCACCCCCACGCCCGGCGCGGTCGTGGCACCCGCGTAGTACAGGCCCGACACCTGGCGCGACTCGTTCTGAGCACGGAACATCGCGCTCTGGGACAGGATGTGCGCCGGCCCCAGCATCCCGCCGCGCCACGAGTTGTAGTCCTCGAGGAAGTCCGCGGGGCCCTTGGTCTCGCGTACCACGATGCGCTCACGCAGGTCGTGGATGCCGGCCCAGCTCGCGATCTGGTCGATCGCCGCATCCGCGGCCTGCTCGATCGCCGCGGAGCCTGCACCGTCGGAGCCGCCCGCTCCCAACGCCGTGTCGGCGGGGATCGGCACGAGCACGAAGAGGTTCTCGTGGCCCTCGGGGGCCACGGTGCGGTCGGTCGCGCTCGGGCGGCAGACATAGATCGATGCGGGTGAGGGGATCTCGGGGTCGTCGCCGAAGATCGCGTCGAAGTTCGCATCCCAGTCCTCCGTGAAGAACAGGGAATGATGCGGCAGCTCGGGCACGGAACCACGGATGCCGAGCATCACCAGCACGGCGCCGGGACCGCTCGTGCGCTGCTGCCACCAGGAATCGGGGTAGGTGCGCAGGTGCGGCGGCAGCAGCGCCGTCTCGGTGTGGTGAAGATCGGCGCCGGACACCACGATGTCCGCTTCGGCCCGGTGCGCGATTCCGTCGGCGTCGCGCCACTCGATGCCCGTGACGGTCGGAGCACCCGACCGGACGCCGGTGCTGATCGCCGTGACATCGGCATCCAGCACGATCTCGGCTCCGGCCGCCTCCGCGAGCTCCGCGATGCGCTCGACGACGCGCCAGAATCCGCCCTGGGGGTAGCTGACGCCCTCATCGAGGTCGAGAGCGCTCATGAGGTGGTACATCGCCGGTGCGGTGCGGGGGTCCGTGCCGAGGAACACGGCGGGGTACCCGAGCAGCTGCCGGATGACCGGGTCACGGAAACGCCGCGCCGCGAACGACTGCAGGCGCGTGCCCAGCAGGCTGAAGAGACGGGGGAGTGCGCGCAGCACCTCCGGTGTCATCAGCGTGCGCAGCCTCGTGAACGGGTTGTAGAGGAAATAGCGCTCGGCCATCACACGGGCGTCGTGCGCCGAGTCGAGGTAGGCATCCAGGGCCTGTGCGGCGCCGGGCTCGCGTGACTCGAAGAGGCGCGAGACCGCGTCACGACCGGTGGGAACCGTGACGGACGGCGCCGTGCGCCCGTCCGCGAGGGGCGCACGGAATACGCGATACCCGGGATCGAGGAGGGTCAGATCGAGCTGCTCCTGGGTCGAGGTGCCCATCATCTCGAAGAAGTGATCGAACACCTCGGGCATGAGGTACCACGAGGGCCCGGAGTCGAAGCGGAAGCCGTCGCGTTCGATGGTGCCTGCACGACCCCCGACCCGGCCGTTCTTCTCGTAGACGGTCACATCGTGGCCGTCACGGGCGAGCAGCCCGGCGACGGCGAGACCGGCGACGCCTGCGCCGATGACCGCTACCCGGCTCATCGGCTCCGCTCCATCGCGGTCACGAGCACCGAGCGCGCGGCCAGCATCGCCTTCACCGGATCGGGTACGCGCACCCGCTGCTCGTAGAGACTCGAGGCCGGAGTCCTCGCGACCCGGCGCGTGAGAGCGGCGAACAGCGCGAGTGCGCTGCGGACCGCGGCGCGAGAGTCCTTGGGCAGCAGCGGGATCGAGCGCGCCGCATCATCGAGCTGCGCCGTGATCGTGCGCACCCACTCGTCCCGATCGCCGTCGGTGAGGCGGCCGCCGTCGCCGAGGTAACCGCGCTGCAGTCGATCCGTGTCATCCGCGAGGTCGCGCAGGAAGTTCACGTTCTGAAATGCCGCACCGAGCTGCCGTGCTCCGTGCGTCAGGGTCTCGAGCTCTCTGTCGGTGCGCCGCTCGTCCCGCAGGAAGACGCGCAGGCACATCAAGCCGACCACCTCGGCAGAGCCGTAGACGTAGCGCTCATGAGCCGCCGCGTCGTAGGACGTGAAGTGCGACTCCGCAGCGATGTCGGCGGCCATCGAGTCGAAGAACGGCTGCGTGAGATCTTCGCCGATCCCGCACTCCCTCGCCGTTCGCGCGAAGGCGTGCAGGACGAGGTCCGTGCTGTATCCGACGCTCATCGCCCGGTGCGTCTCCGAGACGTACGACGCGAGCGCTCCGCTCTGCGCCGACTCGTCGAGCCCCGCCTGGGCGGCGACTCCGTCGACGATCTCGTCCGCGATGCGAACCATCGCGTAGATGTTGCGCACGTGCTGACGGTGTCTCTCGCCGAGCAGGCGCGTCGCGAGTCCGAAGGATGTCGAATATGTGCGGATGACCTCGGTGGATGCGGTGTCGGCGGCGCGGTTGAACCGCCCCAGACTCGCACCCGATGCGTCGTGAGGGTTCGGGGTCATGCGTGACGCCCTTCGAGGCGGGAGGTGGAGACGAGGATCGACCGTGCGGCATCCGAGCTGATCTCGCCGGCGAGCTCCGCCTCGGACAGCAGGGCGTAGACCGCGTCGAGTTGATCGCCGATGAGGCCGATCACGAATCGCTCCGCTCCGCACTCGCGCAGCAGATCGCGCATCGAGGTGGCGTCCTGCAGGCTGAGGTCCGCCGAACCGAACCGCGGTTCGATGTCGTGCCAGGCGCTCGTCGACCGCGCGAAGGCGATGATGGCCGTCTCCTTGCCCTCTCTCAGGTCGGAGAAGGGGTCCTTGCCGTGTGTCCGGTGGTCGCCGAAGACGCAGAGCAGGTCGTCCTGAAGCTGGTAGGCGAGACCCAGGTGGCGGCCGACGGCCTGCAGCGTCTCCTCGGCCGAGGTGGAGGAGTCGGCGAGGAGCGCCGCGGCGCGCAGCGGGAGCGAGAACGAATAGGTGGCCGTCTTGTAGACGCTCATCGACAGGACGGTGTCGACGTCGGAGGCGATGATCCCGTGGCTCAATGCGACGTCGGTGTGCTCGCCGGCCACCGTCTCGAGGATCGTCTGCTCGACCAGGTCGAGGAGGCGTCCTCGTGTGTGCGCCGGCACATCCGCCCGGGCGAAGCCCATGATCGCGGCCGAGAGCATCAGATCGCCCATCAGGATCGCGCTGGACCTGGCCCAGTGCAGCGCGTCCTGCTCGGAGGCGCCGGGTGTGCCGGCGGCGAGCTGCCCGATCAGGTTGGGTCGCTTGCGGCGGGTCAGGTCTCCGTCGATGACGTCGTCGTGAAGGAGGAAGGCATAGTGAAGGAGCTCGATATGGGTCGCTATGTCGACGGCCCCGATCATCGCGTCCTCGCCTGCGGTCGGGACGAGCGCGCGGTGGATGTCGAGCAGCAGCCGCGGGCGCACGAGCTTGCCGCCGAGAGCGTGGTCGGCGGTCGCGCGCCAGAGGGCGGCGAACTCGGCTCCGTACACCTCGGCGTTCTCGCAGTGAATGGCGAAGCGCTGTCGGAGCACCTCTTCGACACGGGTGCTCATGTCCTCTCGCGGCGCGGTCTGCGTCACGGTCGCGGTCATGATCACACCACCCCGAGGTCGCGCAGCCGGGGCAGCTGCTCCACGAGCCAGGGACTGTACGCGAAGGGGGCACCGATGACGGCGTCGGCGAACTCGGCCGGATCGACCCAGGCCCACTCGGCGACCTCGTCGGGATCGGGGGAGAGGGGGCCGTCTGCGATGGCGACGTGCACGGGGCAGATCTCGTTCTCGACGATCCCGCTCGCGTCGACCGCGCGATAGCGGTAGTCAGGCAGCACCAGGGAGATGTCGGTGAGACGGAGTCCGAGCTCGTCCTGCGCGCGTCGATGCACTGCCTGTGTCATGTCCTCGCCCGGGCGGGGGTGACCGCAGAAGCTGTTGGTCCAGACGCCGGGCCAGGTGCGCTTCGTCAGCGCTCGCCGCGTGACGAGAAGACGCCCCTGCCGGTCGAAGACATGGCAGGAGAAGGCCAGGTGAAGAGGAGTATCGGTGGTGTGTACCGCGTCTTTCGCGAACACGCCTATCGCGACTCCGTCTGCAGAGAGGAGGGTGACCTCATCCAACGGGGAACCTCCTCGATTTTCGCTAGCTTAGCTAATAATCAACATAACACGAAACAATCGTGTGTAGCATGATGGCATGCACGACGGACCGGACGCCACCCCCCGCGGAAGCGGTGCGTCCGATGTGCTGTCTCGCAAGGACCCGATCTCTCCGGATGGCCTCGCGCACGCGGCGATCTACGACGTCGAGTCGGCGGATCCGCGGAGCACGCTGATCGATCGATCAGGTGTCGACCCCGAGGACCTGCGCCAGATCGCGCTCGTCATGGGCGCCCTCGGTGAGCTCCGCGACGCGGAGCAGAAGCTGTCACTCGCCTCACGGCGCTACATGCGCCTGAACGACACGGACATGCGCGCACTGCATTACCTGATCGTGTGCGCGAACCGCGGGGCCACGGCCACTCCCGGGGGGATCGCGACACACCTCGGCATATCGACCGCGTCGACGACGAAGCTGCTCGACCGCCTCGAGAAGGGCGGACATATCCGGCGGGCGCCGCATCCGACGGACCGGCGCGCTCTCGCGATCACCATCACGCCGGAGACGCGGCAGGCGGCCATGGAGACGGTGGGTCGTCAGCAGGCCAAGCGCTTCTACTCGGCGGCGCGACTCACTCCGGACGAGCGTGACGTCGTCATCCGGTTCCTGTCCGACATGGCCCAGGAGATCACGCTCCGGGATGAGCCGTGGGCTCAACCCGGAGTCGCGACCTCAGACTGAGTCAGTGCGCGGCGTTGTACGCCTCGACGACCGGGGCGGGAATGCGGCCCCGCTCTGAGAGCGTGTAGCCGTTGTCGTTCGCCCAGGCGCGGATCGCCGCGACCTCGGGATTGCGACCCGCGCGCTTCCGGGGTGCTGCCGACCGCGACGAGGCCGCCGAGCCGGCCCGTCGTCCAGCCGAGATATACGGTTCCAATGCCGCGCGCAGTTCTTCTGCGTGCGCGGAATTCAGATCGATCTCGTAAGAAGTGCCATTCAGCGAGAAATGGACCGTTTCGCCTTCGCCTACTTCCAGGATGCTTCCGTCGATGTCGTCAACCAGCTGGTGCACAATTCTTCTTGCCATGGGAATACAGTACTGCCGAATATCCGAGCCCGCAGTGCTATTCGTGACCAGGGTCGATCAATTTCAGGCCGACGATGCAGCCGACGAGGCCGAGGAGCAGCAGAATCCGCGGCCAGGAGATGTCGCTGTCGCCGGTGATCATCGCCCACACCACTGTCAGAGTCGCGCCGATGCCGACCCACACCGCATAGGCGGTGCCGGTGGCGATATCACGCATGGCGAATGCGAGCCCGAGCATCGAGAGGATCAGACCGCCCGCGAATATGATGCTCGGCCACAGCTTGGTGAATCCCTCGGATTTGCCGAGCGCAGTCGCCCATACAGCTTCGAGGACTCCGGAGACGATAAGCACGATCCACGACATGACGGTCCTTTCGGACCAGTCTTTTCGCTCACCGGGTACTGGTCTGCCTCGTCCGGGGCCGGGGTTCACCGACCAGTATCCACGATAGCCGTGAGCGCTGAGCAGGGCCTGTGCAGCGCTGTGCAGCGCTGTGCCGCGGAGCGCCGCGCGTGACTCAGGGGAGCAGTCCGGCCCGCCGCGCCTTGGCCACGGCGGCATGGCGGGTCGAGGCGTCGAGCTTGGACATCGCCGTGCCGAGATACGCCTTGACGGTGCCCTCGCGAAGGCCGAGCTGCCCGCCGATCTCCGCATTCGTCGCGCCGAGGGCGGCGCAGGCGAGCACATCGGTCTCGCGGCGGGAGAGATGAACCGTCGGGATAGGCCCGGTGCCGGTGGAGACCGCGTCGTCCGCGAGCATCACGAGGCGCTGCTCCACCTGTGCGATGCGCGCCCGAAGATCCGCATCATCGACGGATGCCGCGATGCTGCGAAGCTCGGCGAAGCTCTCCCGCAGCTCTTCGCGATGGCGCGGGGGGACGGATGCGGACGACGGCGTGACCGAGCGAAGGCGACGTTCCACCTCGTCGCGAACTCGGAGCTCCTCTGCGACGGACTGTGCGACCTGCATCGCCGGTGCCGTGGTCACGCCGCCGACGGGTGTCCGGTCCCAGGCCCCCGCGTACAGGACGCCTCGGGGACGGCCGCTCACGACGATCGGCAGGGCCAGCAGGGTCCTGAGGCCCTCGCCGAGCACGAACACGTCGTAGTCGTGCGTGATCTGCTGCGATGACCCGTAGTCGCTCGTCATGCGAGGGCGCAGCTCCATCATCGCCCGTCCGCCGAGACCGCGTTCGGGTCTGACGCGCAACCCGTCGAGGCTGTGCGTGCGGTTCCCGACGATGCTGGTGACGCTGACCACGCCCTCGTCGATCAGGCCGCCGAAGGCGACCGGGAACCGGGTGCGCTGCGCGAGCTCGCGCACTGCTCTGGCGACGAGTTCGGTCTCTGATTCCATCTCGGTCGATGTGCTCACGACTACCTACTTTCGGGGGTGACGGCGCTGTGTCCCCGTTTCGTAGCGTCGACCCTATCATTCGCCTGGCAATGCGGGGCGAGCCGCAGAACATGAGGCAAGGAGGCCCCATGACCGACCATCCGACGGCAGATTCGCCGGGAGCGATCGACTACATCGCTGTCGAGGAATCACCACGATTCCGCGAACTGAAGAAGACGCAGCGCTCATTCATCTTCCCGCTCGCGGCATTCTTCCTCATCTGGTATTTCGTCTACGTCCTGCTCGCCGCCTTCGCGACCGAATTCATGTCTCAGAGAGTGTGGGGAGATATCACCGTCGGGCTGCTCATGGGGTTGGGACAATTCGTCACCACCTTCGCGATCACGATGGGGTACGTCGCATTCGCGAACCGGAGACTCGATCCGATAGCGACCGAGATCCGCGAAGAGCTCGAGAAGGCGCAGGCTGACGCATGAACCGCATTCACGCCGCCGCGGGGGAGATCGCGGTGGAGAGCAATCCTGTTCTCAACATCTCGATCTTCGTCGCCTTCGTGGCGGTGACACTGTTCATCGTCATCCGTGCGAGCCGGAACAACAAGACGGCGGCGGACTACTACGCCGCGGGCCGCTCGTTCACGGGGCCGCAGAACGGTTTCGCGATCGCCGGCGACTATCTGTCTGCGGCATCCTTCCTCGGAATCTGCGGTGCGATCGCGATCAACGGCTACGACGGATTCCTGTATTCGATCGGATTCCTCGTCGCCTGGCTCGTCGCACTGCTTCTCGTCGCCGAGCTGATGCGCAACACCGGCAAGTTCACGATGGCCGACGTCCTGTCGTTCCGACTGAAGCAGCGGCCCGTGCGCATGGCGGCCGCGATCACCACGCTCGCAGTGTGCTTCTTCTACCTGCTCGCCCAGATGGCGGGAGCCGGCGGGCTGGTCTCCCTGCTGCTCGGAATCGACGGCCGACTCGGTCAGTCGATCGTGATCGCCGTCGTGGGCGTGCTGATGATCGTCTACGTCCTCATCGGCGGCATGAAGGGCACGACCTGGGTGCAGATCGTCAAGGCGTTCCTGCTCATCGGCGGTGCGATCGCGATGACGATCTGGGTGCTGGCGATCAACGGATTCAGCCTCAACACGCTGCTCGAGGCGGCTGTGGCGAATTCCGACAAGGGCGACGCGATCCTCGCGCCGGGACTGCAGTACGGAGCGAACCCCTGGGACTTCGTCTCTCTCGGCATGGCTCTCGTGCTCGGAACGGCGGGGCTCCCGCACGTGCTGATGCGCTTCTACACGGTCCCCACCGCCAAGGAGGCTCGTCGTTCGGTGGTGTGGGCGATCTGGCTGATCGGCGGCTTCTACCTGCTGACACTGGTGCTCGGCTACGGAGCAGGCGCGCTCGTCGGCGCGGACGTGATCGCGGCGGCACCCGGCGGGCCGAACTCGGCGGCGCCGCTGCTCGCCCTGTATCTCGGCGGGCCGGTCCTCCTCGGGTTCATCTCGGCCGTCGCCTTCGCGACCATCCTCGCGGTGGTGGCCGGACTCACGATCACGGCAGCAGCCTCGTTCGCGCACGACATCTATGCGAACGTGATCCAGAAGGGGAAGAAGGACTCGGCCGGAAACCCCGTCGAGCCGGATCCCAACGGCGAGGTGCGCGTCGCACGCCGAACGGTGGTCGTGATCGGCATCCTCGCGATCGTCGGTGGCATCGGTGCGCAGGGGCAGAACATCGCCTTCCTGGTGGCGCTCGCGTTCGCGGTCGCCGCCTCGGCGAATCTGCCGACGATCCTCTACTCGCTGTTCTGGCGACGGTTCAACACCCGCGGTGCGGTCTGGAGCATGTACGGCGGCCTCGCCGCGGCGATCATCCTGATCATCCTGTCGCCGGTGTTCTCCGGGTCGCCGACCTCGATGATCCCCGGGATCGACATCGTGCTGTGGCCGATGAACAATCCGGGAATCGTGTCGATCCCGCTCGGCTTCTTCCTCGGCTGGCTCGGGACGGTCACGAGCCGGACCAAGGAGTCGCCGCTCCTGGCGGCCGAGATGGAAGTGCGCTCGCTCACCGGTTTCGGGGCCGAGAAGGCCGTCGACCACTGAGCGGCCGATGACGCGAACGGGGACCCCGACGGCCTACTCGTCGGGGTCCCCGTGTGCGGTCAGCCGTGCGACTCGAGGTCGAGAAGGAACCTCTTGCGCTCGGGATGCGCGCCGTACTGACCCGTCGTGCCATCCGACCGCACCACGCGGTGGACGGGGACGACGATGGAGAAGGGACTGAGACGGCAGGCGGTGCCGACGGCCCGCGCGGCACCGGGGCGCCCGGCCAGCACCGCGACCTCCCCGTAGCTGATCGTCTCTCCCCATTCGATGGTGGTGATGGTCTGCAGCGCCGTGCGCGCGAACCCGTCGATGAGGCGCCAGTCGAGCGCCAGGTGATCGTGGAATCGCACCGGCGATCCACCGAAGTACGCGTCGAGGAGTTCGGTGACCTCGTCTGCCGCACCGGGGTCGGGTTCCGGGACGGCCCGGAGCTGGCTCGCGACGTTCTCGAGGAGCCAGGGAACCGATGGATCATTCGACTCCGAGAGGTCGAATCGGACGAGCCCCTCGTCGGAGAACACCGCGAGGGCGTCGCCGAACGGAGTCGGTGCGAAGTCATAGCGGAAGGTCATGCCTCCATACTGACCGGAGCGGGGGTACGGGGGCGTCCCCACGAGCGCGACCGGGGGAGACCGCACCGACTCGTCGCTCGGGTGCAGAAGCAGTCCGCAGGGTCGTCGCTCCGCCCTCGAGCGGGCGGAAATACGGTGAAACCCGCCCGGGATACCGCCTGCGGGGCGAGGCGCGCTTAGTGTGTGAGGTGTGTGGCGACGTGAAGGCAAGGCTGCGGATGACGCAGCGACCGATGCCGCAGTGACCCTCGGCGAATCGCACGAGCCGGTCTCCGGTATCGGCATCGCGCATGCGGCAGAGGCCGAGCGCACTCGGCTGCGTGCGGAAGCTGCTGACCTCGGTGGCTCATCGCCGCTCGTGAACTTCCGCGACACGGTCGAATCCAGCATCGACATCTCGAAGGCCCACCCCGGCAGTCTTCCCCAGTTCATCACAGGCAAATCGACCCTGCTGTCGAATCTCTATCGCGACGAGGTCGGTCTGCGCACTGCGAGGCTCGCCGCCGAGCGGATCACGGCGAAGAACACCGAGCTGCGCACCGTTCGCGGCATCGAGGCGGTGCACCTCGCAGTCGGCGTCGCCGGCTGGCGCATCGGCGGGGCGGATTTCTCGGCGCCCGTGCTGCTTCGCCCCCTCGCCATCCGTCGGCACCACTCCGACTTCGAACTCAAGCTGCAGGGCGCGTTCGAGGTGAACCCCGAGCTCGTGCGCATCGCGCGTGAGCACTTCGGCATCACGATCGACGCCGCGGCTCTCGCCTCCCTCGCCTACGACGGCGGGATCTTCAAGCCGCAGCCCGTGATCGACAGCCTTCGGGCCACGACGCGGTCGATCGACACCTTCACGGTGCTGCCGCGGCTCGTGGTCTCGACCTTCGCCGATGTCGGCGGTGCCATGTCCCGCGACGGCGGGAGTCTGGACCACGTCGTGCTCAACGCTCTGGCCGGTCACGTCGGTGACCGCGAGCAGGTCTCGGCCCGCCGACCCGCGCCGCACCACACCGGACCGGACGACCGGGCGCCGGCATCCGACAATCTGCTGCTCGATGCGGATGCCGAGCAGGAGGCGCTCCTCGCCAGGATCGCCGCCGGACATTCGCTGACCGTCGCGACGCTCCCCGGCACAGGCGGCACACAGACCGTGATCAACGCGCTCGGCGAACTCGTGCGGGCCGGCAAGAGGGTGCTCGTCGTCTCGGCGCGACGGTCGACCCTCGACGGCGTGCGGCACCGTCTTGCGGGCATCGGCCTCGACAGCCTGGCGGTATCGCCCGCGAACGTGCGTCGGGACCTCGTCCGCGCGATCGGCCGGAACGAGAAGGCGACGGCTCCGAAGGTCAGCGACGTCGATGACGCTCTCGTGCGTCTCCGCACGGTGCTCAGGGATTATCGCAGCGCTCTCACCGCTCCGGTCGCGGGGACGAACTCGTCGGTGCTCGACGCCACCAGGCATCTCACGAGGCTCGCCTCCCTGCCCACCCCGCCGTCGACCACGGCGCGACTCAGCGCCGAGACCCTCCGCCGTCTCGCTGACGATCGCTCGTCGGCGGCAGCGGCGCTCGCGCAGGCCGCGCGCCTCGGCGAGTTCCGCTTCGGACCCGACGACTCGCCCTGGTACGGAGTCACGTTCTCGAGCACCGAGGCTGCGAAGTCGGCGCACCAGCTGGCAGCGCGTCTGCACTCCGACAGCGTGCCGGCCCTCCTCGAGCGCGGGTATGCCCTCATCGCCCAGACGCATATGCGCCCGTTCTCGACGATCGACGAGCTCGGTGAGTACCTGCGGCTGCTGCAGGGCATCCGCGACTCTCTCGACCGGTTCAGCCCCACCGTCTTCGAGCGTCCGCTGGGCGAGCTCATCCAGGCTCACGGATCGCGCCGCGACGCGCCCGCGATGTCCGGGGCGAACCGGCGTCGGCTGCGTCGTCTCGCCAAGGAGTACGTGCGCCCGGGCGTCCATGTCACCGAGATGCACGAATCGCTGCTGCGCATCCAGGCGCAGCGCACCCAGTGGCAGCGGTTCGTGGAAGCCGGAGTGGCGCCCGAGGTTCCACTCGGGCTCGCCGACGTCCACTCCTCGTGGCAGCGCGTCACGGCTGAGCTCGCCGAGCTCGATGTCGCGCTCGGCCGCAGGGAACCGCTGTCGACGCTCCCCGTCGCCCGCCTCGTGCGCACTCTCGCCGGTCTCGCGGCGAAGTCCGACGTCTTCGACAACCTCGTGGAGCGCGCGCAGCTGCGCGATAGGCTGGCCGACCTCGGTCTCGAGCCGCTGCTCGCGGAGCTGTCCGTTCGCCACGTCGCCGAGTCGCGTGTGGGTGACGAGCTGGAGTTCGCCTGGTGGCAGACACTGCTGGAACGGGCTCTGCAGGAGGATCGAGCGCTGCTCGGTGCGAACACGGCGGTGGTCGACCGGCTCGAGCGGGACTTCCGTCTCGTCGACGAGGCGCACGCCGCGATGGCCGGTCCGTTGCTCGCCTGGCAGCTCGCGAACCAGTGGAAGATCGCCATCGTCGATGAACCGCAGGAGTCGCAGAACCTTAGGCGCGCACTGAAGCAGCCGGCGACGACGACAGCGGAGATCGTGAGCTCCGCGCCCACACTCGTCGGCGTGCTCGCGCCGGTCTGGATCTCGTCTCCCTACCTCGTGCCGCAGATCCCCGACTCCGTCGAGTTCGACACGGTGCTCCTCGTCGATGCGGCCGCGATCAACCTCGCCGAAGCGGCCCCGGCGATCCGCCGTGCCCGTCAGGTCGTCGCTTTCGGCGATCCGGTCACCCAGCTTCCGACGGCGTTCCACGTCGCCGTGGACCCCGGCCCCGAATGGGAGCACGAGGTGCCCTTCGACTCCGTGTCGGTGTTCGAGCGCCTGTCCGAACTTCTTCCCGTGATGACCCTCACGCGCAGCTACCGTGCGGGCGGCGAGGACCTCGCAGAGCTCATCAACGACGCGTTCTACGGCGGCGAGATCGTCTCGCTGCCCTGGGCGGGCTCGTACCTGGGTCGCGGCAGCCTCACCGTCGACTACGTCGAAGGCGGCACCGGCGCACCCGACCCCGTGTCGGGTGCGGTGGAGAGCCCCGAGGCAGAGGTCGCACGCGTCGTCACGCTGGTCGTGGAGCACGCCGTGCATCGCCCGGACGAGTCGCTCATGGTGGTCACCGCGAGCAGGCGTCACGCCGAGCGCGTGCGGGCCGCCGTCACCTCGGCATTCGCCGGGCGCTCCGACGTCGCCGACTTCGTCGGTCGCGACACGGCCGAGCCCTTCGCGGTGCTCACCCTCGAGGAGTCCGTGGCCGAGAGTCGCGACCGGGTGATCTTCTCACTCGGCTACGGCCTGACCAAGCACGGCCGAGTGCTCAGCGACTTCGGCGACCTGTCCACGCCGGATGGGGAACGGCTGCTGACGGTCGGGATGACCCGCGCCCGCCGGTCCATGGTGATCGTCTCGTCGATCCGCCCCTCGTCGTTCGACGACGGCCGCCTCGAGTTCGGCGCCGCCACCCTGATGTCGATCCTCGGCGGCCTCGCCACCCGGGGACGCGACGCACGACTGGAGGATCTCGCCGACCCGCTGACGCTCGCCCTCGCACGAGAGCTGCGCCGTCTCGGCGCAGCGGTCGACGTCGACTACCGCGGTCTGCTGCCGCTCGTCGCACAGCACAACGGCAAGGCCGTCGTCATCGAGTCCGACCCGGAGTCTCGGGGCGAGTCACTGCGCGAGGCCCTGCGGCTGCGCCCGAACGTGCTTCGCCGCCTCGGGTGGCATTACGTGCGCGTGCACGCCTTCGACCTCTACAGCGACCCCGTCACGGCGGCCACGCGCATCGCGGGAGTCTTGGGAATCTCGGCATCCGCGGCCCGAGCCGACAACGACACGCAGCCGATCGATCTCACCGACCCGCAGAATGACTGATCAGCCGGACTCCGGTGCCCCGCGGCAGAAGGTCGTGCGGGTCGCCGGATCGCGGCGTGCCCGGCTGACTCCCGTGCCGGGCACCGACACGGACCCGGATCGGGTCGTCCGGGAACCTCAGCGGACGACGGGCCCGAAGGGGCCCAACGACGACCGCCTGATGCAGGACGTGCCCCCGCACTACTGAGCACCGGCGGCTCAGGCGTGTTCGGGAGACGACGAAGCGCACGGCCCGAATCGGACCGTGCGCTTCGCGGTGCGGACTGCGAGTCAGCTGCGCGGCTTGTTCCCGGCGAGCAGGTCGCGGATCTCGACGAGCAGCTCGGCCTCGGTGGCGGCCGCCGGCTCTTCCTCCGGCTGCTCGGCCGCGGTGCCCTTGCGCGCCTCGACGTGGGCCTTGAACGTGTTCATCGGCAGCACGAACACGAAGTACACCACCAGAGCGACCGAGAGGAAGCTGATGATCGCCGAGATGAGATCGCCGATGGGGAACGTGACGGTATCTCCGTAGATGCTCTGCACCTGCGGTCCGAAGTTGCCCGTCGCATCCGCCTTGAAGAACAGCGAGACGAGCGGGGTGATGATGCTGTTCACCACGGCGGTGACGATCGCCGTGAACGCGGTGCCGATGACGACCGCGACCGCGAGGTCGATCACGTTGCCGCGGAGGATGAAGTCCTTGAAACCTTTGAGCATGGATGCCTCCGGGGAGTTGATGGGGTCAGGAAGAAGATGTGCTGGTCGACGCGGGGGCCGGGGTCGTGGTCTTGGCCGGCTCTGCCTTCGATGATGCCGGGGCGGATGCGGAAGAGCCGGAGCCCGCTCGCGAGTCGGTGCGATAGAAGCCAGATCCGTTGAAGGTCACGCCGATGGATCCGTACTGCTTGCGCAGCTCGCCGCCGCATTCGGGGCAGACGGTGAGCGCGTCGTCGGAGAAGCTCTGCACGGCGTCGAAGGCGTGACCGCACGAACGGCAGGCATAGGCATAGGTGGGCATTGCGATCCTCGCGGGTCAGCGTCGCGTGGGCGACAGGTGGAGGGTCTGCGTGGGAGTCACGACGCCGGTGACCGGCTGGTCGTGAACCTCCCTCGGCAGGAAGTCGAGTACCTCGGAATCATAGATGACTGCGTAGACCGGAGGGCACTTCTCCATCGAACCGATGGTCTTGTCGAAGTACCCGCGCCCCCAGCCCATGCGCATCCCGGTGCGGTCGACGGCCGCGGCGGGGATCACCATCAGGTCGACATCGTTGACGGCGATCGGACCGAGCACCTCGCCGGTCGGCTCGGGAAGCCCGAAGAGGCCTTCCGCGACGTCGTCGTCATCGGTCGCCACGGCCCAGTCGAGAAGGCCGTCGGCCCGTGTCACAGGAAGCAGGACCCGGATGCCGCGGCGCACCGCGCCGGTGACGAACTCCCGGGTGCCCGGCTCGGTCGTGGTCGAGAGGAAGCACGAGATCGACCGGGCGCCGAGCGCGTCGACCAGCTCGTCGAGGCGCTGCGTGATGGCGGATGCCGCGGCCTCCCGCTGCGAGTCGCTCAGCAGCTGGCGGCGTTCGCGGAGCTCGGCGCGAAGCGCGCGCTTCTCATGCTCTACGTCGTGGGACATGGCTCCGAGTCTACGGCGGCATCCCCACTAGGCTGGGTGGATGGGTATACGGAAGATGAAGGCTGTCATTCCTGCTGCCGGTCTGGGAACGCGTTTCCTGCCGGCGACGAAGGCGATGCCGAAGGAGATGCTGCCGGTCGTCGACAAGCCGGCGATCCAGTACGTCGTCGAAGAGGCCGCCAGCGCCGGGATCGATGACATCCTCGTCATCATCGGCCGCAACAAGAACGCGATCTCCAACCACTTCGACTCGGTCCCCGAGCTCGAGGTCAAGCTGATGGAGAAGGGCGACACGGGGCGTCTCGAGCGCGTCATCCATTCGAGCGACCTCGCCGACATCCACTTCGTCCGTCAGGGTGAGCCCAAGGGACTCGGTCACGCGGTGCTGCGTGCCCGCACGCACGTCGGCGACAGCTCCTTCGCCGTGCTCCTCGGCGACGACCTCATCGATGAGCGCGACCAGCTGCTCACCGAGATGATCGCCGAGCACGAACGCAGCGGCGCCGCGGTGATCGCCCTCATGGAGGTCGATCCCGCGAGCATCCACATGTACGGCGCCGCCGCCGTCGAGGACATCGAGGGATCGGATGCCGTGCGCGTCACCGACCTCGTCGAGAAGCCCGCACCCGAGGACGCGCCGTCGAACCTGGCGATCATCGGCCGTTACGTCCTGCCCGCCTCGATCTTCGAGGTGCTCGAGCGCACCGAACCCGGCAAGGGCGGCGAGATCCAGCTGACCGACGCGCTGCAGGAGCTGGCCACCAGCGCCGACGGCCCCGGTGTGGTGGGCGTCATCTTCCGTGGACGCCGGTACGACACCGGCGACCGCGTCGACTACATCAAGGCGATCGTCCAGCTCGCCTCCGACCGCGACGACCTCGGCCCCGAGCTGCGGCCGTGGCTCAAGGAGTTCGCGGAACGCCTCTAGGCGTCGACGCGGCGTCGGGAGCGCGCGGATGGATCAGGCGACGGGGATGCGGCATGGTCCCATCGAGTTGCGCCTCGTGCGCTCTCGGGATGCGAGGGCTCTTCAGCACGAGCTGTTGAGTAATCGCTCCTGGCTGCAGCCGTGGGAGGCCACCGTCCCGTACGGCTCGGTCTCGTTCGACATGCGACTCAGCATCCGCCGTCTGCTGCAGCAGTACCGCGACGGCGCGGGCTATCCGTTCGTCATGGAGTACGAGGGCGAGATCGCCGGGCAGCTCAACGTGTGGGGAGTCGCCAGGGGGTCGTTGTGCTCGGCGACCATCGGGTACTGGGTGAGTGAGCGCTTCGCCGGCAAGGGCATCACGCCCACAGCCGTCGCGCTCGCCACCGATGCCTGCTTCACGGAGTATGCGCTGCATCGCATGGAGATCTGCATCCGGCCCGAGAACGTCGCGAGCCTGAGGGTCGTGCAGAAGCTCGGCTTCCGCTACGAGGGGCTGCGTCGCCGTTACATCCACATCGACGGCGACTGGCGGGATCACTACGCGTTCGCCCTCACTCGCGAGGATGTGCCGCAGGGCGTGCTGGCCCGGTGGCTGAACGGCGAGGTGCCTCCGGACGCCGCGACGATCCCGCCGTCGGACCGTTTCGCGCTCTGACACGCCGCTGACTTCAGAACTCCTCGCGACACACGCTCCGACTGAGCGTCGTGACCAGCGATGTTCCCGTACCGTTGTCGACATGGACGGGCCGGTGCTGAGCGGGGGAGTGATAGTCCTCGTCGCTGTGCTCCTGTGGATGCTCTACCTGCTGCCCTCCTGGCGTGGGCGCTTCCAGTACGACGCCGCGGAGCGCAACGCCGTCAGACTGAACCAGGCCCTTCGGGTGCTGGCCGAGACCAGCGAGACCCCCGGCGAGGTCCGCCTCGAACTCAACGCGCGGACCGCCCTCGCGCAGCAGAAGCTCGCGAAGCGCCTGCAGTCCGAGAAGGAAGCCGCGGAGCTCATGAAGCTCCGCGAAGAGCTGGCTGCCACGAGGGCTGATCCCGTCATTCGACAGGCCCGCGCGCGTCGCCGTGTGCGCATCGTCGCCACCTCGACCCTGCTTCTCGGTCTCGTCGTCACCGGGCTCGGCGTGTGGCAGCTGATCGCGCTTCAGGCGCAGCTGCTGCTCTGGGTCGGCGGGTCGGTCATCGTCGTCGCCGGCTTCGCCCTGCAGCGCATGTCGGCTGTCGCCGCCCGCGCCGCCCGGCGTTCGGTGCGCGTCGTCGAGCAGCCCGTGCAGAGGGCAGAGCCCGAACTGCACGATCAGGGCCCGGCGACATGGACCCCGCGTCCGCTGCCCGAGCCGCTGGTGTCGGTCGCAGGCTCGCGCGCGCAGGTGGCGAGAGCGGAGCTGGATGCGCAGGAGAAGCGCCGCGCTGCGGCTCGTCTCGCCGAGCTTCGTGAGCGAGCGGAGCGCATGGCGCCCGCCGCACCCGTGCAGATTCCGGCGGCCGCGCAGGCCGCTGCGTCTCCGTTCGCGAAGATGGGATACGTCGACGACGCGGAGATCGAGGCGCATGTGCGCGACCTCCTCGCGAAGCGTGCAGCGGGCTGATCCTCGCGGCACGAGAGGGTCTTCGAGCGTGATAGCGTAGAAGACGTCAGGGCCTATGGCGCAGTTGGTAGCGCGCCTCGTTCGCATCGAGGAGGTCAGGGGTTCGAATCCCCTTAGGTCCACCGACGAGAAAGACCCCCGAGCATCGCTCGGGGGTCTTTTTTCTGTCTACTGTGCGCGTGCGCAGAGACGGCGACCGATCGCGTGGTCGCAGAGGGCGGCGGCACCCGCGCCCACCGCGTAGGCGACGAGGTCGCGCGCATCGAATCCGACGCCCAGGACGAGTCGCACCGGCCAGAAGGCCTCGGACCAGATCGCCGGCAGACCGGTGAGCTGGAAGCACTCGATCAGCATGCACAGCGCCGCGGCGCTCGCACCCACGATCCAGGCCGGGGCTCGTGGGAGCACGATCGCGATGACGACGTAGATCATCACCGCATAGAGGGCGTCGCCGAGTGCGTCCGCGATCGGACCCCGACCGGCGAGGTGTGTGACGAGACCGGCCGCGACGACCAGGACGGCGACGACGACCAGTGCCCGGCGACGCGCACTGACGTGCGCGTCGCCGCGTGTGACCGACTGCATCCGCCGCTCCCGCTGTCTCGCCTACTTCCGGTTCGCGCGGTAGTAGGAGAGCAGCGCCTTCGTGGAGGCGTCCTGCGCGTCGATGGCCGCCTCGTCCCCGCCGATGGCCGGAGCGATCTGCATCGCGAGCTGCTTGCCCAGCTCGACGCCCCACTGGTCGAACGAGTTGATGCCCCAGATCGTGCCCTGCGTGAACGTGATGTGCTCGTACAGGGCGATCAGCTGACCGAGCACCTGCGGTGTCAGCGCGGGTGCGAAGATCGAGGTCGTCGGGCGGTTGCCGGCGAACGTGCGTGCCGCGACGAGCGCTCCGGTGGTTCCCTCGGCCTCGACCTCTGCGGCGGTCTTGCCGAAGGCCAGAGCCTTCGTCTGCGCGAGGAAGTTCGCCAGGAACAGCTCGTGCACGTCCTGCCCGCCGTCGGTCAGAGGGTAGGCCGGGTTCACGAACGCGATGAAGTCGGCCGGAATCAGCCGGGTGCCCTGATGGATGAGCTGGTAGAACGCGTGCTGGCCGTTGGTTCCGGGCTCTCCCCAGAACACCTCGCCGGTGTCGGTGGTGACCGGGGTGCCGTCCCAGCGGACCGACTTGCCGTTGGACTCCATCGTCAGCTGCTGCAGGTAGGCCGGGAACCGGCTCAGCTGCTGTGCGTAGGGCAGCACCGCATGCGACTGCGCGCCGTGGAAGTTGACGTACCAGACGTTGAGCAGACCCATCAGCACCGGGACGTTGCGCTCGAGAGGCGTGGTGCGCACGTGCTCGTCGACCGCATGGAAGCCGGCCAGCAGATCGCGGAAGGTGTCGGGTCCGAGCGCGATCGCGAGCGACAGGCCGATCGCGGAGTCTACCGAGTAGCGGCCGCCGACCCAGTCCCAGAATCCGAAGGCGTTCGCCGGATCGATCCCGAAGGCCGCGACCTTGTCGAGGGCGGTCGACACCGCCACGAAGTGGTGCGCGACGGCGTCGGTGCGGGCGTCCTCGTCGTCGGAGATGGCTCCCGAGGCCTGGAGTCCGGCCCACAGCCAATCGCGCGCCAGGCGGGCGTTGGTGAGCGTCTCGAGGGTGGTGAAGGTCTTGGACGCGACGATGAAGAGGGTCGTCTCGGGGTCGAGGTCCGCGGTCTTCTGCGCGAGGTCGGTGGGATCGATGTTCGACACGAACCGCGCCTCGATCCCGGCATCCGCATAGGGCTTGAGCGCCTCGTAGACCATGACGGGCCCGAGGTCGGAGCCGCCGATGCCGATGTTGACGACGTGAGTGACGCGCTTTCCGGTGATGCCGAGCCACTCTCCGGAGCGAACTCTGGTGGCGAAAGTGCTGAGTGCGTCGAGCACGGCCTGCACGTCGGCATCCACGTCCTGTCCGTCGACGACGAGCGCGGGGGAGGAGTCGGCCGGTCGACGCAGTGCCGTGTGCAGCACGGCGCGGTCCTCGGACGTGTTGAGGTGGCTTCCCTGGAGCATCGCGGCGTATCGCTCGGCGACTCCCGTCTGCTCGGCGAGGCGCAGAAGCGCTGCGAGAACGTCGTCGGTGACGAGGTTCTTCGACAGGTCGACGTGGAGGTCTGCGAGCGGGAACGAGAATCGCTCCGCACGGTCGGCATCCGCGGCGAACCAGCCTCGCAGATCGGCGGTGATCGACTCGCGCAGCGCGGCGAGTTCGGACCAGGCGGGAGTGAGTGTCGGATCAACAGGAGCGGTCATGGATCCACGGTACTGCCGCACGCGACGTCGTGACCCCGTGATGACGTCCGGCCTCGCTCTAGGATGGGGGCGATGACCGACACGGCGCCCACGACGACCTCGGAGCGGAGGCTGCGGCGCGAGATCGGTCGCCGGCTCGTGCGGGCTCCGCTCGCGTGGGGAGTGCTCCTGCTGGTGGCCGCGACGGTGTGGACGATCGCGGGCGACGACCTGAGCTTCTTCCCGTTCCTGCTCATGCTGCTCGGCGGCTGGAGCATCGCCTTCTCCTTCGTCAACGCGACGATGGACATGCGCCCGGTGCGCGCCGGCGTCGCCGTGCACCTCGGTGTCGCCGTGGTGCTGACGGCTGTGATGATCGTCGTGATCGACGCCGGGAGCGAGCTGCTCGCCGGCCTGCCCGAACCCGTGCGGGCGGTCATCGTCGTGCTGCAGATCGCCGCCGGTCCCGCCGCGGGATGGATCTGGCTGGGCCTTCTGTCGCGCCTCACAGACCGCATCGGACGGCGTGATGCCCTCAGGCGCCCGCCTCCTGTCGCACCCGAATGGGAGCGTGACGAGAACGGCGACGGATCCCACGTCCAGTTCTCCGCCATCGACCTGCGCATGCGGGCGCTGACGGTCGCCATCGTGGCGGTGGTCCTCGTCGTCGGCACCGCGGGCACCGTGCTGCTCATCGCATTCGACGACGCAGTGATGCACATGGGCGCCCGCCTCGCGATCATCCTCACGGGCGCGGTCGTCGGACTGCCGGTCTATCTGATGCTCCGCGCCGTGCTGAGGCGACGGACGCTGTCCTGCAGCGTCGCGTTCGGCGATGACGATCTGCGCATCCGCTCCGGAAACGCGACCCACCGCATCCCCTTCCGGCAGCTGCAGCATCTCGTCTGGCGGACCCGATCGGACTACGCCCGCATCGAGGTGCGCGGCGCGGGCGTCGATCTCTCGCTGATCACCGGGCTCGCGAAGCCGCCGTCGGGCCGCACGGCCGAACTGCCCGCGCTTCCGCGTCGGGTCTTCCGACGACTCGAGCTCGCAGGGCTCGACGTGGAGCGTTCGCGCCGTGATGAGGTTGTGACGTTCTCGCCGCGCCAGAGCGCGCACGCGAGTACTCGATGACACGCGCGTCGGGGTACGGTTTCCTTCATGGGAAGACTGCGATATGACGGCACTTCGGAGCCGATCCTCATCGACGACGAGACGCTCGCTCATCTGAAGGTCATCGTCGGCACGAAGCTCCGTCGCCAGGAGAGCTTCATGATGACCTGGCATCCTCGCGAAGGCGGCGACCCCGGCCGTCTCACCGTCTGGATGCACCCGGCGATCCCGCTGCAGTTCCTCTTCACCTCTCCGGACCCGCACAACATCGAGAAGGCGCGCATCGAAGAGATGATGCGCGCTCTCAACGCGACGGGCGAGCTCGTGATCGACGACTACGTGCAGCCGAAGGCTGACAGCGGGAGCGCGCCGAAGTCCTGAACTACTCCGCGGGGTATCCGTCTGCCTGGAGACTGCGGGCCAGGTGCACGGCATTGCGCACTGCCGTCGCCGTGGCCTGCGCGACCTTCTCAGGGGTCGTGGACAGATCCTTGTAGTCGATGGTCTGCATCGCCTCGCCGTTCCAGTAGATCGACGACTGGGCGGGCAGCGAGTACCCGACGTCGTTCAGCGCCTGGAACAGAATCGCGGCGATGTGGTGGGCTCCATCCTCGTTGCCGACGATTCCGGCGATCGCGACCTTGTCGAACAGGATCGGTCGACCCGCATCGTCGGTCTCGCTCAGTTCGGCGTCGAGGCGTTCCAGCACCCGCTGCGCGACACTCGAGTGCTGGCCCATCCAGGTGGGGGTCAGGAACACGAGGATGTCGGCCGCCAGCACCTGCTCGCGCAGAGTCGGCCATTCATCGCCTTCGCCCATGTCGGTCTCGACGCCGGGACTGATCGAGTGATCGACGGCGCGCACCAGCTGGCCGGCGACTCCGTGCTCCGCGAGAGCTTGCAGGATCTGGGACCCCAGGAGGTCGCTGCTCGATTCCGCGGGAGACGGCTTGAGGGTGCAGGAGATGGCGAGGGCAGTCAGTCGTGTGCTCATCCCTGCACGCAATCACCCCCGCGGGCGATCGCCCAGGGGGTTCCGTCGCTGCCGCGTGTGCGCTAGGCGGTATCCTGGATGACGGCCGCTACGACAGGAGATCCCGTGATCCTCAGCTTCATCTTCTTCATGATCCTCTTCCTCGGAGGCATCTGGCTCATGGGGCTCGCGCAGTCGCTCGAGGACTTCCAGGCGATCGTCTTCATCGCCGGCCTGCTCATCGTGAGTCTGTCGCTCGCGTTCGTGATGCGCGCCAGCGGCTCGGCCACCCGTCGCAAGGACAACTGGTCGGGCAACGCCACCGAGTAGTCAGGCGCGTCTGGCCAGCCTCGCCTCGAGGTTGGCCTTCACCGCGGGCCACTCGGGCTCGATGATCGAGAACTCGACGCTGTCGCGCAGCGCGCCGTTGCGGTATCGGCTCATCGCGCGCATGACACCGTCCTGCTTCGCTCCCAGACGTTCGATCGCCGCCCGCGACTGGAAGTTGACCCACTGCGTCGTCAAGCCCACACGGAACACGCCGAGGTCCTCGAACGCGTGCCGGAGCAGCAGCAGCTTCGACTCGGCGTTGGTGCCGGTGCCGTGGGCCGACGGGCGATTCCAGGTGTAGCCGATGTGCAGCCGGGGGACGTCGGCCTCCAGGTCGTAATAGGACGTGAGGCCGAGGATCCGCCCTTCGGCGTCGAACGCGGTGAACGGGATCATCCCACCGGTCTCGATCAGGCCGATGCGACGGTCGATCTCGGCGGCGAGCCCGTCGGGGGAGGGCACCGAGGTGTACCACGCCTGCTTCCACAGCTCACCCTCGAGCAGCGCATCGAGGAGGCCGTCGTGATGAGACGTCTCCAGAGGTCGGAGTTCGACGAGGCGGCCGGTGAGGGTGATCGGGGCCGGAGCGGTGCGGAAGGTCATGCAGCCATTCAATCAGCGCCGCGCCCGGCGCCATGTCACACGATCGGGGCGCGATGCTCCCATTGGCCCCGCCCCATCCTCGCGCCGACGTACGTGGTGTCCCCGACGCGACGCAGCAGCCGTCGATAGGCGGTCACGAGCTCGACGGTCACTCCCAGCTCGAAGGCGAGGCTGGCGGGGTGGGTGCCTCGCGCTCTCTCGGCCTCGGCGTACGCGTCGGCGTCGATCAGCAGTCGGGCCGCCCACTCATCTGCTCGGCGCTCCTGTCGCGCGCGGATCGACGAATCCGCGGTGGGGGTGTGACCGAGCATCGCGTGCCCGAGCTCGTGCGCGATCACGCTGGATGTGGCCCTCGCGCTGAGACCGGGGGTGACCCGGATGGTCGCGGTGTGCGGTTCGTAGCCGCCGGGGCGCCGACCTCGACGTTCGATGAGGTGCAGCCCGTTCTCTTCGAGCAGGCGAAGGAGGGCCTCCATGATCCTCCTCGCCGGGTGGTCGTCAGTCGTAGAGATCGTCGGTGTCGTCAGCGTGCGCGAGAGGAGACTCGAACGCGACTTCGGATTCATCCTGGCGTCGACCACGGACATCGGTGCGGGGGCGCAGGGCGGTGATCGTGGCGCCGCCGCGGAAGCCTTCGGAACGGAGCCGCTCTTCGGCACGCGTGATCACCACGTGCGGTGCGATGTCGAGGGCCGCGCTGACCGCGTACAGGATGGGAACCGGGATCGAGCGCTTGCCCGTGACGTAGTTGTCGAGAGCGCTCCTCGCGATGCCGACCTCGCGCGCCATCGCGGCGATGCTGCTTCCGGCGGCGGCGATCTCGGCGCGGAGCTGGCGGCCTACCGCCGCATTGAACTGCTCGCCCGGTGTCTTCACGTGAGTCACGATAGCACCGGCATGAAGCCAGGATGCCGTCATACTGGTGCGCTGAACGCTTGTCGCACCCCGTATGCGGCGATACTGTCTATGAATGACGACAGATGTGCGACGTGCGGTGGCGAATGCGATCGAAGAAGAACTGCGTCGCGGGGGTCGGGACACACCCTGGCTCTCCGATCGAGCGGGAATCGCCCGCGCAGCGCTCCGTAGGAAGCTCGCGGGTGAGGCCGACTTCACCGTGGCCGATCTGGCCGACATCGCGCAGGCGCTCGACATATCGGTCGCACGGCTCACGCCCTGACCGCACTAGCGTGGGGGTATGAAGACCATCCCCTTCGGATCCGCCACAGCCCCCGCCGTCGTCGCCGGAATGATGCGCATCGATGACAAGGATGATGCGCAGATCCGCGAACTGTACGACACCGCCCGCAATGCCGGCATCGACTTCTTCGATCATGCCGACATCTACGGCGGCAGCATGCACTTCTGCGAAAGCCGCTTCGCCGATGCGCTGGACCTCACGGCCGCCGAGCGCGACGAGATCGTGCTGCAGACCAAGTGCGGCATCCACCCCGCCGAGGGCACGTTCGACTTCTCATACGAGCACATCGTCCGCCAGGTCGAGGGGTCGCTCGCGGCGCTTCGCACAGACCACATCGACGTTCTCCTGCTGCACCGCCCCGACGCGCTGGTCGAGCCCGAGGAGGTCGCCAGGGCGTTCGACGAGCTCGAGGCCGCAGGCAAGGTCCGCTCGTTCGGCGTCTCGAACCACACGCCGCGGCAGATCGACCTCCTGCGCACCGCGGTCACTCAGCCCCTGGTCGCCAATCAGCTGCAGCTGTCGATCACGCACGCGCCGATCCTCGCGCAGCCGGTCGCCGCGAACATGGCAGGCGAGGACCAGAGCATCGTCCGCGACGGCGGAGGCATCGTCGAGTACTGCCGCATCAACGGCATCACGATCCAGGCATGGTCGCCCTTCCAGGGCGGCTTCTTCACGGGGGTGTTCCTCGGCAACCCCGAGTATGCCGAGCTCAACGCCGTGATCGATCGGCTGGCTGCGTCGTACGCGGTCGCACCGATCGCGATCGCGACGGCGTGGATCACTCGTCATCCCGCGAAGATGCAGGTCGTGCTCGGAACCACGACGCCGCAGCGGGTGCAGGATGCCGCTGCCGGCGCCGACATCGAGCTCACGCGCGCCGAGTGGTACGAGCTCTTCCGCGCGGCGGGTCACCTGCTCCCGTAGCAGGCGCGCGAGACGCGGGCGTCGTCTACCCTGAACACATGCCGTTCCTGTTCTCGCTCCTCGTCATCGCGCTGATGATCGGCGCGCTGGTCGACATCATCCGCCGAGACGACGCGCAGGTGAGATTCCTGCCGAAGATGGCGTGGATCATCATCGTGATCCTCCTGCCGCTGATCGGCGGTCTGCTGTGGTTCGCGATCGGCAGGGAGTACTCGGAGGCGGGTCTGCGGCTGCCCCGGATGCGGCCGGCTGCGCGCCCCGCGACCCGCCGACCCGAGCCACGCCAGGCCCCGCCGGTCGACGCTCGCAGCACGGAGCAGCAGATCGCGGATCTCGATCGTGAGATCGAGGAGTGGCGGCTGCGTCAGGAGATCGAGAAGCGCCGGCGAGACGGGGGCGACGCGTCGTCGAGCGGGGCCGCGGACACGTCGAGCTAGCCGACGCGCTCGAGATCGAAGGACTCCCGCAGGGCGTCTTCGAGGTGGGGATACGCGAACTCGAACCCGGCGAGCGTCAGCTTCTCGGGGATGACCCACCGGCTCTTGAGGATCAGCTCGGTCTCGGTGCGGATGCCGATGGCGCCGAGCTCGAGCATCCACCGAGGCATCGGCGGACCGATGCGTACCTCCAGCAGCCGCCGCACGGTGGCCATGAAGTCGGCGTTGTCGGTCGGGTTCGGAGATGCGGCGTTCACGGGCCCGTCGAGGGTCGGCGTGACCTCGAGGAAATCGATGATGCGGGCGACGTCCTCGACGTGCACCCAGCTGAACCGCTGCCGTCCGCGGCGTGCGCCGGGGCGGTGGCCCGTGCCCGCGGCGCGGCGTGCGCGGCTGATCGGCCAGCGCCCGTCGTGCTGCGCCCCTCCGAGGCCGAGTCGTGCCAGGTTCTTCAGCGGGCCGAGCACGCCGCCGTGGCCGAGCACGATCGCACTGCGCAGGGCCACCCGCCGCGTCCGGGGGAGGTCGTCCGCGAACAACGCGCGCTCCCACGCCTTGGCCACCTCGACGGAGAACCCCGTGCCGATCTCGCCCGACGACTCGGTCATCGGACGCTCTTCGGCATGACGGTAGATGGTCGCCGTCGAGGAGTTGACCCACAGTGGGGGAGGATTCGCGGCCTTCGCGATGGCGGAGCTCAGCGACGAGGTCGTGTCGAGCCGCGAGCGGAAGATCGCGGCGCGGTTCTCGGGCGTATAGCGGCAGTTCACGCTCTTGCCCGCCAGGCCGATCACGAGCGACGCACCGTCGACGGCCCGATTGATCGCCGCCTGGTCTCCCCAGGAGATGTCGGCGCCGGATCGCGAGACGGTGATCACCTCCCGCCCCGCTGACCGCAGACGGGGGATCAGGTACTGCCCCATGAAGCCGGTCGATCCGCCGATCACGACGGGTCCTGCGGAGCGGGGCATCGGATCCGTCACGGGGTCTCGCTCTCGATCGCGTACTCGAAGAATCCCGTGTACTCGTAGACGCGGCCGAGCAGCGGGGCGTCGATGGTCATGTTCACGTGGTGCCGCTCGCGCTGTTCGTCCCAGCGCTCGACGAGACCGATGCGCGGACTCAGGAAGCGCGGAGCGGTGATGCGCAGCCGCCCGAACCGCATCCCGACCCGGCGGATGGTCAGCACGACGGCACCGTCACGCACGTCGATGTCGAAGGTCGTGACGACCGTGCGACGGGGGCCGATCTCGTTGCGGAGGATGCGGTTCGCGCCGAGGGAGACGACGTCGGGCATGACCCAGGTGCGTCCTGGGAGATCGAAGTGCCTGACGGCCAGCGCCTCGCCCGCGACCGTGCGGTTCTCGATGCGGAACGGGACGTCGTGTTCCCATCCGGCGAACGCGACTCCGAGGGATTCCGCGATGCGGAACACCGGCCACAACCAGCGATGGCGCGAGCCCGCGCTCGTGAACACGCCCGTGCCGACTCCGACATGCCCGTCGGGGATGGTGCGGAAGTACCAGGCGGTCTTCGGGTGGAGTTCCGACATGCGTTCGCCGAGCGCGCGCTCGTAGGGCGACCGTCGATCAGTGCCGGGTGCTGTCACACCCTCACCCTAGCGAGAGGTCGGACGCAGCAGTCGATCGAGCAGGGCGAGTGCCTCATGCTGCGGCGCGGTGTCGTCGAGGAGCCACTGCGTCTGCAGGCCGTCGGAGGCGGCCACGACCAGGGCGGCGACGGCCTCGGCATCGACGTCCTCGCGTATGAGACCCGTGTCCTGCTGTTCTCGCACGAGCGCGGCCATGTCCGTGCGCAACCGCGCGAAGCGGGTCGTCGCGAAGTCACGGGCAGCCGGGTGCCCTTCTTCGAGTGCGGTCGCGACGAGCATGGAGTAGAGCTGGACGAGCCCGGGGACCTCGCGGTTGGTGCGCGCGGACTCGATCATCCGCTCGACCGGGGTCGCCTCGGCCGGGAGGGCGTCGGGCTGTTGGCGACCGGGCGCCGTGCTCTCCTGGTAGACCGCGACGAGCAGCTCCTCCAGCGACCCGAAGTAGTGGGTGAGGGCCGCGTGAGTGACGCCGACGGCACTGGCGATGGAGCGGAGGCTCGTGCGGTCGGCTCCGCGTGCGGCGAAGACCTCGATGGCGCGATCGAGGATCTCCTGGCGACGGGCGATGCCCTTCGCGTAGGCACCGCGCTGCCGCGGGCGATCCTGATCCTGACTCATGAGGCGAGTCTACAGATTGAAAACTTCCGCGCGGAGGTATTTGGTGATAGCGTGCTCGGACAGACGGGTGAAGGCAGCCCGCACGTCACCGACGACCGAAGGAGACCCCGTGGCGATTCAGACTTCCATCCAGCTGTTCACGATCAAGGATCAGCTCGAGACCGACCTCGAAGGCTCGCTGAAAGAGGCGGCCGCCAGAGGCTTCACCGCCGTCGAGCCCTACGACTTCGTGCGCCGGGCTCAGCCGCTCGCCGACGCCCTGTCTGCGGCGGGCCTGACCGCTCCCTCCGGCCACGCGTTCCTCGCCTCCGAGTCGTTCGTCAACCCGGACGGCAGTGGAACCACTCTTCCGGTGCCGTCGCCCGCCGAGGTGTTCGCCGCGGCGAAGGTGCTCGGCATGGGCACCGTCATCGACCCCTACACGGAGCCCGCGCGCTGGGAGTCGATCGAGCAGATCGAGGAGACCGCGCGCCTGCTCAACGAGGCGGCCGCCGTCGGCGCGACCGTCGACGTGCGCGTCGGCTACCACAACCACGCCCATGAGCTCGAGGCCGTCTTCGACGGCGTCACCGGGCTCGAGGTGCTCGCCGGCCTGCTCGACGAGCGTGTCGTGCTCGAGGTCGACCTCTATTGGGTCGCACGCGGCGGGGTCGACCCGGTCGCCCTGCTGCAGCGCCTCGGGGACCGCGTGATCGCGGTGCATGCCAAGGACGGCACGCTCGATCCCGCGCTCCTGAGCGCCTACCCGCCCGCCGATCAGGTGGCAGCCGGTGAGGGCACCGTGCCGCTCATCGAGGCCATCGCGGCCGCCCCCGCTCTCGAGCTCGCGATCGTCGAGTTCGACCACTTCGACGGCGACCTCTGGGATGCGGTCGAGCGCAGCCGCGTCTACCTCGACGAGAAGGTCGCCGGCTGATGGCGATCGGCAACGGACCCGTCGGCGTCGGCATCATCGGCGCGGGCAACATCAGCGACCAGTATCTGTCGAACCTCACGACCTTCCCCGACGTGCGCGTGATCGCCGTCGGCGATCTGCTCGAGGACCGCGCGAAGGCGCAGGCCGAGAAGTACGGCGTTCCTCGCGCGGGCGGTGTCGAGCTCGTGCTGAACGACCCCGAGATCGACATCGTCGTGAACCTGACGATCCCCGCCGTGCACGTCGAGGTGTCGGAGGCGATCCTCGCCGCCGGCAAGCACGTGTGGACGGAGAAGCCGATCGGCGTCAGCCGCGACGAGTCGCAGCGCCTGCTGCAGAGGGCGGAGGCCGCCGGTCTCCGTGTCGGCGTCGCCCCCGACACCGTGCTCGGACCCGGCGTGCAGACCGCGAAGCGCGCGATCGCCCGCGGCGACATCGGTCGTCCCCTCTTCGCCCAGACCACGTTCCAGTGGCAGGGGCCGGAGATCTTCCATCCGAACCCCGCGTTCCTGTATGCCAAGGGTGCGGGTCCGCTGCTCGACATGGGGCCGTACTACGTCTCGGCGCTCGTGCACGTGTTCGGTCCGGTGGCGGCCGTCGCAGCCCTCGGACTCCAGGGTGCTCCGACGCGCACGGTGCAGGTGGGAGAGCTCGCCGGACAGGAGTTCCCGGTCGAGATCCCGTCGACGCTGAGCGTGCTGATGGACTTCGAGCAGGGCGGACAGGCGCAGAGCCTCTACAGCACCGACTCACCTCTGCTGCGCCAGGGCATCGTCGAGATCACGGGCACCGAGGGCACGATCGTGATCCCCGACCCCAACACGTTCGGCGGACCGATCACGATCACGCGACCGCTGTCCCGCGTGTTCGTGCCGCCGGAGCCGACCGTGCAGGACGTCGTCGATGTCGAGCAGGAGGGCGTGCTCTCGGGACGCGGCGTCGGTCTGCTGGACATGGCGCGGTCGATCGCCGCCGGCCGGACGCATGTCGCCACGGGGGAATTCGGCTATCACGTGCTCGACACGCTGCTGTCGATCGAAGAGGCCGCCGAGTCGCGCAGCTTCGTGCAGGTCGAGAGCACGATCGACGAGGTGGGCTCGCTGGATGCCGACTTCGATCCGTTCGAGGCGACTCTCTGAGGTCAGCCGGTGTGGCGGCGGCGGTGCGGTCAGCGCGCCTTCGTCGCCACATAGCGGTCGACGTTCGCGGGTGAGAGCACCTCGCGGGCGACCATGATCGCGGCGCCCAGCACGGCGGCCCGGTCACCCGCCTGCGACTGCACGATGGCGAGGTGCTGGGTCGCCAGGGGGATGGATCGTCGATAGACGACCTCGCGCACCCCGGCGAGAAGGTGCTCGCCGGCGCGGGCGATGCTGCCGCCCAGCACGATGATCGACGGGTTGAGCAGATTGACGACGGTCGCGAGCACCTCGCCGACATCTCGGCCGGCCTGACGGGTCGCCTCGATCGCAGCGGCATTGCCCGAGCGGACGAGGTCGACCACATCTGCGGGACTGTGCGCCGCAAGCCCGGCCTCCCGCAGAGCTGCGGCCAGCGCCGACCCGCTCGCGAGCGCTTCGAGGTCGCGCTCGTCGCCGGGCTCCCTCGTCGAGCCTGCGCCGCTCGGCACCTGGACGTGCCCCAGATCGCCGGCCGATCCCTGCGCGCCGCGCTGCAGCTGTCCGCCGGCGATGATGCCGGACCCGATGCCGGTCGAGACCTTCACGAACACGAGGTCATCGACGTGCGGCCACGTGGTGGCCTGCTCGCCGAGCGCCAGGATGTTCACGTCGTTGTCGACGAGCACCGGCACGTCGAACGTGCGCTGCACGTAGGCGGGGATGTCGAAGCGGTCCCAGCCGGGCATGATCGGCGGGTTGGTCGGTCGCCCGGTCGAATGCTCGACGGGACCCGGCACGCCGATGCCCACCCCGAGCAGCGGGATGCCGGCAGCGCGGGAGGCCTCGAGGAGAGCGCCCGCATCGTCGAGGATCAGATCGAGGAGGCTCTCGGGCCCGTCGCCGATGTCGATCGTGCGGGTGCGCGAGTCGAGGATCACGCCGGCGAGATCGGCGACGGCACTGGTGGCGTGAGTGGCACCGAGGTCGACGGCGAGCACGACTCCGGCACGGGAGTTGAAGGCGAGTCGCGCAGGCGGTCGGCCGCCCGTCGAGACCGCCTCGCCTGCCGGTCGCAGGAGGTCGGCGGCGAGCAGGGCATCGACCCGCAGCGCGACGGTCGACCGCGCGAGACCCGTGATGGTCGCGAGCTCGGCTTTGGTGCGGGCGGTGCCGTCGCGAAGGATCTGGAAGATCTCGCCCGCCCCGGGATTCGCCGCCGCGGCGGTGCGGAGTGCGTCGACCATTGCGTCAGTAAACCACAGACTTGCGCCACCGCTCGGTCGACTTCCGATTCGTTACGAGGAACTTTTGACGAATACCTAGCAAAAGTCGAGGAGCCGTGTCAGACTCACCGCCATGACAACGGATGTCACAGACACCGGTCTCGGGACGATCCGAGTCGGCATACTCGGCGGGGGATTCATGGCTCGCGTGCATCGCACCGCGGCCAGGGACGCGGGAGGCGAGTTCCGCGCCGTCGCCACCGGCTCCCTCGCGGGCGGGCGTCAGGCCGCGGACGAACTCGGCGCCGTGCGTGCTGAGGCCGATGCCGCCGCTCTCCTCGCGGCCGATGACATCGACGTCGTCCACATCTGCACCCCCAACGCCACGCACGCCGGACTTGCGCTGCGCGCGCTCGAAGCCGGCAAGCATGTCATCTGCGAGAAGCCCCTCGCCACGAACGCTGCGGACGCCCGTGAACTCGCACGGGTCGCCGGATCTCTCGGCCGCGTCACCGCGGTTCCCTTCGTCTACCGCTACCACCCGATGGTGCGGGAGGCGCGGGCCCGCGTCGCCCTGGGCGGCATCGGGGAGCTCCTCACCCTCGACTGCTCGTACCTGCAGGACTGGATGCTCCTCTCCACCGACGATGACTGGCGGGTGCGGTCGGCATCGGGCGGGGCATCCCGGGCGTTCGCCGACATCGGCTCGCACCTCTGCGACCTCATCGAGTTCGTGACGGGCCAGCGGATCCGGTCGCTGAGCGCTCGCACCCGCCGGGTGTTCGCCGAGCGAGCCGGACGGGCGGTCGACACGGAGGACATCGTCGCGATCCTCGTCGAGACCGAGTCCGGTGCCCTGGGCACCCTGCTCGTCTCGCAGATGGCCGCCGGACGAAAGAACGCCCTGACTCTCGAACTCCACGGGACCAGGCAGACCCTGCGCTTCGAGCAGGAGCGCCCGGAGGAGCTGTGGATCGGCATGCGAGAGGAGTCCCGGCTGCTGCTGCGCGACCCCTCCACCGCATCGCCCGACTCGGCTCGTCTGCAGCGGGTGCCCTCGGGGCATGCCATGGGGTATCAGGACGCGTTCAACGGCTTCATCGCCGACGTGTATGCGGCGATCGGCGGCGCGACCCCCGACGGGCTGCCCACGTTCGAGGACGGTGTCCGCTCGGCGGTGCTCACCGAGGCGGTCCTCGCCTCGGCGGCCGCGGACGGACGATGGACGGAGGTGGCGGCATGACCGCGACGATCACACAGCCGGTGCTCGAGGTCTCGGGCATCCGCAAGTCGTTCTTCGGAGTGGAGGTGCTGAAGGGCATCGACTTCGATGTGCGTCCCGGGGAGGTGCACGGACTCGTCGGCGAGAACGGCGCGGGCAAGTCCACGCTCATGAAGATCATCGCCGGGGTGCAGCCCGCCGACGACGGCGTGGTGCGCTACCGCGGCGCGGAGGTGCGGCACGCGCACCCGCGGCAGGCGATGGACGACGGCATCGTGACCGTCTTCCAGGAGTTCACGCTGCTGCCCGAGCGCACGGTCGCGCAGAACGTGTATCTCGGACGTGAGCCCCGACGCGGCGGCTTCGTCGATCAGAAGGCGATGATCCGTCGCACCGGCGAGCTCCTCGCCGACCTCGGCGTCTCGTTCATCGACCCGCAGGCCCGGGTCGGTTCGCTGACCGTCGCCGAGCAGCAGATCGTCGAGATCGTCAAGGCGCTGTCGTTCGAGGCGCAGGTCATCTCGATGGACGAGCCCACCGCCGCGCTGAGCGACCGCGAGGTCGAGCTGCTGTACGCGATCATCCGCCGGCTCACGTCTCGCGGGGTGGCGGTGATCTACGTCTCGCACCGGCTCAAGGAGATCTTCGACCTGTGCGACCGCATCACGATCCTCAAAGACGGCGCTCTGGTCTCGACCGATGAGACGAGCGCCCTGACGACCGACGAACTCGTGCGCCGAATGGTCGGCCGATCCATCCAGTCGTACTACCCGGATGCCGTGGCCGGCACCGTCGTCGGCGAGCCGCGCCTCGAGCTCGACGGCTGCGGCAACGCCTTCGTCGACGGCGTCTCGCTCACCCTCCGCGCCGGGGAGATCGTCGGGATCGCCGGGCTCCAGGGGTCCGGACGCACCGAACTGGTCGAGGGGATCTTCGGCATCGACCCGTTCGTGCGGGGCTCGATGCGGGTCGACGGCTCATCGACGCGCATCACGAGCGCCAGGGCGGCGGTGCGCGCGGGACTCGCCCTCGTCTCGGAGGATCGCAAGGCGCAGGGACTGGCGCTCGGGCAGTCGGTGCTCGACAACACCCTGCTCGTGATCCGCAGCGTCTTCACCGCTCGCACCGCCTCGTCCCGTCGAGAGGTGCCGGGGGTGCTCAGCTCGCTGGAGATCAGCTCCCGCGGTCTCGACCAGGAGGTGCGCTTCCTCTCGGGCGGCAACCAGCAGAAGGTCGTGCTCGCCAAGTGGCTGCTCACACAGCCGCAGATCGTGCTCTTCGACGAGCCGACCCGCGGCATCGACGTCGGTGCGAAGTACGCGGTGTACCAGCTCATGCGCGACCTCGCGGCACAGGGCAAGGCGGTGCTGATGGTGTCGAGCGAGCTGCCGGAGGTGATCGGCATGAGCGATCGGATTCTCGTGATGCACGACGGCGAACTGGTCGCCGAGCTGCCGGCGGGTTCCGCGGAGCACGAGATCCTCGGCGCAGCCACGGGCGCGACGGTCGACGGGGGTGCACGATGAAGAGAGTGCGGATCGACTCGACCGTCATCGTGCTCGGGATCCTCATCCTGACGCTCATCGTCGGCGCCATCCTCGTCGGCACCGTCGGTCGCAACTTCTTCAGCCCCGGCAACATCCGCGACATCCTCACCGGCATGAGCGTCCTCGGGCTCGTCGCGATCGGGCAGACCCTCGTGGTGCTCGGCGCGTCGCTCGACCTGTCGGTGACCTACGTCGTGAGTCTGTCGAGCCTCCTGGCGGCGACGATCATGAACGGCAACCCCGGGAACATCCCGGCCGCGGTCTCGATCACTCTGCTCGTCTGCGCCGGGATCGGTCTGGTCAACGGACTCATCGTCACCGTGCTGAAGGTCAACGGGTTCATCGCGACGCTCGGCGTGGGGCTGATCCTGCAGGGGATCCTGAACACCAACTTCGAGGGCTCGGCGGGCAGCGTGCCGTGGGAGTTCCAGCTCATCGGCGCCACCGGCGTCGGGCCCGTGCCGGTGTCGACGATCATCATGATCGCGCTCGCCGTCGTCGTCTGGCTGCTGCTGAACCGCACGCGCACCGGCGCCCACCTGTATGCGGTCGGCGGCGACCCCGAGATCGCGCGCCTGTCGGGGGTGCGCACCCGCCCGCCGCTGATCGCCGCGCACATGCTGTGCTCCGTCTTCGCGGGCCTCGCCGGCCTGCTGCTCGCCAGCCGTCTCGGCGTCGGCAGTCCCACGGTCGGCCAGCAGGGCGGCTACGCGCTGCTGTCGATCGCAGCCGTCGTGCTCGGAGGCACCCTGCTGCTCGGCGGACGCGGTTCGATCTGGGGTGCCATCGGTGGCGTCGCGATCCTCGCGGTCGTCGACAACGTGATGAGCGTCATGCAGGTCAACCCGTTCCTGAAGGACGTCGTCCGCGGCGTGGTGATCGTCGCCGCGGTGGCCGTCTACAGTCGTCGGTCGATCGTCAGTCGCCGTCCGCGCTTCGGCGCCGGCGGCACGAGAACTGGGGGAGACGACGCCGCCAAGGCGGCCGAGTCCGAGATGGCGGCCGCAGCATCCGAACTCGCCGATACGAGCACCGTGGCGGAAGGAGGCCGGTCGTGAACGCTCTGCGCACACTCGTGAGCCCTCGGGGCGCGGTGTTCCTGCTGCTGGTGATCCTGCTCGTCGCGGTCATGATCCTCAACCCGAGCTTCGCGGAGCCGGGGCAGTTCATGAGGTTCATCCAGCGCGTCGCACCGATCGCCATCGTCGCGATCGGCCAGTACTTCGTCATCATCGCGGGCGAGTTCGACCTGTCGCAGGGCTCGCTGATCACCGCGCAGGTGATCGTCGCCGGCAACCTCGTCGGGCAGGACGACTCCCGCACCGTGCCCGTGCTGCTGCTCATGATCGTCTTCGGGGTGGTCGTCGGACTCGTGAACGGTGTCATCACCACGCTGCTCAAGGTGCCCTCCTTCATCGTCACGCTGGGCATGATGCTCGCCCTTCTCGGCGGCGTCATGTGGTGGACCGGGGGAGCGGCCACGGGCAACCCGGCTGACAGCTTCCGCGAGATCGGTCGTGGCGGCATCCGTGACGTGCCGGTGCTCGAGTTCATCCCCTGGGCGGTGTTCATCCTGATCGGGTGGCTCGCGCTGGGCATCTGGATCACCAAGCGCCCGCTCGGCAAGCTCCTCATCGCGGTCGGCGACAACTCGACCGCGGTCGACTTCGCCGGGGCGCGCAGCGCCTGGGTGACGACACGGGCGTTCGTGATCTCGTCGCTCTCGGCCACGCTCTCCGCCGTACTGCTCGTCGGGTACGCCGGGGTGCATCCCTCGGTCGGCCGCGGCTACGAGTTCGTCGCCATCACCGCCGTCGTCCTCGGCGGGGTCGTGCTCGGCGGAGGCCGGGGATGGATCGTCGCGGCGGCGGCGGGAGCCTTCGCGCTCGAGGCCCTCTTCATGCTGCTGAACATCGCGGGGGTCCCTTCGACGCTGCGAGACGCCGTGCAGGGCGTGATCATCATCGCCGCAGTGGCGTACTCGGCGGTCGCCTTCCGGGCACGGCGCCGGCGAGGCCCGCAGCCGTCTCCGGACGTTCCGCGCACAGAGACCTCAGAACCCGTAACAACCAGCACCATCCACACAGAAATCAGAGGAGATTAGCAATGCGACGATCGATGAAGATCGCCACCGCAGGGGTGGCTCTCTTCGGCCTCATCGCGCTCGCCGGGTGTACGACAGACCCGTCCGTGGCGCCGGCGGAGTCGGAGAACCCGGAGGAGTCGGCCGAGACCACCGAATGGTTCGACCAGGAGCTGTTCGACAAGCAGATGGAGGAGCGGGGTGTCGAGCCCCAGGGGCCGGAGACCGAGCCGTATCTCCAGCACATCAACGCCGAGATGGTCGACACGTCGGAGTTCGCCAGCGAGGGGCCCAAGAAGGCCTGCTTCGCGAACGCCTCGATCTCGAACCCGTGGCGGCAGACGGGCTGGATCACGATGAACGAGCAGCTCAAGTCGCTGCAGGAGGCCGGTGCGATCAGCGAGATGGAGACCCGCGACGCGCAGGATTCGGATGACACGCAGATCGCGGACATCGACTACTTCATCTCCGAGGGCGGCTGCGACGTCTTCCTCATCTCGCCCAACAGCACCGCGGCGATGACGCCGGCCGTCGAGCGCGCATGCGAGACCGGCAAGCCGGTGATCGTGTTCGACCGCGGCGTCGACACCGACTGCCCGGTCACGTTCATCCACCCGATCGGCGGATTCGCGTGGGGCATCGACACGGCCGAGTTCCTCATCGACAACCTCGAAGAGGGCGACAAGGTCGTGGCGCTGCGCATCCTCCCCGGAGTCGACGTGCTCGAGCACCGGTGGGCCGCTGCGGAGAAGCTCTTCGACGAGGCGGGGATCGAGGCCGTGGACTACTTCACGGGCGCCGACCCCGCGGAGATCAAGAGCATCATCAGCGACGAGCTCGCCAAGGGCGACGTGCAGGGAATCTGGATGGATGCCGGTGACGGCGCTGTCGCCGCGATCGAAGCCTTCGAAGATGCCGGCGCCGACTACCCGGTGATGACCGGCGAGGACGAGATGAGCTTCCTCCGCAAGTGGAAGGACACGGGTCTCACGGGCCTCGCCCCGGTGTACTCGAACTTCCAGTGGCGCACGCCGCTGCTCGCCGCGCAGATGATCTTCGCCGGCGAAGAGGTTCCGAAGGAGTGGGTGCTCCCGCAGAAGCCGATCACCGAAGCAGAGCTCGACGACTACCTCGCCGCCAACGAGGGAATGCCGGACGGACACTACGCGAAGTTCGGCGGCGAGAACCTTCCCGGTTACCCGACCGTCTGGCAGGAACGCCAGATCCCGTAACCCGCGGTGATGCTCCCACCCTTCCCCTCTGCGCCTCGCGGATGGGAGGGTGGGAGCACTCGCGTCATCCCCGAAGGAGCAGGATGCCTCGCACGATCGCCGTCAACACGTGGGTGTGGACGTCTCCACTGACCGACGCGACTCTCGAGCCGCTCGCGCGGAAGGCGGCGGGGATGGGGTATCAGGCGCTCGAGCTTCCGCTCGAGAGCGTCGGGGACTGGGATCCGGCACGAGCCCGCGACGTGCTCGACGACCTCGGCCTCGCCGCGATCGTCGTCGGGGCCATGGGCCCTCGGCGCTCGCTGCTGGCGCAGGCCGGTGATGTGGGGGGCACGCAGGACTACCTGCGCTCGTGCATCGCGGCGGCCGCGACGCTCGGTTCCGCGGTGGTCGCCGGTCCCTTCTACGCACCCACCGGGGCTACCTGGCGGATGTCCGTCGAGGACCGTTCGCGAGTGGTGCGCGAGCTGCGCACGAACCTCGAGCCGGTCGCGGCCGAGGCCGCCTCCGCCGGGATCACCCTGGCCGTCGAACCGCTCAACCGCTACGAGACGAGCGTGCTCAACACGGTCGAGCAGAGCCTCGACGCGCTCGCACCGCTGCTCGGCGCAGGCGTCGGGCTCGCGCTCGACACCTACCACCTGAACATCGAGGAGAAGAAGCCCGCGGAGGCCATCCGCGCGGCGGGCTCGGCGATCGCGCACGTGCAGGTGTGCGGCAGCGATCGGGGCGCCGTGGGCGACGACCACACGGACTGGCCGGAGATCCTCCGTGCCCTCGACGATGCGGACTATCGAGGGCCGCTCGGGCTGGAGAGCTTCACGGGCGAGAACGCGACGATAGCCGTCGCCGCATCCGTCTGGCGACCACTCGCGGCGAGCCAGGACGAGCTCGCGGCCCGCAGCATCCAGGCGCTGAGAGCGCTCGGCACCTGACCCGTCACGCGATACGAAGGAGTGTCCATGACCACGCACCCGGTCACCCTGTTCACCGGCCAGTGGGCCGATCTGCCGTTCGAGGAGGTCGCCCGGCTGGCGGCCGAGTGGGGATACGACGGCCTCGAGGTCGCAGCATCCGGGGACCATCTCGACCTGCGGCGAGCCGACGAGGACGACGCCTACGTCGCCTCGCGCCGCGAGATCCTCGACCGGCACGGTCTGCAGATCTTCGCGATCTCGAACCATCTCGCGGGCCAGGCGGTGTGCGACGCCCCCATCGACTTCCGTCACCAGGCGATCCTGCGCGACTACGTGTGGGGCGACGGCGACTCCGAGGGCGTGCGCGCCCGTGCGGCGGACGACATGAAGCGGGCGGCGCGGGTCGCGCGCAAGCTCGACGTCGACACCGTCGTCGGGTTCACCGGCTCATCGATCTGGCCCTATGTGGCGATGTTCCCGCCGGTACCGGCATCCGTCATCGAAGGCGGGTTCGAGGACTTCGCCGCGCGCTGGAACCCGATCCTCGACGTGTTCGACGGCGAGGGCGTGCGGTTCGCGCACGAAGTGCACCCCGGTGAGATCGCCTACGACTACTGGTCGTCCGTGCGGGCGCTGGAGGCGATCGAGCACCGTGGGGCGTTCGGATTCAACTGGGACCCGTCGCACATGATGTGGCAGAACATCGATCCCGTCGGGTTCATCGTCGACTTCGCCGACCGGATCTACCACGTGGACTGCAAGGACACCCGGATGCGACCGCACAACGGGCGTGCGGGCGTGCTCGGATCGCATCTGCCGTGGGGCGACCCGCGACGCGGGTGGGACTTCGTCTCGACCGGCCACGGCGACGTGCCCTGGGAGGACGCGTTCCGCGCGCTCGAGGCGATCGGATACGACGGCCCCATCTCGATCGAATGGGAGGACGCGGGAATGGACCGCCTGCACGGCGCGCCGGAGGCCCTCGCCTACGTGCGGTCGCTGCTCTGGCCCGTGCCCACCGCCGCGTTCGACGACGCCTTCAGCAGCCAGCAGACCGGAGATCCCGCATGACCATCCAGCACACCGTCGTCTTCCGCCTCGTGCACGAGGCGGGCAGCCCCGAGGAGCGCGAGTTCCTCGCGACGGGCAGATCGGTGCTCACGTCGATCCCCGGTGTCGAGGACTTCACGATCCGTCGCCAGGTGAGCCCGAAGAGCGACCTCGAGCATCAGTTCTCGATGGTGTTCCGCGACCGCGATGCGTACCGCGCCTACGACGCGCACCCCGCGCACACGGCGTTCGTCTCGGAACGCTGGGTGCCCGAGGTCGCGGCGTTCCAGGAGTATGACTTCGAGGAGTGACGACGTGACCGGCGGCGCGGATCAGACCGAGTCGCGCAGCTTCACCAGGCGCTCGTGGCCGGTCTCCTCGAGCTCCGCGATGCTCTCGCGCGACTTGAGGAAGTCCGAGAACGAGCGGTAGCCGAGGGCCTTCTCGCTGAACGACGGGTCCATGCGACGCATGTGCGTCTTCACCGCCGAGCTGTGCAGCCACTCGTCGGCATCGGCCTTGTCATGCCCGAGGCGCAGCGCGCGATGCAGCAGCTCCGTCGCCTCGCCCTGCTCGGTGCCCTCTCCGTGCTCGTCGAGCTTCGCGGACGACGACGGTGCCGCAGCGGTCGCCGCCGCTGCGGCGGCCTTCGCCTTGGCGGCCTTCGTCGGCGGTCGCGACTTGGCCTTCGCGGCGGGCTCGGCGGCCGGCTCGGCCACAGGCTCGACGGCGACCTCGGGAACGGTGACGACGGGCGCGGGCGCGGTCTTGCTCGGGCGCACCACACCGGGAAGCGAGTCGTACGCCTCGAACTCGTCGCACGCGGCGGCGAGGGACTTCGCGGTGGACCCCGCGACGCCGACGCCGATGACGTAGCGACCCAGACGCTTGCAGCGCTGTGCGAGCGGGACGTAGTCGCTGTCTCCGGCGACGATCACGACGTGCGTGAGGTCGGGCAGACGGAACATGTCCTCGACCGCGTCGACGGCGAGGCGGATGTCCGCGCCGTTCTTCGCGTAGGCGGCGGCCGGGAACAGCTGCACGAGGTCGACGGCGCGGGCCACGAGCTGCGACCGGTAGACCGCGTTCACGGGCGACGACCAGTCGGCGTACGCCCGGGTGAGCACGAGCGTGCCGAAGGAGGCCGCGTAGTCGATGATCGCGCCGACCTCGATCATCGCGCGGGACAGCCGCTCCGTGACCTCCGGATCGGTCGGGTTCTCGGTGATCCGCTGGCGGTCCTTGCCATAGGCGTTCCGTCCGTGCACACGGTCGTACCAGGAGATGACGATGTTGTCGAAGTCCAGGTAGACGGCGACGCGGGCGTCGGTGGCCTCAGCCATGGTTCACTCCTTCGCGCGGGTAGCGCACGCCGATCTGCGCGCGGATCTCGTCGAGGGTGCCCATGATCGCGACGCTCTCGGCGATCGGCAGGATGTCGCCCTCGAGCACGCCGTCGCCCACGAGGCGCTCGGCCGCGAGGGCCTGGTACTGCATGCCGCGACCGTCGACCTCCGACACGTACTCCTCGACGACCGTGCCGTCCGGCTGCACGACGCGGAACGTGGTGGGGGTGTACCAGACGCGGTCGAGGTCGATGCGCGCCGTCGTGCCGATGATGCTCGCCGCGTTGGGGCCCGCGGCACGCGACGACGAGAGCGTCGTCGAGATCGCTCCGCCGTCGTGGGTCATGACGGTGGCGACCTCGGCATCCGCTCCGGTCTCGATCAGGCGCCCGACGGCGTGGATGCCGGTCGGGGCGCCGAGGATGTCCCACACGAAGGAGATCGGGTAGATCCCGAGGTCGAGGAGGGCACCGCCGCCGAGCTCGAGGGCGTTGAGGCGGTGCTCGGGGTCGGAGGGGAGCAGCTGGGTGTGGTCGGCGCTCACGGCGCGGATCTCACCGAGGGTCCCGGCGGCGATGATCTCGCGGATGCGGGCCATGTGCGGCAGGTAGCGCGTCCACATCGCCTCCATCGCGAGCAGACCCCGGTCGGCGGCCAGACGCTGCAGGTCCTCCGCCTCCGAGTGGTTGAGGGTGAACGCCTTCTCGACCAGCACGTGCTTGCCGGCTTCGAGCGCGAGGCGGGCATTCTCATGATGCATCGGGTGCGGGGTCGAGACGTAGATGATGTCGACCTCGGGGTCGGCGACGAGCGCCTCGTACGAGGGATGCGCGCGCGGGATGTCGAAGCGGGCGGCGAAGGCGTCGGCCGATTCCTGCGAGCGCGAGCCGACCGCCACGAGATCGAGCCCGGCGGTGCGCAGATCGGATGCGAACGCGCCGGCGATGCCGCCGGTCGCGAGGATTCCCCAACGAAGACCAGTCATCATCTCAGCGTAGGGGGTGGAGGCTGAGCACGGGGTGTTCAGACCAGGGCATCCGGGGGCGGCCGGAACGGATGCCGTTCAGACGAGCGCGAACGCGCGGTCGAGGTCGGCGATCAGATCGCTCGGATCCTCCAGCCCGGCCGACAGGCGCTTCGTGGCGAACTCGGTCATGCGGTCAGCACCGCGGTGCCCAGAGCGCGGGGGAGGAGGTCGAGGTCATGGTCCCATCCTCCGATCGGGCTCCGACACTCGGGGAGGATGTGTCGCCGTGTTGCGATCCGTTTCGCTGCGCTTCCCCGCCGATTGGCCCGCTGCCGAGCTCGCTCATACTTTCGGGTGCATGACCGAACCCCTCATCATCGGCGCCATGGTGCGCACTCTCGGCGCGTATCCCTCCGGCTGGCGTCAGCCGGGCGCGCATCGCGACCCCTCGGCCGATGCCGAGATCCTCCGTCGCATCGCGCGAGAGGGAGAGGACGCGGGGCTCGACTACCTGTTCTTCGGTGATTGGCTGGCCACCGGGCCGGACCTCGAATTCCGCGACCCGTACCTGCTCGCGCGGATCGACCCGGTGAGCGCCGTGCTGTACCTCGCCGGGGTCACCTCTCGCATCGGCCTCATCGCGACGGTGAACACGACCTACGCCGATCCGTATGCGACGGCGCGCTCGCTCGCATCCCTCGACCTGCTGACAGGCGGTCGCGCCGGCGTCAACCTCGTCACCGGAGCCGAGCCACGAGCCGCGGGCAACCACGGTCGCGAAGCGCACGCCGACAACGAGAGCCGATACGACCGCGCCGAGGAGTTCGTCGTCGCCCTGCGCCGTCTGTGGGACTCGTGGAGCGAGGACGCCTGGATCGCGGATGCCGCACGCGGCGTGCTCATCGACCCGGACGGGCTCCGGGGTGCGGACCTCCGGGGCGAGCACGTGCGCGTCTCCGGACCGCTGAACGTCGCCCGCCCCCCGCAGGGGCGGATCCCTCTCGTGCACGCGGGCACTTCGCCGCGGTCGCGCGCGCTCGCCGCGACCGAGGCCGACCTCGCGCTCATCGCCGCCCCGAACATCGCCGATGCGATCGCCACCCGGCGGCAGCTGCGCGACATCGCGCTCCGATCAGGCCGCGCGCCCGAGGGGCTGGCGGTGATCGCGCCCGTGCTTCCTGTGGTCGCACCGACGGATGCCGACGCTCACCGCATCGTCGAACGGCTGCTCGCGCTCGTCCCGCTCGACGAGGGGCATCAGTCGTCCCGCACGGCATTCCCCGCGAACAGATCGGTCGTCGCGCTGGCCGACGCCCTGGGCGTCGGCGCCGACGAACCGCTGCGTTCCGCCGGCTTCGACGAGGTCGTGACCCGCGATCAGGCCGGGCGCCTCGGGGAGGCAGGGCAGGCGCTGATCGAGCGCCTGCGACTCATCGCCGGACTCCGCGTCGGGGATGACGGCGAGACGGCGCTGACCTGGCGCCACCTCGTCGCGGCCCATGCCGTGCCTGCCGCATTCGTGGTCGGCGACGCCGCGACGATCGCGGACCACTTCGAGACCTGGCGCGACCAGGGTGCAGCCGACGGGTTCAACGTGCTCTCCGCGTTCCAGCCCGCACAGTTCGAGGCCTTCACCCGCCTCGCCGCGCCCGAACTGCGTCGACGGGGCCTGCTCGGTCGCAGCGACGGAGCGCCCACCCCGCTGCGGGACCGTCTCGGCGTCGGCGTCGAGGTCGGCAGCGAGCAGCGTGCCGCATCATCGCTTCTCGTCCGCTGAACCGCGTCATCCATTACGTCGGATTGCGTCTGGTGACCCGTCATGACGCCTCGTGACAGGCCGGGTCCGCACATGACGACCCCATTCGCGTCACGACCGTGAGAGTCCCTAGCGTGACGTTCACCCGCACACCGAACCACAGCATCCCGTCCAGGAGGACCCGCATGAACCGCCGTCTCATCCGCGCAGCCGCCGTCGCGCTTCCGCTCGTCCTCGCGGCGGGACTCGCCGCCTGCGCGTCCTCGCCGGCCCCGAGCGGCGCCTCCGCCGACGCGGGCGACCCCGTCACCGGGGGAACGCTGACCTATCTGGAGCACCAGACCTTCACGAACCTCTACCCGCCGCAGGCCGGGTTCTACCCGAACGGAGGCGTGGTCAACAACATCGCCGCGCGCCTGACGTGGCAGAACCCCGACTCGCTCGAGATCGAGCCGTGGATCGCCTCGGCCTGGACCGTGAACGACGACGCCACCGAGTACACGTTCGACCTGCGACCCGACGTCACCTTCTCGGACGGGACGCCGCTGGACGCCGCGGCCGTGGCGAAGAACTTCGACACGTACGGCCTCGGCGACCCCGAGCGCGGCCTCACGGTCTCCGAGGCGATCAACAACTACGCCTCGAGCGAGGTCGTCGACGACGACACGGTCACCTTCCGCTTCTCGGCCCCGGCCCCCGGGTTCCTGCAGGCGACGTCGACCATCAACTCCGGCCTGCTCTCGCCCGAGACGCTCGACGGCACCATCGAAGACTTCGGGGCGGGCAACGCCGAGGAGATCATCGGCGCCGGGCCCTTCACCCTCACCGACGAGAAGCTGGGCACAGAGTTCACCCTCACCGCCCGCGAGGACTACGCGTGGGCGCCGGAGAGCGCCGAGAACCAGGGCCGTCCGTACGTCGACGCCGTGCACGTGCTCGTCACCCCCGAGGACTCCGTGCGCATCGGATCGCTGCTCGCGGGTCAGGCCGACTACGTCCGCTACGTGCAGGCCTTCGACGAGGACCGGGTCGAGAGCTCGGGCTTCACGCTGTACGCACCGCAGACCCGTGGCGTGAACAACTCCATCTCGCTGCGTCCCGAGAACCCGCTGCTGAGCGACATCAGGGTGCGTCAGGCGCTCGTCGCCGCGGTCGACGCCCAGGAGGTCGTCGACACCCTGTTCACCGAGAACTACCCCGTCGCGACCTCGGTGCTGTCGCAGGAGGCGCTCGGATACAAGGACGAGTCGGAGCACTACGCATACGACCCCGACAAGGCCGAGAAGCTGCTCGACGAGGCGGGCTGGACGGCCGGGGCCGACGGCATCCGCGAGAAGGACGGCGAGCGCCTCGCGATCACCGTGTACGAGGCCGCACCGCAACCGCTGTCGAAGCAGACGCTCGAGCTCGTCGCCCAGCAGCTCGCGAAGGTCGGCGTGGAGCTCACGGTCAAGCCGGCGGATGCCGGGTCGTATGCCGAGGACACCCGTGACCCGCTCAAGACGGGCTTCTACCACTCGATGGTCGGCCGCGCCGACTTCGACGTGATCAAGAGCCAGTACTACACGAAGAACCGTGACGCGCTGATCTCGAACGACGCCGAGCTCGACGCCCTGCTCGAGGCGGTCGCCTCGGAGCCGGACACCGAGAAGCGAGCGGCGGCCTCGCAGGCCGTGCAGGACTACATCGCCGAGCAGGCCTACGTCATCCCGCTGTTCGAGGAGCCGCAGGTCTACGGCGCCGCCACCTACGTGCACGGCGTGGACTTCGAGTCGGTCGGTCGCCCCACCTTCTCGGGCGTCTGGCTCGCCGAGCACTGAGCATGACTGAGACGGTGCACCGATGAGCTTCGTCCTCCGACGAGCCGGGCAGGCCGCGATCGTTCTGATCGCGGCCTTCACGGCCACCTTCTTCCTCCTGCAGCTGCTGCCGGGGGATGCGATCCTGATCAAGTTCTCCGACCCCAGCCTCGGGCTGTCGCCGGAGCAGCTCGACGGCATCCGCGCCACCTACGGCACCGATCTGCCATGGTGGCAGCAGTACGTGCACGCAGGTCTCGGATTCGCGGCCGGTGACTTCGGCTACTCGACACAGTTCGGCACCCCGGTGCTGGAGATGCTCGCCGAGGCACTGCCGTCGACCGTGCTGCTCGCGTCGCTGGGGCTCGTGGTCGCGCTGCTGATCGCCGTGCTCGTCGCAGGGCTCTCGTCTCTCGCGCCGTTCGCGTGGCTGCGCGACGGCATCCGTCAGGTGCCGGGGCTGTTCGTCGCGGTGCCGGTGTTCTGGCTCGGCATCCTGCTGATCCAGGTCTTCTCGTTCGGTCTCGGGTGGGTGCCGATCGTCGGCGCCGACCCTGTCGCCGGGCTCGTCCTTCCCGTGCTGACCCTCGCCGTGCCGATCTCCGCTCCGCTCGCCCAGGTGCTGGTGCGCGCCATCGATCAGGTGCAGGCGCAGCCGTTCATCACCGTCGTCCGTGCCAAGGGCGCGCCGCCGTCGTGGGTGCTCACCCGGTCGGTCGCGCGCAACGCGGCCCTGCCGACGCTCACGATCGCCGGGGTGCTGTTCGGCGAGCTCGTGGGAGGGGCCGTGGTCACCGAGACCGTGTTCGGTCGCACCGGCATCGGCCGCCTCACCGAGCAGGCCGTGTCGAACCAGGACATCCCGGTGCTGCAGGGCGTCGTGCTGCTGTCGGCCCTCGGCTTCGTGCTCATCAGCTTCGCCGTCGACCTCGTCACCCCGCTGATCGATCCGCGCCAGCGCGCCCTCTCGAAGTCAGGAGCATCGGCATGACCGTCGCCGCCGTGGCCGCATCCGTCGACACCCCGCCCGAGACACCGCAGCAGGATGCCGCAACGCTCACCCGATCGCCTCGACGCGTGCGCGGACTGCTCGCTCTGCCGTGGGGGCTCTACCTCGCGATCGCCGTCGTCTCGCTCGCCGTGCTCTGGGCGCTGATCCCCGGGGTCTTCGCACCCGGCGACCCTCTCACCGGCACCCCCGCCGACAAGCTGCTGCCACCGAGCGCGGCGCATCTCTTCGGCACCGACACGCTCGGTCGCGACCTGTTCGGCCGCGTCGTCCACGGCGCCGTGCACTCGCTCTCGGGAGCGCTCATCGCCGTCACCGTGGGCCTCGCGCTCGGGACGATCCTCGGTGCGATCGCCGGCGCGATCGGCGGCGTCGTCGACGACATCCTGATGCGCGTCGTCGACGTGCTGCTCGCCATCCCCGGCCTGCTGCTGTCGCTGTCGGTGATCATCCTCCTCGGCTTCGGCACGGTGAACGCCGCGATCGCCGTGGGCCTCGGCAGCGTCGCCGCCTTCGCCCGCCTGATGCGGTCGGAGGTCGCCAGAGTGCGCCGCAGCGAATACGTCGAGGCGGCGTACGGCAGCGGGGGCACCTTCTTCACGGTGCTCCGTCGCCATGTCCTGCCGAACTCGCTCACGCCGATCGTCGCGCTCGCCGCCCTGCAGTTCGGCACCGCGATCCTCGCGATCTCGACCCTCGGATTCCTCGGTTACGGTGCTCCGCCACCCACCCCCGAATGGGGGCTGCTGATCGCCGAGGGACGCAACTACATCGCGACCGCCTGGTGGCTCACGGCACTGCCAGGACTCATCGTGGTCGTCGTCGTGCTCAGCGCCAACCGCATCTCGCACCGCATCGGAAGGAACCCGCGATGAGCGTGCTCACCGTCGACGGCCTCGCCGTCTCGTACGCCACCCGAGCCGGTCGCCGGGAGGTGGTGCACGGGGTCTCCTTCGAGATCGCCGAGGGAGAGGCACTCGCGCTCGTGGGCGAATCGGGATCGGGCAAGTCCACCACCGCGCACGCCCTGCTCGGCCTGCTGCCCGAGGGTGGCAGGGTCGACGGCGGCACGGTGCGCCTCGGCGAGCTCGACATCTCGGGCTGGACGGATCGCGCACTGCGCGGCATCCGGGGTCCGGAGATCGGACTCGTGCCGCAGGACCCGGTGACCTCGCTCGATCCCGTGCGCCCGATCGGCGCCCAGGTCGAAGAGGTGCTGAAGCTGCACGGCCACCGCGATCGTCGCTCGCGGCGCGCGCGGGCGATCGAGCTCCTCGACCGGGTCGGTATCGATGATCCGGACCTCCGAGCGCGGCAGTACCCGCACGAGCTCTCGGGCGGTATGCGCCAGCGTGTGCTGATCGCCTCGGCCATCGCGCTGCGGCCACGGCTGCTGATCGCCGACGAGCCCACGAGCGCTTTGGACGCGACCGTCCAGCGCAAGGTGCTCGATCTGCTCGACGAGCTGCGTCGAGAGGAGGGCACGAGCATCCTGCTGGTCACCCACGACCTCGGCGTCGCGGCCGACCGCGCCCAACGGCTCGTCGTGCTGAAGGACGGCCGCATCGTCGAGCAGGGAGCGAGCGCCCAGGTGCTCGCGGCACCCTCGGACGGATACACGAAGCAGCTCCTCGCCGACGCCCCGGCGTTCACGACGGGGTTCCGCCGCCCCGAGGCTCCGCCCTTCCTGCGGGATGCCGCAGCGGTCGCGGCCGAGAACCCGTTCGCGATCACCGCGAGCGGTCTCGTCAAGGAGTTCAGGGTCGCGGGGCGTGAGCGTTTCCGGGCCGTCGACGACGTGTCGTTCCGGGTGCGCCGGGGCACGACGCACGCGCTGGTCGGCGAGTCCGGATCGGGCAAGACGACCACCGCGCGCCTCATCACGCGCTTCCATGAACCGGATGCCGGGGCCATCGAGATCGACGGCGAAGACGTAACAGGGCTGTCGGGCCAGCGGTTGCGCGCGCTGCGCCGGCGCATCCAGCTCGTCTATCAGAACCCCTTCGCATCGCTGGATCCGCGACAGCAGGTCGTCGACATCATCGCCGAGCCGCTGCAGAACTTCGGGGTGGGCTCCCGCTCCGACCGCAGGGATCGGGCGCTCGCCCTGATCGACAGGGTGTCGCTGCCGAGCGACCTCGCGCAGCGCACACCGCGTGAGCTCTCGGGTGGCCAGCGACAGCGGGTCGCGATCGCCAGGGCCCTCGCGATCGACCCCGAGATCGTCGTGCTCGACGAGGCGGTGTCGGCCCTCGACGTCACGGTGCAGGCGCGCATCCTCGAACTGCTCACCTCGCTGCAGGCCGAACTCGGTCTCACCTACCTCTTCATCTCGCACGACCTCGCCGTGGTGCGCAGGATCAGTCACACCGTCTCGGTGATGCGCCGCGGGCGGATCGTCGAGGAAGGCGTCACCGAGGAGCTCTTCCACGACCCCCAGCACGACTACACCCGGGAGCTGCTCGCGGCCGTCCCCGGACGAACGGAGCAGCCCGCATGACCGCACCCACGATCGCCTTCTTCACCCGGCTGCTCGACGACGCGTCGCCCGCCGAGCGCTACGCGCTGGCCACCGAGCAGATCCGGCACGCCGAACGGCACGGCGTCGGTCGCGCCTGGGTCGCACAGCACCACTTCCGCGCCGCGGAGGGCGGCCTGCCCTCGCCACTCGTCTATCTCGCCAACGTGGCCGCGCAGACCTCGCGCATCCGTCTCGGCACCGGGGTCGTCACGCTGCCGCTCGAAGATGCGGTGCGTGTCGCCGAAGATGCGGTGGTCGCCGACCTGCTCTCGGGCGGACGCATCGACCTGGGGCTCGGCAGCGGCGGAACCCCCTCGTCCTTCGTGCCGTTCGGTGAGGACGTGCGCGAGAAGGCGCCGACCTACGACCGCAAGCTGCGACTGCTGCTCGACGCGCTCGCGGGGCGGGACATCGGCGCCGACAACACCCTCTATCCGGATGCCGGCACTCTCGGCGACCGCATCTGGCAGGCGACCTTCTCGGCCCCCGGCGGCCATCGCGCCGGCATCCACGGGCATGGCCTCCTGCTCTCGCGCACTCAGCCGCGGTCGACGGACGCGCTGCACGCCCCGCTCTCGGCGCTGCAGGATCCGATCATCGACGCGTACCTCGAGGCTCTCCCCGACGGCGTCGCCCCGCGTGTCACCGCCTCGCGCACCGTGTTCGTCGCGGATGACCGCGCGGAGGCCCTGCGCTTCGCTGAGGTCGGGCTGCGTCGTGCCGCCGAGGGGTTCCGCCGACAGGGCCAGACGATCCCCGGCGACACCCTCGATGAGCTGATCGTGGCCCTCGACACCCACCTCGGCACCCCGGAGGAGGTCGCCGAGTCCCTCGCCGCAGACGCCACGCTCGACAGGGCGACCGAGGTCGCGTTCCAGGTGCATTCGGTCGACGCCCCGCACGAGCACGTGCTGCGCTCGATCGAGCTCTTCGCAGAGCACGTCGCCCCCGCTCTCGGATACACCCTCACCGACACCATCAAGGAGAAGGCATGACCACCGACATCGTCGATCAGATCGTAGGGGTGACGCCCGAGCTCGATGCGCTGCGGCGCCGTCGGCCCGTCACCAGGGAGCAGCTGCAGGCGAGCTTCGACGCGCTCTTCGCGCCGGTGTCGACGGAGGAGGTGTCGCAGGCCGAGCGCGAGCTGATCGCCGCGTTCGCGACGCGCCTCGCCGGCGACGCGGATGCGACGGCCGAGTTCTACGCAGACCGGGCCCTGGCTGTGGACCCGCAGCGCGCCACCGTCGTGATCGCCGAGGCCACGAACGCCGCGGTGACCGGGCCCTTCGGCTCGTACACCGAAGCGGGACTGCAGGGCGAGAACACCGAGGGCGAGCGCTACGCGCCGTCGTCCGAGGTCGCAGAGGCGCTCGGCGGGCGGGTCGCCGCCGCGCTCGCGCACACGCACCTGCTCGTGTTCCGGCCGCGCGAATCCGCGGCCGTCGACATCCAGCGGCTGGTGGATGCGGGGTGGTCGGCCGACGGCATCGTCACCCTCTCGCAGCTCGTCTCGTTCCTCGCGTTCCAGCAGCGCGTCATCACGGGACTGAGGGTTCTCTCCGCCGCCGGCATCGCCGCGGCATCCGACTCCGAGGAGGAGGCAGCATGACCGAGCTTCTGCGCGATGACGCACCGCACCCCGAGGCGTTCACGCGAGCCGAGGTGGGGTGGACCCCGCATCTGCCGCCGCTCGCGGAGGAGGAGCTGACCGAGCGCCACTACGACGGTCTCGTCGACGCCTCTCGGGCGAAGAACGACTACTTCCGGCTGCTGGCGCGCGACCCCGAGGTGCTCAAGGCGCGCACGCTCGTCGACAAGGACATCTTCTACAACGCCAAGGAGGGTCTTCCCCGGGCCGAGCGCGAGCTCTCGGCGACCGCGGCTTCGCGTCACAACGGCTGCGTGTTCTGCGCCTCGGTGCACTCGCGCTTCGCGGCGCACCACAGCAAGCGGGTCGACGACGTCGATCTCCTGCTGGATCAGGGAGTCGACGCCGACCTCGGGGAGCGGTGGAACGCGGTCGTCGCGGCCTCCGTCGCCCTGACCGACACGCCCAGCACCTTCGGCGCCGACGAGATCGCCCGGCTGCGGGCGGCGGGACTCGACGACCTCGAGATCGCCGACGTGATCCACGGCGCCGCGTTCTTCAATTGGGCGAACCGTCTGATGCTGTCGATCGGGAGGCCGGTCGCGCCTGCCTGATCGGTCGAGAGATCAGCACCGGCCCACCTCTGACGTGTCACCGTCGGGGGTGGGCTGGTGTCCTTTTGCGAGAGTATCGGCATACTTATTGCTGTCTCCATATGACGACGTATCGCTTGCTAACGTCGACGCATGGCAGTCGCGGGCGGAGCATTCTACGAAGTCGATACCGACGTGCTGCGTGCGATGGCGTCGAAGGCGCGTCGCATCGTCGGCGAGTTGGGCTCGTCCGATGCCGCGAAGCCTGCTGACGCCGGACACGAGTGGGTCGTCGCAGCCGCGACGCGTTTCAGCAGCGCATGGTCCGACGGGCTCTGCGTCCGTGTGGCCGACACCGAAGACTTCGCAGACAGGTTGAGCACGACCGCTCGGATCTTCGACGAAGGCACCGATGCGGCGAAGGTCGAAGTCGACGCGATGATCTGGGACGACTGATGGAGCTGGGGCAGACCCAGTCGGCGGCGGACCTCGTGCCGGGCTCGGCGTCCGAGGTCAGGGCGACCGCGGAAGCGTGGAAGGCTCGTGGCGCTGAAGCGACCCGTGTACGCGATGACCTCGCCACGCTGGATGACGACGGCACGTGGAGAGGCGCTGCCTACGACGCCTACCTCGACCGGTTCGAGCGGCAGCTGCTGCACTGGAAGCATGCGGGCGAGGCGCTCCGCGCGGGTGCGAGCGTACTGTTCACGTGGGCCGACGCGTTGCAGTGGGCGCAGGACGAAGCCGACCGTGCGATCACTCTCTGGAACGAGGCAGAGCAACAGGCTGCTGCGGCGCTGGCCGCCCACCGTGCACACGTGCGGGAGTTGCGCGTCGGGCAAGGGCTCCGGCACCCCGAGGCCGACGTGCCCTTCGTCGATCCGTCAGGTCCTGCACACGATGAAGCGCGGGAGGTCCTGTTCAACGCCCGGGCGACTCTCGAGGTCTATGCGCGCGACTGCGCGATCCGGTTGGACGATGCCGCGGATGCGGCGCGGATTCCGCTGACCGACGCGGAGGCCGCGACACGAACACAGCACGCGACGACCGAGGTGATCGTCAACCTCGTTGTCGTCCAGCCGTTCCGAGCCACGATGGACATGCTCGCGATCTCGGCGCAGACGCTCTGGGAGCACCCCGACATCATCCTCGAACTCCTGGGCGGCGCTGCCACCTTCCTCGGCGGCGCGGCGCTGGCAGCCGGAGGCGGGGCCATCACCGTCACCGGAGCCGGTGCGCTGGCAGGTTCGCCCGCACTGGTCGTCGCCGGAGTCGGAGTGGCCGGTGCAGGCGCGACGATGATGGGCGACGCCGCCGGCCGATGGCTCACCGAGAGCTACGGCGTCAGCGACCGAGTCCGCGGCCTCGACCGCGGCGATGGACGCGACGACGCGGGGACGTTCGCGAATGGCCAGAAGGATCCGCTGTGGGTTGATAAAGAGAAGATCGGCCTCACGGAGTATGCCCAAGACTTCGAAGTCGAGGTGATCCGCTCGAAGATCAAAGTCGACTACGAGGGTTCTCCGCAGAATGGGCGCTTCTACGACGGGCTTGTGAAGAATACCGACGGGCCGAATACCTATACGGGTGTGGAGGTGAAGTCCGGCAGTGCTATCGAGGCATACAACAGGCCAGGAAGCACGCAGCGACAGTTCGATGACGTTGTGAACGCGGGTACACCAGCGCACGGAAAGATGGACGGCGAGGACATCCTCCTCACACGGGTGGACAGTAAGGACATTCCATGAGAGCACCGTTTACGCACGGCGAGCAGTCTCCCAGCGGGATGCGGGGGTGGGTGACGGACGGTTATCGCCCGATCCCCGATCACCTGCGCCTCATGCTGGGACATCTTGACGGCGACGGTAAGTACACGTACATCATCTGGCCGGGCTCCGATCCTTCGAGCACCATCGGATTCCGCGTGCCGGCAGATGATTCGTTCATGCAGGCCGCAGGCTCCGCGGACGCTATGACTGTCGAGGTGCGGCTTCCCGGCCCCGACGGTGAGTCGCACCTGTACTCGGTCGGACGGCCCGAGCCCGCAGACGGCACGACCACCCTCATCCCCATCAGCGACGACCGCGCGGTGCGCGTGTTCTCGAACGAGATCTTCACCGCCGACGAAGCCGCAGTGATCTTCTACACGTACTACCTCACCGATGCCGTCTCGCAGCCCTACGTGCTTCGCGAGCTGGATCTCTCCAACGAACTCTCGGAGGAACGATGACGCTCTATGGACCCTTCGTCCAGGCCGCGAACGACGGTCGCACCGGCTGGCTGGCCGACGAGCATCTCACGATTCCCGAACGGCTCCGACGCACGCTGGAGTGGCTGGACGCCCGCAAGGACTACACGTACTCGATCTGGCGCGGCGCTGACCCCACAAGGATCGACGGCTACCACGAGCAGGCGAATGAATTCTTCATGCAGGCCGCGGGCTCGGCTGATGCGATGACGGTGGAAGCGCGGCTCCTCGGCGCCGACGGGGAGAGCCATCTGTACACGATCGGCCGGCCCGAGACCGCTGACGGCACGACCACTCTCATCCCTATGAGCGACGACCGCGCGGTACGAGTGTTCTCGAACGAGATCTTCACCGCCGACGAAGCCGCGGAGATCTTCTACACGTTCTACCTCACCGAAGCCGTCTCGCCGCCCTACGTCCTGCGTGAGCTCGACCTCGCACTGGAACTCTCGGAGGAACGATGAAGGTCGCTGTTCGTCACGACGCCGTGGCACAGACCGTCGCCGAGCTCGCGCTCACCGTGAAAGCCATCGAGCACGAACTCGACGCCCTCGGCTCCGAGGCGACGCTACTGAAATCGACCTGGGACGGGGAAGCGCAACGGGCCTATGACCGTGCCCAGCGGGAATGGTCGAACGCGCTCGAGAGCATGAGAGCGTTGCTGGCCGAAGCCACGCGCCGACTGATCGCCGCGAACTCCCTCTCCATGGCGACGGCGTCCACGGCTGCCCGCGTCTGGTCCTGAGCGGCCTACGGGATCAGCACGATCTTGCCCGAGGCGGCTCCGGACTCCATGAGCTCATGAGCGTGTGCCGCCTCGCTCAGCGGCAGTTCGGGGCCGAGCTCGATCGTGAAGTCGCCCGCCGCCAGCAGGTCGACGGTCGCGCCGAGGGCCTCCGCGCGCCACGCGAGCTCCTGCTCGGTGAGCGGCACGGGTGAACCGCCCGAGAACGCCCGGATGCCGAACGACGCGGCATCGGGGCCGCGGACGATCGTCGCGATGCGGTCGCGGTCGGCGACGAGCTCGAGCGACACCTCGATGGCCTCATCGGTCCCCGCGCAGTCGAGCGCGACCGTCACCCCGACCGGTGCGGCCTCGCGTACGCGCTCCAGCAGCCCGTCTCCGTATGCGACCGGGATCGCACCGAGGTCACGCAGCTGATCGTGTCGGGCCGGGCTGGCGGTCGCGATGACGGTGGCGCCCCAGGCGACGGCGAACTGCACGGCTGCCTGGCCGACCGAGCCCGAACCGCCGTGCACGAGCAGCACGTCGCCGTCCGTGACTCCGAGCGAGCGGAGCGCCTGATAGGCGGTGCCGGCGGGGATGCCGATGCCGGCACCCTCCGCTGCGGTGACGGAATCGGGCAGCGCGACGAGCTTGTCGACCGGTACGGCGAGCATGCTCGAGTAGGTGCCGACGGTGTCGCGGATCGCGACGCGGTCGCCCACCGCGAATCCGTCGACGTCGTCGCCGAGCGATTCGATGACCCCGGCACCGTCGAACCCGACGGCACGCGGCTCGGTGACCGGCGGTGAGGGGCGCTTCGCGCTGCGCAGCTTGGCGTCGATCGGGTTGGCACCCGCCGCCTCGATGCGCACCACGGCCTCGCCGCTGAGCGCGATCGGATCGGGGATCTCGATCAGGTGCAGCACATCAGGAGAACCGAACTCTGTGTAGACGATCGCGCGAGCCATGGATTCAGGCTACCCCCGAGACGACAGCACCTTCATGATCCGCTGCGGAGAGACGGGCTGCGCGGTGCCGAGACGCTGCGCGAACACGCTCACCCGGTACTCCTCGAGCAGCCAGCGGGTCTCGACCAGGGCCGGCGGCGCGTCGGCGGGCAGCGGGATCGCGCCCCCGGCATCCTCGAAGGCCTTCGCCATGCGCTCGAACTCGCTCATGCGGGTGCGGTCCTTGCCGGGCTCGTTCGCGAGCGTCTTCAGCCGCTCGAGCATCCCGTCGAGGTATCGCGGGAAGTGCGTGAGGCGCTCGACGCCTGCCGCCGAGACGAACCCGGGGTGCAGGAGTCCCGCGAGCTGCGTGCGGATGTCGTTCAGCGGCCCGAGCAGTGCGAGGGAGTTCTGCGAACGGATGCCGCGCTCGACATCGCGGGTCTTCGTGAGGATGCGAGCGACGAGCGACACGCAGGCGAAGAGGTCGTCGACGAGCGACGCCGACACCGCGTCGCGCACGCGCACGAACTCGGCCTCGGTGCGCACGAGGCCGCCCGGCGCCAGCCGATCGATCGTGCTCTGGACGACCGCGGCCCGGCAGTCCTCGATGAGCGCGGCGGCCGACTGGTAGGGCGACGCGGCGAGTGCGAGCTTCTCCTGGCTGGTGAGGTGCTGCTGCACGTACGACGAGGGCGAGGGCACACCGAGCAGCACGAGGCGCAGCACGCCCGCCCGCGTGGCGGTGGCGGCGGCATCCGCCGTGGACTCGACGCGCACCGAGACGGTCTTCCCCTGGTCGACGATCGCCGGGTACCCGCGCACCACTCCGCCGGCCACGCGGGTGTCGAGCACCTCGGGCAGGTCGCCGAACGTCCAGGCGGTGAGGCCGTCCTTCTCGATCGAGGTGGCGACGGCAGCGGGCTGCGGTCCCTTCGAGGGGCCGGGGCGGCGGGGCGGGGTCGCGATCGACCGGGCCACGCTGCTGCGCGCACGGTCGGCGAGCTCGGCCTGCAGCGCACTGAGGTCGCGGTTCGATCCCGCGACGCGCCCGCGCTCGTCGACGGCGCGGAAGTTCATCCGCAGGTGCGCGGGCACGCGATCGTCTTCGAAGTCGGCAGCCGAGACGAGCTGATTCGCGAGCGGCTGGATGAGGCGTGCCAGCGCCTCTTTGAGCGTGCGATGAGGAAGGCCGCCGTGCGACTCGGGGCCGTCTCCGGCGAGCTCGGCACCGAACTTGTCGGCCCAATCGGCCGCAGGCACCACGTGCCGTCGGATCGCCTTGGGCAGTGCGCGGAGCAGGCCGGTGACGAGTTCGGCGCGCAGCCCCGGCACTTGCCAGTCGAAGCCCCTGTCCTCGATCTGCGCGAGCAGAGGCAACGGGATCACGACGCTCACGCCGTCGTCGGCCGCCCCCGGCTCGAAACGGTACGCGAGCCCGAGCACCTGGTCGCCCTGCGTCCACCGGGTGGGGAACTCGCTCTGATCGGCCCTGCTCTCGTCGTCGAGCAGGTCGGCCTCGCGCATCACGAGCAGCTTCGGGGTCGCGGCCAGCGCGTCGCGCCACCATTTCTCGAACGAGCGCACGTCGAAGACGTCGGTCGGGATCCGCTCGTCGTAGAAGCGGAACACCGCTTCGTCGCCGGCCAGGATGTCGCGACGCCTCTCACGTTCCTCGAGCTTCTCGAGGCGCTTGCGCAGTTCGGCGTTGCTGCGCCAGAAAGCGCTGACCCGCTTGTCGATGCGCGTCGGATCCCATTCGCCCTCGACGAGGGCGTGTCGCACGAACATCTCACGCGACGCCGCTCGGTCGATGCGGGCGAACTGCACACGGCGACGGGGGATGATCTCGACCCCGAACAGCGTCACCTTCTCGTACGCGACCGCCGCGCCGGCATCCTTCGACCAGTGCGGCTCGGTGACCTGGCGCTTCGCGAGATCGCCCGCGAGCGCCTCCGCCCAGGCGGGGTCGATCGCGGCGACCGTGCGGGCGTAGGTGCGTGAGGTCTCGACGATCTCGGCGGCCATGACCGCCTGCGGGGCCTTCTTGCGCAGGGCGGATCCGGGGAAGATCGAGAAGCGGATGCCGCGGGCGCCACGGTATTCCGCCATCCTCTTCTTCTTCGGATCGAGGCCCTTGCCGGTGTTGCGCTCGTCGAGGATGCCGATCTGCGACAGGAGTCCGGCGAGCAGAGCCCGATGGATCGCATCCGGATCCGCGGTCCCCCCGCGCGAGGAGTCCTTCTCCCGCACGAGCGACCGCAGCTGACGGTGCACGTCGAACCATTCACGCACCCGGACGTAGTTGAGATGCTCCGAACGGCACAGGCGACGGAAGGCGCTCGAACCGAGCTCGCGCTGCTGCTCCCGGAGGTGGTTCCACAGGTTCAGGATCGACAGGAAGTCGCTCGTCGGGTCGGTGAAGCGCGCATGCATGCGGTCGGCTTCGTCGCGCACGCTCTGCGGCGCCTCCTGCGACGGCCGCTCGCGCACGTCCTGGATCGACATTCCGGCGACGATCGCGAGCACGTCACGGGTGACGTCGGCGCCGCCGGGGCGTCCGGCCTCGATCAGCATGCGGGCGAAGCGGGGGTCGATCGGGATTCGGGAGATGTCTCGACCGATGCGGGTGAGTCGAGGTGCGTCTCCGCTGCCGATGACGGCGCCCAGCTCGGTGAGCAGGTCGACGGCGGCCTTGACTCCCCGGGAGTCGGGCGGGGTGAGGAACGGGAAGGCGGTGATGTCGCCGAAGCCGAGCGACAGCATCTGCAGGATCACCGAGGCGAGCGAGGTGCGCAGGATCTCGGGTTCGGTGAACTCCGCGCGCTTGTCGAAGTCCTCCTCGCTGTACAGGCGGATCGCGATGCCGTCGCTCGTGCGCCCGGCGCGGCCCGAACGCTGGTTCGCGGAGGCCTGCGAGATCGCCTCGATCGGCAGCCGCTGCACCTTCGAGCGGTTGCTGTATCGCGAGATGCGCGCGGTGCCGGTGTCGATCACGTAGCGGATGCCGGGAACGGTGAGGCTGGTCTCGGCGACGTTCGTGGCGAGCACGACCCGGCGCCGCACACCGGCGACGCGGCTCTTCTCGAACACCCGGTGCTGCTCCGCCGCCGACAGCCGGCCGTACAGCGGCAGCACCTCGGTGGGGGAGCGGTCCTTCGCGTACGCGCCGCGCACGGCATCGGCGGCATCCCTGATCTCGGCTTCGCCCGGCAGGAACACCAGCACGTCGCCCGGCTCCTCGCGGTCGAGTTCACGGAGGGCCGCGACGATGGCGGTCACCTCGTCGGACTCCTCGGTCTCCTCCGTCTGCTCGCGGTAGCGGATCTCGACGGGGAAGGTGCGGCCGGACACCTCGATCACCGGCGCGGGCACACCCTCGGGCGTCGCGAAGTGTCGGGCGAAGCTCTCGGGATCGATCGTCGCCGACGTGATGATCACCTTGAGATCCGGTCGTTCGGGAAGGATCCGCACGAGGTATCCCAGCAGGAAGTCGACGTTGAGCGAGCGCTCGTGCGCCTCGTCGATGATGATCGTGTCGTAGCGGCGCAGCAGCCGGTCGCGGTGGATCTCATTGAGCAGGATGCCGTCGGTCATCAGCGCGATGCGCGTGTCGTCGGACACCTTGTCGGTGAAGCGCACCTTGTATCCGACGAGGCCGCCGAGCTCGACCTGCAGCTCCTCGGCGACGCGCTCGGCGATCGTGCGGGCGGCGAGTCGTCGGGGCTGCGTGTGCGCGATGCGCTCGCGCCCGAGATCGAGGCAGATCTTCGGCAGCTGCGTCGTCTTCCCCGAGCCCGTCGCTCCCGCCACGATGACGACCTGGTTGTCGCGGATGGCGTCGGCGATCTCCTCCCGCGCAGCGCTGACCGGCAGCTCGGGAGGATAGAAGATCACGGGGGAAGGCATAGAACTCCCATCGTACGATTCATCCGTGAGCACTGTGTCGAAGCCTCCTCCCGCATCGCGGTGGTTCCACGAGTTCGGGCGGGCTCCGCGCATCCTCGGACTCGACGTCGCCCGAGGGCTGGCGATCCTCGGCATGGCCGGAGCGCACATCGGCGAGACCGAGGCGTTCGATCCCTTCGACCTGTCGACCTGGACCGACCTGGTGCACGGGCGATCGTCGATCCTGTTCGCCGTGCTCGCCGGCGTCTCGATCGCCCTGATGACCGGCCGCAGCGTGCTGCCCGATCCCGAGCGGATGCCGAGCCTCCGCCTGCAGCTGATCGGTCGCGGAGCGGTCATCTTCCTGATCGGTCTGGCGCTGGAGATGCTGAACACGCCGATCGCGGTGATCCTCACGCTCTACGGACTGCTCTACGTCGCCGTCATCCCGTTCCTCCGGTGGCAGCCGTGGAAGCTGCTGATCGCCGCCGGCATCCTGGCACTCGCGGCACCGGCGCTGCTCGCGTTGCTCGCCGCACTCACCCTGAACCCCACCGGCGCGGGCGTCAGCCTCGTCCTCTACGGCTCGTATCCGATCACCGCGTGGCTCGCGTTCGTCTTCGCCGGTATGGCGCTCGGGCGCCTGCGTGTCGAGAAGCTCGAGACCGCGGCGATCACGCTGGGCGCGGGCGTCGGACTCATGGTCATCGGCTACGGACTGGGCCTCGTCGGAGGAGTCACCCGCCTCGGCTCCGGCTCGGCGATCTTCGGCGGCGAGCCCGCCGCGGGGTGGAGCACCTACTCCGACGCGCTGGCCGCAGCGGATCCGGCAGGGGCCGTCGTCCGGGCGATCTTCGCCGTCGAACCGCACTCCGGCGGAACGGCCGAGATCCTCGGCTCGGGCGGGTTCGCACTGTCGGTCATCGCGCTGTGCGTGCTGCTCAGCGGGCCGTTGCGTGCGGTGCTCCTTCCGCTCGGGGCGTTGGGGTCGATGCCCCTGTCGGCCTACAGCGTGCACGTCGTCTCGGTCGCGCTCGTGGCAGGACCCGGCGGCTTCTTCTCGAGCAACGCTTTCTGGTTGGCGACGGCCGTCGCGCTGCTTCTCGCGACCACGCTGTGGTCGATCCTGTTCGGGAGGGGCCCGCTCGAGAGGCTGGTCGGCTGGGTCGCCTCGAGGATGGCGGAGGTTCCTCCTGGTCGACCTGTCATCACAGGTCGTAGGGTGGATTCATGACGATTCCTGCACTCGAACTGAACGACGGCCATTCCATCCCGCAGCTCGGCTACGGGGTGTTCAAGGTTCCGGCCGACGAGACCGAGCGCGCCGTGAGCGAGGCGCTCGAGATCGGCTACCGCCACATCGACACGGCCGCCATCTACGGCAACGAAGAGGGCGTCGGGGCGGCGATCGCCTCTTCCGGCATCCCGCGCGACGAGCTGTTCATCACGACCAAGCTCTGGAACGACCGCCACCACGACGACGAGCCGCGTGCGGCGATCGGCGAGAGCCTCGAGAAGCTCGGGCTGGATGTCGTCGACCTCTACCTCGTGCACTGGCCCACTCCGGCGAAGGACGACTACGTGCACGCCTTCGCTCGGCTCATCGAGCTGCGCGAGGCAGGACTGACACGCAGCATCGGCGTCTCGAACTTCCTCGTTCCGCACCTCGAGCGCGTGGTGGCCGAGACCGGCGTGACGCCGGCGGTCAACCAGATCGAGCTGCACCCGGCCTACCAGCAGCGCGACGTCGTCGACTGGGCGACCGAGCACGGCATCCGCATCGAGTCGTGGGGCCCGCTCGGCCAGGGCAAGTACGACCTGTTCGGCACGCCGGCGGTGGCCGAGGCGGCGGCGGCGCACGGCGTCACCCCCGCGCAGGCGGTGCTGCGCTGGCACCTGCAGCGCGGATTCATCGTCTTCCCGAAGTCGGTGCGCGCCGAGCGCCTGCGCGAGAACCTCGACGTGTTCGGGTTCGAGCTCACCGACGCCGAGGTCGCGGCGATCGACGCCCTCGACCCGCTCGACGGCTCTGGTCGGGTCGGATCGCACCCCGACGACGTGAACTGACACGCTCCGTGTCGACAGATGACGCCCCGTGTCGCTTCCCGCGACACGGGGCGTCGTCGTGAGTAGCGTCGTCCGCATGACAGCTCCCTACCGCGTCGTCGCCGTCTCCGGATCTCTGCACGAGCCCAGCAAGACCACGGCGCTCATCCGTGCGATCGCCGGGGCGATCGCCGAGCGCGCCGAGGTCGAGATCGAGGTCATCGAGCTCACCGACATCGGCCCGTCGCTCGCAGGAGCGCTGCGTCGCGACCAGCTTCCGGCGCGCGTCGAGGAGAAGCTGGTGGCGATCGAGGCGGCAGACCTGCTGATCGTGGGCAGCCCCGTCTACCGCGCATCCTTCACCGGCCTCTTCAAGCACTTGTTCGACTTCGTGGGTCAGTACGAGCTCGTCGGCAAGCCCGTGCTGCTCGCGGCGACCGGCGGCGGCGAACGCCACGCGCTCATCATCGAGCACCAGCTGCGGCCGCTGTTCGCGTTCTTCCAGGCGCTGACGCTGCCCCTGGGTGTCTACGCCAGCGACACCGACTTCGACGGCTACGTGATCGCCTCCGACGTGCTCCACGCGCGCATCGCCCTCGCTGCCGAGCGTGCGCTGCCGCTCGTCGGCTATGCGGCATCCCGGCCGGCGGAGCTGCTCGTCTCCTGACCGTCTCGTCAGGCGCCGATCGGCGTAGCGTGGACGTATGACGAACCGGCTCGCCGACACGCTCAGCCCGTACCTCCGCGCCCACGCCGACAATCCTGTCGACTGGTATCCCTGGGGCCCGGAGGCCTTCGCCGAGGCGCAGCGCCGCGATGTGCCGCTGCTGATCTCGATCGGGTATTCGACCTGCCACTGGTGTCATGTGATGGCCAGGGAGTCGTTCGCCGACCCGGACACGGCTGCGCTGATCAATCGCGATTTCGTCGCGGTGAAGGTCGACCGCGAGGAGCATCCCGACGTCGACGGCGCCTACATGGCGGCTGCCTCGGCGTTCACGCAGAATCTCGGTTGGCCCCTCACCGTCTTCACGACGCCGCGGGGCCGCACGTTCTACGCCGGAACCTACTGGCCGCCCGAGGCGCGACAGCCGATGCCCGCGTTCCGTGACGTGCTCGCCGCGGTGCAGGAGGCGTGGACCCAGCGCCGTGCCCAGGCCGAGGAGTCTGCGGATGCCGTCACGGACGCCCTCGCCCGCGCAGGCGCCTCGACCCCCTCCGATCTTCCGGACGCCGATGCTCTCGCCGGCGCGGCGCGGACGATCGCGGCTCGGGAGGATCGCCGGTTCGGCGGTTACGGCGATGCGCCGAAGTTCCCGGTCGCGACGACCCTGAGGATGCTGCAGACACCGCTCGTGCGCAGAGAGGCCCCGGATGCCGCCGAGTCGGCCGACCGGGCGCTCGCCGCGATGGCCGCCTCCGATCTGCGCGATGCCGATGGGGGGTTCTTCCGCTACGCGACCCGACGCGACTGGAGCGTGCCGCACTACGAGCGGATGCTGACCGACAACGCGCAGCTGCTCGACGTGGCGCTCGACGCGGGTGACGACGCGACCGCACGCGGCATCGCCGACTTCCTCCTGGGCACGCTGCGCAGGGCGGGCGGCGGGTTCGGCGCGGCTCAGGACTCGGAGTCGTGGATCGACGGCGAACGCAGCGAGGGCGGCTACTACCTGCGACCGCCCTCCGAGAGGACCGGTCTCGAGCTCCCTGCCGTCGACGGCAAGGTCATCACGGGATGGAACGGTCTGGCCATCACCGGTCTCGCCCGCGCGGGAGCTTCTCTGGCGGAAGGGTCCTGGGTGCGGGCCGCGGCCGAGGCTGCCGAGTACGTGCTGCGAGTCAACAGGGATGCGACCGGGGCTCTCGTGCGGGCCTCGCTCGACGGGGTCGCCTCGGGTGCCGTCGCCACCGCGGCCGATGTCGCTCTCCTGGCCGACGGGCTGTTCGCGCTCGCCGCGGCCACAGGTGAGGCGGCGTGGGCGGTGGAGGCACGCACACTGCTCGACGCGGCGATCGAGGGCCTCGTGGGCGACCCGCTGCTCGCCGAGCACGGGATCGCCACAGCGCCCGATCAGACCGACGGCGATCTGCCGTCGGATTCGGCGGCCGTGGCTGCGGCATCCCTCACCGCCTGGCGTCTCGGCGCGGGGGATCGGTATCGCGAGGCAGCCGCGGAACGCGTGCGCGAGCATGCCGCGCCCGCCATCGCACAGCCGTTCGCGCACGGCAGCCTGCTGCGTGTGGCAGCGGGGCTCGTCGATGCGCCGAGGCAGCTCGTCGTCGTCACCGAGACGCCCGAGGGTGCACTCGCCTCGGCAGCCCGCAGGGCCGACGCGGACGTCGTCGCGATCGTCACCCCGGTGCAGGCCCAGGCATTCGCGGATGCCGGCTTCGAGCTGTTCGACGGCAAGGGCGACGCGATGGAGCAGGCGTTCGACTGCCGCTCGTTCGTGTGCCGGCTCCCGGTGCGCGACCCCGCAGACCTCCCGCTCGCGCGGTGAGCTCAGGCTGCGATCCTGGACGGCGGGCGGAGCCGCGTAGGCTGAGCAGTCTGCTCATCGCACGCAGGAGGCACGCGCATGACCGAGGTTCCCACCACGACGACCACGACCAAGGGTCTGCACCCCGGGCTGACCCGTCGGCAGATCTCGATGATGGGGCTCGGCGGGGCGATCGGCGCCGGGCTGTTCGTCGGGTCGGGACAGGCGATCAGCATCGCCGGTCCTGCCGTACTCATCTCGTACCTCGTCGCCGGCGGCATCGTCGTGCTGATCATGGCGATGCTCGCCGAGATGGTCGCCGCCCGCCCGAGCTCAGGAGCCTTCAGCTCATACGCGCAGAAGGCGATGGGCCGCAGCGCCGGCAGCGCGGTCGGGTGGCTCTACTGGATCCAGCTCGTCGTCGTGATCGCCGCCGAGGCCACCGGCGCCGCCGGGATCATCGCGGCCTGGATCCCCGGCATCCCGGCCTGGGTGTGGGTGCTCGTCTTCGTCGTCGCCCTGACCGCGGTCAACCTCTTCGGGGTGCGCAACTACGGCACGTTCGAGTTCTGGTTCGCGGCGATCAAGGTCGCGGCGATCATCGTGTTCCTCGTGGTCGGCGTGTGCGCGATCCTGGGGTTCATCCCCGGCGTGCCCGCGACCGGCATCGGCAATCTCGTCGACAACGGCGGCTTCGCTCCGAACGGCCTCACGGGCATCGCGGCGGCGCTCCTCATCGTGGTCTTCGCGTTCGGCGGCACCGAGGTCGTCGCGATCGCGGCGGCGGAGTCCGACGACCCCGCGCGCAACATCCGCCGGATCGTGCGCGAGGTCCTCGTGCGCATCCTGATCTTCTACGTCGGCTCGATCTTCGTGATCGTGTCGGTGCTCCCGTGGAACGATCCCGCCGTCAAGGACGGTCCCTTCTCCGCAGTGCTCGACACGCTGCGGCTGCCGGGCGTCGGCCTCGTGATGGACCTCATCGTCGTGATCGCGCTGCTGTCGGCGATGAACGCGAACATCTACGGCGCGTCGCGAATGGCCTACTCGCTCGGTGAGCGCGGGCTCGCACCGCTCGCGGCGACGCGAACGACGTCGACGGGCGTGCCGGTCGTGGCCGTGCTCGCCTCCGTCGCGTTCGGCTTCATCACGGTCGGGCTGAACTGGGCGTTCCCCGATGTGGTGCTGCCGGCGCTGCTCAACGTGGTCGGATCGACGCTGCTCATCATCTGGACGGCGACGGCGGTCTCGCAGATCATCCTCCGCCGCCGTGCCGATCGTGAGGGTGCGGCGATGCCGATGCGCATGTGGGGCTTCCCCTGGCTGTCGTGGCTGTGCCTGGCGCTGCTCGCCGGAGTGATCGCGCTCACCATGATCGACGAGGCTGCGCGTGTGCAGCTGCTGCTCACGATCGGCCTCACTGCGATGCTGCTGGTCGTCGCCCGCCTGACACGCGGTGTCTCTCGCCCGGGGGTGGCCGGCGAGCGCGACGGAGTGGTCGAGGGCTGACCGCGCGCACGTGCTGCCGCTGGTCGGGTCAGATCCAGCCGGGCAGCCAGTTGTGCAGGAGCCAGAACTGGTAGGGCACGCTCATGCCGGTCCACACCGGATAGAAGAACGCGGAGACCAGCACCACGACGGCGAGGAAGACGATCACGGTGCGCTCGCCCGACTGCCGGCGGTGCAGCGGATCCTCCCGGCGTCCCGCGATCTGACGGAGAACGACCGCGAGTGCGATCACGAGGAACGGCGCCATCGCGACCGTGTAGAACTGGAAGATCGTCCGCTCAGGGAACAGCAGCCAGGGCACGTACGTCGCCGCGAGCCCGACCAGGGGGAACGTGAGGGCTGGACCGACGGGGCGACGTTCGGCCCACCCGCGCACGAGGCGGTAGAGCAGGTAGAGAGCCGCGGCGACACCGGCGTACCAGATCAGCGGGTTGGGGATCGTCGAGATCACCGCGATGCAGTGATCGACGCCGCAGGGCCCGGGGTCGCTGCCCACCCAGACGGCTGTGGGGCGCAGCAGCAGAGGCCACTCCCACGCGGGGCTCGCGTACGGGTGGCCCTTGCTGAGACCGACGTGGAAGTTCAGGATCGCCTCGTGGTAGTTCCACAGCGCGATCAGCGGATTCGGATCGCTCTGCCGGGCATAGCCGCCGGCGGTGACGAGCCACCCGGTCCAGCTGGCGAGGTAGGTGGCGAGCGCCGGCAGCACGAGCAGCACGAAGGAGACCGGTCCCTGACGGAAGGCCGCCGCGGTGGGCCAGAGCACGACGCCCGCGCGGCGTCGTGCCAGGGCATCCGTCACCACGACGTACAGGCCGAAGGCCGCGAGCGCATAGAGCCCCGACCACTTCACGGCGCAGGCGGCGCCGAGCGCGACACCTGCGGCGATCAGCCACGGACGCCGCCAGAGCACAGGACCCCACATCGGCGCGGGGGAGTCGGAGTCGGTATCGGGGTCTGCGCGTTCCAGCACGGGGATCACCCGGTCGCGGTCGATCAGGATGAAGAGCGCGCCGAGCATGAGGAAGAACGTCAGAGGGCCGTCGAGCAGGGCCGTGCGACTCATCACGATGCTGAGGCCGTCGATCGCCAGCAGGGTGCCGGCGACCGTCGCCACCACGATCGAGCCGGTCAGGCGGCGGGCGACCAGATAGACGAGCAGCACGGTGGCGGCGCCCAGCAGTGCCGTCGCGATGCGCCAGCCCACCGTGTTGTCGGGTCCTCCGATGGCCATCCCCAGGGCGATCAGCCATTTGCCCAGGGGCGGATGCACGACGAACGACCCGGCATCCGACAGCGGCAGCTGCTGCAGTGTGATGAACGCCTCGTTCGCATCCTTGCCCCAGGTGCCTTCGTATCCGAGAGTCCACAGCGACCAGGCGTCCTTGACGTAGTAGGTCTCGTCGAAGGCGAGCTGGTGCGGATGGCCGAGGTTGACCAGGCGCAGCACGGCGGCCAGGGCCGTCACCACGAGCGGCGCGAACCAGCGCACCATGCGCCCCCAGTCGGGGTCCTGCAGCACGCGGTCGCGCAGTCGCTCGTAGCGCGTCAGTCGCTGCTCGGGCGGAGGCAGCAGAGGCAGGGGCGCGGTCACCGCACCAGCCTAGACACTCCGCCGATGGGCGCCGCCTAAGCTGGGCGGGTGATCATCCTCGCCGCAACACCGATCGGAAACCTCGGGGATGTCTCGCGTCGCCTCGTCGAGGTGCTGGAGAACGCCGAGGTGGTCGTCGCGGAGGACACGCGCACCACGCAGCGGCTCATGCAGGCTCTGCAGATCTCGAACCGCCCCCGGCTGATCGCACTGCACGATCACAACGAGAAGCAGAGAGCGGCGGAGCTCGCCGCACTCGCGGTCGAGACGGATGTCGTCGTCGTGAGCGACGCGGGGATGCCGGCCATCAGCGACCCCGGGTACGGGCTCGTCGCCGAGGCCGTCGCTCAGGGAGTGACGGTGACGGCGATCCCCGGGCCGAGCGCCGTGCTGATGGCGCTCTCCATCTCGGGACTGCCGACCGACCGCTTCACGTTCGAGGGGTTCCTGCCGCGCAAGCCCGGGGATCGGCGCTCGACGCTGCGGGCGCTCGCCGCAGAGCCACGCACCATGGTCTTCTTCGAATCTCCCGCCCGCCTGGCGTCGTCGCTCGCCGACATGGGCGCAGCCTTCGGCGACGACCGCCGCATCGCCGTCTGCCGCGAGCTGACCAAGTTCTACGAAGAGGTGCGCCGCGGCACCTCCGCCGAGCTCGTCGAGTGGGCGACGGCGGGCGTCAAGGGTGAGATCGTCGTGGTGGTCGAGGGTGCAGCGCCTCGTGAGGCGTCGGCGGAAGACGCTCTCGCGCAGGTGCAGCGACTCGTGGCATCCGGCGTGCGTCTCAAGGAGGCCTGCGCCGAGGTCGCCGCGGCGACGGGCCTGTCGTCGCGCGACCTGTATCAGGCAGCCCTCGCCGCGCGCAGCTGATGGAAGGCACCTTGGACGCGGGCGTCGCCGCTGCCTACGACGAGCGGGCCGCGGAGTACGTGGAGCTCGCCGGTGCGATCGAGCAGATGGATGCCCGGGATGCTGCGGTCATCGAGGCCTGGCGTGACACGGCCTCCGGCCTGCTGCTGGATGCCGGCTGCGGGCCCGGGCACTGGACCCAGCTCCTGAGTCTCGGCGAACGCGTGGCGCAGGGGATCGACCTGTCGGAGGAGTTCATCGCGACGGCGAGGAAACGGCATCCGGGCATCTCCTTCGACGTCGGCTCGTTCCGCGACCTGCCGTTCGCGGCGGGGTCGGTCGGAGGCATCCTCGCCTGGTACTCACTGATCCACACCTCGCCGGCTGACATCCCCGGGATCCTCGAAGAGTTCGCCCGCGTGCTGGCTCCCGGAGGCAGCATCCTGATCGGCTTCTTCGACGGCGAGCCGCGCGAGCCGTTCGCGCATGCCGTCGCTCCGGCGTACTTCTGGTCTGCCGACGCGCTCGCCGGGCTTCTCGCCGACGCGGGCTTCGAGGTCGTGTCGAGTGACACCCGGGGCCGCGAACCCGGCGAGATCAGCGCCCGCCCTCACGGCTCACTCGAAGCACGCAGGCGGTGACTCGCTCGCCGGGTAGCCTGGTGCACACGCAAGCGGAGGAGGACCGAGCGTGAGCAAGAGGGCGACCGTCTACGACGTCGCAGACCGCGCCGGAGTGTCGATCGCGACGGTCTCCCGCGTGCTGCGGCAGCCGGATGCCGTGCGCCCCGCCACGCGCGAGCGCGTGCTCGACTCCGTCTCGGCGCTCGGCTACGTGCCCAGCGGCAGCGCGCGCGGTCTGGCCGAGCGCCGCACCGGCGTGCTCGGGCTGTACTTCCCCGGTTTCGATGCCTCGGAGGACGCGCCCGTCCTCGACGTGCTGGCCGATGACCAGGGCGAGGCCCCGCCGTTCACGGTCGAGCAGGCGTCCGCCGACGCGGGCGCACCGCATCCGACCATGCTGTTCCTCGACGAGGTGCTGCGCGGAGCGGAGCTCGAAGCCTGGAAGCAGGGTTTCGTGCTCATGATCGGCGTCGGCCGTGACGATCCGACGCGCGAGACCGTGCGGGACATCGCCGGACGCGTCGACGGGCTGATGGTGCTGGCGCAGAGCGTGCCCGACGACGTGCTCGCCCGGCTCGCTCAGCGGATCCCCGTGGTGGTGCTCTCGGGGCCGGCGCGCGGCGACAGCTACGACCACGTGACCGTCAGCAACGCCGAGGCGATGTCGGAGCTGACCAGACTGGTGCTCGCCCAAGCCGATCAGGGGACGCTCGCTTTTCTCGCCGGCCCCGAGGACTCGCCCGACGGCGCCCAGCGCTGGGAGGGTTTCGCCGCGGCGGTCGCCGAGGCGGGCATCGCGACGGATGCCGTGACGGTGCTGCGCGGCGACTTCACCCGCGCATCCGGGCGGCGGGCGGCCGAACAGCTGATCGCCGACGGCGTCCCCGCCGCACTCATCGCCGCGAACGACCAGATGGCCCTCGGGGCGATCGACGCGTTCCGATCGGCCGGCATCCGCGTGCCCCACGATGTCCGGGTCACGGGCTTCGACGGCATCGAGGCGGCGGCGCTGTCGCGTCCCGCCCTCACCACCGTCCGCCAGCCGATGATCGATCTCGGGCGGGCCGCCGTGCAGCTGCTCTCGCGACGTCTCGAGAACCCGGACGGCGAGCCGATGACGGTGCGCCTGCCCGTGCAGATCCTCGTCCGCGAGAGCTCCCAGCGCCCCGACTGAGACGGGATTTGATACCGCTCCCACGCCGGTCGTCGCAGGGGAGTGGGGGCTCTCGGAGTCATGCGAGGGGGTTGCAGCGGTCAAATGTATGCGCTTACAATTGCTGATGCGGCTTCGGCCGCGGGGTGCCCCGACCCGTGGGACCCCCTTCATGACACAGACGACATGAGGTGGCAGTGTGGCGAAGACGCACATGCTCCGGCGCTGGCGGAGAGCCGCGATCGTGGGACTGGCGGCAGCGGCCGTCGTGCTCAGCGGTTGCAGCATCCAGATCAGTTCGCAGCCCGATCCATCGATCGGCGACGACACGATGCTCATCAACGCGGACAAGGGGAACCCGTTCTTCACGCGGAACTTCAACCCGTATCTCACCAACACGCGCACCGCGTCGCGGTGGATCTATGAGCCCCTGATCCTGGTGAACCCGCTCGACGGAACCGAGAACCCGTGGCTCGCGAGCGAATGGTCGCAGCCCGATGCCCGGACGGTCGTGATGACGATCCGCGATGACGTCGAGTGGAGCGACGGCGAGAAGCTGACACCCGACGACGTGGCGTTCACGTTCCAGCTGCTGAAGGACAACCCCTCCCTCGACATCAAGGGCGCCTGGCAGCACCTCGAGACCGTCGAGGTCGACGGCGACGACGTCATCATGCACCTGCAGACCGATGACGCGCCCTCGCTGCCGATCCTCGGCCAGACCATGATCGTGCCGGAGCACCTCTGGTCGGACGTGAAGGACCCGGGCACGTACCGCAATGAGAACCCGGTCGGCACCGGCCCGTTCGTGCTGGGCAACTACAACGACCAGCAGTACTCGATGGACAAGAACCCCGACTACTGGCAGGCCGACAAGATCGAGATCGAGCACATCATCCTGCCGTCGACGAACTCGCAGCTCGACACCGTGACCCGCGGCTACGACTGGGCGTACTCGTTCATCTCCGACGTCGAGGGCACGTGGGGTGCGGCCAGTGAGAACAACGACTGGTGGTTCCCGCCGGGAGGCGTGATCGCGCTGATGCCCAACCTCGAGGTCGCGCCGTTCGACGACGTGAACGTGCGCCGCGGCATCGCCCTCTCGCTCGACCGCGAGGAGATCGCCGAGACCGCCTCCGAGGGCTACATGGAGCCCGCAGGGCAGACCGGCCTCGTGCTCCCGAACCAGGAGGAGTTCCTCGACCCCGGCATCCCCGATCAGGGCATGATCACGCAGGACAGGGATGCCGCACTCGCGGCCTTCGCCGAGGCGGGGTACACCCTCGACGGCGACCGGCTGGTGAGTGCAGACGGCGAGCAGCTCGAGTTCGCGCTCACGACGGCCAACGGATTCTCCGACTGGACCCGCGCGGCGCAGACCGTGCAGAGCCAACTCGCCGACGTCGGCGTCAAGGTGACGCTCAAGCTCCCGCAGCCGGCCGGATACCAGAGCGCCATCAGCAACGGCGACTTCGAGATGGCCATCGGCGGCATGGGCAACGGCGACGTCTACCAGGCATACAACAACCTGCTCTCGAGCGAGTTCTACGTGCCGTCCGGCGAGACGACCGCGAACAACTTCGAGCGGTATCGGTCGGATGAGGCCGACGCGCTGCTCGCCGAGTATCGCGAGACGGTCGACCCCGCCCGCCAGACCGAGATCGTGCAGGAGCTGCAGGCCATCGTCTACGAGGAGATGCCGGTCATCGGCCTCTACTACGGCGGCATCTGGGGCCTGTTCAACGACTCCAAGTTCACCGGCTGGCCCTCAGAGGATGACCCGTACATGATCCCGCAGAACTACGACTCGGCACCGCTGGGCATCTTCACCCGGCTCGAGCGCGTGAAGGAGGACGACCGATGAAGTACGTCTTCCAGAAGATCGGGCTGTTCGTCCTCACGCTGTGGGCGGCCATCACCCTGAACTTCTTCCTTCCGCGGCTGATGCCCGGCTCGCCTGCCGACGCCGCCATCGCCAAGCTCTCGCAGAACGGCCCGGTGTCCGATGCGACGCGCGCCGCGATCGAGGCGCAGCTCGGTGTGCCGACCGGCTCGATCTGGGATCAGTACGTCGCCTACCTCGGTCAGGTCGCACGACTCGACTTCGGTGTCTCGTACACGTTCTACCCTCAGACCGTGTCGAGCATGGTCTCGACCGCGCTGCCGTACACGATCGGCCTCGTCGGCATCGTCACGATCCTCGCGTTCGTGATCGGCACCCTGATCGGCACCGCCGCCGCCTGGCGCCGCGGCACGTGGCTGGACTCGCTGCCGACGCTGACCGGCTCCTTCCTCAGCACCTTCCCCTACTTCTGGACAGCGCTGCTGCTGCTGTTCTTCTTCGGGTACGTGCTGCACTGGTTCCCGACCACCGGCGCGTATTCGGCGACGACCACGCCGGGCTTCACCTGGGACTTCTTCATCGATCTCGTGCAGCATGCGGTCCTCCCGGCGGTCACGATCCTGTTGACCTCTCTCGGCGGATGGATCATCGGCATGCGCAACGCGATGATCAACACGCTGGGTGACGACTACGTGACGTTCGCCGAGGCGAACGGCCTGCACGGTCGCACCATCGCCCTCCGCTATGCCGCACGAAACGCGATCCTGCCGAACCTCACCGGCTTCGGGCTCACGCTCGGCGGCGTGGTCGGCGGATCGATCCTCGTGGAGCAGGTGTTCGGCTATCCCGGCATCGGATACCTGCTCTTCAACGCCGTGATCGGGCAGGACTACCCGCTCATGCAGGCGCTCTTCCTGATGATCACCGTCAGCGTGCTCGTCGCCAACTTCCTCGTCGACATCCTGTACGGCGTGCTGGATCCAAGGACCCGCCGATGACCTCCACCATGAATGTCAAGGTTCCCTCCGACCGGATCGCGGCTCCCAGCCCGTGGCGCTCGTTCGCCCGGATGGTGGGCACCCTCTGGTCCAACGGCAAGGCACGTCTGGGCCTCATCATCCTCGGTCTGTTCGTGCTGGTGGCGGTGTTCGCTCCGCTGCTCGCCCCGTACGGACCGAAGGAGAACACCTTCGAGCGCAACGCCGACGCGTCGGCCGCGCACTGGCTCGGCACCACCGCCGCCGGCGAAGACGTCCTGAGTCAGCTGATCTACGGCTCGCAGATCAGCCTCCTGGTCGGCATGGCCGCCGGCATCCTCTCGACGATCGTCGCCGTGCTGATCGGGCTCAGCTGGGGCTACATGCGCGGATTCCTGGGCGAGGTGGTCGGCTTCATCGTCAACCTCTTCCTGGTGATCCCCGGTCTGCCGCTGATGATCGTGATCGCCGCGTACCTGCAGAACGGCGGCATCCTGATGATCATCGCGGTGATCGTCGTCACCGGCTGGGCCTGGGGTGCGCGCGTGCTGCGCAGCCAGACGCAGTCGCTGCGAGGCAACGACTTCGTCACCTCGGCGCAGTTCTCGGGTGACAGCAGGGCGCGCATCGTGTTCCGCGAGATCCTGCCGAACATGACCTCGATCATCGCGGGCACGCTCTTCGGAGCGGCGACCGCGGCGATCCTCGCAGAGGCGGGCCTCGAGTTCCTCGGGCTCGGCGACTCGAGCATCGTCAGCTGGGGCACCATGCTCTACTGGGCGCAGAACTCCAACTCGCTGCTCACCGGGCAGTGGCTGCTGCTGTTCGCCCCTGGTCTCTGCATCGCCCTGCTCGCCCTGAGCCTGACACTGATCAACTTCGGCGTGGACGGGATCTCCAATCCGCGCCTGCGAGAGGGGAAGGGCCGATGAGCGCCATGGAAGCGAACATCCCCACGGATGACGTGCTGCTCGATGTCCAGGGCCTGTCGGTCGAGTACGCCTCGCCCGGCACCACGCCGGTCACCGCCGTCGAGGACGTCTCGTTCACGCTGCGTCGCGGCGAGTTCGTCGGTCTCGTCGGCGAGTCCGGCTCGGGCAAGTCGACGCTCGGCTTCGCGCTGACACGGCTCCAGAAGCCGCCGGCTCGCATCAGCGGCGGGCGCATCCTGTTCGACGGGCGCGACATCCGCGAGCTCGACGCCGAGGAGCTGCGCCGTCAGCGCCAGGGCGGGTTCGCGATGGTGCTGCAGTCGGGCATGAACGCGCTGAACCCGGTGCGCACGATCGGCAACCACTTCCGCGACATCTTCGCCGCGCACGGACACGTGGCCCGCGACGATCGGGATGCGAGGGCGCGCGAGCTGATCGGCAAGGTCGGTCTCGACCCCGCAGTGCTGGCCAGATACCCGAGCGAGCTCTCGGGCGGCATGCGGCAGCGCACCTCGATCGCGCTGGCACTGTCGCTCGAGCCGCAGCTGATGGTGTTCGATGAGCCGACCACGGCGCTCGACGTGCTCGTGCAGCACGCCGTCATGGACACCATCAAGGATCTCCAGCGCACCGAGCACTTCACCGCGATCCTCATCAGCCACGACCTGGGCATCGTGCTCGAGGCGACCGATCGGGTGATGGTCATGCATGAGGGTCGGATCGTCGAAGACGCGCCGAGCCTCGACATCCTGCAGCGTCCTCAGGACGAGTACACGCGGATGCTGCTGAGCCACTACGCCGATCCTCGGGCCGAGTCGATCTCGATCCCCGGGTTCGTCGACCTCGGCACGCGCCGTCGCGAGGGGCGCTCACGCACCGACCTGACCGAGACCCTGCCCACCGTGTCGCAGCGCGACACGCGCCGGGCGGACGCCGCGATCGTGGTCGAGGGCGTGTCGAAGCGGTATCCGGCTCCGCGTCGGGGCGAGCAGCCCGTCACCGCGGTCGACGATGTGTCGTTCCGACTCGAACCCGGCGAGGCCCTGGCACTCGTCGGCGCCTCCGGTTCGGGCAAGTCGACGATCGCGAAGCTGATCACCGGTGTCGAGAAGCCGACCGAGGGCACGGTGCGCTTCGGCGATGTCGACGTCGCGGCCCTGCGCCGTGCGGGCCTGCGCGACCTGCGCAAGGACGTGCAGATGGTGTTCCAGGATCCGTATGCCGCGCTCAACCCGCTGCACACGGTGGAGTACGCGCTGAGCCGACCGATCCGCAACTACACGCCGTTGCGCGGTGATGAGGCGAGAGCCCGCGTGCTCGAGCTCCTCGAGACCGTGGGCCTGACACCTGTCGAGCAGTTCGCGGCCAAGCTGCCGCATCAGCTCTCAGGCGGTCAGCGTCAGCGCGTGGTCATCGCCCGGGCGCTCGCGAGCGATCCGCAGGTGCTGATCGCCGACGAGCCGGTGTCGATGCTCGACGTGTCGCTGCGTGCCGGAGTGCTCGCGCTGCTCGAAGACCTGCGCGAGAGGTGGGGCATCAGCATGCTCTACATCACGCACGACCTGCTCAGCGCGCGGCTCGTCACCGAGAACATCCTCGTGCTCAACGGCGGTCGCGTCGTCGAGCGCGGTGAGACCTCTCAGGTCCTCCAGCATCCGGAGGACCCGTACACGGTGCAGCTGCTCGACGCCGTGCCCAACCCATCCCGAATCTCGAAATAGAGAGGAGCACTCGTGCTCACATTCCCTGACGGCTTTCTCTGGGGCGCTGCGACCGCAGCCCATCAGGTGGAGGGGAACAACACGACCAGCAACTGGTGGGCCATGGAGCATGCTCCGGGCTCGACGATGGTGGAGCCCTCGGGCGATGCCGCCGACCACTTCCACCGGTACCCGGAGGACATGCGGCTGCTGGCGGATGCCGGTCTGAACTCGTACCGCTTCTCGATGGAGTGGGCGCGCATCGAGCCCGAGCGCGGCTTCGTGTCGCGGGCGATGCTGGATCACTACCGCCGCATGATCGACACGGCCCGGGAGAACGGTCTGGACCCGACGGTGACGCTGATGCACTTCACGGTGCCGCAGTGGTTCCAGAAGGACGGCTTCTGGCGTGCGGACGACGCGGTCGACCTGTTCTCCCGCTACGTCGAGACCGTGCTGCCGATCCTCGAGGGCGTGACCTACGTCTGCACGATCAACGAGCCGAACATCGCGGCGATGCTCGCCGGGGGAGAGGATGCCTCGAACCTCGTCGCCTTCGGACTGCCGAACCCCGACCTCGCCGTCGCGGACACGCTGCTCGACGCGCACCACCGGGCCTCCGAGATCCTGCATTCCGTCTCGGGCGTGCAGGCCGGATGGACGATCGCGACGCAGGCCTTCCACTCCACCGGTGAGCCGGGGGCGGACGAGATGCTGGCCGAGTACGGCGACCCCCGCGACCACTGGTACCTCGATCAGTCGGCCGGTGACGACTTCGTCGGCGTGCAGGCCTACACCCGCACCTTCATCGGCCCCGAGGGCCCGCGTCCGGTCGCCGACGACGTCGAGACCACGCTCACCGGCTGGGAGTTCTTCCCCGAGGCGCTCGAGATGGGCGTGCGCAGCGCGTGGGAGCGCAGCGGCGGCGTGCCGGTGCTCGTCACGGAGAACGGCATCGCGACCGGCGACGACACGCGGCGCATCGCCTATACCCAGGGCGCTCTCGAGGGCCTACACCGTGCCATCTCCGACGGCATCGAGGTCAAGGCCTACCAGCACTGGAGCGCACTCGACAACTACGAGTGGGCGAGCGGATTCCGCCCGACCTTCGGCCTGATCGGCTTCGATCACGAGACGTTCGAGCGTTCGCCGAAGCCCTCGCTCGCCTGGCTGGGAGAGGTCGCACGCCGCAACGGGCTCTGAGCCGCATAACCTCGGGGCCCAGCCCCGGGGTTACGCTCTGATCATGACCCACGCAGTCCGCGCGAAGCGCGGAGACAGGCTTCGATCGGCGGCCGCCGGCTTGAGCGCGGCCGTCGTCGCGGTCGGCCTGGCAGAGCTGGTCGCAGCGATCGTCGAGCCGAGCGCGAGCCCCTTCGCCGTGATCGGCAGCGGTCTCATCGATCTCGCCCCCAGCTGGGCGAAGGATGCGGCGATCGCACTGTTCGGCACCGGCGACAAGGTGGCGCTGATCACCGGGATAGCGGTGGTGCTCGTCGGGGTCGCCGCGCTCGCCGGCATCCTGGAATCCCGCCGCGCGGGCGTGGGATCCGCGATCCTCGCCGCTCTCGGCGTGCTGGCGCTGGTGGCCGCGATGATCCGTCCGGGCGCGGGCCCCTTCGCCTGGCTCCCCGGTCTCGTCGCCGGCGCGACCGCGGTCGTCGCGCTGCGGCTGCTCATGCGCAAGGTGCATCCGATCCCCTATCTCCGCGCCGAGCATGAGGAACGCCGCCAGTTCCTGCTGTGGACCGCCGGCGTCGCCGCGACCGGCGTCGTGGCGCTCGTCATCGGCGGCGCAGCCCGCGGCGCGACGAGGTCGATCGAGGCGATCCGCTCGACGTTGCGGCTGCCGAAGGCTGCCGCCCCCGCGCCGATGGTGCCGGCCGGTGCAGAGCTCGACATCCCCGGCCTGGCTCCTGTCGTGACCCCCAACGCCGACTTCTACCGCATCGACACCGCACTGATCGTGCCGCGCATCGACCCGGCCGACTGGTCGCTGCGCATCCACGGGATGGTCGATCGCGAGATCGTGATCACGTGGGACGAACTGGTCGCGCTGCCGATGCAGGAGTCGCACGTCACCCTCGCCTGCGTGTCGAACCAGGTCGGCGGGGACCTGATCGGCAACGCCCTCTGGCTCGGGCATCCGGTGCGCGATCTGCTCGCGAGAGCGGGAGTCGATCCCGACGCCGACATGGTGCTGTCGACCTCATCCGACGGGTTCACGGCCTCGACGCCGATCGAGGCGCTCACCGACGAGCGCGATGCCCTGCTCGCGGTCGGCATGAACGGCGATGCGCTGCCTCTCGAACACGGCTTCCCGGTGCGCATGGTGGTGCCGGGCCTCTACGGCTATGTGTCGGCGACCAAATGGGTGACGGACCTCGAGGTCACCCGGTTCGACCGCACGACCGCCTACTGGACCGACCGCGGATGGTCGGAGCGCGGACCGGTGAAGCTGCAGTCGCGCATCGACGTGCCCCGGCGGGGGACCAGGATCGAGGCCGGCGACGCCGTCATCGCGGGCATGGCGTGGCAGCAGCACGTGGGCGTCGAGGGTGTGGAGGTGCGGATCGACGACGGTGAGTGGCGTCGCGCCGAGCTCGGCGCCGCGATCTCCGACGACACCTGGGTGCAGTGGCGTCTCGACTGGGCGGCCGAGAGTGGAGCGCACACGATCGAGTGTCGCGCGATCAGCGCCGACGGGGAGACGCAGACCTCGGATCCGGCCGATGTCGTGCCCGACGGCGCCCAGGGGTGGCACCGCATCGAGGTGTCTGTCGCCTGAGCGTAACGACCCCCTGCATCCCACCTAGAATTGTCCCCATGCCCGCAGGCGAATCGTTCTACATCACCACGCCCATCTACTACCCCTCCGATGTGCCCCACATCGGTCATGGGTACACCTCGGTGGCGGTCGACGCGCTCGCGCGCTGGCACCGGCAGGGCGGCGATGACACCTGGATGCTGACGGGCACCGACGAGCACGGCCAGAAGATGCTCCGTGCCGCGGCCGCGAACAACGTCACTCCGCAGGAGTGGGTCGACAAGCTCGTCACCGAGGCGTGGTTCCCCCTGCTCGAGACGCTCGACGTCGCGAACGACGACTTCATCCGCACGACGCAGGAGCGCCACGAGACCAACGTGCAGACGTTCTTCCAGCGTCTCTACGACCGTGGCTACATCTATGCGGGCGAGTACGAGGCGCTGTACTGCGTGGGCTGTGAGGAGTTCAAGCCCGAGTCCGAGATCGTCGACGGCACCGGTCCGTTCGAGGGCCTCAAGGTCTGCGCCATCCACTCGAAGCCGCTCGAGCTGCTGCAGGAGAAGAACTACTTCTTCAAGCTGAGCGAGTTCCAGGACCGTCTGCTCGAGCTCTACAAGACCCAGCCCGACTTCGTGCGCCCCGATTCGGCGCGCAACGAGGTCGTCTCCTTCGTCAGTCAGGGTCTCAAGGACCTCTCGATCTCGCGCTCGACGTTCGACTGGGGCATCCCGCTGCCGTGGGACGAGTCGCACGTCATCTACGTGTGGGTCGATGCGCTGCTCAACTACGCCACCGCCGTCGGCTACGGCTCCGATCAGGAGACCTTCGACCGCCGCTGGCCCGCCTATCACGTGGTCGGAAAAGACATCCTGCGCTTCCACGCGGTGATCTGGCCGGCTCTGCTGATGGCCGCAGGGCTCGATGTGCCCAAGGGCGTGTTCGCGCACGGCTGGCTGCTCGTCGGCGGTGAGAAGATGTCGAAGTCGAAGCTCACCGGCATCGCGCCGACCGAGATCACCGACGTCTTCGGATCCGACGCCTACCGCTACTACTTCCTCTCGGCGATCGCGTTCGGCCAGGACGGCTCGTTCTCGTGGGAGGACCTCTCGGCCCGCTACCAGGCGGAGCTCGCCAACGGCTTCGGCAACCTCGCCTCGCGCACCACGGCGATGATCGAGAAGTACTTCGAGGGCATCGTGCCGCCGCCCGCCGACTACACCGAGAAGGATCTCGAGATCCAGCGGATCGTCGCGGATGCCGCCTCGAACGCGGATGCCGCGATCGAGCAGTTCCGCATCGACGAGGCCATCTCGTCGATCTGGACGATCGTCGACGCTCTCAACGGCTACATCACGGAGAACGAGCCGTGGGCATTAGCACGGGACGAGTCTCAGCGCGGCCGTCTCGGCACCGTTCTCTACACGTGCGCCGAGGGACTTCGCGCGCTCGCCGTGCTGCTCTCGCCCGTGATGCCGCAGTCGACGGAGAAGCTCTGGGTCGCCCTCGGCGCCGCAGAGAGCCTCGGACGTCTGCAGGACCAGCCGATCCGCGAGGCCGGAGCCTGGGGCGTGCTGCGTCCCGGCACCAGCGTCAACGGTCTCACCCCGCTGTTCCCGCGCGTGGAGTCCACCGCCTGAGCATGACGTACGTGCAGCAGCGAGACGGCGGCGGGCGCAAGGATCTCCGGTATCCCGCGGCTCCGGAGCCCCTTGCCGTGCCCGTCTACGACAATCACGCGCATCTCGAGATCCTCGACGGCGATGAGCCGTTGTCGCTGACCGAGCAGCTCGATCGTGCGGCGGCCGTGGGCATCGCCGGGGTGGTGCAAGCATCGGGTGACATCGAGTCGTCCCGGTGGGCGGTCGAGGCCGCCGAGTCGGACTCGCGCGTGCTCGCGGCTGTCGCGATCCACCCGAATGATGCGCCCGCCTACGCCGAGGAGGGTCGTCTCGATGAGGCCATCGCGGTGATCGACGAGCTCGCGGCGCACCCGCGAACGCGGGCGATCGGCGAGACGGGTCTCGACTTCTTCCGCACCGAGCCCGAGCGCCGAGCGCCGCAGTTCGAGTCGTTCGAGGCGCACATCGCGCTGGCGAAGAAGCACGGCATCGCGATGCAGATCCACGACCGTGACGCGCATGACGCGGTGCTCGAGACGCTGAGTCGCGTCGGGGCGCCCGAGCGGACGGTCTTCCACTGCTTCTCCGGCGACGATGCGATGGCGAGGATCTGCGCGGATGCGGGTTACCACCTGTCCTTCGCCGGCAACGTCACGTTCAAGAACGCGCAGAACCTGCGCGACGCGCTGAAGGTGACGCCCCTGGACCGCATCCTCGTCGAGACCGATGCGCCGTTCCTCACCCCGACGCCGCTGCGCGGTCGTCCGAACGCCCCCTATCTCGTGCCGATCACGGTGCGGTTCATGGCGGCGGAGCTCGGCATCGAGGTCGACGAGCTGTCGACCCGACTCGCCGCGAACACCCTGCGGGTCTACGGCTCGTTCACCGACTGATCCGCCGGTGCGGCACTGACGATCTGCGAGATCGGCTTCCAGACCAGGACAAGGGTCAGCGCGGCGCCCACGAAGGCGAACCACCACGGAGCCGTGAGACCCCAGACCTGGGCGATCACCCCGCCGAGGGCCTGGCCGATGACCATTCCGCCGAACACGCCGACCATGTTGACCGAGGCCACGCGGCCCTGCAGCTCGGCGGGGACCAGACGCTGACGGACGGTCGTCGAGATCGTGCCCCACACGAACGCGTAGGCGCCGAACACGAACATGATCACGAGCGCCACCCAGCCCGCGGTGGTGAGTGCGAACGCGAGGTGCATCAGCACCTCGAGCGAGAGGACGACGCGCATCAGCGTCGCGAACGACACGTGGCGTTCGAGCCAGCCGAAGCAGAGGGTGGCGAGGATTCCTCCGGCCGCCGAGGCGGTCGTCAGGGCGCCGTAGCCGACCGCGCCCATGTTCAGATACTCCGTGGCATAGAGCACGAGCACGCCCCACGGGGCCGCCCAGGTGACGTTGAAGACGAGGATGATCAGCACCAGCATCCGCACCGGCGGGTTCTGCCACAGCCAGCGGAGTCCCTCGCCGATGTCGGTGTGCACGTGCGACTTCACGCCGTCTCCCGTTGACCGGGGCGGCACGGGGGTGCGGGCCATGCGCGAGATCAGCACGACCGCGAGGAGGACGCAGAGGATCTCGAGCAGGAACGGCCACGCCGCGCCGGCGGCGAAGAGGAACGCGCCGAGCGGCGGCCCGGCGAACTGGTTCGCGACCAGATACCCGGCCTGCAGCCGCGCGTTGCCGATGCCGAGGTCGGCCGGCTTCACGAGCATCGGCAGCAGCGTGCTGCCGGCGGTGTCGACGAAGACCTCCGCCGTGCCGTAGAGGAAGGCCACGGCGAGCACGATCCAGATGTTCGCGGTGCCGGTGAGCAGGAACGCACAGAGCCCCGCGAGCACCACGGCCCGTGCCGCGTTGGCGAACATCACGAGGCGCCGACGGTCGAACCGGTCGGCGATGGCTCCGGCGTGCAGCCCGAACAGCAGCCACGGGAGGAACTGCAGGATCGCCCCGGACGCGACGAGGATGGGCGACGACGTCATCGACGCGATGAGCAGGGGAGCGGCCGCGAGGGCGACGCCGTCTCCGACGTTGCTCGTCCACGATGATGCGAGCAGCCAGCGGAAATCCCTGCCCATGCGCCGTGGTGCGATCAGTTCACCGAGGGAGGGCATCACAGCAGACTACTGGGCGGCTCGGACACCGGCGGGGGTGGGGGACAATGGAGCAATGACAGTCACCCTGCTCGGCGCCACCGAGATCCGCCGGCTCGCCGCCGAGCTCGATGTCACCCCGACCAAGAAGCTCGGACAGAACTTCGTCGTCGACGCGAACACCGTGCGCAAGATCGTGCACGCCGCCCGCGTCCAGCAGGGGGAGCGGGTCGTCGAGGTGGGCCCGGGTCTCGGCTCCCTCACCCTCGCGATCCTCGAGGCCGGCGCATCCGTCACCGCTGTCGAGATCGATCACCGGCTCGCCGCCCGGCTCGCCCAGACCGCCGAGGAGCACGGCGTTCCCGCCGACATGCTCACGGTCGTCGACGCCGACGCGCTGCGCATCACGGAGCTGCCGGGCGAGCCGACCGTGCTGGTCGCGAACCTGCCCTACAACGTCTCGGTCCCCGTGCTGCTGCACTTCCTCGAGAACTTCTCCTACCTGAAGCGCGGTGTCGTGATGGTGCAGGCCGAGGTCGCCGAGCGTCTCGCCGCGAAGCCCGGGTCGAAGATCTACGGTTCGCCGAGCGTCAAGGCCGCCTGGTACGGCGAATGGAAGCTCTCGGGCACGGTCTCCCGTCAGGTCTTCTGGCCGGTCCCGAACGTCGACAGCCTGCTCGTCGGATTCGACCGGTCGGAGGGCGAGCGCGGCCCCGAGGACGAGCGCCGTCGCACGTTCCAGATCGTGGATGCCGCCTTCAACCAGCGACGCAAGATGCTGCGTCAGGCGCTGTCCGGACTCTTCGGCAGCTCCGCCGCGGCATCCGAAGTGCTGATCTCGGCCGGAGTCGCCCCCACCGCTCGCGGGGAGGATCTCACGGTCGAGGACTACCATCGTGTCGCTCAGCATGTCGCGCAGATCGAAGACGCCGCCGTCACCGGCTAATCTGGCACGGTGACCGAGTCCCCCCGCTTCCGTCCGAACGTCCCTGAGCTCCACCGGCCGTACGCCGCCGATGAGAGCCGCTACCAGCAGTTCGAGTACCGCCAGGTCGGCACCTCGGGGCTGTTCCTGCCGCCCATCTCGCTGGGCCTGTGGTGGAACTTCGGCGACAACATCCCGCTCGACAACCAGCGCGCGCTGCTGCGTCACGCCTTCGACCGCGGCATCACGCACTTCGATCTCGCGAACAACTACGGCCCGCCCTACGGCTCGGCCGAGAAGAACTTCGGTCGCATCTTCGCCGAGGACTTCCGCCCCTACCGCGACGAGCTGATCATCTCGTCGAAGGCGGGCTGGGACATGTGGCCGGGTCCGTACGGCGACTTCGGCAGCCGCAAGTACATCCTCGCGAGCGCCGAGCAGTCGCTGACCCGCATGGGCCTCGACCACGTCGACATCTTCTACTCGCACCGCGCCGATCCCGTGACGCCGGTCGCCGAGACCATCGGGGCGCTCGACACGCTCGTGCGCCAGGGCAAGGCCCTCTACGTCGGCATCTCGTCGTACAGCGCCGAGCGCACGGCCGAGGCCGTCGCCGTCGCCACCGACCTCGGCACCCCGCTCGTCATCCACCAGCCCGCCTACTCGATCCTCAACCGCTGGGTCGAAGACGGCCTCACCGACACCCTCGAGCAGTCCGGCGTCGGTGCGATCGCGTTCACACCTCTCGCGCAGGGGCTCCTCACCGACAAGTACCTCGGCGACGGCACGGCCGCCCGTGCGCAGAAGCGCGGTTCGCTGCCGGATGCGCCGCTGTCGGATGCCGCCGTGCAGACCCTCCGCTCGCTCAACGCCATCGCCGAGCAGCGTGGGCAGTCCCTGGCGCAGATGGCGATCCAATGGACGCTGCGCAACCCGGTCGTCGCCTCCGCGCTGGTCGGGGCATCGCGTCCCGAGCAGCTCGACGAGAACATCGCCGCCGTCAACGGTCCGGCATTCACCGACGACGAGCTCGGCCGCATCGACGAGGCGGCCGGTGCCATCGACGTCGACCTGTGGGCGACGTCGACGGAGCTGTGACGGGAACACCGACATGAGCTTCGCCGCCCCCGTCGACTCCGTGCACGTGCGCGCGCCCGGCAAGATCAACGTCTATCTCGGTGTGGGCGGCCGCCACGACGACGGGTATCACGCGCTGGCCACGGTGTTCCAGGCGGTCTCGCTCTATGAGGACGTGATCGCCCGGCACGCCGACGACTTCTCGATCACCGTCTCGGGCGTCGACGACCCCGACACCGTGCCGCTGGACGATCGCAACCTCGCGATGCGCGCCGCCAAGCTGCTCGCGACCGCGGCCGAGTACGACGGCGGGGTGGCGCTGGAGATCCGCAAGAGCGTGCCTGTCGCCGGAGGCATGGGCGGCGGGTCGGCGGATGCCGCGGCCGCTCTCGTCGCGTGCGACGCACTGTGGGGTACCGGGTTCTCGACCGCCCGCCTGCATGAGCTGGCCGCCCGGCTCGGCGCGGACGTCCCGTTCGCGTTGCACGGCGGCACCGCCGTCGGAACCGGCCGAGGAGATCAGCTGAATCCCGCGCTGGCGAGGGGGCGTTTCGACTGGGTGCTCGTCCCGAGCGATGACGGGCTGTCCACGCCCGTCGTGTATGCGCGACTCGATGCGCTGCGAGACGCTGAGGGCTCGCTCGCCGACGATCCGCCGCTGTCGCTCGAGGTGCCGGCTCCCGTGCTGCAGGCGCTGCGTTCCGGCGATCCCGAGCTGCTGTCCGAGAGCATCTACAACGACCTGCAGGAGGCCGCCCTGTACGAGCGGCCCGAGCTGGAGACCACGATCCTGCGCGGCATCCACGCCGGCGCTCTGCAGGGCATCGTGTCGGGGTCGGGACCCACCGTCGCTCTCCTCTGCGCGAGCCCCGAGGGTGCGCAGGAGGTCCAGTCGCTGCTGCGTGAGCACGGACTCGAGTCGCTGCACGTGCACGGGCCGGTGCCCGGCGCGCGCATCCTCGCCTGACCCGGCCCGCCCGCATCCTCGCCTCGGCGAGGTGCGCTCCGCGCGCCTGGCATACATAATGAAGAGACGATGTGACCGTGCACATACAAGGAGGTCTGTGATGTCGACTGCCTCCGAGCGTGCCCGGATGCCGAGCATCCGCGACGTCGCGAGACTCGCGGGGGTGTCGCACCAGACCGTGTCGCGGGTGCTGAACGACCACCCTAGCATCCGTCCCGAGACGAAGGCGAAAGTCCTCGACGCCATCGCCGTGCTGGACTACCGCCCCAACCTCGCGGCGCGGGCGCTCGTGACGAGCAAGTCCAACATGCTCGGCATCCTCTCGGCCACGGTGGGGGAGTTCGGACCGACGTCGTCGATCGTCGGCATCGAGGACGCCGCTCGCGAGGAGGGGTACTCGGTCTCGACCCTGAACCTCTCGGCCACGACGCCCGAGGCGATCGGCAACGCCCTGCGGCAGCTGGCACGCGAGCAGGTCGACGGCATCGTGGTGCTCGCCCCGCAGGTCCGGGCGTTCCATGTGCTGAAGGGCATGGCGGTCGAGATGCCGTTCGTCTCGCTGCAGACGGCCTCCGGCTCCGACGGGGTGACCCTGTCGGCCGACCAGGTCGCGGGCGCGCGCACCGCCACCGAGCATCTGATCGGGCTCGGACACAGCGACATCATCCACATCGCCGGGCCGCAGGACTGGATCGAGGCCGAGTCGCGCATGCGCGGATACCTCGATGCTCTGCGGGAGGCCGATCTGCCCACCTTCCCGCCGATCCGCGGAGACTGGACGGCCGACTTCGGCTATTTCGCGGGGCAGGAGCTCGCCCGACGGCGTGACTTCACGGCCGTGTTCGTCGCGAACGACCAGATGGCGATCGGGCTGCTGCACGGGTTCAGGGATGCCGGCATCCGCGTGCCCGAGGACGTGAGCGTCGTCGGGTTCGACGACATCCCGGTCGCGGCGCATGTCGCCCCGACGCTGAGCACGGTGCATCAGGACTTCCCCGAGCTGGGTCGCCGCGCCGTGCGCATCCTGCTCGCGCAGATCCGTGGTGAGCAGGTGCCGCAGTTCGGGCCCCTGCAGACGACCCTTCGAACGCGGGAATCGTCCGCGCCTCGATAAGGCCACATTTTCGCGAGTGGTCTTGACACCGTCTCAGCGAGCGTAGACTATGTAATCCAATGTGAACGGTCACATCGAAGGTGACCGCCCGTCGCGAGGAAGATCTTGTGAGCACCACAGCAACGTTGCCGGTCGTGTCAGGCCCCATCCTGGAGATGCGCAGCATCACCAAGGAGTTCCCGGGTGTCAAGGCGCTGTCCGACGTGTCCATCACCGTCCGGGCCGGAGAGATCCATGCGATCTGCGGCGAGAACGGCGCCGGGAAGTCGACCCTGATGAAGGTCCTCTCCGGCGTGTACCCCTACGGCACGTACGAGGGGGAGATCCTGCTCTACGGCGAGGAGCAGCGCTACCGCGACATCGCGGCGAGCGAGCAGGCCGGGATCGCGATCATCCACCAGGAGCTCGCGCTGATCCCTGAGCTCTCGATCACCGAGAACATCTTCCTCGGCAACGAGATCCGCCACTTCGGCGCGATCGACTGGCGCGCCCAGCGTCAGCGCACGGTCGAGCTGCTGGCCCGCGTCGGCCTGCGCGAAGACCCCGACGTCGCCATCAAGACGCTCGGTGTCGGAAAGCAGCAGCTGATCGAGATCGCGAAGGCCCTCAACAAGGACGTCAAGCTCCTCATCCTCGACGAGCCCACCGCGGCACTGAACGAGAACGACTCGCAGCACCTCCTCGACCTGATCCTGGGTCTGAAGGCCAAGGGCATCGCGTCGATCATGATCAGCCACAAGCTCAACGAGATCGAGCAGATCGCCGACGAGATCACGATCATCCGCGACGGTCGCACGGTCGAGACGCTCGACATCTCGCGCGGCGAGATCAACGAGGACCGCATCATCCGCGGCATGGTCGGCCGCTCGCTCGAGAGCCGCTACCCCGACCGTACCCCCGAGATCGGCGACGTGTTCTTCGAGGTCAAGGACTGGTGGGTGCAGCACCCGACCGTGTCTGAGCGGATGGTCGTCAAGGGGTCGAACCTCAACGTGCGTCGTGGCGAGGTCGTCGGCATCGCCGGTCTGATGGGCGCGGGCCGCACCGAGTTCATGATGAGCATCTTCGGTCGCTCCTACGGCACGTTCCTCGGCGGACAGATCGTCAAGGACGGCCAGGAGATCACCATCCCCGACGTCTCCTCGGCGATCAAGCACGGACTCGCGTACGTCAGCGAGGACCGCAAGGTGCTGGGGCTCAACCTGCTCGACACCATCAAGCGGTCTGTCGTGGCGGCGAAGCTGTCGAAGATCTCGAAGCGCGGCGTCGTCGACGAGCGCGAGGAATACTCGGTCGCTGAGCGCTACCGCAAGGCGCTGCGCATCAAGACGCCCAGCGTCGAAGAGGGCGTCGGCAAGCTCTCGGGAGGAAACCAGCAGAAGGTCGTGCTGGCCCGGTGGATGTTCACCGACCCCGACCTGCTGATCCTCGATGAGCCCACGCGCGGCATCGACGTCGGCGCGAAGTACGAGATCTACGCGATCATCAACGAGCTCGCCTCCCAGGGCAAGGGCGTCATCGTCATCTCCAGCGAGCTGCCCGAGCTGCTCGGCATCTCCGACCGCATCTACACAGTCTTCGAAGGTCGGGTCACCGACTGCATCCCGGCCGACCAGGCGACACCCGAGGCTCTCATGCGCAGCATGACCTCCGCGACTCAGAAAGCATCCGCATGACCACCGACCTCACGACAACGAAGCGCGGCTTCCACTTCGGCGACATCCGCAAGATGTTCGGAAGCAACGGCACCTCGTCACTGCGCCAGTTCGGCATCCTGGGCAGCCTCATCGTCATCATCGTCCTCTTCGAGGTGCTGACGCTGCTGCGCAACGGACCGAACGGCGCGACGCTGACGTCGGGCAACCTGATCAACGTCATCAACCAGTACTCGTTCATCCTGATCCTCGCGATCGGCATGGTGATGGTCATCATCATGGGGCACATCGACCTGTCGGTCGGCTCCGTGGCGGCCTTCACCGGCATCATCGTCGCGAAGTCGATGGCCGACTGGAACCTTCCTTGGCCGCTGGCGATCCTGCTCGGCCTCGGCGTCGGTGCCCTGGTGGGCGCCTGGCAGGGGTTCTGGGTCGCCTACGTCGGGGTGCCCGCGTTCATCGTGACGCTCGCCGGCATGCTCTTCTTCCGTGGCGCGCAGCAGTGGATCGGTGACGCTCAGACGATCCCGGTGCCCAAGGGCTTCCAGGTGATCGGCACCGGCTACCTTCCTGAGGTCGGGCTCCCGCTGGACTTCAACGTGCCGACCATGATCCTCGCACTGGTCGCGGTGGCGTGGCTGGTCTTCTGGGAGATCCGCACCCGTCGCCAGCAGCACAAGATGGGCTCCGACAGTGCGCCCCTGTGGGTCAGCGTCGTCAAGGTCGTGCTGCTCTCGGTCGTCGTGCTCGCCGCTGCGTGGATGTTCGCGACGGGTCGCCCGGGCACGAGCTTCCCGGTTCCGGGTCTGATCCTGCTCGCCCTCGTGATCATCTACTCGTTCATCACGCGGAACACCGTCTTCGGTCGCCACATCTACGCCGTGGGTGGCAACCGCCAGGCCGCACGCCTCTCCGGCGTGAAGGACCGCTGGGTCGACTTCTTCGTCATGATGAACATGTCGATGATGGCCGCACTCGCCGGCATGATCTTCGTCGCCCGTTCGCAGGCATCCGGACCGAACGACGGCACCGGCTGGGAGCTCGACGCGATCGCGTCGGTGTTCATCGGTGGTGCTGCGGTCGCCGGTGGTATCGGTACCGTGATCGGCTCGATCATCGGTGGTCTGGTCATGGCGTTCCTCAACAACGGTCTCGCTCTGCTCGGCCAGGGTGCCGACGTCGTCTCGATGATCAAGGGCCTCGTGCTGCTGCTCGCGGTCGGCATCGACGTCTGGAACAAGCAGCAGGGCCGTCCGTCGCTCATCGGTCTCCTGACCCGCCGGTCGGGCCGCAGGAGCGACCCGGAGGCCACCGCGACCTTCGAACCCAACAGGACTTACCAAGCCCCTCCCGTCGATAAGACGAGGGCCGAGTAAGCGGACTCTCCGCGCAGTGCTCGCACGCAGAATCCGTCACATCACACAGAAAGAGATCACATGAAGAAGATCATCGTCACAGCGACAGCGCTCGTCGCGACGGCTGCCTTCGCACTCACGGGCTGCTCCGGTGAGCGCGGCGGCGGAACCGACACGGGATCCGGCGAAGAGGCCGAAGCAGGCTTCGCCGCCGACTCCTCGATCGGTGTCGCCCTTCCCGACAAGACCAGTGAGAACTGGGTCCTCGCGGGTCAGCTCTTCACGGACGGCCTTGAAGAGGCCGGCTTCAAGGCAGACGTGCAGTACGCTCCGGCGAGCAACACGGTCGCCGAGCAGCAGAACCAGATCCAGGCCATGGTCACCAACGGCGCCAAGGTCATCATCATCGGCGCGAAGGATGGCAAGCAGCTCGCCACCCAGGTGCAGGCGGCCAAGGATGCCGGCGCATACGTGATCGCGTACGACCGTCTCATCGAGAACACCGAGGCAGTCGACTACTACGTCGCGTTCGACAACTTCAAGGTCGGCCAGCTGCAGGGCCAGGCCCTGCTCGACGGTCTCGCCGAGCGTGCGGGCCACGAGGCTCCGTACAACATCGAGCTCTTCTCCGGCTCGCCGGATGACGCCAACTCGAAGGTCTTCTTCGACGGCGCCATGGACGTGCTCCAGCCGGAGATCGACAACGGCAACCTGGTGGTCGTGTCGAAGCAGACCGAGATCGCGCAGACCGCGACCGAGGGATGGCTTCCGGAGAACGCGCAGAACCGTATGGACACGCTGCTCACCTCGTCGTACAGCGGTGACACCGTGGTCGACGGCGTGCTGTCGCCGAACGACACCCTTGCTCGCGCCATCATCACCTCGGTGCAGCAGGCCGGCAAGCCGGTTCCGGTCGTCACGGGTCAGGACTCCGAGGTCGAGTCGGTGAAGTCGATCATGGAGGGCATCCAGTACTCCACGATCAACAAGGACACCGCACTGCTCGTCGAGCAGTCGATCAAGATGGTCGGCCAGCTGCAGAAGGGCGAGACCGTCGATGTCAACGACGAGGAGTCGTACGACAACGGCGCCAAGGTCGTTCCGGCGTACCTGCTCGACCCGATCATCGTCACCAAGGAGAACGCTGCTGAGGCGTACGCCAACGTGCCGAGCCTCCTCGAGATCGTGAAGTCGTACCAGTAAGCGACATCGCACTCACCGCAGACGAGCCGTCCGGACCTTCGGGTCCGGGCGGCTCTTCGCCATGTCGGGTCGACTTTTCACACCGCGCGCGGACGAGCCGCTGGCGGGAAGCGGACGTCCTGTCGGAGGACGTCCGCACACGGCGCTAGCCCCAGACGGGGTCGTCGGGATCGGGAGAGTCTGTGCCGTCGGCATCTGTCATGATGCGCGCTTCAGCGATCCACGACGTCAGAGGGCCATCGCGGAGGAGATGAGGCCGCGGTGTGTCGAGCAAAACGGAGGCGGTGACCTTGTCCAGCGGCTCATCGCTCGCGAAAATGACGACGTTGCCGAGTGGCCCTTCCGCATCTTCCGGCTCTGCGTCGAGCACGACAGCGACGTGATCGAACACGGTGCTCAGGGTCGCGGCCTGTCGTCGTGAGTATTCGAACGGATGCCCGTCGAGCAGGTTCACGGCGACCACGCCCGCTGCTGCGGAGCGCGCGGCGACCCGGCGATAGAACTCCTGGCTGGCCACACGATGCCGGATGACGGCGGCATCCCAGAGATCGACGACGGTGAAGCACGCCTCCACCCAATCGGTGTCGATTGCGGTGCGATAACTCGCGGCGTCGTCAAGTCCGGGGGACGGAGATGACTGCACCGGCGATGTCTTCTCATTCGGAAAAGCGGCGTCCGCGACCGTTCGAGCGTCACCGAGGATGACTCGTATGTCAGACCCGTGAGGCAATGGCAGCGCGTCGATGACGGCGGCGTAGAGCGCGGGTTCGAACTCCACCACCAGCTGAGGTGATCCGGCGCGCGTCGCCTGGACGTAGCGTGCCAGCGTGAGTGCTCCGGCCCCCAGATGCACGGTGAACAGCGGCGCACCAGGCTCGGCGGCGGCATCCATTGCGCGGGCGATGTGTTGGGTGTAGCTGTACTCGAGGTCGGTCGGCTCGGTCATCGAGACGACGGACTGCGCAATTCCATCCACGCTGAGCTCGAAGCGACCGGGTCGCCTTCTCGACTGCACCAGCTTTGCCGTGCGGTCGGCTAGTGAGAGCGAGAACACCCGGCGACTCCATGGCACCTGCCTAGTTTAAGCCGGAGGGGATCGGTCGGCGGCTGCCTCTCGAGGAGCAGAGCGCCGTAGGCGAACTTGCTCTCGGAAGGCCGAGCCTCCTCGAGATCGTCGAGTCGTACGAGAAAGCGATCAGCCATCGGGCAGAAGAGGGCCGCTCGGACCTTCGGGGCCGGCGGCTCTTTCTTGTTGTCGTGCTGCTGTGGTGCGTTCTTCAGCAGCCGACGCCGGCCGGGTTCTCGTGGCAGGTGTGGGCGACGAGCGCGGTGCGGGCCTCGAGGATGCGGATCTCCTGCGTGGCGCCGCTGGTCGTGAGCTGCCCGGGAATGTCGATCCATCCGCCGCCGAGGTCCACCTGCGCGGTGAATCGGATGTCCACGCGGGCCGGGTACACGCCGGGTTCGCGGTAGACGTGGCTGGTCGGGGTCGGCGTGAACTGCGCCTGACCGAGCGCCTCCCACGTCTGACCCGGCGTGGTCACGGTCGCCGAGCTCCCGTCGCCGTAGGTGTAGATGTAGCTGGCCGGCGCGAAGCGCACACGCAGCGGGGCGCCGAACAGCTCGCCGTCTTGGATCTGCGTGGATGCTGCGGCCGTGAAGTTCGTCGGCATCCCGACGATCCCGACGTTGCCGGGTTCGGCGGTCGCACGGATTGATGCCGGTGCGAATCGCGCCAGGTCAGAGATGGTGATCGTCGGCGCGCCCGGCGTCGACGGAGCGGAGGCCGGGGGAGCGGGCCGGTTCGGGCGCGGCGCACAGCGCGTGGTGCCCGAGTCGTCCATGCATGCCGCGAGGTCGATCGCCTCCTGGCTCGGTCCCGACGGTTCACCCGGACCCGTGCCGTCGCCCGGACCGCCATCACTCCAATTCGAGTCGGTGCCGGGATCAGTGCTCGGCTGCTGCTGGGTGCCGGAGATGGTGAGGGAGGAACCATCTGTGCCGTACAGATAGTCGCCCGCGCTGTCGCTTCCGTCAGCCGTAGCCATCATCGACCAGAGCGCGCCCGCGACTGCAGCAACAGCTATCAGTCGGTGCATTGTTCGTCTCCCACGCGACGTGAGGAGTCCATGGTGAGCGGCCGGTCATCCCCCGCCACGAACTCAACGGATAGGGCGTACATGTCCGGCCGCCCGGGTGCGACGAGTGAATTGCCGTTGGCATCCATCACATTTACCGCGCTCACATCCAGACATATCGCGGCGATGACAAGGTCATAGGGCGGCGAGCTCGACTCGCCTTCGAAGCTCGCCACCCTTGCGTCGCCGCTGATGATGTGGCCTTCCGCGTGCATCACCGAGAAGTTCTCTCGATCCGCAGCCTCAAGACCCCCGCTCGCTAGCAGAAACAGCGGTTCGAACGTCTCCGGGAGCGCCGGATCGAGTTCGTTCAACGCCTCGTTATACGCCCGGTACACAGCCTCCGCTGCAGCGAACGCCTCCTCCTCGTTGGCGAAGGCCGCGGTGGGCGTAGGGGCGGGCTCGGGTTCAGTGGTGCATCCCGCGAGAGCGCCAACCCCCAACGCCACTACGGCGACAGCAACTATGCGCGCGCCCAACCGTGGAACTGCCGCACCACCGCCTCTGCCGTGACGAATCGCAAGAACGGACAAGGGGCGCAATGGAGGAGGAGTCACCGCGCCACCGTAGTGAAATCGGCCAGGCTCGCGTCGCGTTTCTCCACAGGTCCGCGCCAGCGCGAACGTCTCCGCTCAGAACGGCGCGCGCACGGCATCCGATTCGGTGAAGATCACCGTGTTCGGTGCAGGGGGAGTGTCGATGTACGTCCGCCCGATGGGACTCGTCCACTCCATGACCCCGCCGGGCTTCTGCCCGACCTGCCATGGCGTGTGATGTTTCAGAACGTGATGTCGGCGACAGAACGATGCCAGGTTCGATTCGCAGGTCGCGCCACCCGTCGAGGCAGCATGGTTGTGGTCGAGGTCGCATTTCCGCGCCGCCACTCCGCACGCCGGGAATCGACATCGTTGATCTCTTGCCCGCAGGTGCCTGCGCAGGTGGCGGCTCGGTCGGTATCGGTCGACGGCGAGGACGCGACCGGTGATCGGATGCGTCAGCACCCGCTCCCATCCCTTCGTCTGCCCGGCCATCCGGCGCGCGGTATCGACGTCGATCGGAATCACGCCGTCGAGCTCGGCGGGCGGCGCCGCCTCGGTATCCGGAGCACCCGACCCCTCGTGCGCCTCGTCGTCCATCAGGGTCGTCACCGGAACGGTGATCTCGATGCGCGCACTGATGGCCGCCAGCAGTCCGTCTTCGCTGTCGTGCCCGGTCGGCTGGCCGCTGAGCACGAGGTCGGCGAGCAGGTCGGCGCGGATCTCGTCGACCGTCCGATCATCCGCCTCGAACTCATCGCCGTCGCGAGCCGCCCGCCGCTTCGCGCGAAGGTTCTCGACGCGCAGTGCGTGCGCCATCTGCGAGAGACGGTCGAACATGCCGTGGACGAGCGCGGCAGGCGCGTGCGTGTGCAGCGTTGCCATCCCGTCTTCGCCATCCGTCGCCCAGACTCGCCGCTGAGATCTGGCGCGACGATGCCGCTCCGACACTGTCGTCGGAGCGAAGCGCTCGGCCACACGGCGCGCCAGCGCGCGCAGTCGGTTCGGCGATTCCACCTCCGCCAGCGGAAGGATCACCGCGGAATATGCCTCGCGGTGATCGGGCGACTCGAGGCCCGAACCTGCGTCGACAATGACACGGGAGTGCGCGGCGCTGATCCGCCCCGCTCCCTGTGCGGCCCAGACGGCGGGGAACCGATCGACCAGCAGCTCCGCCGCCGCCATCCGGCGCTCGATGGTGCGATCGCTGACATGCTGCACGGCTCCGATCTCGGCCGCGATGGTCCTGATCGAATGATCTCCCCGGTCCGGGTGATCACCCTGCTTCGCGATGTCGACCGCGAGCCGACCGGCGATCGCCAGCAGCCCGTCGCGCGCGGCGCTCATGCTGCTCACTGTCGCCTCTGCGACTTGCAACGCGGCGACGAGATCGGCGAGATTCGCGATCTGCGTGTCCGTCGCGTCGAGCAGTGCTGTCATGTCTCCGAGTAGATCACGGACCACCGACATTCGAACGAAGCTTCGAGACATTCCCGAACCGACATGATCCCGGAAGAGTGATCACTCGTGCGACACTGACGTCATGCTCCTTCACGCCGTCGACGTCGGCGACGGTCCTCGTACGGTGGTTCTGCTCCACGGGATGATGGGCTCGGCCGACAGTTGGTGGCGTGTGATGCCGGTGCTCGCTGCACAGGGCTTCCGTGTGCTGGCGATCGATCTCCCCGGTCACGGTCTGTCCCCGCGAGACCCGCGTCTGACGATCGAGCGGGCCGCATCGTCGGTGGTCGAGACCGTCCGAAGTCTCGCCCCGGGGCGGCCGCTCGCGGCCGTCGGACACTCCTTCGGTGCGAGCGTGCTCGCACAGGCGGCCCCGCTGCTCCGACCTGAACCGGGCATCTATGTCGATGCCGCACTCGTCCTCCCCGGCGGCAGCGACCGTGACGATCTCATCGAGCGGTACGTTCGCGATCGCGAAGCGCGACAGTCGCCGGAGAACCTCCGCGCCTCGCGTCCGTTCTACTCGGAGAAGGATGCCGAGATCGAGGCACTCGCCGCCCGCCGCTTCGACGCGACGACCATGGCATCCGTCTCCTGCGGCCGCGATCACATGTGGCTTCCCGACCCGGGGTCGATCATCGTCCGCGCCGACCCGAGCGACTGGGTGACCGCCGCCGACGTCTCCCGGTTCGAGGCGAACGGCATCGACGTGCGCAGCATCCCCGGAGCCGCGCACACTGTCTGGTACAGCCACTTCGAGGAGTTCACGGCGTCGCTCCCGGAGCTGTTCGGCCGGCGCGCTCGTGCGCAGGGTGCCGGATGACGAGGCAGCCGTGACAGGAGGCTGACCGGGTCACCCAGACCGCGCGACTACCCTGGGGAGTGACATGGCACATCTTCTCGGGGCAGAAGCCCTTCATCTCGAATATCCGACGAGGGTCGTCTTCGACTCCGTGACCCTCGGCATCGAAGAAGGTGACCGCATCGGCATCGTCGGCCGCAACGGAGACGGCAAGTCGAGCCTCCTCGGAATGCTCGCCGGCATCAAGGAGCCGAACTCGGGCCGCGTCACGGTGCGAGGCGGCACGACCATCGGCGTCCTCGACCAGGCCGACACCCTCAGCGACGACCTGACCATCAGCGCGGCGGTCGTCGGTGACACCCCGGAGTACGAGTGGGCCGGCGACCCGCGCATCCGCGACGTGATCGAGGGACTGCTGAAGGACCTGCCCTGGGATGCGGAGATCGGCTCCCTCAGCGGAGGCCAGCGCCGACGCGTCTCACTCGCCAAGCTGCTGACGGGGGATTGGGACGTCATCGCGCTCGACGAGCCCACCAACCACCTCGACGTCGAGGCCATCACCTGGCTCGCCGGACACCTCAAGAAGCGGTGGAGCCCGAACTCCGGAGCGCTCATGGTCGTGACTCACGACCGGTGGTTCCTCGACGAGATCTGCACCGAGACCTGGGAGGTGCACGACCGCATCGTCGAGCCCTTCGAGGGCGGCTATGCGGCGTACATCCTGCAGCGGGTCGAGCGCGACCGCATGGCGGCGGCGACAGAGGCCAAGCGTCAGAACCTCGCCAAGAAGGAGCTCGCGTGGCTCCGTCGAGGCGCACCCGCGCGAACCGCGAAGCCGAAGTTCCGCATCGATGCGGCCAACGAGCTCATCGCCGACGTGCCGGAGATCCGCGACAAGGTCTCCCTGCAGTCGCTCGCCGTCTCTCGTCTCGGCAAGGACGTCGTCGACCTGCTCGACGTCGGAGTGACCTATCCGACCGCCGACGGCGGCACCCGCGAAGTCCTCCGCGACGTCGAGTGGCGCATCGCGCCGGGGGAGCGCACCGGCATCCTCGGTGTGAACGGCGCCGGCAAATCGACGCTGCTCGGGCTGATCTCGGGCACCGTCGAGCCCACCGTCGGCCGTGTGAAGCGCGGCACGACCGTGAAGGTGAAGACGCTCACGCAGCGCCTCGACGAACTCGAGGACGTCCGACGCGAGCCGGTGCGTGTCGTGATCTCGCGACTGCGCACCTCGTACACGATGGGATCCGGCTCGAAGGCGCAGGAGCTCACGCCGGGCCAGCTCCTCGAGCGGCTCGGCTTCGATTCGGCGCAGCTCTCCACCCCCGTGAAGGATCTCTCCGGAGGTCAGCAGCGCCGCCTGCAACTGCTTCTCGTGCTCCTCGACCAGCCCAACGTGCTGATCCTCGACGAGCCCACCAACGACCTGGACACCGACATGCTCGCGGCCATCGAGGATCTGCTCGATTCGTGGTCGGGGACCCTGCTGGTGGTCAGCCACGACCGGTACTTCCTCGAGCGCGTCACCGATCAGCAGTTCGCGATCCTCGACGGCCACCTGCGGCACCTGCCCGGCGGCGTCGACGAGTACCTGCGCCTGCGCCAGTTGCAGACCTCGGCACCGGGCAGGTCGCAGACGGCCGTCAACACTGAGAAGAAGGCACCCAGCCTCGACGGTGCCGCACTGCGCGCCGCCCAGAAAGAGGTCTCGTCGCTCGAGCGCCGCATCCAGAAGCTCACGCAGCAGGTCGACAAGGCGAAGACCGCTCTGGCGGATCACGACCAGTCGGACTTCGCCGGCCTCGGCGACAAGATGAAGGCGATCAGCGACCAGCAGGCCGAGATCGAGGAACTCGAACTCCGCTGGTTCGAGCTGACCGAAGAGCTCGACTGACGAGAGGTCTGGCCCTTCCGCCCTCGCGGGAATACGGTGGCAGTCGAATGCGCTGTGCTCTGGGCGGGGTTCGATGCCAGCCGGGATCGCACAGCTTGATCCTGCGGTACCCGGGAGGTTCAGATGGAAGGACTCGAGGTCACCGTCCTGATCGGACTCACGATCCTCGTGGGCACGTTGATCGCGCCGCGCGTTCGACTCGCGCTGCCGCTCGTCCTCGTGATCTTCGGACTCCTGCTCGGCTTCGTCCCGCAGCTCCGCGAGATCCAGCTGCCCCCTGAGACGGTCCTGCTGCTGTTCCTCCCGGTGATGCTGTTCTGGGAGAGCCTCACGACCTCGCTGCGATCGATCCGCCGTGACTTCCGCTACATCCTCCCGATGAGCACGGTGCTCGTCGTGGCATCCGCATTCGCCGTCGCGGGCATCGGTCTGCTGTTCGGGATGCCGTGGGAGACCGCGCTGATCCTCGGCGCCGCAGTGGCCCCTCCGGATGCGACGGCCGTGGCAGCCCTCGGCAGGCTGCTGCCCCGGCGCATGTTCATGAAGCTCAAGGCCGAGAGCCTCACGAACGACGGAACCGCGCTCGTGCTCTACGCGATCGCCGTCTCGCTGGCTCTCGGCGGCAACATCACGCCCTTGTCGGTGACGATGTCGGTGCTCACCTCCTATGTCGGAGGAATAGCGGCCGGTGTCGTGATCGCAGGCCTCGGGTACCTGCTGCTGCGTCGCACCTCTTCGACGATCGTCATCAACGTCGCGCTGCTGCTCATCCCGTTCAGCGCGTTTCTCCTCGCGGAGATCGTGCACGCCTCCGGCGTGCTGGCCGTCGTCGTGGCCGGTCTCATCGTCGCCTATGTATCGCCCCGGGTGACGACAGCCTCGTCGCGGCGGCAGGCCGACGCCGCATGGCCGTTCGGCGTCTTCCTGCTCAACGGAGCGCTGTTCGTGCTGATCGGGCTCGAGGTGCAGTTCGTCGCACATGAGATCTCCGCGGCGGCGATCGGCCGGCTCGTGCTCATCACCCTCGCGGTGTGGGGGACGCTGCTCGTCGTCAGATATCTCTTCCAGCTGCTGAACGCGCCCTTCCAGCGACGCAATCCGGCGCTTCCGTCCCGTGGTGCCAAGGCGCGATCGATGGCGGTGTCGACGGTCGCAGGCATGCGGGGTGCCGTCTCGCTCGCGATCGCGCTGTCGGTTCCGGCCGCCAGCGCGACCGAGGGCGAGATCGCCGGACGCGACGAGATCGTCTTCGTCACGGCGGGAGTGATCCTGCTCAGTCTGCTCGTACAGGGGCCGCTGCTGCCGGCGATCGTTCGCTGGGCACGTTTCCCGGTCGATCACATGGAGGCCGAGGAGTACGAGCTCGCCGAGCGGACGATCTCGGGCGCGGCACTGGCCGCCCTCGACGACCTCGCCGTCGAGCACGGCGTTGGTCAGGAGATCCGAGACAAGGTGCGTGCCGAGGGCTACCAGATGCTCGAGTTCTCGAACGCGCGTGCGCTGGCGCGCGAGCAGGCGATCGTCGATGCCGAGGCCCAGGCGCTCGACGTCATGCTCGACGAGCCCGATCCGCTGGGCGGCGGCCAGCAGATGAACGGGGGAGCGGATGCCGGTGCCGCGGAGGCGTCGGTCGCGCTGCGACTGCCGGACGCGACTCGTGTCGGCGACGACGGTGAGCTCGCGGACGGCGAGGTCAGGACTCTGCAGATGATCGCCACCTCGGCCGACGTCGACGTCATGCAGCGGTCGCCGCTGCTGCGTCACGAGGAGCACACACGCCTCAAGCTCGCGCTCATCGACCGCAAACGCGAGGTGCTGCTCGGACTGCGCAGAGACGGGACGGTCGACGACCTCGTGGTCCGTCGGATCTCGGCACGACTCGACCTCGAACAGGTCCGGCTGCAGGGCATCGAGGACTACGACTGAGAGCTGTGACGCTCTGTGACACTCGATTGTCGCGCAGCGCGTCGCCCTGCCTAACGTATTCGAGTCCCCCAAGAGAGGAACCCGAACACTCATGTCCATCACAGCATCCCGTCGGACCACATCCGTCATCGCCGCGCTCGCCGCGGTCCCGCTCTTCGTCGCACTCGCAGGCTGCGCGACCGCATCGTCCGACGCCGGTTCCGGCGGCTCCGAGGACGAGACCGTCAAGATCGGTGTCGTCGGCAAGGGAGACGCACAGTGGGCTCCTTTCGTCGAGGCAGCCGCTGACGAGGGCATCACGGTCGAGCTCGTCGACTTCGGCTCGTACGAGCAGCCGAACCCCGCTCTGACCGAGGGTGAGATCGACCTCAACCAGTTCCAGCACATCGTGTACCTCGCCGAGTACAACACGGCATCCGGCTCCGACCTGACGCCGGTCGGCTCGACGGCGATCTACCCGCTGGGCCTGTACTCGCAGAAGTACGACGATGTCGACGACATCCCCGAGGGGGAGACCGTCGCGGTTCCCGACGACGCATCGAACCAGGCTCGCGCGCTGCTCGTGCTGCAGTCGGCCGGACTCATCGAGCTCAAGAGCGGCGGCACGATCTTCTCCGACCTCTCCGACATCGACACGGGCAAGTCCAAGGTCGAGGTCACCGCGCTCGAGGCCGCGCTGATCCCGACGTCGCTGCCCGACGTCGCGGCGGCGATCATCAACAACGACTTCGTCGAGGATGCGGGTCTGACCTTCGAGGACGCGATCGCGCAGGACGACCCTGAAGACCCGAACGCGCTTCCGTACGTGAACATCTTCGCGGCCCGCGCCGAGGACGCCGACAACGAGACGTACCTGAAGCTCGTCGAGATCTTCCAGACCAATGAGGACGTCCAGGCCGGCCTGCTCGAGTCGTCGGGTGACACCGCCGTGCCGCTGCAGACCCCGGTCGAGGATCTCGTCGCCTCGCTCGAGAAGGTCCAGAAGGACACCGAGGCCAACAAGTAGGACGACCGGGGTGGGTGACACCCCCGTCCGATGAGGGAGAATCGGGTGGCGCTTCGTGCGTCACCCGATTCTTCGTTCCCGAAGCAGACAGACCGGAGCACCGTATGCCGATCGTCACCCTGACGAATGTCTCGAAGACCTACCCCTCCCGCACGCGCGACGAGTCCGAGGTCGTGGCCGTGGACGACGTGACCCTGTCGATCGAGAAGGGCGACGTCTTCGGGATCATCGGATACTCGGGCGCCGGCAAGTCCACGCTCGTACGACTGATCAACGCGCTCGAGCCGGCGACGAGCGGGACCATCACCGTCGACGACGTCGACATCACAGCTCTCAAGGAGAGCGAGCTGCGCAAGGTCCGCGGCGGCATCGGGATGATCTTCCAGCAGTTCAACCTGTTCTCCTCGCGCAGCGTCAAGGCGAACATCGCCTACCCGCTCAAGCTGGCCGGATGGTCGAAGCCGGACATCGAAAAGCGGGTCGCCGAGCTGCTGAGCTTCGTGGGCCTGGCCGACAAGGCGAAGGCGTACCCCGAACAGCTCTCCGGTGGCCAGAAGCAGCGCGTCGGCATCGCCCGCGCCCTCGCCACCGGCCCGGCCATCCTCCTCGCCGACGAGGCCACCAGCGCACTCGACCCGCAGACCACGCATGAGGTGCTCGACCTGCTCAAGCGGGTCAACCAGGAGCAGGGCGTCACGATCGTCGTCATCACCCACGAGATGGACGTCATCCAGACGATCGCCACCAAGGTCGCGGTCATGGAGAACGGACGGGTGATCGAGCAGGGCGATGTCTTCGACGTGTTCTCCGCCCCACAGAATCCGGCCTCGCAGCGCTTCGTCGGAACGGTCGTGAAGGGCGTCCCGTCGCCGTCTGAGCTCGGCGTGCTGCGGGAGCGCCACCGGGGCCGCCTCGTCACGTTCTCGTTCCGCGACGGCGACTCGTCGCAGGCTCAGGTCTTCCTCGACCTCGCCGGCGCCGGACTCGACTTCGAGCTCGTGTACGGCGGGATCAACGACATCCGGGGGCGCGCCTTCGGCCACCTCACACTCGCGATCCGGGGTGAGAGCGCCGTGATCGACCGCGCGCTCGAACAGATCGGCCAGCGCGTCGAAGTCACCGAGATCGCAGAAGAGGAGGCACGCTGATGGATCGTCTGAACGAACTGTGGCCCGACCTCTGGAAGGCCGCCCTCGAGACCCTGTACATGACGTCGTTCGCACTCGTGCTGGGCGGCGTCCTCGGTCTCGCGATCGGCGTCATCCTGTATGTCACTCGTCCGGGCGGGCTCGCCGAGAACCGGGCCGTGTCGGTCATCGCGAACCTCGGGGTGAACTTCTTCCGCCCGATCCCGTTCGTGCTCTTCGTCGCCGTGGCGCAGCCGTTCGCCCGCGCGGTGGTCGGCACCGGCATCGGCACCACGGCCGGCGCGTTCATGATCGGTCTGGCCGCGGCGTTCGCCATCGGCCGCATCGTCGAGCAGCACCTCGTGTCGGTGTCGCCCGGCGTGATCGAAGCCGCGCGCGCCATGGGCGCAGGTCCCGCGCGCATCCTGTTCACGGTCGCGATCCCCGAGTCGCTCGGACCGCTGATCCTCGGCTACACGTTCATCGTGGTGGCACTGATCGACATGACCGCGATGGCAGGCCTCATCGGCGGCGGCGGCCTCGGCGCGTTCGCCCAGATCTACGGCTTCCGGCAGTTCGAGCCGGTCGTCATGTGGACGGCGATCGTCCTCATCGTCGTCTTCGTCCACCTCGTGCAGATGCTCGGCACGTGGCTCGCGCGCAGGATCATGCGGCGCTGACGGGAGCCTCCTGCAGCGTGCGCGTCGTGGTGAAGACCCGCGGCGCGCCGCTCAGCGGATCGACGAAGTGCAGCTCGCGCGCGAGCAACTGCATCGGCTTCTCGAAGTCGTCGGGCTTCTCGCCACGCAACTCGGGGTAGAACGGATCGTTCAGGATGCCGAGCCCCAGCGCGGCGAGATGCACGCGGAGCTGATGCATCTTGCCGCTGTGCGGGTGCAGGAGCGTGTGCACGACGCGATCGTCGGCATCGATCACATCGATCTGCGTCTCGGCGTTCGGCTCCCGCTCGTCGTCGACCTGGACCTTCAGCTCATTGCGGAGCTTCACGATGTGGTTGCGGTAGACGAGCGGGAATCGTGAGGCATCCCAATCGGCCGGACGAGCCGACACGGCCTCGTACACCTTCTGCACCTGCCGCGTCTCGAAGAGCAGCTGATACGGCCCTCTCGTGGCCGGTCGCGCCGAGAACATCAGCACTCCTGCCGTGGCCCTGTCCAAGCGGTGGATGGGGGCGAGCTCGTCGTTGTCGAGAAGGTTGCGCAGTCGGATCAGCGCCGAGTTCTGCAGGAACTTCCCGCCGGGGATGGTGGGCAGGAAATGCGGCTTGTCGATGACCACCAGATCGTCGTCCTGATGGAGGACCTCGATCTCCACGGGGAGACGGGTCTCGACGGGCGGGTCGCGGTAGTACCAGATGAACTCCTCGACCCCCAAGGGCGTGTCCCGTGCGAGAGGGGTGCCGTCGCGGGCGACGATCTCACCGCGATCGAAGCGGCTGAGCAGCCCCTCGGGATCGAGGTGGAAGAAGCGCTCGATCATGTACGCGCCGACGGTCGGCCATTCGCCGCTCATCGGCACGTGCAGACGCGTCGCGCCGACGCCGTCGCGCACCGGAAGAGGGGAGAGCATGCCCATCCGTCAGCCCCTCACGCGTCGAAGCTCAGGCTCAGCTTGCGCAGCAACGCAGCGAGCCGATCGCGGTCACCGCGGGACAGCGCCTGCAGCAGGTCGTCCTCGACGTCGACGAGGCGCGTGATCGCGGCATCCACCCGGATGCGTCCGTCGTCCGTGAGCGTCACGAGCACGCTGCGGCCGTCGGCCGGGTCGCCCTCCCGTCGCACGAAACGTCGGCCGACCAGACGGTCGATGCGATTGGTCATGGTGCCGCTCGACACCAGCGTCTGCTGCAGCAGCTGCTTGGGGGAGAGCTGGAAGGGCGCGCCCGCGCGGCGGAGAGCCGACAGCACGTCCCATTCCCAAGCCTCCAGGTCGCTGCGTCGGAACACATCTCTGCGAGCCCGGTCGAGCAGCCTGGTCAGGCGATCCATCCGCGACAGCACCTCGAGAGGCGAGAAGTCGAGGTCGGGGCGCTGGGTGTTCCAGGCGCCGACGATCCGATCAACCTCATCCGCCTCAGTCATCCGTCCATTATCGCCGGTAGCACGCAGGTGGACGTGGCAGACTTGATCCGCGGCGCCCTCGGGGGCCGCGGTCCGCCGTGGTGTAATGGCAGCACGACAGCCTTTGGAGCTGTTAGGTCTAGGTTCGAGTCCTGGCGGCGGAGCATGACTGGGAACAATCTCGCGATCATCGTCCTCGCCGCAGGCCAGGGCACCCGCATGCGCTCGCGTCTTCCGAAGGTGCTGCATCCGATCGGCGGGCGTCCGCTCGTCGGCCACGTGCTGACCACCGCGACGCGACTCGGCGCCGATCACATCGAGGTCGTCGTGCGGCATGAACGCGACCAGGTCGTCGCCGCACTCGAGAAGGACTACCCGACCGCGGTCTTCATCGATCAGGACGACGTCCCCGGCACCGGACGCGCAGTGCAGGTGGCTGTCGACGCGCTCCCTGCCGACTTCGACGGCGACGTGCTCGTGCTCTCGGGCGACTGCCCTCTCGCGGATGCGGACACGCTGGGCTCGTTCCTCGACGCGCACCGCGCCGCGCAGGCGGAGGCGACCCTCATGACCGCCGTGGTCGAGGACCCGACCGGCTACGGCCGCGTCATCCGCGACGCCGACGGCGGCGTCGATCGCGTCGTCGAGCAGAAGGATGCGACGACCGAAGAGGCTGCCGTCAGCGAGATCAACGCAGGCATGTACGTGTTCCGCGTCTCGACGCTCCGCAAGTACCTGCCGTCGGTGGGCGTCGACAACGCGCAGGGCGAGATGTATCTGACCGACGTGCCGGGGCTCCTCCGCCGCGATGGCAGCCGTGTGGCGGCATCCGTCGTCTCCGACGTCACCGTCACCTACGGCGTCAACGACCGCGCTCAGCTCGCGGAGGTCGGTCGTCTGCTCAACCGCCGCATCGTGCGGCGCTGGCAGCTCGAGGGCGTCACCGTGATCGATCCGGCGACGACGTGGATCGACGACGACGCGACCCTCGCGCCCGACGTCACGATCCTCCCGAACACGCACATCCTGCGGGCGACGACGATCGCCGAGGGCGCCATCATCGGACCGGACACCACCCTCGTCGACTGCGAGGTGGGAGAGGACGCGATCGTCCGCCGCACCGATGCGACGCTCGCGGTGATCGGTGCCGAGGCCACGGTCGGACCGTTCTCGTTCCTGCGGCCGGGCACCGTCCTGGGGGCCAGAGGCAAGATCGGCGCCTACGTCGAGACCAAGAACGCCGAGATCGGCGAAGGCAGCAAGGTGCCGCACCTGTCGTACGTCGGAGACGCGACCATCGGGCGAGGCGTCAACCTCGGTGCGAGCACGATCACCGCGAACTACGACGACGTGAACAAGCACCGCACGGTGGTCGAGGACGAGGTGCACACCGGCTCGCACACGACCCTCGTCGCGCCCGTTAGGCTGGGAGCCGGCGCCAAGACAGGTGCTGGCGCTGTCGTCCGCAAGGACGTCCCCGCCGGCTCCCTTGCCATGAGCGTCGCCCCTCAGCGCAACATCGAGGGTTGGGTAGAGAAGAACAGGGCAGGCACGGGCGCGGCAGACGCCGCAGCCCGAACCCGAGTGGCGGAGTAGGCAGAACGATGGCGCGCAAGAAGAAGACGGTCGATCTGGACAGGGACAACGGCATCGCTCCGGGTCTCGTTGCCAAGACCAAGAAGCGACTCGTGGTCGCAGGTGGTCGATCGCACCCCGAGCTCACCGCGGCAGTGGCCGCGTCGCTCGGAACAGAGGTCGTGCCGACCGAGCACCGCACCTTCGCATCCGGTGAGATCTACGCCCGGTTCGAGGTGTCGATCCGAGGCTGCGACCTCTTCCTGATCCAGACCTTCGGTGAGCCGGTCAACGAGTGGCTCATGGAGACCCTCATCATGATCGACGCCGCGAAGCGCGCGTCCGCCAAGCGCATCACCGTCGTCGCCCCGTACTATCCGTATTCGCGTCAGGACAAGAAGGGCCGCGGCCGTGAGCCGATCAGCGCCCGCCTCGTCGCCGACCTGCTGAAGACCGCCGGCGCAGACCGCGTGATGAGCGTCGACCTGCACGCCGCACAGATCCAGGGCTTCTTCGACGGTCCCGTCGACCACCTGTTCGCCAAGCCCGTGCTGCTCGAGTACTTCCAGCGCACGCTGAGCCCCGCCGACCGAGAGATCCTCACGGTCGTCTCGCCCGACATGGGTCGTGTCCGCGTGGCCGACACATGGTCCGACAGCCTCGGCGCCCCGCTGGCGATCATCCACAAGCGACGCGACCCGAAGGTCGCGAACCAAGTCTCGGTGCACGAGATCGTCGGAGCGGTCGAGGGTCGCACCTGCCTGCTCGTCGACGACATGATCGACACCGGTGGAACCATCGTGAAGGCCGCGCAGGCGCTCAAGGCCAACGGCGCGCATCGCGTGATCGTCGCTGCGACGCACGCGATCTTCAGCGATCCGGCCTCGGAGCGTCTGCAGGACGCCTCGATCGACGAGGTCGTGATCACCGACACGATCCCGCTCACCGAGTCGCGTCGCTGGGACAAGCTGACGGTCCTCCCGATCGCCCCGATGCTCGCGCGTGCGATCCACGAGGTCTTCGAAGACGGATCCGTCACGAGCATGTTCGGCGGAGACGCGTAAGCGACTCATATATCGGGCACAGCCTGCACATAGACGGGCTCCCTACGGTCGAATCAACACATCGATCAAGGCCGGGAGGACCATCATGATCCGCACGACTGTACCGACTTCTGTTCGCAAGAGCGCCGCCCTGGTCGGCGTCGCCGGGCTCCTCGTGCTCGCCGGTTGCTCCGCCACCGCGGATGCCGAAGACCAGTCCACCGACGCCGGAACCGACACGAGCACCGAGTCGACGGATTCGGGCGCATCGACGAGCGGCGACTACACCGACGGCACGTACACGGCCGACGGTTCGTACCAGACCCCCGAGACGGTCGAGAAGATCAGCGTGACCCTCACCGTCGCCGACGGCCTGGTCACCGAGGTCGAGGTGACCGGTGACCCGCAGGCACGCGAGAGCGAGCAGTACCAGGGGCAGTTCATCGACGGGATCTCGGATGAGGTCGTGGGCAAGTCGCTCGACGAGATCGAGGTCAGTCGAGTGGCCGGATCGTCGCTCACCAGCGGCGGGTTCAACGAGGCCGTCGAGTCGATCAAGGAGCAGGCGGCCGCCTGAGGCGCCTGACCACGTATGGCGATCTGGCGTTTCGACGCGATCGGCACGGCCTGGGAGATCGAGACGTCGCACGAGCTCGACGAGCATGACCGTGAGCGAGTCGGGGCCGAGATCGAGCGGTTCGACCGAGAGTGGTCGCGGTTCCGTGACGACTCCTCGGTCACCCGGGTCGGCCGTGACGGCGGCTCGATCTCCTCGCCTGATGCGGGAACCATGCTCGATGCCTTCCGCGAGCTGTCCCGCGCGACCCACGGGGCGGTCAACCCGCTCGTCGCCGACAGCCTGTCGGCCCTGGGCTACGACTCGTCGTACTCGCTCGTCGCGCACGATCCCGTCGCTGCGCCCGGCGACTGGACGTCCCTGCTGGGCTGGACGCCGGGGGAGGCCACGGCATCCGTTCCCGCCCTCCTCGATGTCGGCGCCCTCGGCAAGGGGCGCCTCGTCGACGTCGTCGCCGCGGTGCTGTCCGACGTTCCCGGGAGTGTCGTGGTCGATGCCGGCGGTGACATGAGAGTTCGCGGTGATGTCGTTCGGGTGGGCCTCGAGCATCCATACGACCCGACGAAGGCGATCGGAGTGATCGAACTGCAGAATGCCGCGCTGTGCGCCTCGGCGGTCAATCGCCGTGCGTGGGGCGACGGACTGCATCACGTCCTCGACGCTCGCACCGGCGTGCCCGTGCGGACATGGGCGGCCACGTGGGCGATCGCCCCCGACGCGATGCGAGCGGACGCGGTCGCGACAGCGCTGTTCTTCGAGGGCGGGCCAGAGATCGCCGCATCGTGGGGCGTGGAGTGGGTGCGGATGACGACCGACGGGCGGGCGGAACGCTCGAACGGCTGCCCCGCTCAGCTGTTCACCACCCGCCGTTGAATCAACGAAGTAGGGAAGAGTAGACCTGTGATCACCTCCATCACCGCACTGCGGCAGCGGGTCCTTGCGTTGCTCGGCGGCATCTCGATGTATCGCCTGGTGCTGTTCGCGCTGCTGACGCTGGCGCTCATCGCTGTGGTGCTCTCAGCTCTCGGCGTGATCGTCTCACCCACGCCGGTCGAGATCCTCGCATCCTTCGTCGTCCTGGCCATGGTCATCTCGCTGGTGGACGCAGCGGCCCAGCGAATCCTGCGCCTTCCATGGCGTATCGAGTCGTCGCTGGTCACCGCGCTGATCCTGCTCTTCGTGCTCCGCCCCGGCATCGAGCCGAATGCCCTGCTCGGCCTCGCCATCGCCGGAGCCGTCGCGAGCCTCTCCAAGTACCTGATCGCGTGGCGAGGTCGGCACATCCTCAACCCGGCGGCGTTCGGCGCTGCCGTCGTGTCGATCCTCGGGTCGTTCGGAGCGTTCGAATGGCTCGGGACCTCGTCGTCCTGGTGGGTGGGCACCCCGTCACTCTTCATCCCCGTCCTGATCCTCGGGCTCGCCGTGCTGTGGCGCACCGAGAAGGTGCGGATCGTCTTCGTGTTCCTCGTCGTCGCCATCGCCGTCTCGGTCCTTCGTCAGGCCGTGCAGGCGCAGGAGTTCGCGATCGACTTCGACGCCGGCTCCGCCCTCTCGTTCGCGATCCTGCAGTCTCCGTTCCTGTTCCTCGGTGCGTTCATGCTGTCGGAGCCGTTGACTCTGCCGCCGCGCCGGTGGCAGCAGTTCTCGGTGGCAGTTCTCGTCGGCGTGCTCGCCGGCTGGCCGATCGCGATCGGCGGCCTCTTCACGCTCGGGCAGGAGCGTGCTCTGCTCATCGGAAACCTCCTGGCCTTCGCCTTCGCGCTGCGCGGATCCGTGCGTCTCGTGCTCGAGAAGCGGCAGTTCATCACGCCGACGGCTCAGGAGCTGACGTTCCACGCGAAGGGCACGCTGAAGTTCCTGCCGGGGCAGTACCTCGAGCTGGACGTGCCGCACTCCCGCCCGGATGCGCGCGGAACCCGTCGCGAGTTCAGCATCGTCTCGGCGCCTGCCGACCTCCCGACGCTGCGCATCGCCTACAAGGACGGCGATCAGAAGCATCCCTCGAGCTACAAGCGCGCGCTGGCGGCCGCCGAGCCGGGTGCTGCGCTCGCGGTGACCGGCACATGGGGCGACTTCCTGCTTCCACGCGCCGAGACCCCGGTGCTGATGGTGGCCGCGGGCATCGGCGTCACGCCGTTCGTGTCGCAGCTGCGACAGCTGATGCTGACCGAGCAGCAGCGTGACGTGGTTCTCGTCTACGTGGCATCCGACAGCTCGGAGCTCGCGTTCCGCGACGAGCTGGCCGCGACCGGTGCGCGCGTGATCGTGTTCACCCGGGACGAGCCTGTCGACCTGCCCTCGCGCTGGACCTGGGCCCAGGGTGTGCGCCTCGACGCGGCGGCTCTCGAGCACTACGTCCCGGACATCGGCGAGAGGCATTCCTACATCTCCGGCCCGCCGCGGCTGATCGCCGACCTCGCTCCCGCCCTGCAGAAGGCGCGGTCGCTCACGACAGACGCCTTCGCCGGGTACTGAGTCCGGTCTGTTCGGCGTCGCCCGGCGCCACGTGCAGGACGCCAGCACGTTCTGCGGGCCGGTTGTCCTGATTCCGTCCTGCATTCGTGCCTCGGTCCTGCGAGTGGGTACAGGCCGTGCGTCGACGGAGCGCTCTGTAGATCGCGGGGGTGGGTCGTCCTGTGCCGGTTGCAGGACCCAGGCACGTTCTGCGGGGTGGTTTTCCTGATTCCATCCTGCATTCGTGCCTTGGTCCTGCAACCGGTACGTCAGATGCGTGCGCGAAGGCGATCGACGGCCGCAAGGATGGCGGCTTCCACGACCGGCCAGTCGTGGACGATCATCGCGTAGTCGAAGCGCAACGTCTCATATCCCTGCCTGGATGCCTCCGCATCGCGCAGCAGATCTCGATGGCGGTGCGATGCGCTGTCGTGATTCTCCGCCCCGTCGGCTTCGAGGATGAGCAGCTCATGGAGCACGAAGTCCACGCGTCCGACCGAAGGTATGTCGACCTGACATTCGAGACGGATCCCGAGCAGGTGAAGCCGAAGACGTAGCAGGGACTCGAGGCCGCTGTCGGCATCCGTCCGAGCCAGATCGACCAGCCACCGAGCCTTCGCCGGCAGGCGGGATCGGACGCGGGCGCGGCCTGCCGCTCCGATCTTGCGCAGCTTCAGGGCCGACTCGATCGAGACGAAGAACGACTCATCGCCCTTGCAGAGATAGACGTGCACAAGGGCGTCCTCGAGGGGAGCGAGGCCGAGAACCGTCCGTCCGTCGAAGTAATGGCCGGTGCAGGTGCATGCGATGTGGTGGTTTCGGCCGTGAGTGCCGAGCCAGACATGCGGATTCGTATCGTCCTCGAGCGTCCAGATGCCGTGCAGCCGCAGTGCACGAGAACAGGTCAGTGCGCCTCCGTGCGCGGCAGAGGTGAGAACGTCGGCGGGAGCGGATGGCGTCGCGAACACGCCGTTGCGGACGCGAGTGATCGTGCCGTCGCGAACGGCTGATGAGAGCATCCGTCTGCTCAGCCCGAACTGGCGAAGAGTCGTACCCCTGGCCAGATCACCCAGGTGAGAGAGGACGTGTGCGGCGGTCGGCATCTGATCGATCCTGCCCGTTCTGAGGCGGGGGACGGATCGGAATCGAGGGTCGTGGAAGGTATCGGCTGATAGCCCGACCTGTGCAGAAGAGAAGTCGTGGGTCCGTGCGGTCGTCTGCTTCACCGTCTGCAGGATGAGAGCTCGGTTGCAGGATCGAAGTCGTCGGTTCGTCCTGCGAACGTGCCGCGGCCCCGCAACCGGCCCGGGGGGAGGGCCGGCGCAGAGGGGAGCGTGTTCCGTCTGCAGGATGAGAGCACGGTTGCAGGATCAAAGTCGTCGGTTCGTCCTGCAAGCGTGCCGCGGCCCCGCAACCGGCCCGGGGGGAGGGCCGGCGCAGAGAGGGGCGTGTTCCGTCTGCAGGACGAGAGCACGGTTGCAGGACCGAAGTCGTCGGTTCGCCTTGCAGAAGTGCCTCGGTCCCGCAGACGGCTCTGCGGGACCGAGGGGAGACGAAGACGCGGTCAGTCCGAGGCGGACGCCGGATTGATCGGGAGCCGCACGCTGAAGGTCGTGTCTCCGGGCTCGCTGTCGACCGTGAGGTGACCGCCGTGTCCTTCGACGATCGCCTTCGCGATGGCCAGTCCGAGCCCGGTGCCGCCCGTCTGGCGGGCGCGGGAGCTGTCACCGCGGGCGAAGCGTGCGAAGAGCTCCTCTCGCACCCCGGGGTCGATGCCCGGGCCGTTGTCGTGCACGCGCAGCACGGCCTCGTCGCCTTCGCGGGCCACGCTGAGGGTGATCGACGTACCGGCAGGCGTGTGCGTCCGCGCATTCGCGAGCAGGTTCGCGACGACCTGGTGCATGCGGCCCGCATCGCCGACGATGACGATGGGCTCGTCCGGCGCCTCGATGTTCCAGTGGTGGTCGGCTGCGGTCGGGCGCGCGTCGGAGAGCCCCTCCAGCGCGAGCTGCGTCAGATCGACGGTGCCGTAGACGAGTTCTCGTCCCTCGTCGAGACGGGCGAGCAGCAGCAGATCCTCCACCAGGCGCGTCATGCGCAGGGACTGGGCCTGGATGCGCTCGAGCGACGTCGTGGTGCTCTCGACGGCCGCCTCTCCGCCCTGCTGCTTCAGCGCACGCAGAGAGAGCTCGGAGTAGCCCCGGATCGACGACAGAGGCGTGCGCAGTTCATGGCTCGCGTCGGCGACGAATCGACGCATCCGCTCTTCATTCTTCTGACGGGAGGCGAGAGAGGCGTTGACATGGTCGAGCAGCTTGTTGAGGGAGGAGCCGACGAGACCCGTCTCGGTCCGCGGATCGGCCTCCGCGGCAGGCACCCGCTCGGTGATCTGCACCTCTCCGCGGTCGAGGGGCTGGTTCGCCACCCGCGTCGCCGTCGCGGCGACCGCACGCAGCGGTCTCAGTCCGACGCGGATCGTGATCGCCGTCGTGAGAGCGAGGAGGATCAGACCGCCGATCGTCGCGAGGGCGATCACGGTGAGCAGTGTGGCCAGCTGATTCTGGATCTCGGTCCGGGGGAGACCGGTGACCACATTCACACCGTTGGGCGCCTGCTTCGCGAAGACCATGTACGAACCGAAGTCGTCCAGGGCGACGGTGGCGCTGGGCTGGCCGGCAAGTGCTGCGTCGATCCGTTCGAGGTCCGCGCTGGTCAACTTCTGCGGGACGCCGCCCCACTCGTCCTTGGTGTCGGGGAAGAGCACGCCGCTGGTGCCACCCTCGGTGCTGGACACCGCCAGCAGGAGTCCCGGAACCCGCGCATCGTTGATCTCGAGGATGTTGTCCATGTTCGCGAACTGGGCCGGTACCCGGCTGACCCACTGCGTCACCTGATTCGAGTAGCTGTGCAGGCGATCCTCGAGCTGCCGTTCGAGCGTGCTGCCGAGCAGCGCACTGGTGATCACGGCGACGATCACGAGGATGAGCGAGACGAAGCCGATCACGGCTGTCATCAGCCGTGTCTGCAGACTCATCGGCCGTCTGGCCATCCCCGTGCTGCTCACTGAGGCGCCTTGATCATGTAGCCGACACCGCGCACGGTGTGCAGCAGCGGGGCGCGTCCGGCGTCGATCTTCTTGCGGAGGTACGAGATGTACAGCTCGACGACCGAGGACTTGCCGCCGAAGTCGTAGCTCCACACGCGATCGAGGATCTGCGCCTTCGACAGCACTCTGCGCTCGTTGCGCATGAGGTAGCGGAGCAGCTCGAACTCGGTCGCGGTCAGCTCGATCTCGGTGCCATCGCGCATGACCTCGTGGCTGTCCTCATTGAGGGTGAGGTCGGCGACGCGGAGGATCGACTGACCGTCGTCGGCGGTCGCATGTCCCGTGCGACGGATGATCGCGCGCAGACGTGCGATGACCTCTTCGAGGCTGAACGGCTTGGTGACATAGTCGTCGCCGCCGGCGGTGAGGCCGGCGACGCGGTCGCCCACGGCATCCTTCGCGGTCAGGAACAGCACGGGCACGAGGCTGCCCGACTCGCGGAGGCGCCGCAGCACGGCCATGCCGTCGAGGTCGGGCATCATGATGTCGAGCACGAGAGCGTCGGGTTCGAACTCGCGCGCGACCTGCAGAGCTTCGAGGCCGGACGACGCCGTGCGCACCTCCCAGCCCTCCATCCGCAGAGCCATCGCGAGCAGGTCGGTGAGCATCTGCTCGTCGTCGACGGCGAGGATGCGCAGGGGGGAGCCGTCGGGGCGGCGCAGTTCGGGAAGATCGGTGCTCATGAGTACATTCTGCGGAATCACCTATGGGGTTTCTATGGAGTGCGCTATGCGTCGCCTGTGAGAAAGCACCCATAGCCTTCTCATCATCGGTCCCTCGATCTCGCAAAAGTCCGGTCTTTAGCGTCGACATCGGCCCCGCGAACGGCGCGGCAGAAGGAGACACATGTACGGGACATATCTACGGCGCGAGTTGGCGGGCCGCAAGAAGCAGACGATGATCGTCGCGATCGGACTCGCGATCGCGATCGCCCTGGTGATCATCGTGAACGCCCTCACGGCAGGAGTTCGGGATGCGCAGGCGCAGGCGCTGGAATCGGTGTACGGCGTGGGCACCGACCTCACGGTCACCGGTGCCGCGGTGGAACCGGGGGAGGGCGGCGGGCAGCGCTTCGACTTCGGCTCGGAGGACGGCGCGACAGAGGGCGACACGACCACACTGAGCCAGTCGACTCTCATGACGGACTTCATGCGCGGCACGCTCGACGCGTCCGTGCTCGACACGGTGACCTCGACGGATGGGGTGACGGCGGCATCCGCTGCTCTCAGCCTCACGAACTCGACGTTCTCGGGCGAGCTGCCGAGCGGCGGGTTCGGTGAGCAGGACGCCACGACAGAGGGCACTGCGCCGGCCGAGGGTCAGGCGCCGCCGCAAGGTGGAGCGGGTGGCACGGGTGGCGGCTCGTTCGGCGTCGATTCATTCACCGTGCTCGGCATCGACCCGGCCGTGACGTCAGTGGGTCCGCTCGCCTCGGTCGAGGTCGGCGATGGCCGGGCTCTCGACACGGATGACGCCGGGGCACTCGTCGCGCTCGTCGACGCGACCTACGCGACCACGAACGAGATCGCCGTCGGCGACACCATCGACGTCGCAGGCTCCGATGTGGAGATCGTGGGGATCGTGGCTTCCACCGCGGACTCCGCCGACACCGCTGCCGACGTCTATCTGCCCCTCGACACGGCGCAGGATCTCTCCGGCGCCGGAGACGTCGTCTCCACGGTGTACGTGCAGGCCGAGTCGGCATCGTCGATCGACACGGTGCAGGCGGCCCTCGCAGAAGAGCTGCCCGACGCGACGATCACCTCGCAGTCCGAGCTCGCCGCCACCGTCTCCGGTTCGCTGTCCAGTGCCACGTCGCTGATCACGAACCTCGGCACCTGGCTGTCGATCATCGTGCTCGCCGTGGCCGTGCTGCTCTCGGTGCTGCTGACGCTGTCCGGCGTCTCGCGCCGCACCCGCGAGTTCGGCACGCTCAAGGCGATCGGCTGGTCGAACGGTCGCGTCGTGCGCCAGGTCGCGGGCGAGTCGATGGTCCAGGGGCTGATCGGTGGCGTCGTGGGGCTCGCACTCGGCATCGCCGGCATCGTTGTGATCGATCTCGTGAAGCCGACCGTCGCGGCTGCTGCCGCGAGCACCGCGGAAGGTGGCCCCGGCGGGATGGGCGGCGGGCCCACCGGAGGTGGCGACATGTTCCAGACGCAACAGGCGGCCGACATCGTGCTGCACGCACCGTTCACACCGTGGGTGCTGGTCGCCGCGGTCGGCCTCGCCGTGCTCGGCGGTCTCGTGGCAGGAGCATTCGGAGGCTGGCGCGCGGCCCGCCTCAGCCCGGCAGAGGCACTGCGCTCCGTCGCCTGACGGACCCTCGATCACCCATCGCACGACAAGGAGATACGACATGACCATCGCAGACATCGCCCCTTCCGCGAGCGGCACGGATGCCGCGGCGCCGCTGTACCGCGCGCAGGGTGTCACTCGCACGTACACGCAGAAGGGACGCACGGTGAAGGCGCTCACGGGGGTCGACCTCACGATCCTTCCCGGTGAGTTCGTCACCATCCAGGGGCCGACCGGAGGGGGCAAGTCGACTCTCCTGCAGATGCTGGGCGCGCTCGACAAGCCCTCCTCCGGCTCGTTGAAGCTCGGTGACATCGAGCTGGCGTCGGCATCCGCGAGGGAGCTCAGCCGCATCCGTGCCCAAGAGATCGGCTTCGTGTTCCAAGGGTTCAACCTCATCCCCACGCTGACGGCGGCCGAGAACGTGGACATGGCCCTCGAGCCCACCGACCTGAGCCGGACCGAACGGACGGCTCGCGTCGCCGAGGCTCTCGCTCACGTCGGGCTCGCCGACCGCGGCGACCACCTGCCCACCGAGCTGTCGGGCGGTCAGCAGCAGCGTGTGGCGATCGCGCGGGCGATCGTGAAGCGACCCCGCGTGCTGCTCGCGGACGAGCCCACAGGCAACCTCGACGAGAGCATGCGCGATGAGATCCTCACGCTGCTCCAGGGGCTGTGCGCGGAAGGGATCACCATGATCGTCGTCACTCACGACTCGGCGGTGGCGCGCCGGGCCACCAGACGCCTTCGGCTGGCGAAGGGCACGGTGCAGGACATCACCCGGTGAGACATGACGAAGGCCCCGGCGGAATCGCCGGGGCCTTCGTCATGTCTGCGACGCGCTCAGTGCGTGTCTTCGGCTTCGATCTCGGTGCGGTCGCCCGACCACTGCGTGTGGAAGGTGCCCGGCTTGTCGATGCGCTTGTAGGTGTGCGCCCCGAAGAAGTCGCGCTGGCCCTGCACGAGGGCTGCGGGGAGGCGGTCGGCGCGGATGCCGTCGTAGTACGACAGCGACGACGAGAACGCCGGAGCCGGGATGCCGGCCTGTGCCGCCGCGACCACGACGCGACGCCACGGCGCCTGAGCGCGCGTGATCGCCTCGGTGAAGTACGGAGCCGTCAGCAGCACGGGAAGACCGGGCTCTGCCGCGTATGCGTCGGCGATGCGGTTGAGGAACTGCGCACGGATGATGCAGCCGCCGCGCCAGATCTTGCTGATGGCGCCCAGGTCGATGTTCCAGCCGTATTCGGCAGCGCCGGCGCGGATCTCGTCGAAGCCCTGCGAGTACGCGACGATCTTCGATGCGTAGAGCGCGAGACGGACGTCCTCGATGAAAGCGGCCTCGTCGGCGACGACGAACTCCTCGTCCGGGCCCGGGAGGGCTCCGGCGACCTCGCGCTGCTCGGGGTGCGACGACAGCGAGCGGGCGAACGTGGCCTCGGCGATGCCGGAGACGGGAACGCCGAGCGACAGCGCGGTCTGGACAGTCCACGCTCCGGTGCCCTTGGCTCCGGCCTGGTCGAGGATGACGTCGACGAGCGGCTTGCCGGTCTCGGCATCGACCTGGCGCAGCACCTCTGCGGTGATCTCGATCAGGTACGACTCGAGCTCGCCCTTGTTCCATTCGGCGAAGATCTCGGCGATCTCGGCGGGCGACTTGCCCGTGCCGCGGCGGATGAGGTCATAGGCCTCGGCGATGAGCTGCATGTCGGCGTACTCGATGCCGTTGTGCACCATCTTGACGAAGTGTCCGGCACCGTCGTGTCCGACGTGCGTGACGCACGGCTCGCCCTCGGCGATCGCGGCGATCGACTTGAGGATCGGGCCGAGGGTGATCCACGACTCGTCCGAGCCGCCGGGCATGATCGACGGGCCCGTGAGTGCGCCCTCCTCGCCGCCCGAGATCCCGGCGCCGACGAAGTTGATTCCGGTCTCACGGACCGCCTTCTCGCGGCGGATCGTGTCGGGGAAGTACGCGTTGCCGCCGTCGACGATGATGTCGCCCGGCTCGAAGACCTCGACCAGCGAGTCGATCACGGCGTCCGTCGGGCCGCCGGCCTTGACCATGATGATCGCGGTGCGCGGCTTCTGCAGCGAGTCGGCGAACTCCTGGTAGGTCTGGGCGGGGATGAAGCCGGCCTCAGGGTGATCGGAGACGAGCGTCGCGGTCTTCTCGTAGCTGCGGTTGAAGATCGCCACCGTGTTGCCCTCGCGGCTGGCGAGGTTGCGGGCGAGGTTCGAACCCATGACGGCGAGTCCGACGACTCCGATGTTCGCTGATGCTTCGGGCACAGATGGCTCCTAGATCGAGAAGAAGGGGATGCTCCCAGATTATCGCGGCGTCCGGGGTGGTGCTCCCGTGTGACGGGTGGTGACGGACGCGAGGAGGTCAGTCCTTGCGGTATCCCGAGCGCCCCAGGGAGAACAGGGCCGCGAAGGTGAAGCCTGCGGCGCACACGGTCATCGCGCCGATGAGCCAGGCGATCGCGTGGGAGAAGAAGACGCCGTCGAGCATGAGAGAACTCCGTGTTCTGCAGAGAGGGGATCGGTGTTCTCAGCCTACCGGCTCATCCGGTACCATGAGAGGAGTACCTCGGCGAGGGATGCTTCTGCGCGTGCGCTGGCATCCGTTATCGACGCGGCGAAGCAAGCCGGTGGCTTTCCTCACGTGTCTGCGTTCGAGAACAATTCCAAGACCACCGCGTAGCTGTCGCTGCGTGCCCCGAAGGAGAACCCCATGTCTGAAGACACCAAGGTCAAGGCCGAGCTCCGCGAGAGCTTCGGCAAGGGCTTCGCCCGTCGTCTGCGCGCCGCAGGCAAGATCCCCGCCGTGATCTACGGCCACGGCACCGACCCGGTGCACGTCGCACTGCCCGGCCACCAGGTCTCGCTGATCATCCGCCGTGCGAACGCTCTGCTCGAGCTCGACATCGACGGCAAGGACCAGCTCGCCCTCGTCAAGGACGTCCAGCGCGACCCGGTGCACCAGATCATCGAGCACATCGACCTGCTCGTCGTCCGCAAGGGCGAGAAGGTCACGATCGACGTTCCCGTCGTCGTCACCGGAGAGTCGGCTCCCGGAACGATCGTCAACCAGGACGCGAACACGCTGTCGATCGAGGCCGAGGCCACGCATCTTCCGCAGAACGTCGAGGTCTCGGTCGAGGGTCTCGAGGACGGCACGCACATCACCGCCGCCGAGGTCAAGCTCCCCAAGGGCTCGACGCTGCTGACCGACCCCGAGGTTCTCGTCGTCGCGATCTCGATCCCGGCCGAGGAGTCGCTCGAAGAGGACGAGGCCGGCGCCGACGAGGCTGCCGCCGAGGAGGCTCCCGCCGCGGAGTGATCTCCGCAGGCGCAGCGCACAGCTGACTGCAACACAGAGGGGGCGCGAGCATATCGCGCCCCCTCTGTCGTATTCTGACCCGGGCACCGCGAAGGGCCCGCATTCCGAGAGGACGACCACATGGCATCCACCTGGCTCGTGGTGGGACTCGGCAACCCCGGCCCCCGATACGCGGATACGCGTCACAACATCGGCCAGATGGTCGTCGATGAGCTCGCCTCACGCCGCGGCGAGAACTTTCGGGAGCACAAGGGCGGCGCGCGCGTCGTCGAGACCTGGCTGCGCCCGGGCGGCGACAAGCTCGTGCTCGCCAAGCCGAACACGTTCATGAACGTGTCCGGGACGCCGGTCGCCGCCCTGGCGCGGTTCTACTCGGTGCCGCCGGAGCAGATCATCGTCGTCCACGATGAGCTCGACATCCCGTTCGACACCGTCAAGCTCAAGATCGGCGGAGGCCACGGCGGGCACAACGGCGTCCGAGACATCGCCCGTGCCATCACCACTCCGGATTTCCCGCGGGTGCGGGTCGGCATCGGTCGACCGATGGGGCGCCAGGACCCCGCGGACTGGGTGCTCTCGCCGTTCGGCAAGGACGAGCGCGCGAACCTGCCCATCCTCGTGTCCGACGCGGCGGACGCGGTCGAGCTGCTCGTCGAGGACGGACTGCTCGCCGCTCAGCAGAAGCACCACGCTCCACGGTGAGAGACGGGGCGGTGCACCCGTCGCGTGCCCCGCGGCTACGGCAGGAAGCCGGTCGCCGTTCCCGTCGACAGTGTCACCAGCAGCACGACCCAGAAGATGATCGGGCCGAGCACGGCGACCACGAGGGCGGCGATGCCCGCACCGCGCGCCCGCTTCTTGCGAATGGCGATGATGCCGATGACGATGGCGGCGATGCCGAGGATGGTCCCCGTCCAGAACGAGATCTCCGCCCACAGGACTTGGTCCCTCGCGGGAGAGAGGATCGACAGGAAGTCCGGTGCCGTCGTGTCGAGACCGCCCGGAAGACGACGTCCGATCTCGAAGCCCATGATGCCGGCGACGATCGGTGTGACCACGGCTGCCACGATCGCCAGGACCAGAGCCAGGATGCCGAGCAGCCCTGACTTCTTCTCCGCGATCACCGGTGCCTGGTATGCGCCGGCGGGCGCTGCGTAGCCTCCGACCGGAACCTGGTAGGCGCCGGGAGGAGCCGCCTGCGGTGCGGGAGCGCCCTGGTACGAGGGCGGAGCACCCTGATAGGCCGGGGGAGCGCCCTGATAGGCCGGGGGAGCGCTCTGGTATGCGGGCGGCGCACCCTGATACGCCGGGGGAGCGCTCTGGTATGCGGGCGGCACCGGGGGAGTCGACGCGTACGCAGCGGGCGCTGGCGGCACGGGCGGCGCGAACTGCTGCTGCTCGTCGGCCGATCGGGGCGCGGGAGGCACAGGAGGGACGGCACCGGACGGGGGCTGCTGCGGATCAGTCACGCCCCCATCCTATGGCTGGCCAGGTCAGACGCGACGAAGCAGTCCGACCCGGTCGTAGACCGCTCCGAGAGTGGCGTCGGCGACGGCATCCGCACGCGCGGCGTTCTGCGCGAGGATCCGATCGAGTTCAGCAGGGTCGTCGAGCAGCTCGAGCGCGCGGGCACGCACCGGCTCGAACTCGTTCACGACGACCTCGGCGAGTCCCTTCTTGAAGTCCCCGTAACCGCGGCCCGCGTACTCATCTTCGATCGCCGGAACCTGACGTCCCGACAGCGCGGCGTAGATGGTCAGCAGGTTGGACACGCCGGGCTTGGTGTCGCGGTCGAAGCGCACCGATCCTTCGTTGTCCGTGACGGCCCGCATGATCTTCTTCGCCGACTTCGCCGGGTCGTCGAGCATCCAGAGGACTCCCGCATCGCTCTCGGCGGACTTCGACATCTTCGACGTCGGGTTCTGCAGGTCGTAGATGCGCGCCGTGTCCTTCTGGATCACGGGGCGGGGCACGACGAACGTGTCCCCGAAACGGGAATTGAAGCGCTCGGCGAGGTCGCGGGTCAGCTCGACGTGCTGCTTCTGGTCGTCGCCGACCGGCACGACATCGGTCTGATACAGCAGGATGTCAGCTGCCATCAGCACCGGGTAGGTGAAGAGACCGACGCTGGTGGCATCCGCTCCGTAGCGCGCTGACTTGTCCTTGAACTGCGTCATGCGACCGGCTTCTCCGAAACCGGTGATCGTCGACAGGATCCAGGCCAGCTCGGCGTGCGCGCGGACGTGAGACTGCACGTAGAGCGTCGAGAGGGAGGGCTCGATGCCGGCGGCGATGTACTGAGCAGCGGTGCGGCGGGTCTTCTCGCGCAGCTCGGCGGGATCCTGTGCGACGGTGAGCGCATGCAGATCGACGACGGAGAAGTATGCGTCGTACGAGCTCTGCAGATCCCGCCACTGCAGGAGCGCTCCGATGTAATTGCCGATCTGAAGCGAGTCGGCGGAGGGCTGCATTCCTGAGTAAAGGCGAGGTTTCGTCACGACATCAATCCTAGGCGGCGCCGGTCGTGCCGGACCGCGCGAACCGGGTCCGTCCGAACCCGGGCGCCGCCTGCTGTTCAGTAGGTGTAATCGACGACCACCGGAGCATGGTCGCTCCAGCGCTCGTCATAGGCGGCCGCGCGGGCGACGTGATAGGCAGTGACCCGTTCGGCGAGAGCCGGAGTGGCGAGGTGGTAGTCGATGCGCCACCCGGAATCGTTGTCGAACGCCTGCCCGCGCATCGACCACCAGGTGTACGGCCCCTCGACCTCGCCGTGGAACACCCGGCCCACGTCGACCCAGCCGAGACCGGTGCCGGTCGAGCCGTCGACGCCCTCGACGGTCTCACCCGCCGCTCCGAGGAATCTGTCGAAGTACGCCCGCTCACGGGGCAGGAATCCCGCCTTCTTGCGGTTGCCGCGCCAGTTCTTGATGTCGAGTTCGCGGTGGCCCACGTTCAGGTCCCCGGTGACGAGCGCGAGTGCCCCGTCGTCCGCGCCGAGCTCCGCCAGCCGGTCACCGAACGCGTCGAGGAACTTCCACTTCTCCTCCTGCTTCGGAGTGTCGGCCTCGCCGCTGTGTACGTAAGCGCTCACGACCGTGAGAGGGCGGTCGCCGATGAGGAAGTCCGCTTCGATCCAGCGACCCTTCGAGTCGAAGTCGGCATCGCCGAAGTCGGTGCGCGAGGCGAGAGCCGGCAGCCGGCTGGCGATGGCCACGCCGGCGCGACCCTTGGCGGTCGCCTCGTCGTGCACGAACGTCCATCCGGGCAAGGCCGCTTCGAGATGCTCGTCCTGGCCGCGGACCTCCTGCAGAGTGAGGACGTCGACGTCTGCCGCGTCGAGCCACGCGCTCATGCCATTGCGAGCCGCCGCTCGGATCCCGTTGACATTGACCGTGGCGATTCGCAGATGAGGCATGGTTCCAGCCTAACGAGCGCCACCGACATCGCGTGTCCGCTGCAGCTCGGCCAGCAGCCGCTGCGCGAGTGGCGACGCGGTGTCGACGGGCGGGGGCGCGGACGCCTCCAGCTCCGCCAGTTCCCGCTCCGCCGCCTGCACGGCTCGACGCGCGCCCCATACGCCGTACCAGGGTGCGGTGTCGCGTGCCGCGTGCGCGTCGCGGACGCGGATGCGGGCGGCCATGAGCAGGGTCTCATGCTCGACGATCCGACGCTCGGCCTCGGACTGAGCCAGCAGCGGCAGATCCCGGTCCTGGGCGGCGACGGCGATCCATGACGATGCCACGAGCATCACCACCCCGTTCACCCGGAACCACAGCAGCAGGCCGATGAAGATCGCGAACGTCGCCAGAAGCGGGTTGGAGGGCGTGTAGCTGAGGAGGAATCCTGCACCGTACTGCAGCACCGTCATCGCGGCGCCGCCGAGGATCGCGCCGGGCCAGATCGTGCGCCAGTGGAGCGTCGTCCCCGTGAGGAAGCGCACCATCGCGGCCAGAGCGGCGGACATCAGGACGAACGACACGATGACCGTGCCGATGCGGATGCTGAGGTTCAGCCCGTCGGATCCCGAGTCCCAGCCGAGGAGGCTCAGGAGCCAGCTCAGCATCGCCGCACTGGCGGAGCTGAGGATCGACCCCACGATGAGCGAGACGCCGAAGATCAGCGCGGCGAGAAGATCCCGAGCCTTGAGGATCACGTAGCTGCGAGTGTCCGGGGGGAGGCCGAAGATGTCCCTCGTGGCGCGACGTGAGAAGGTCACCCACCCGATCGCGGTCCAGATCACCGTGCCGAGGGCGATGAGACCTGTCACTCCCAGGAGGCTGGCCGTGCTCGCGGCGATCTCCTTCACCTGATCCGGGGTGAACACCCCGCCCTGATCGAGGATCAGATTGGGAACGTAGCTGTTGATGATGACGATCAGACCGTCGACCGCCTCCGTGCTGCCACCGAGCCAGATGCCGATGATGGCGAAGGCGAGGTACACAGCCGCGAAGATCGCGAAGAGGGCCTGATAGCTCACCCCGGCAGCGAGAAGGAATCCGTTGTGCTGCAGGAAATGACGCCAGACACGCACGGGGAACAGGCCCAGAGTGCGCTGGGTCAGAGCGGTCGCCCTCTCCACGGCCGCGTCCAGGCGACCGGGCTCGGGGGCGGCGTGGTGTTCGGACACGTCCTCACCCTATCCAAGCGACGAGAACGGGCGGGCACCCATCAAGGTGCCCGCCCGTTCTCAGGTCGGCGACGGTGTCAGGGACGACCGCGCAGGACCGCCTGCTTGACCTCGGCGATGGCCTTCGTGACCTCGATGCCGCGGGGGCACGCCTCGGAGCAGTTGAAGGTCGTGCGGCAGCGCCAGACGCCCTCCTTGTCGTTGAGGATGTCGAGACGGACCGCAGCGTTGTCGTCGCGGGAGTCGAAGATGAACCGATGCGCGTTCACGATCGCCGCCGGTCCGAAGTACTGTCCGTCGGTCCAGAAGACCGGGCACGACGAGGTGCATGCGGCGCACAGGATGCACTTGGTGGTGTCATCGAAGATCTCGCGATCGGCGATGCTCTGGACGCGCTCCTTGCCCTTCTCGGGCACCGAGTTCGCGACGAGGAACGGCTGCACCTCGCGGTACGACGCGAAGAAAGGCTCCATGTCGACGACGAGGTCCTTCTCGAGAGGCAGACCCTTGATCGCCTCGACGTAGATCGGCTTCGAGATGTCGAGATCCTTGATCAGCGTCTTGCAGGCGAGGCGGTTACGGCCGTTGATGCGCATGGCGTCGGAGCCGCAGATGCCGTGGGCGCACGAGCGCCGGAACGTCAGCGACCCGTCGACCTCCCACTTGATCTTGTGCAGTGCGTCGAGGACGCGGTCCGTGGAGTAGAGCTCCACGTCGTAGTCGACCCAGTGCGGCTCGGAGTCGATCTCCGGATCGAACCGGCGGATGTTGAACGTGACGATGAAGGACTGGATGCCCGTCTCCTCCGTCGTGTCCGCGGGAGCTTCGGCGATGGCGTTCGACATGCTCAGTACTTCCTCTCCATCGGCGGGTAGTTCAACTCGCCCTGCTCGTTCTTCGTGAAGACGACCGGCTTCCAGTCGAGCTTGATGTGATCGCTCGGAGTGGAGGAGTGCGGGTCACCCGTCAGGTAGGCCATCGTGTGCTGCATGTACTTCTCGTCGTCACGCGTGGGGAAGTCGTCGCGCATGTGGCCGCCACGGCTCTCCTCACGGTTCTGGGCCGCGTAGACGACGACCTCCGCGATGTCGAGGAGGAAGCCGAGCTCGACAGCCTCGAGCAGGTCGGTGTTGAACCGCTTGCCCTTGTCGTCGACGTGCACGTTCTTGTAGCGATCGCGCAGCTCGGCGATCACGCCGAGGACGTGCTCGAGCGAGTCGTGCGTGCGGAACACCTGCGCGCCCTTGTCCATCTCGTCCTGGAGCGCCTTGCGCAGGACGGCGATGCGCTCGGTTCCCTGGTTGTTGCGCAGGCCCTCGAGCATGTCGGAGACGAATGCCGCGGGGTTCTCGGGCAGCGGCACGAACTCGGCGGTCTTGACGTACTCCACCGCGTTGCGTCCTGCGCGCTTGCCGAACACGTTGATGTCGAGCAGCGAGTTGGTTCCGAGCCGGTTGGCGCCGTGCACCGAGACGCACGCGCATTCGCCGGCCGCGTAGAGGCCGGGCACGACGGTGGTGTTGTCGGCGAGCACCTCGGCGGCGTTGTTGGTGGGGATGCCGCCCATCGCGTAGTGCGCGGTCGGCATGACCGGAACCGGCTCCACGACCGGGTCGACGCCGAGGTACGTGCGTGCGAACTCGGTGATGTCGGGCAGCTTGGTCTCGAGGACCTCTGCGCCGAGGTGGGTGCAATCGAGCAGCACGTAGTCCTTGTGCGGGCCGGCACCGCGGCCCTCCGCGACCTCCTGGACCATGCAGCGCGCGACGATGTCACGAGGCGCGAGGTCCTTGATGGTCGGAGCGTAGCGCTCCATGAAGCGCTCGCCCGATGCGTTGCGCAGGATCGCGCCCTCGCCTCGCGCTCCCTCGGTGAGGAGGATGCCGAGGCCGGCGAGACCTGTCGGGTGGAACTGGAAGAACTCGAGGTCCTCGAGGGGGAGGCCCTTGCGCCAGACGATGCCGACTCCGTCACCCGTCAGGGTGTGGGCGTTGGAGGTCGTCTTGAAGATCTTGCCGAAGCCGCCGGTCGCGAAGATCACGGCCTTGGCCTGGAACACGTGCAGCTCGCCCGTCGAGAGGTCGTAGGCGACGACGCCTGAGACCTGGGTCTTGCCGTCGGCATCCTTCACCGTGAGCAGATCGAGCACGTAGAACTCGTTGAAGAAGTTGATGCCGAGCTTGACGCAGTTCTGGAAGAGCGTCTGCAGGATCATGTGGCCGGTGCGGTCAGCGGCGTAGCAGGCCCGGCGTACCGGGGTCTTGCCGTGCTCGGCGGTGTGGCCGCCGAATCGACGCTGATCGATCTTGCCCTCGGGCGTGCGGTTGAAGGGGAGACCCATGTTCTCGAGGTCGATGACCGCGTCGATCGCCTCCTTGGCGAGGATCTCCGCCGCATCCTGGTCGACGAGGTAGTCGCCGCCCTTGACCGTGTCGAAGGTGTGCCACTCCCAGCTGTCCTCCTCGACGTTGGCCAGCGCCGCCGCCATGCCGCCCTGCGCCGCACCCGTGTGCGAGCGAGTGGGGTAGAGCTTGGAGATGACCGCGGTCTTCGCGCCGGAGCCGGCCTCGATGGCCGCTCGCATGCCGGCGCCGCCGGCGCCCACGATGACGATGTCGAACTGGTGGTAATGCACGCCGTCGCGCACGACGGAATCCTGGGTCTCGGTAGTCACTTCTCGTATGCCTTCTCTTCTACTTGCCCAGCGTCTGGCACTGTTCCCACAGTGTGCTCGACTCGGTCACGCCGAGGCACGGGTCGAAGGTGAAGACGACCAGGGTGCCGAGGATGATGAGCAGCGCCGCGGCCAGGCCGAGGGCCCAGGTCAGCGCCTTGCGAGCGGTGTTGTTCGTCACGTAGTCGTTGACGATCGTGCGCATGCCGTTGGCGCCGTGGATCAGTGCCAGCCACAGCATCAGGACGTCCCACCACTGCCAGAACGGCGTGGCGAACTTGCCCGCGATGAACGCGAAGTCGAGGGCATGGATGCCCTCGCCGACCATCAGGTTGATGAAGAGGTGGCCGAAGATCAGCACGACGAGCACGACGCCCGAGGCGCGCATGAACACCCAGCCCCACTTCTCGAGGTTGAAGCCGCGCTGACGGCGGATGGGCGCGGCGACGGTCTGAGCGGCCATCAGTGTCCTCCTCCGAAGCCGGCGAACGCGAGCATCAGGTGACGCGGCACGAAGCCGGCCATGATGATGCCCCAGACGAGGAGCACGCCCCAGAACAGCTGACGCTGGTACTTCGCGCCCTTCGACCAGAAGTCGACGGCGATGATGCGGAGGCCGTTCATCGCGTGGAACACGATGCCTGCGACCAGCACGACCTCGCCGAGGGCCATGATCGGGTTCTTGTAGGTTCCGATGACCGCGTTGTAGGCCTCGGGCGACACCCTGATGAGTGCAGTGTCGAGCACATGCACCAACAGGAAGAAGAAGATGGCGACTCCGGTGATGCGGTGAAGCACCCACGACCACATGCCCTCGCGACCCCGGTAGAGGGTGCCGCGCGGCGTCTTGGAAGTGGTTTCCGAAATCGACGGTGTCAAGCGAGCGCTTGTGGACACGGTCGTCCTCCCTGGATCGATGTGACTCGGTCGCGTGCGATGCGTCTTCCAAGCGTGAGCCTGCTGTCGTCAGGCACGGCCGATCGGACACCATCCTATTCCCGTGTGACGGGTGCGGGCGACGAAGGCGAGCCTAAGTGTCTCGATGTCGAGAGGTTTCGTCGGGATACCCTGACTCTGTGAGCGAACCTATCGAGGACTTCTACGCCGTCATTCCCGCCGGCGGCATCGGCAGCAGGCTGTGGCCTCTGTCCCGCGCGGACGCGCCGAAATTCCTGCACGACCTGACCGGCTCGGGGCACTCGCTGCTCCGGGACACCTGGGACCGGCTCGAGCCACTGGCCGGCGCCGATCGCATCGCCGTCGTCACCGGCCGGGCTCACCGGGCGGCGGTAGAGGCCGAACTGCCCGGAATACCGGATCTGAACGTCTTCCTCGAGTCCGAGCCGCGGGAGTCCGCCGCTGCGATCGGCCTCGCCGCGGCGATCCTGCACCGCCGTGATCCCGACGTCATCATCGGATCCTTCAGCGCCGACCATGTGATCCGCGGCACGCGGGTGTTCGAGTTTGCCGTGCGCGACGCCGTGGAGGTCGCGCGCGAGGGGTACATCTGCACGATCGGCATCTCGCCGACCGAGCCGGCCGTCGGCTTCGGCTACATCAAGAAGGGGCCGGAGCTGGTCGTCGACGGCGCGCGCGAGGCAGCCCTCGTCGAGAGCTTCGTGGAGAAGCCCGACCTCGCCACGGCTCAGGCGTACATCGCGGATCGCGGCTACCTCTGGAACGCGGGCATGTTCATCGCGAAGGCGAGCGTCCTCCTCGACGAACTCGCGGCCAACGAGCCGGAACTCCACGCCGGCCTGATCGAACTCGCCGAAGCCTGGGATGATCGCGATCGTCGGGGGTCTGCGGTCGATCGCATCTGGCCGGGACTGAAGAAGATCGCGATCGACTATGCGGTGGCCGAGCCGGCGGCACGTCGCGGACGCCTCGCGGTCGTGCCAGGACACTTCGACTGGGACGACGTCGGGGACTTCGCCTCCCTCACCAAGCTCATCACGAACGGGCGCAAGAACGATCTGGCCGTGCTCGGCCCGAACGCCAGGGTGCTCTCCGACGCGGCCAGCGGCATCCTGGTCAGTCAGACATCGAGGGTGATCAGCCTCGTGGGCGTGCAGGACATCGTCGTGGTCGACACACCGGACGCTCTGCTCGTGACGACGGTGCAGCACGCGCAGCGCGTGAAGGGCGTGGTGGAGTCCCTGAAGCTGACCGGACGGGGCGACGTGCTCTGATGAGCAGGGGTCGCCGCTCATCGGCTGTCTTGGTTTCAGGTTTGTAACCATTCGTCAGCGCCTCGCCCTCGCACGTGCACAAAAGTCGAAACACTAGGTAACTTTGAGCGATCCGCGAGGGCCGCGGCACCGTTCAGGAGGCATGAGTTGACCATCTCCACCACCAAGAAGCTGCTCGGCGCAACCATCGCCGCTGGCGTCGTCTTCGCACTCGCCGGCTGCGGCCAGGCTCCGACCGAATCGGGCGGCACCGGCGGCGGCGAGGCTGAGTCCGACTTCCTTCCCTGCCTCGTCTCGGACGCGGGCGGCTGGAACGACAAGTCGTTCAACCAGTCCGCCAAGGAGGGCATGGACCGTGCCGCTGACGAGCTCGGCGTCAAGCCGCTCGAGTTCGAGTCGGCCAACGACAACGACTACGCGCCCAACCTCGAGACCGCCGTCTCGGAAGGCTGCTCGCTCATCGTCGCCGTCGGCTTCAAGCTGTCGGCCGCGACCGTCGAGTCGGCGCTGGCGAACCCCGAGATCAACTACGCGATCATCGACGACTACGCGGACAACGACTTCGACGGCACCACCGATGCCCCGAACATCAAGCCCCTCGTCTTCGACACCGCTCAGGCCGCCTACCTCGGCGGATACGCCGCTGCCGGCTGGTCGGCTGAGTCCGGCGTGAACAAGGTCGGCACCTTCGGCGGAATGCAGATCCCGTCGGTCGCCGTGTTCATGGACGGCTTCCAGCTCGGTGTCGAGAAGTACAACGAGGACAAGTCGGGCGCCGTCGAGGTCTTCGGCTGGGACACCGCCACGCAGAAGGGCTCGTTCACCGGTGGCTTCGACGCCAACGACACGGCCAAGCAGACCGCTCAGGGCGTGCTCGACCAGGGCGTCGACGTCATCCTTCCCGTCGGCGGACCGATCTACCAGAGCGCTGCGGCCGCTATCGCGGACAGCGGCAAGGACACGCTCCTCGTCGGTGTCGACAGCGACCTCGCCGTCGCCGATGAGAGCGTGGCGGACGTCACCCTCTTCTCGATCATGAAGGCCATCGACGTCGCGGTCGAGGATGCGACGATCGCCGCGTCCGAGGGCGACTTCGACCCGGCTCCCTACGTCGGCACGCTCGAGAACGAGGGTGTGAAGCTCTCGGGCTTCGGTTCCTTCGAGGGTGACCTGCCCGACGGACTGCTCGACGAGATCTCGGCTCTGCAGGAGCAGATCATCGCCGGCGACATCACGGTGGAGTCCCCGAACTCCCCGTAATTCATCGAGTTCCAGCGCGGGGCGAGTGGTGCACGTGGCCACTCGCCCCGCGCCGTGGACGGACCATGACGACTGTTCACGGTGCATCCGGGTGATCCCCGTGCGATGCGCCGGAGATTCTTCGGACTCCTCTGGATGACACTTCTGGATAAGGTGCAGATATGAAGCTCGAACTTCGCGGTATCACCAAGCGGTTCGGAACCCTGGTGGCCAACGACCACATCGACCTGGTGGTCGAACCGGGTCAGATCCATGCGCTGCTCGGTGAGAACGGCGCAGGCAAGTCCACCCTGATGAACGTGCTCTACGGCCTCTATCAGGCCGACGAGGGCGAGATCCTCCTGGACGACGTCGTCCAGCGGTTCCGAGGCCCCGGCGACGCCATGAACGCCGGCATCGGAATGGTGCACCAGCACTTCATGCTCGTCCCCGTCTTCACGGTCGCCGAGAACGTGATGCTCGGCCACGAGCAGACCAAGGGACTCGGCACCCTCGACATCACGAAGGCGCGTGAGCACGTCCGCGCCGTCGCCGCCCGCTTCGGCTTCGACATCGACCCCGACGCGATCGTGGGCGACCTGCCCGTCGGCGTGCAGCAGCGGGTCGAGATCATCAAGGCGCTCTCGCGCGACGCGAAGGTCCTGGTCTTCGACGAGCCCACCGCCGTGCTCACGCCGCAGGAGACCGACGAGCTGATGGGCATCATGCGTCAGCTCCGCGACGAGGGCACGGCCATCGTCTTCATCACCCACAAGCTCCGCGAGGTGCGCGAGGTCGCCGACACCATCACGATCGTCCGCCTCGGCAAGATCGTCGGCGAGGCGTCGCCGTCCGCGACCAACGCGGAGCTCGCCTCCCTCATGGTCGGACGCGCCGTCGAGCTGACGGTGCACAAGGATCCGCCGCGGCTCGGCGAAGGCGGCCTCGAGGTCTCGGGGCTCCGGGTGCTCACCGCCGCGGGAGCGATCGTCGTCGACGGCGTTGACTTCTCCGTGCGACCCGGCGAGGTGCTCGCCGTCGCCGGCGTGCAGGGCAACGGTCAGACCGAGCTGGTCGAGGCCATCGTCGGCCTCGCGGCGAGGGTCGAGGGATCGATCACCCTCGGCGGCGCGGAACTGGTCGGCAAGAGCGTGCGGGGCATCCTCGACGCCGGTGTCGGCTTCGTTCCGGAGGACCGCACGGAGGACGGGCTCGTGGCCGGGTTCTCGGTGGCGGAGAACCTGATCCTCGACCGCACGGGCGACGCCGACTTCAGCCGTGGTGGAACCATCCGCCGTGCCGCGCTCGACGACTTCGCCCGGGCGCGGATCAGCGAGTACGACATCCGGACCCAGGGACCGCACACGCCGGCCGGCACGCTCTCGGGCGGAAACCAGCAGAAGGTCGTGATCGCCCGCGAGATGAGTCGCGAGCTGAAGCTGCTCGTGGCTGCGCAGCCGACCCGCGGAGTCGATGTCGGCTCCATCGAGTTCATCCACAAGCGGATCATCGAGACCAGGGATGCGGGAATCCCCGTGGTCGTCGTCTCGACCGAGCTCGATGAGGTCGCGGCTCTCGCCGACCGCATCGCGGTCATGTACAGAGGCACCATCGTCGGGATCGTTCCCGGCGACACCCCGCGCGAGACGCTGGGACTGATGATGGCGGGCGCCGCCGAGGGAGAGGTGGCCGCATGAGCGGTATCACGCCACAGGGGAGTGGACCGGCGGGCGACGTGTCCGGCGACCAGCTCTCGCTGAACACGACCACGACGCAGCGCGACACGGGTGACGTCCCGCCGCCGCCGCGCGGCAACGTGATCCTCAAGGAGATGCTCCGCGGCAGCGCCGTCACGACGATCCTCGCGATCTTCCTCGCGCTGGTGGTCGGCGGCATCCTCATCGCCTTCACCAACGAAGACGTGATCGAGGCCTCCGGGTACTTCTTCTCGCGTCCGACCGACACGATCGCCGCCGCATGGAACGCCGTCTACAACGGCTATGAGGCGCTGTTCCGCGGAGCGATCTTCAACGCACGAGGTGCGGACTTCGCCGCTCAGATCCGTCCGCTGACCAATACTCTCGGATTCGCCGCGCCGCTGATCGCCGCCGGTCTCGGTGTCGCCCTCGCGTTCCGCGTCGGTCTGTTCAACATCGGTGCCCGCGGCCAGATGCTGATCGGCGTCGCCGCGGCAGGACTCCTCACGTTCCAGCTCGACCTGCCGTTCTGGCTGCACATCCCCGTGACGCTGATCGCCGGCATCGCCGGTGGTGCGCTGTGGGGGGCGATCGCCGGTCTGCTGAAGGCACGCACGGGCGCCCACGAGGTCATCCTCACGATCATGCTCAACTATGTGGCGTACTACCTGCTGCTGTGGATGATCCGCACCCCCGGACTGCTCCAGAAGCCCGGAACGAACCAGGCGCTCGGCTATGCCACTCCTGAGAGCGCGCAGTTCCCCTCGCTCCTCGGCCCGCAGTTCCCTCTGCTCGACCTCGGATTCGTGATCGTCATCATCGCGACCCTGTTCGTCTGGTGGCTGATCGAGCGCTCCTCCCTCGGCATGCGGATGCGCGCCGTGGGCGAGAACCCGCACGCCGCGCGTGCGGCAGGCATCAGCGTCCAGCGCGTCTACGTCTACGCCATGCTCCTCGCCGGTGGTCTCGCCGGTCTCGCGGGCATGAACCAGGTGCAGGGCGCCGTCACGACCGGCATCACCGAGACGATCGACGCCGGCATCGGCTTCGACGCCATCACGGTCGCACTGCTCGGCCGCAGTCGCGCCTGGGGCACGTTCGCGGCCGGCATCCTGTTCGGCGCACTGAAGGCAGGCTCGTTCTCGATGCAGGCTCAGGACATCCCGGTCGACATCGTGCTCGTCGTGCAGTCGCTCGTCGTGCTGTTCATCGCAGCGCCGCCGCTGCTGCGCACGGTGTTCTTCCTTCCCAAGACCGACGCGGAGAAGGCGGCCAAGGCGAGAGCCAAAGCCGCGAAGAAGGCGGTGACCGCATGACCTCCCTCGTCCAGAGCGAAGCCGCCGACGGAACCGTGCAGCTCGCCACCGTGCGCGAGCGGCACCTGAAGGCGCCGATCGTCCTCGCCGCAGCCACGGTGCTGCTGGCGCTCCTCTTCCTGCTCGTGCCTCGCAGCGGCACCAGCAGCTTCCGGCTGAACGACCCGTCGTCGCCATTCGCACTGCCCGATATCGCTCTGCCGACCGGGCCGACCAGCTGGGTCGTGATCGTGATCCTCGCGCTGCTGTCGGTGCTCGCGTTCCTTCGGGCGTGGTCGTATCGCAAGCCGTCGATCTGGCTGGTGATCGCGTTCAGCGTGCTCGCCGTCTTCGGGTTCCTCGTCTGGGCGGGCGCGGGTGGACTCGTGCCCGTCAGCAGCCTGCTCTTCGGAGCCGTCTCGCTCTCCGTCCCGCTCGTGTTCGGCGCGCTCGGCGGCGTCATCGGCGAGCGCGCGGGTGTGGTCAACGTCGCGATCGAGGGTCAGCTCCTGCTCGGAGCGTTCGCGGCCGCTCTGCTCTCGAGCGTCACGGGCAGCCCGTTCGTCGGACTCCTCGGAGCGATGCTGGGCGGCGTGCTCGTCGCCGCGGTGCTGGCCGCATTCGCGATCAAGTACCTCGTCGAGCAGGTCATCGTCGGTGTCGTGCTCAACGTGCTCGTCAGTGGGCTCACCGGATTCCTCTACGGCGCACTGCTCGCGCCGAACGAGGCCGCACTCAACACGCCGGTGCGCTTCAGCCGCATCGAGATCCCGCTGCTGAGCGACATCCCGATCATCGGCCCGGTGCTCTTCAATCAGACCTTCATCGTGTACCTGATGTTCATCACCGTCGCGATCGTCGCCTGGGGGCTCTACCGCACCAAGTGGGGACTCCGCGTCCGTGCGGTCGGCGAGCACCCGCAGGCCGCGGACACGGTCGGCATCAAGGTCAATGCGACCCGGTTCTGGAATGTGCTGCTCGCGGGCGCGATCGCCGGAATCGGTGGAGCGTACTTCACGCTGGTCTCGGTGCCGCAGTTCGGCAAGGACATGACCGCCGGCCTCGGCTTCATCGCCCTCGCCGCGGTGATCTTCGGCCGGTGGGATCCGATCCGCGCGACGCTCGCGGCGCTGCTGTTCGGCTTCGCCACGAACCTGCAGAACCTGCTGTCGATCCTCAAGACCCCCATCCCCGGCGAGTTCATGCTGATGCTCCCGTATGTCGTGACGCTGCTCGCGGTCGCCGGCTTCGCCGGTCAGATCCGCGGTCCGGCAGCCAGCGGCAAGCCGTACATCAAGTCCTAGGAGAGACATGACAGACATCGACTGGGACGAGCTCCGTCAGGTCGCGACCGACGCCATGACCAAGGCCTATGCGCCGTACTCCCGCTACCGCGTCGGAGCCGCCGCGCTCGTCGGCGACGGCCGCATCGTGGCCGGCTGCAACGTCGAGAACGCCTCGTACGGGGTGACGCTGTGCGCCGAGTGCGCGCTGGTGGGCGACCTGCACATGTCGGGCGGCGGCCAGCTCGTCGCCTTCGTGTGCGTCAACAACGACGGGCAGACCATCATGCCGTGCGGCCGTTGCCGTCAGCTGCTCTACGAACACGCGATGCCCGGAATGCTGCTGGAGACCGTCTCCGGCATCCGGACCATCGACGAAGTACTGCCGGACGCCTTCGGCCCCCGAGACCTGGAGGACGCCCGATGAGCGTTGAGCCCTTCGACGCCGTCGATGTGATCCGTGCCAAGCGCGACGGCGGTGCGGTGCCCGAGAAGGCGCTGCGCTGGATGGTCGACGCCTACACCCGCGGCTACGTCTCGGACGCACAGATGGCGTCGTTCGCGATGGCGATCTTCCAGCGCGGCATGGAGCGCGACGAGATCCGCGTGCTGACCGACGCGATGATCGCGTCGGGGGAGCGGATGAGCTTCGCGACCCTCGGCAAGAAGACGGTCGACAAGCACTCCACGGGCGGCGTCGGCGACAAGATCACTCTTCCGCTCGCTCCGCTCGTCGCGGTCTTCGGGGTGGCGGTCCCGCAGCTCTCCGGTCGCGGTCTCGGCCACACCGGCGGAACGCTCGACAAGCTCGAGTCGATCCCCGGCTGGCGCGCCGCGCTCAGCAACGAGGAGATGTTCGCCCAGATGCAGGGCGATGTGGGCGCCGTGATCTGCGCGGCAGGCTCAGGCCTCGCGCCCGCCGACAAGAAGCTCTACGCGCTGCGCGACGTCACCGGCACCGTCGAGGCGATCCCGCTGATCGCCTCGAGCATCATGTCGAAGAAGATCGCCGAGGGCACCGACGCTCTCGTGCTCGACGTGAAGTTCGGCTCCGGTGCGTTCATGCAGGACATCGACCGGGCACGCGAGCTCGCGCGCACCATGGTCGCACTCGGCACGGACTCCGGCGTCGCCACCACCGCCCTCCTCACGGACATGAACGTGCCGCTCGGTCGCGCGATCGGCAACGCGAACGAGGTTCGCGAGTCCGTCGAGGTGCTCGCCGGAGGAGGACCCGCCGACGTCCGCGAACTGACGATCGCCCTGGCGCGCGAGATGCTCTCGCTCGCAGGACAGCCGGATGCCGACGTGGAGGCCGCTCTCGACGACGGACGCGCGATGGACGGGTGGAAGGCCATGATCCGCGCTCAGGGCGGCGACCCCGACGCACCGCTGCCCACGGCCCGCGAGACCCATGTGGTCACGGCTCCCCGCGACGGCGTGGTGTCGCAGATGGACGCGCTGCCGTTCGGCATCGCGGCGTGGCGTCTCGGTGCGGGGCGTGCGCGGGCTGAGGACCCGGTGATCTTCGAGGCCGGGATCGACCTGCACGCCAAGCCCGGTGATCGAGTAGCGGCCGGACAGCCCTTGTTCACGCTCTCGGCAGCCGACGAGGCTCGGTTCCCCCGCGCTCTCGAGGCGCTCGAGGGGTCCTGGGCGATCGGCGACGAGGCTCCGGCCGCAGGGCCGATCGTGCGGGAGCGCATCACGGCCTGATCCGCCGACCGCTAGCCTGAACAGAGCGAATCCGCGACCGAGAGGAATCCCCATGTCGATCGACGCGAACGGCGATGTCACCATCCAGGGGGCATCCCTGCGCAGCCTTCCCAAGGTGTCGCTGCACGACCATCTCGACGGCGCGGTGCGACCCTCGACGATCATCGAGCTGGCGGATGTGATCGGGCTCGAGGTTCCCGAATCGAAGCCGGCCGCTCTCGGCAGGTGGATCGCGAAGCAGGGCGACTCGGGGTCGCTGGTGGAGTACCTCAAGACCTTCGATCTGACCACGGCTGTGATGCAGACGCAGGAGGGCCTGACCCGTGTCGCTCGCGAGTTCGTGCAGGATCTCGCGCACGACGGCGTGATCTACGGCGAGGTGCGCTGGGCGCCCGAGCAGCATCTCACGCGTGGGCTCACCCTCGAGCAGACCGTCGAGGCTGTGCAGCAGGGGATCGAGGAGGGTGAGGACGCCGCGGATCGCGACGGCCACAGCATCCGCGTCGGTCAGCTGATCACCGCCATGCGCCACACAGACCGCTCGCGCGAGATCGCCGAGCTCGCCGTCGGCTTCCGCGGACGCGGGGTCGTCGGCTTCGATATCGCCGGTCCCGAGGACGGATTCCCGGCGTCAAACCATCGCGTCGCCTTCGACTACCTCGCGGAGAACTTCTTCCCCGTGACCGTCCACGCGGGGGAGGCTGCCGGGCCGGACTCGATCCGCTCGGCGCTCATCGACGGGCGAGCGCTGCGACTCGGCCACGGCGTGCGCATCGCCGAGGACCTGCAGGTCATCACGCAGGAGGGCGACGAGGTGCAGGTCCAGTTCGGTGACCTCGCCCGCTGGGTGCGAGACCGAGAGATCCCGCTCGAGCTGTCCCCGTCCTCGAACCTGCAGACCGGCGCGATCGCGTCGTGGGGCAACACGCTCGCCGACCATCCCTTCGACCTGCTCTACCAGCTCGGCTTCGCCGTGACGGTCAACGTCGACAACCGCACCATGAGCGCGACCTCGCTCACCCGGGAGCTGTCGCTCCTGGTCGAGGCGTTCGAGTACGATCTCGACGATCTCGAGACCTTCCAGTTCAACGCGGCGGCCGGAGCCTTTCTGCCCGTCGAGGAGCGCGAGGAGCTTGTCGAGATGATCGCCGACGGATTCGACATCTAGATCATGGCTTCCGGGGGGAAGCGACGCCGTATCGGCGTCGTAGTGATCGTCAGCGCCGTCGTCATCGTCGTCGGCGGTGCAATCGCGGCCTTCTCATGGTCGACCCGAGTGCCCGAGGTGCTCGTGCCGCGAGCGGGCGGCGACGCCATCGAGCGTCCGCTGACACCCGCGCAGCAGCTCGTCGCGGATGCCGGCGACCCGCTCGCGTGCGCGGTGAGCTTCATCGGCGACGGTGCGCCGCAGGAACCGATGCTGCAGCGGCAGGATGCACTGTACGTGGCGCTTCCGATACCGGCGCAGGACGGTCGGGTGTTCGCCGGCTGGTACTCGACCGCAGCGGATGCCGCCGGGGGCACGGTCGCCGCGCGGATCAACGGAGCCGACCCCGTCGTGTGCGTCGATCAGCAGATCGAGCTCTTCGCGGCGTGGACGACGCCCGAGGCGAATGCCGCGGCGGACGTGCAGGTGCCGATCCTGATGTACCACCAGTTCACTTCGAACCCCGAGGGCGAGACCGGCTGGCTCCGCGGCAACTACGCGTACATCGGCGACTTCGAGGCGCAGATGAACCACATCGCGACGACGGGCTTCTACCTGCCGACCTGGGATGAGCTCAGCGCGTTCATCGACGGTCGACTGTCGCTGCCTGCTCGTTCGGTGATCATCACCGACGACGACGCCGACCAGAGTTGGTTCGACCTCGCGGTTCCGGTGATCGATGCGCACGGGCTGCTGTCGACCTCGTTCATGATCACCGCCGACCGCCAGGACCCCGCGCCGTCGATGTACGTCCTTCGCAGATCTCACACGCACGACATGCATCAGGCCGGCGACAACGGCAAGGGCCGAATGGTGAACTGGACGGCGGACGAGATCGCCGCCGATCTGAACGCATCCGCCGACGTGCTCGGGGTGCGCGAGGTGATCGCGTATCCGTTCGGTCACTTCGACGACACGTCGAAGCAGGGCGTCGCTCAGGCCGGGTTCGAGATGGCGCGGACCATCGAGCCCGGGTATGTCGAGATCGGCACGGACAAGCTCGCCCTGCCCGTCGTGCGGATCGACTACGGCATGGGGTTGGACTCCCTCATCAAGCGGATCGGCTGAACCGCGGTCTCGGACGGCAGGATGTACTCATGACCGCCACCGTCTTCATAGCCGGACCGGCATCGTGGAACTCGATCGTCGTGCTCGATCGATTGCCTGAGCCGGTGCCGCACATGCAGTTCGCCGAGGAGACCTGGGAGACCGTCGGCGGCACGAGCGCGGGGAAGGCCCTCACGCTCGCCTCGCTCGGGCGCTCCGCTCTGCTGTACGCCCTCACCGCGGCGGATGAACCGGGACACCGCGTGCGCGATGCGCTCGCACATGCCGGTGTGCGTGCGCGGTGGGGAACGGGCGACGCCACCGAGCGCCATCTGAACCTCATGACCCGCGAGGGCAAGCGAGTCTCGCTGTATCTCGCGTCCCCCTCGGCGACGGACGGGAGAGATGACTCAGCTCTGCACACCGCGATGAGCGGCGCTGAGGTGATCGTGCTCGACCTCGCGGCCGAGCCGCTGCGACTCCTCCCCGCGGCCGTCGCGACCGGGCGCCCGATCTGGGTCGACGTGCACGACTACGACGGCGAATCCGAGTTCCACCGGCCCTTCCTCGCTGCAGCGCAGGCCGTGTTCTGCAACGCCGACCGTCTGGCCGATCCGGTGCGCTTCCTCCGGTCATGCGTCGCTGGCGGCGCCTCGCTCGCCGTGTGCACCCTGGGCGCCGACGGGGCGGTCGCGATCGACGCAGACGGCACCGAACACCGTGTCGCAGCCGTGCCGGTCGATGTCGTCGACACCAATGGCGCGGGCGACGCGTTCCTGGCCGGCGTCCTCGATGCCCGGCTCTCGGGGGCCTGCGTTCCGGACGCCCTCGCTGCGGGCTCACGCGCGGCGGCATCCGTGCTGGGCACACGGCACCTGCATCCGCTGCTCGACCCCGTCATCGGCTGAGCGGAGCAGTCGACGCTGCTCAGCGCGCGGCGACGTCCGCCATGAAGGCATCGAGGATCTCAGAGACCTGTGCGTGCATCTCGTCGCTCGAGATCGTCGGCTCGCCGTCACCGGCCTGGGGCCCGTAGTCGCCGAACGACGCGTGCGACGCTCCCTCGATCTCGACCATCTCGGCGTCGGCCGGCAGGAGGTCACGAGCATCGGCGATCTTCTCGGGCGTCGACAGTCCGTCCTCGCTGCCCGAGATGCTGAGAACGGCGAGATCGGTGTCCGACACGTCCGTCGCGCAGTAGGAGCCGAACAGCACGAGTGCCTCGGCATCCGCGGCGAGCTGGCACGCGCGCACGCCGCCCAGCGAGTGTCCGCCGACCGCCCAGTCATCGATGTCGGGGGCCGCAGAGGTGAACGAGTCGAGACCGCGCAGATCGAAGAACGCGAGGTTCAGCCACGGGCGGGTGATCACCACCGTGACGCCCTCTTCGGCGAGGCTCTGCAGGATCGGTGCGTACGCCCACGGATCGACCTTCGCACCGGGCACGAACACCAGGCCGAGGTCTGATTCGCCGTCGGCCGGGGTGAGCACGATTCCCTGCTCTGTGTCCTCGACATGGATGGCGGAGTTGTCCTCGACGCTGGCGAGCGGATCGTTCTCGGCCGACATGACGCCGATCTGGCTCCAGGCGAGTATGCCGACGATGCCGATCACGAGGACGCCGACGACTCCCCAGAGGATCACTTTCAGGACACGACGACCACGCTTCTTCTGCACTCGCCCCACGTTACGGGGTGCGGATGTGAGCGTGCTCGGGGTGCGGCAGCTCGAGCGCCGACCGCTCGCGTCGCACCGCACCCCGATATGCGTCCTTGTTCACGTAGTAGGCCATGCGGTCGAGGCGCAGGTATCGGTAGCCGCCGGTCAGATCGGGCCACGGCTCGGAGGTCACCCGATCGCGGAATCGCACGGCCCGAGGCGGATCGTTCTCCGCCGCGTCCAGGTATGCGGCCAGCAGCTCCGCCTGCTCGTACCGCCCCTGCCAGCCGATGCCGGACGCCTCGATCATGCCCATCACGAAGAGACCGTTGAACGATGCGGGGAAGACGTGGAGGAACAGCCGTGGTGCCGCTCCGCTCCAGTGCAGGTGCTGTGGGTCGACGAACGGGTAGTCGAGCCGGTATCCGGTCGCGAGGAGGAGCAGATCGTAGTCGTCGGACGTCCCGTCCCGGAAGCGCACGGTCGTGCCGTCGAGGCGCTCCACATCGGGGCGGATACGCAGGTCCCCCTGCCCGAGGTGATTGAGGATCATCGTGTTGACGATCGGATGAGCCTCGTAGATGCGGTAGTCGGGCTTCGGGAAACCGAAGCGCGCAGGGTCGCCGGTGAACGCCCGGAGCACCCGGCTGTCGACCGCCTGCTTGACGCGCGCGGGCAGGGGACGGCCCTGATTCAGGGTGTCGCTCGGCCTGCCGAACAGATAGCGCGGGACGAAGTAATAGCCGCGGCGGACGCTCATGTCGACCGAGGAGGCGTGGTGCACGGCATCCACCGCGATGTCGCACCCCGAGTTCCCCGCCCCGATCAGCAGCACACGCCGGCCGGTGAGCTGTGCGGCCGACCTGTACTCGCTCGTGTGCATGATCTCGCCGTTGAACTCTCCGACGAAGGTCGGCACGTTCGGTTCGGCGAGCGTGCCGTTCGCGAGCACGACGCCGGCGTACCACCGGGTCTCTTCGCCGTCGGGCCCCGAGCTCGTGAGATCCCAGCCGTCGTCCCGCGGCTCGAGTCGCGTGACGGTCGTCTCGAACCGGAAGAGCCCGGTGAGACCGAAGTGCTCGGCATAGTCCTCGAAGTACTGTCGCAGCGTCCGATGGTCGGGGTAGTCGACGGTCGAACGCATGGGGTACTCGGCGAACTCGGTCGTCGTGCGCGAGGAGATCAGATGCGCGGACTCGTACATCGTGCTGCGGGGGTTGTCGATGTCCCACAGGCCGCCCACACCGGTCGAGGCCTCGTACCCGTCGATCCCGACGCCGCGCTTCGTCAGCGCCCGAGCGGCGGCGAGGCCCGACGGACCTGCACCGATGACGGCGTATCTGTTCATGCTGCTCCCGCACCTCGCTGTGCTCGCCACTGCGCCCTCCGCCGATCGTATCGGCAGAGGGCGCAGAACACGGCGTGCGACGTCGTCAGGAGGCGTTCAGTGCTGTCTGACGGGAGACGACTGCGTCGCGGACCGCCGGGAACAGCGGATGCTCGGGGTCGAGCCCCGTTGCGGACGAGGTGAACGCCAGCGCATCCTCCGTGCGCAGGAGCTGCTGCAGCTCGACCGCCTGCTCATCATCGGGATCCTCGAACTCGAGCGCTGCGGTGACCGCGCCGACCAGCGCGATCGTGGAGAGCCCTCTCTCGGCAGCCATCGCCGCCGGTCCGATGAAGCGCTCGTGTCGGGAGATCTTGCGCAACGGCTGACGGCCGACCCGCTGCACGGTGTCGACGAGCGCCGGATTGCGGAACCGCTCGAGGATCGTCGCTCGGTACGCGGCCAGTTCGGCCGGGTCGAGCCCGTGTTCGGCGACCAGCACCGCGGAGGTCTCCTCGAGAGCGGCCGAGACGCGTGCGACGATGTCGGGGTCGGCCAGGGCGTCGGAGATGCGCTCGATGCCGGCCCGTGCGCCGAAGTACGCCGTCGCGGCGTGGCCGGTGTTCACCGTGAAGAGCTTGCGCTCGATGTACGGGGCGAGATCGTCGACGAAATGAGCGCCGGGAATGTTCGGCAGCGCGCCGCCGAAGGCCTGGGATTCGATCGCCCACTCGAAGTACGGCTCGACCGTGACGTCGACGCCGCCGTCTGCGGGCTGACCGGGGACGATGCGGTCGACGGCGGTGTTCGCGAACACCGCACGCGACAGCAGCTCCTCGGCGTCCGCGCCCGCCGCCTTCTCGATCTCCGCCCGGAGGGTGTCCGTCGCCCCGATCGCGTTCTCGCAGGCCATGACCTGCAGGGGAGCGGCTCCGGCAGGGCGCAGGGCGAGGCCCGCGACGATCGTGGGGGCGACGAAGCGCAGCACGGTCGGTCCGACCGCCGTCGTGACCACATCGGCGGTCGCGACCTCGTCGGCCACGGCATCCGGATCGGTCCTGCTGTTGACCGCCCGGAAGCCGGTCACCACGTGGTCGGTGCCGCCGGGTCCGGCCTCGTGCACCGTGTACGAATCGACGGCGTTGATGGCGTCGACGAGAGCGTCGGCGACATCGGAGAACACGACCTCGTATCCACCCTCGTGCAGGAGCAGCCCCACGAATCCGCGGCCGATGTTGCCCGCGCCGAAGTGCACGGCCTTCATCAGTCGTTCACCGCCGAGAGCAGGGCGTACAGCTCGTCGGGCGTCTGCGCCGCGTTGAGCTTCGCGACGTCGTCCTCATCGGAGAACAGGATCGCGATCTGCGAGAGGATCTCGAGGTGCTCGTCGCCACGGCCGGCGATGCCGACGACGAACGTCGCGGCCTCCCCGTCCCAGTCGACTCCGCCGTCGTAGCGGACGACAGACAGCGCGGATCCGAGGATCGCATCCTTGGCGTCGTTCGTGCCGTGCGGAATCGCCAGACCGTTGCCCATGTAGGTCGAGACCGTCTGCTCGCGCTGACGCATCGCGTCGACATAGGCGGGGGTGACGGCGCCTGCCGCGACGAGGATGTCGGTCGCCTCCTGGAGGGCTTCCTCCTGCGTGCTGCTTCCGGAGTGGATGCGGACCTGATCGAGGGTGAGAACGCTCATGGTGATTCCTTCTTTCTGAGTATGTGGAGGCGGGGCGGATGCCGCAGCACCCGCCCCGCCTGGTCTGTCACGCGTCGGTGTCGCGCTGTTCGCGCACCATCTCGACGACCTCTTCGTACTTCGGAGAGTTCATGAAGTTGTCGACGGACACGTGCACCGAGTTCGGCGACTGCGCCTTCGCCCGGTCGGTCAGCTGCTGCTGGGTGATGACCAGGTCGGCGCTGCCGTCGAGGTTCGCGATGGCCTGGTTCGTGACGGTGACGCCCTCGACCCCTGCCTTCTTGAACTTGTTGCGCAGCACGCTCGCGCCCATGGCCGATGAGCCCATTCCGGCGTCGCAGGCGAACACGATGTTCTCGATGCGACGGTCCGTGGCGACGCCCGTGCCAGCCGCAGCGGCTGCTCCGGCAGTTCCCGTACCCGACGAGGCGCGAAGGGCGTCCATCGCGGCGGAGGACTTGCCCTTGTTCGCCTCGGTCTGTGCGATCGCGTCGCCGAAGCTGTCGCCCTCGGCCTCGAGGTCGCGCTTGCGGGAGGCCCGCAGGATGACGCCGGTGATGAGGAACGTGACGACCGCGGCGATGATCACCGAGAGGTAGACCACGAGCAGGTTCGGGACGCCGGGGCCGACGGCGGCCGCGGTCACGGCGATGATGCTGCCGGGGGCTGCCGGGAACGCCAGGCCGCCTCCGAGCACCATGTTGGTCGTGACACCGGCCGCGCCACCCGCGATCAGGGCGAGGATGGTGGTCGGCTTGCTCAGCGCGTACGGGAAGTAGATCTCGTGGATGCCGCCGAAGAACTGGATGATCGCCGCTCCGGGCGCAGACGCCTTGGCCGCACCGACGCCGAAGAACGAGAACGCGAGCAGCAGACCGAGGCCCGGACCGGGGTTCGCCTCGATCAGGAAGAGGATCGACTTGCCGGTCTCGGCCGCCTGCTCGATGCCGAGCGGAGTGAACACGCCGTGGTTGATGGCGTTGTTCAGGAACAGCACCTTCGCGGGCTCCACGATGATCGACACGAGGGGCAGCAGGTTCAGCGCGACCAGCCAGTCGACGGCACCGCCGAGAACCGCGCTGATGCCGAGCATCACGGGACCGAAGGCGAAGAATCCCACGATCGCGAGGATCATGCCCAGGATGCCGGCCGAGAAGTTGTTCACCAGCATCTCGAAGCCGGGGCGGATCTTGCCGTCCCACATCCGGTCCATCTGCTTGGTGATCCAGGCCGCGAGCGGCCCCATGATCATCGCGCCGAGGAACATCGGGATGTTGGTGCCGACGATGACACCCATCGTCGCGATCGTCGCGACGACTCCACCGCGCTCGCCGTAGACCATGCGGCCCGCGGTGTTGGCGATGAGGAGCGGCAGCAGGTACGTGACCATCGGTCCGACGAGGCCCACGTACGCGAAGATGTTGCCGTCGGCGCCTTCGGCCACCGCGGTCATGGCGCCCTGCCAGCCGACCACTGCGGAATCGCCGCCGCCGCCGATGGTCTCGGCGACACCGGCCCAGTGCCAGCCGAACGGGCTCTCGGACCCGAAGAATCCGGCCGGGATGAAGAGCATCGTGATGAATCCCCACGCGATGAACGCGGCGATGTTGGGCATGATCATGCCCGAGAGGAACGTGCCGAAGCGCTGCACGCCCGTTCGGAGGCCGCCTGCCTTCGTGGCGGCGGGTGACGTCGTCGTCATGATGTCGTCTCTTTCTGGTGAGGGGGGAGGGGCGCCGCGGCGTCAGCCACGGCGAGGCGAGCACCGGCGGCGTCGTCCGCCGCCAGTGCGAGTTCGGCGAAGTTGCGGGCTTCGTCGAGAGTGTGCTGCGACAGGGTGTGACGCACGTCCGCCAGGGCGGACGGCGCCATGGAGAGGCTCGTCGCGCCGAGCCCGACGAGCACGACGGCGAGCATCGGATCGGCGGCGGCCTCACCGCAGATCCCGACCGGCTTGCCGAGCCGGGCACCTGCCGTGCCGACCTCACGGATGAGACGGAGCACGGCGGGGTGCCACGGATCCTGGAACGCCGCGACGGAGCCGAGTAGACGGTCGGCGGCCATCGTGTACTGCGTGAGGTCGTTCGTGCCGATCGAGGCGAAGTCGGCGTGCGCGAGGATCCGGTCGGCGAGCAGCGCACTGGACGGGATCTCGACCATGACACCGGCGGTCTTCAGGCCGTACTCCCGGGCGAGCGAGGTGAAGTACTGCGTCTCCTCGACGGTCGCCACCATCGGCGCCATGACCCAGAGGTCCGCCTCGGTCGCGGCATCCGCTTCGGCGAGGGCCGTCAGCTGCTCGCGCAGGATGTCCTCGCTCGCCCGCAGAGCACGCAGCCCCCGCAGGCCCAGGGCCGGGTTCTCCTCGTGCGCGTCGTTGAGGAACGCCAGCGGCTTGTCGGCGCCGGCATCCAGCATCCTCACGACGACCTTCTTGCCGGGGAAGGCCGCGAGCAGCTCCCGATAGGACTCTCGCTGCTGCTGCACCGTCGGCGCCTGCGCCGACGAGAGGAACAGGAACTCGGTGCGGAACAGCCCGACGCCCTCGGCCCCGCGTTCGACGGCATCGGATGCGTCTGCAGGCTTCCCCAGGTTCGCCAGCAGCGGGATCGGCGTGCCGTCGGCGAGGGCGCCGGGAGTGAGTGGTGCGGCATCCGCCGAGCGGCGGGCGGCGGCGCGCTGCTCGGCGCGCGCCTTCTCGTCGTCGGTCGGATCGACGGTGACGATTCCGGCTGCGGCGTCGACGATGACCGGGCTGCCGGTCGCGAGCTCCGAGGCTGATGCCGCTCCGACGATCGCGACGATGCCCTTCTCGCGGGCGAGGATCGCGGTGTGCGAGGTGGGTCCGCCGTCGAAGGTGACGAGGGCGAGCACCTGATCGAGGTTCAGCAGCGCGGTGTCGGCCGGGGCGAGGTCGCGAGCGACGAGGACGAACGGATGCCCGGGGTCGGGGACCCCTGGCGCATCCACGCCGCGAAGTCGGGCGAGCACCCGCTGCGCGATGTCGTCGAGATCGGCGGCGCGCTCGCCGAGGTAGCCCCCGACGGCCTCGAGCGTCGCCCGGAAACCGGCGAACGCGTCATGCACGGCCCATTCGGCCGTCGCGCCGTCGTCGATGCGTGCGTCGACCTCGTCCTGCAGCGTCGGGTCCTCGGCGATCATCGCCTGCGCCTCGAGCACCTCCTGCGCCGAGCCGCCGGCGGCCTCGCCGCGGGCCGTCAGCTCCTGTGCGACGGCCGTCACGGCCTCGCGGACACGTGTGCGCTCCGTGTCGGCTCCCTGACCGCTGGGGGTGTTCTCCGGGGCGGGCAGCGCCTCGGTCATCCGGACGACGACGCCCTGGGCGACTCCGAGACCGATGCCGACTCCACGCAGTTCGCTCATACTCCGGCGTCCTGATCATGGTCGGTCGTGAGCAGCTCGGTGAGCGTGTCGAGCACGCCTTCCGCGCTGTCGCCGTCGGCCGTCAGCGTGACGTAGTCGCCGTGCTCGATCGCCAGCGCGATCACGCCGAGGATGCTGGCCGCGTTGACCGCCTTCCCCGAGTCCTTCGCGATGGTCACGGGAATCCCCGAGTCCTTCGCCGCCTGTGCGAACAGCTTCGCCGGACGGGCGTGGAGTCCATGGGATGAGCCGATGCGGACGGTGCGAGAGACGGTCATGATGTTCCTTTCGGGGTGTTCCTGGCGCTGGAGACGATCGACTGTGCGAGTGCCAGCGTGCGGGTGCCGTCCCGATCGGCGAAGACGTCGTCGGGGAGCACGGCCACCTGAGCGGGCGCCGCCTGGCGGATCGCCTCGAGGCGATCGGCGAGATGAGGGCCGATGAGGATGAGGTCGTGGTCGCTGCCGGCGACGGACTGCTCCATGCCGGCTGCGGCGTCCCAGTCGAGGCCGGCTTCGGAAGCCGCCCGGCGGAGTCGTTGCGCGACGAACGTGCTCGACGCGCCAGCGCCGCACACCACGAGGATCTTCATCGATGCTCACCTTTCCTGAGAACAGTCTGGGAACAAGGGGGGTGTGCTCGCCAACAGGTTCCTTTCCGCCCCTGCGGAACCTCAGTTTCGGAGCACCGCTCCCCGCTTGCTGACATCATGGAAGTCACGTCAGGACAGTGCGGTCGGCACGGAGGAGGGAGCATCATGTCGCGACAGCGTCAGGATCAGCTCCTGTCGTCCCTGCTCCGTCAGGGCGAGTGGGTGACGGCCGCCAGTCTCGCCGATCAGCTCGGGGTCACCCCGCGCAGCATCCGCTCGTACGTCGCCGCGCTGAACGCGAGAACCGGTGGAGCGGATGCCGTCGAGTCGGGCCCGGCGGGATACCGCGCCGGGCCGGGGGCTCGCGACGCACTGCGCACGCGGCAGAGCGGCGACTCCGCCCCGCGTGACCGACTGCACGGCCTCGTCCGCACCCTGCTCGATGTGCCGGAAGGTGTCGACGTCTTCGCCACGGCCAGTGCGCTCCATGTGAGCGAAGCCACTCTCGAGGCGGACCTCGCCCGCGTCCGCACACTGCTCGACGGCACCGATCTCGCACTCGAGAGAGACCGCGAGATCGTGCGACTGCGAGGCAACGAGGCGGCACAGCGTCGTCTGCTGTCGCGACTCGCACATGACGAGATGGATGCCGCGTCGTTCCACCCCGAGACGTTCCGCCGAGCGCTCGCCGGAGGAGTCATCGCCGCCGACGCCGTCGGGCCGTTCAAGTCCGAGCTCGTGCGCGAACTCGGAGAACAGGGCTACTACGTCAACGAGCTCGCGATCTCCGATGTCCTTCTGCACATCGCGATCGCCGCCGAGAGGGTTGCGGCCGGCCACGCGCTCGAAGCCGGTCCTGCCGGTGCGCGGGAGGAGATCCCGCGGGTCGGGGCTGTGATCGCCCGGCTCGCCCAGCAGCACTTCTCGGTCGCGCTGGGCGACGGGGACAGCGGGCATCTCGCGTCCCTCGTCCTCACGCGCATCGTGGCTCCGGGGGAGGACGCTGCGGGCGATGTCGCCCGCAGCGGCGTGGACCCGGGTGTCGAGGCGGCCGTGCGTGCGGAGATCGCGAGGGCGGCGGAGGATTTCCAAGTCGACCTGGTCGACGAGACCTTCGTGCTGCGCCTCGCCCTGCACGTGCAGAACCTGATGCGTCGCGCCGAGGAGAGCGCGCTGACCCGCAATCCGCTCACCCGCTCGCTCAAGACCTCGTATCCGATGATCTTCGAGGTCGCCGTCTCGATCGCCAGCGGACTGCACGATCGCCTCGGCACGCCGATCCACGACGACGAGATCGCCTACATCGCGATGCACGTCGGCGGACGACTCGAGCGCAGCCGCAAGGCCGAGTCGATCCTCACCGCGACCATCGTGTGCCCGGGGTATTACGAGCTGCACGAGCTGCTCCGATCGAGCGTCGACCGCTCGCTCGGGTCCGCGATCGAGGTGACCAGCGTCATCACCAAGGTCGACCCGGACTGGGCGTCGTTCGACACCGACCTGGTGCTCAGCACGATCGAGCCGGGCGCTGCCGGCGATCGCTACGTCCGCATCCAGCCGTTCCTCACGGATGCCGATGTCGACCGGATCCAGCAGGCCGCGGCACGCGTCCGGCGGGGCCGACGCCTCACCAGGCTCCGTGGCGAGCTCGCGCGATACTTCGATGCCGACGCCTTCGTCTATCCGCTGCCCGATGCGGGGGAGGAGGCGATCATCCGGCGACTGGGCGGTCTCCTCGTGGATGCGGGGCTGATCGGCGACGACTACGTCGAGAACACCATCCTCCGCGAACGGATGTCGTCGACGGCGTTCACAGACGCGCTCGCGGTGCCGCACGCGCTCCAGATGACCGCCACGCGCACCGCGATCGCGATCGGCGTGACGGACGGGTCGGCAGCGTGGGGTGAGGGCCGCGTGCAGGTGGTCGCTCTCGCCGCCTTCAGCGAGAGCGACCGCGCCGCGTTCCAGACGGTGTTCGAGCAGCTCGTCGAGGTGTTCAGCGAACGGGAGAGCGTGCAGCGAATCCTCCGCCGGGGCACCACCTTCGAGGCGTTCCTCGACGAGCTCGTCGCCGTCATCGACGGGTGACCGCCGGGTCAGCCCCGAGGGTCGAGGACGCCGGCGAGGGTGTCGAGCACGGCGTCGGCGCCGGCCGAGTCCGCCGTCTCGAGCACCACGGCATCGCCGGGCGCGAGTGCGAGGTCCATCAGCGCGAGAACGCTGCTGAGGTCCACGACCGCGCCCGACGACGTCCGCAGGGTCACCGCGTGCGAATGCGCCTGCACGAGCCGCACGAGCTCGGCGACGGGGCGCGCGTGCACCCCGTTGTGCGCGCTGATCACGACATGTCTTCTCGGCATGCGGCCTACGAGCGTTCTTCCAGGAGCAGGCGCACCGCGGCCTCGAGCTCGGCGACGGTGGCGGTGGCGCGCTCTGCGGAGTCCGCGGCCGCGTCGATGTAGACCTTGAGCTTCGGCTCGGTGCCGCTCGGACGGACGATGATGCGCGAGCCGTCCGTGAGTCGATACCGCAGCACGTCGCCCGAGGGCTGCCCTGCGTCGGCGTGCAGCAGATCCTCCGCGGAGGCGATCGCGTGGCTGCCGAAGTGCGTCGGCGGCAGCGTGCGCAGCGAGAGCATCACGGTGCCGATGACCGAGAGGTCCTGCACGCGGACCGACACCTGACCGCTGGCGAAGTGACCGTACGTGTCACCGAGCTCGGACAGCAGGTCGGCGAGAGAGCGTCCGCGCTCGTGCGCCTCGGCGGCGAGTCCGAGGATCGCGACGGTCGCCGAGATGCCGTCCTTGTCGCGCACGGTCTCGGGATTCACGAGGTAGCCGAGTGCCTCCTCGAAGCCGAAGACGATGCCGGGGGCGCGGGAGATCCATTTGAAGCCCGTGAGCGTCTCGTGGAAGTCGAGCCCGTGATGGGCGGCGACGGCGCCGAGGCCGGGCGATGAGACCAGGGAGCACGCGAGCGATGCACCCGGCGTGCCCTCGGCGGCCCTGGCGGCGCGAGCGCCCAGGAGGAGCCCGACCTCGTTGCCGGTGAGTCGCCGCCATCCGCCCTCCGACGACGCATCCGGGATCGCCACGGCGAGTCGGTCGGCATCCGGATCATTGGCGATGATGAAGTCCGCCTGCACGCGGCGGGCCCGGGCGAAGGACAGGTCCATCGCCCCCGGCTCCTCCGGGTTGGGGAATGACACGGTGCGGAACGTCGCGTCGGGTTCGAGCTGCTCTCCGACGACCATCGGCTGAGGGTATCCGGCGGCCGCGACGATCTTCGACAGCGTCTCCCAGCCGACCCCGTGCATAGCGGTGTAGACCCAGCGCAGATCGGACGCGCCCGCTGGTGCGGGAGCGACCGCCGCTGTCGCGGCGACGTACGCGTCGACCACGGCTTCGCCGGCCCTCTCATAGTCGGTGGAGCGAGGCAACGACGTGACGTCGTCCGCATCGGCGACTCGCTGGATGTGCGCGGCGATCTCGGCATCGGCGGGTGCGACGATCTGCGAGCCCTGATCCGCGCCGCCCAGATAGACCTTGTATCCGTTGTCGTTCGGCGGGTTGTGCGACGCGGTCACCATGACACCGGCATCCGCGCCCAGGTGACGCACCGCGAACGCGAGCACGGGCGTGGGCAGCAGTCTCGGCAGCAGGATCGCGCGCAGCCCTGCTCCGGCGAACAGCTCGGCGGAGTCGGTCGCGAACACGCGGGAGTTGCGGCGTCCGTCATAGCCGATCACCACGGTCGGCGTGCGGCCGTGCGACTTCTCGCGCAGGTACGAAGCGAACCCGGCGGCCGCCTGCGCGACGAGCACGCGGTTCATGCGGTTGCTGCCGGCCCCCAGGGCTCCGCGGAGACCGGCGGTGCCGAACGCGAGTCGGGTGCTGAAACGATCATCGAGGTCGGCGGCGGCCGACTCGTCGCCATCGGCTGCCCGCGTGATGACCACGGCCAGCTCGTCGCGGGTCTCGTGATCGGGGTCCTGTCTCATCCACGCGCGCGCCTGCGCGAGACGCTCGTCGTTCACAGCGCCTCGACCACTCGGGCCAGCAGCGCCGAGATGACCGGTTCGGCCTCTCGACCGGCCTCGATGACCTCAGCGTGGCTGAGCGGCGTCTTCTGGATGCCGGCGGCGAGGTTGGTGATGAGCGAGAACCCGAGGATCTCCATACCGGCCTCGCGAGCGGCGATCGCCTCGAGCGCTGTCGACATTCCCACGATGTGTCCGCCGATGTGCTTGGCCATCTGCACCTCGGCCGGCGTCTCGTAGTGCGGGCCGCGGAACTGCGTGTACACGCCCTCGTCGAGCGTGGGGTCGACGCTCCGGGCGATGTCGCGCAGACGCGTCGAATAGAGGTCGGTGAGGTCGATGAAGGTCGCGCCCTCGAGAGGGGAGTCGGCCGTGAGATTGATGTGGTCGCTGATCAGCACGGGCTGGCCGGGAGTCCACGTCTCGCGCACTCCGCCGGCGCCGTTCGTCAGCACCATGATCTTGGCGCCCGTGGCCGCGGCGGTGCGCACCGAGTGCACGACACGGCGCACGCCGTGGCCCTCGTAGTAGTGGGTGCGGGCACCGATGACGAGGACGTTCTTGCCATCGGGAGTGCGGATGCTGCGCAGGGTGCCCACGTGGCCCTCGAGAGCGGGCTTCGAGAAGCCGGTGACCTCGGTGGCGGGGATGGTCGACGTGGTCTCGCCGATGATGTCGGCGGCCTTGCCCCAGCCGCTGCCGAGGGTCAGGGCGATCTCGTGCTTCTCGACTCCGGTCAGGCGCGCGATGTCGGCGGCTGCGTCGGCTGCGACCTCGAACGGGTTCGCATTCGGGTCGTCGAGGGGGTTGCTGTGTGTTTCAGACATGGATCCACTCTAGGAAGGTGCAGGCTCCGGGGCCAGGATTGCGGAAGAATGGAGATCATGTCTTCCACCCCTTTTGAGCGCACACAGCGCGTCGCCGTCCTCGGCGGCGGTCCCGGCGGTTATGAGGCGGCCCTCGCGGCCGCTCAGCTCGGAGCCGAGGTGACCCTGGTCGAGCGTGTGGGCGTGGGCGGAGCGGCAGTGCTCACCGATGTCGTCCCCTCGAAGAGCCTGATCGCCACGGCGGATGCCGCGGTCGCGATCTCGGAGGCCTCCGACCTCGGAGTGCAGTTCTACGCCAAGGGCGAGCACGGCAAGCCGCTCAAGCCCGAGATCGCCATCAACCTCGCCGCGGTGAACAAACGTCTGATCGCGCTCGCGGGCCAGCAGTCCGAGGACATGCGCACGACGCTGCTCGAGGCCGGCGTGCGCATCCTGTCCGGCCACGGCCGTCTGGAGGGACCGACGGCGATCGTGGTCTCGACCGGGCAGAAGGGCACCGACTTCGACCGCGTCGAGGCCGACACGATCATCGTGGCGGTGGGCGCGTCGCCGCGCGAGCTGGATTCGGCCAAGCCCGACGGCAAGCGGATCCTCACGTGGACGCAGCTCTACGACATGAAGGCGCTTCCCGAGCACCTGATCGTGGTCGGCTCCGGTGTGACGGGCGCCGAGTTCGCGTCCGCCTACATGAACCTCGGCGCCAAGGTCACGCTGATCTCCAGCCGCGAGCAGGTGCTGCCGGGTGAGGACCAGGATGCCGCGCACGTGCTCGAGAAGGTCTTCAAGCGCGGGGGGATGACGGTGCTCTCCAAGGCCCGCGCCGAGAAGGTCGAGGTCACCGAGGACGGCGTGCGTGCGACGCTCTCCGACGGCCGCACGGTCGAGGGGAGTCACTGCCTCATGGCGGTCGGCTCGATCCCGAACACCGCTGGCATCGGTCTCGAAGACGCGGGAGTCGAGCTCGACGAGACCGGGCACGTGCGGGTCAACCGCGTCGCGCGCACCTCTGTGCCCAACGTCTACGCCGTCGGCGACTGCACGAACTTCTTCCCGCTCGCCTCCGTCGCGTCTATGCAGGGCCGCACGGCCGTGTTCCACGCGCTGGGCGACATCGTGATCCCTCTGGAGCTGATCAAGATCACCTCCAACATCTTCACGGCGCCCGAGATCGCCACGGTCGGCTATTCCGAGAAGGACGTCGAAGACGGCGTCGCGGACGGCCTCGTCTACAAGCTGCCCCTCGCCGCGAACCCTCGGGCCAAGATGATGGGCATCAAGGACGGTTTCGTGAAGCTGATCGCACGCAAGGGATCCGGCACCGTGATCGGCGGCGTGATCGTCGCGCCCAAGGCCTCCGAGCTGATCTACCCGATCGCGGTCGCCGTGGAGCGTCGTCTGACGGTCGACCAGGTCTCCCGCGTCTTCGCGGCATACCCGTCGCTGTCGAGCAGCATCACCGACGCGAGCAGGGCGATGCACCTCGTCAACGCGAACATCTCGTAGATCGCCCCGGCGCGGATCAGACGAGAAAGGCGCCCCGCAGCAGCGGGGCGCCTTTCTCGTGTGCGAGGGCGGTCAGCTGATCGTGAGCAGCTGGTGTCCGGCCGAGACCGTCGCACCGGCGACGGCGCCGATGTTGCCGATCGTGCCGTCCTTGTGAGCCTGCAGCGGCTGCTCCATCTTCATCGCCTCGAGGACGACGACCAGATCGCCCTTGACGACCTGCTGCCCCTCTTCGACGGCGACCTTGACGACGGTGGCCTGCATCGGCGACTTGACGGCGTCTCCCGATGCGCCGGCGCTGACCGAGGTCGCGTGGCTGCGGCGGGACGGCGGAACCGCGGCCGGTCGTCCTGCCGTGCCGGCCGCCACCGCGACGCGATCGGGAAGGCTGACCTCGAGGCGCTTGCCGCCGACCTCGACCACGACGGTGTGCCGGTTCTCGCCGGCGGAGGGCGACTCGAGCTCGCCGTCCCAGGCGGGGATGTCGTTCTCGAACTCGGTCTCGATCCAGCGGGTGAAGATGCCGAACTCGCCGTTCTCCGCGGTGAACGCGGGGTCGTTCACGACCTTGCGGTGGAACGGGAGCACGGTGGGCAGACCTGCGACCTCGAACTCCTCGAGGGCGCGGCGCGAGCGCTCCAGGGCCTCGGCGCGGTCCTTGCCGGTGACGATGATCTTCGCGAGAAGCGAGTCGAAGGCGCCCGAGACCGAGTCGCCCGCGGTGACGCCGGAGTCGAGGCGGATGCCGGGTCCGCCGAAGGTCTTGAAGACGTGGATCGGACCAGGCTGCGGGAGGAACCCTCGACCGGGGTCCTCGCCGTTGATGCGGAACTCGATCGAGTGTCCGGTCGGCTTCGGGTCGTCGTAGTCGATCGTGCCGCCGGCGGCGATGCGGAACTGCTCGCGCACCAGGTCGATGCCGGTGACCTCCTCGGAGACGGGGTGCTCGACCTGCAGACGGGTGTTGACCTCGAGGAACGAGACGGTGCCGTCGGCGCCGATCAGGAACTCGCAGGTGCCTGCGCCCACGTAGCCGACCTCCTTGAGGATGGCCTTCGACGCGGAATAGAGCAGGTCGTTCTGCTCGTCCGTGAGGAACGGCGCGGGTGCCTCCTCGACGAGCTTCTGGTGGCGGCGCTGCAGCGAGCAGTCGCGCGTCGAGATGACGACGACGTTGCCCTCGGCATCCGCCAGGCACTGGGTCTCGACGTGCCGCGGCTTGTCGAGGTACTTCTCGACGAAGCACTCGCCGCGTCCGAAGGCGGTGACCGCCTCGCGGGTGGCGGATTCGAAGAGCTCCGCGACCTCGTCGAGCTCGCGGGCGACCTTCAGGCCGCGACCGCCGCCGCCGTACGCGGCTTTGATCGCGATCGGCAGACCGAACTCCTTCGCGAAGGCGACGACCTCGTCGGCCCCGGAGACGGGTCCCGGCGTTCCGGGAGCGAGCGGCGCGCCGACCTTCTCGGCGACGTGGCGGGCGGTGACCTTGTCGCCGAGCGCCTCGATGGCGTCGGGGGAAGGCCCGATCCAGGTCATCCCCGCACCGATGACGGCGCGGGCGAATTCGGCGTTCTCGGCGAGGAAGCCGTATCCGGGGTGCACGGCGTCGGCGCCGGCGCGGCGGGCGACCGAGAGGATCTTCTCGATCTGCAGGTAGGTCTCGGCGCTCGTGGCGCCGCCGAGGGCATAGGCCTCGTCGGCGAGGCGGGTGTGCAGAGCGTCGCGGTCCTGGTCGGCGTACACGGCGACGGAGGCGATCCCCGAGTCGCGAGCGGCACGGATGATGCGGACGGCGATCTCGCCGCGGTTGGCGATGAGCACCTTGGCGATATCAGGCATGCTTGCCAGCCTAGCGAGAAGGCTCCCGTTCGCTTTGACGACTCTCCACAAGAAAGAGGCAGAAACGTCGACGAGACTCTACGACCAGAGGTCGGTCCACGTGACGCCGAGATCGGCGGCGAGGCGGCGCACGGTCGACAGCGACATCCCGACCACCGTCGACGGGTCGCCGTCGACGCGGGTGATGAAGGCGCCGCCCAGACTGTCGACCGTAAACGCACCGGCGACGAGCAGGGGCTCACCCGAGGCGACGTAGGCGGCGATCTCGGCATCCGTTACGTCATCGGCGAAGGTCACCGAAGCCTCGGCCGTGGCGGTGGCCTCGACCGGGTCGGTGCCCGGCGAGACACGGAAGACCGAGTGCCCCGAGTGCAGGATGCCGGTGGCCCCGCGCATCTCCTGCCAGCGTCTGGTCGCCTCCTCGGGCGTGTAGGGCTTGCCGTACACGCGCCCGCCTAGTTCGAACATCGAGTCTCCGCCGATCACGATGCCGTCGAACTCGCCGTCCGCAGAGAGGCGCTGCGCGACGTCCGCCGCCTTCGCCCGAGCGAGCAGGAGCACGAGGTCCGCCGGAGTCAGCTCCGCGCCCCGTTCGGCCGCGGCAGCGGCGGCGACCGCATCCTCATCCACTCCCGGCGACTGGGTCAGAGGCTCGATACCCGCCTGACGCAGCAGCATGAGGCGGGCGGGAGAGGTGGAGGCCAGGCAGACGCGCATGTTCACCACCGTATCCTCGAAGGATGACTTCCTCCCCAGTCCTGCTCGATCTGGACATCACCGGCATCGCGCACGGCGGCACGTTCATCGCCCGACACGAAGGCCGGGTCGTCTTCGTCTCCGACGCCATCCCCGGTGAGCGGGTCCGCGCGCGGCTCACCGAGGACTCCACGGGTGAGTCCAAGAGCTTCTGGCGTGCCGAGACTGTCGAGGTCCTGGACGCCTCGCCGCATCGTCGCCCCCACATCTGGGCGGAGGCCGACGTCTCCCGCGCGCCCGAGGACCGGCCGGGGGGCGCCGACCTGGGGCACATCGATCTCGCGCATCAGCGCGTGCTCAAGCGTCAGGTGCTCACCGAGGCGCTCGATCGTTTCGCCGGACCCGGTCTCGAGGCTCCCGAGATCGAGGCCGTGGACTCGACCGACGGAACCGGCTGGCGCTCCCGGGTGACCCTGCACGTCGACGACCAGGGGCGCGTCGGACCCTACGCCGCTCGCAGCCACCGGGTGATCCCGGTCAGCTCCCACCCGCTCGCGCGTCCGGCGGTCGCACAGGCGGCCCTCCGTCTCGCGGGTGGCGAGGCGGGCAGCGTCGACCTGGTCGAACCGGGCGACGGCCAGGTGCGGGTCATCCGACGAGATCGCCTCGACGAGCGACCGGCCAGGGGGCAGCACCGCCGCCCGGCGCCCGAAGTCGTCTACGAGCAGGTGGGCGATCGCCGGTTCCAGGTCGACGCCGGTGGATTCTGGCAGGTGCACCCGCGAGCCGCCTCGGTGCTCGACGGCGCCGTCTACGGCATCCTCGACGGGTACGTCGATCCGGAGGCGACGCACTTCGACCTCTACGGAGGAGTCGGGCTCTTCGCCGCATCGCTCGCAGACCTCGGTGGCACCGACATCGTCACCGTCGAGTCCAGCAGGCGGGCGACGACTCACGCGCAGCAGAACCTCGCGCCCCTCGCCGTGAATGCCGTCACAGCACGGGTCGACCGCTATCTCGCCGGTCTCCCCTCCGACACGCGAGCAGGAGCGGTCGTACTCGATCCGCCGCGTGCCGGTGCCGGACGCGCGGTGGTCGATGCACTGAACTCTCTTGCCCCCGAGGCGATCGCCTACGTCGCGTGCGACCCTGTGGCGTTGGCGCGGGACCTCGGAACCTTCCGCGAACACGGGTGGAACGTGGGGACGCTGCGCGGTTTCGACCTGTTCCCGCACTCGCATCACTTCGAGGTCGTCGCGCTGCTCACCCGGTGATCGTGATCTGCGGGGGCTGAGTACTCAGTAGGCTGGGCGGATGAGCAGGGTCGCACTCATCGACGATCACGAATCCGTCCGCCTCGGTCTCGAGGCGGCGTGCGCTCGTGACGGAGAGCAGACCGTCGTCTTCTCCGGCAGCACCGTCGTGTCCTACCTCGAGTGGAGGTCGACGACGTCGTCGCAGCCTGCCGACGTGGTGGTGCTCGACCTCACCCTGGGAGACGGCACCACGGTGACCGAGAACGTCCGGTCTCTCGTCGCCGACGGCGCGAGCGTCGTGATCCACAGCGTCGCCGATCGACCGGCGGCCGTGCGCGAGGCGCTCGCTGCCGGTGCCGCCGGCGTCGTGAGCAAATCCTCTGCGCTGGACGACGTGCTCGACGCCATCCGCACCGTCGCGCAGGGCGAAGCCCTCAACAACGTCGAGTGGGCGAGCGCTGTCGACGGGGATCGCGACTTCGCGGACGCCCAGCTGTCGACACGCGAGCGGGAGGTGCTCCGGCTGTATGCCACCGGCCTGCCGCTGAAGGCCGTGGCCGAGCGCCTCGGCGTCGCGTACTCGACCGCCAAGGAGAACATCACCCGGATCCGGGTCAAGTACGTGGAGGTCGGGCGACCGGCCCCGACGAAGGTCGACCTTCTGCGGCGAGCGATGGAGGATGGGATCGTCGCCGCAGACGGGGCGCCGAGTGGCCGCTGACCCGCTCAGCATCCGGGAGGCATGGAGCAAGATCCCTTCGCCCGGCAGCGTGGAGACCGAGTTCGAGCGCTTCACCGGCAAACGCATGGAGCGCATCCTCGCCACGGTCGTCGCGATCGGATCGGGTGTTCTCGGCGCACAGGCACTGATCGCGGGGGTCACGACGACGGGATCGGATGCCGCGCGCATCACGATGCTGCTCGTGGTCTTCGTGCCGCTGATCGTCATGCTCGTCGCGTGCGTCATCGGACGTGGCGTCAGGACCGCGTCCGGCGCGTTCGCCATCGTGTACACACTCGCGCTCGCCGCCTGGCCGAGTCTGGTCGACCCTGTGGGCAGAGCCGCCGACCAGCCGTGGATCTTCTTCCTCGTCAACGTGGGCGTCGTGGCTGCGATGCTCGCCTTCCCTCTGTGGCTGCAGTTCGTCTGGGCGGTGTGCCTGCCGTTCGTCTACGGCTATGTCCGCCTCGTCGAAGGCGATTTCTCGCGAGACTTCTGGGTGACGACGGCGTTCGACGTGTCGTTCACCCTGATCCTCGGATGCGTCATCATCGCGTTGGGATGGATGTTCCGCTCGGTCGCCGCGGGTGTCGATGAGGCCCGTGCCCGAGCCGTCGCGTCGTACGCGGGCGCAGCGGCAGCCGCCGCAGCCGAGGAGGAGCGTGCGGCGATGTCGGCGCTCATGCACGACAGCGTCCTCGCAGCGCTGATCGCCGCGGAACGGGCCGAAGGCGATCGGGCGCAGGACCTCGCCGTGGGGATGGCCCGGGAGGCTCTCACCCGCCTGGCGAACACCGAGGCCGCGGTGGCCCAGGAGGGCAGCGACGAACCGGTGGGCGCCGCTCAGATCGTCGTCGAGCTCCGTCGTGCCCTGTCCGAGCTCGGGGCGGATGCGATCGTCGAGGAACGGGGAGGGATCGGCCTGATCCCCGGGCGCGCGGCGAGAGCACTCGTGCTCGCCGCCAGACAGGCGCTCGGCAACGCGGTCACCCATGCGGGTGGGCGCGGGCTGCACATCCTCGTCGAGGGCCGCGGTGACGAGGGGATCACGGTGACGATCACGGACACCGGCCCAGGATTCGATATCGGGGCGATCGGCGCCGACCGCCTCGGGATCAGAGCGTCGATCTTCGCACGGATGGCCGGGGTGGCGGGCACCGCCGAGATCGATTCGAGAGAGTGCGGCACCACCGTGACGCTGGGCTGGGAGCGGCCATGAATCGCACGGTGCGCAGTGTCGCGACGTCACTCGCGGTGGGCTTCGCGATGTACTTCGCCGCGAGAGGGGTGTGGTGGATCGAGCAGCCCTCCGCGCCGCTGCTGATGGTCGCGGCGATCGCGCTGTACCTCGTCGTCGTCAACGTCGCGATCCTCTGGGACTCGGCGATCTCGGTGCGGATGCCGCTCTGGGCGGCGCTGCTGACGCTGGTCTCGAGCGTCCTCATTCCGATTCTCGTGACGCTGTCACTCGATCCGCTGACACGCACGGCGCCGTTCGCCACCTGGTACATCGGTGCGCTCGGTCTGATGGGCGTGGTGTGCATCGTCCGGCGCCGCTTCGTGATCGGCTGGCTGGTGGTGCTCGTCCTCGTCGCCACATCGTCGGTGTATCTGGGTGTCTTCGTGGCGCTGTCCCTCGGCCTGGTGGGCTCGCTCGTGTGGGTCGCGATCGCTCACCTCCTGGTGATCTTCTGGGACAGAGCCGTCCGCGACACCGAGCGCCTCGCCGGCATCCAGCAGGCGGTGTCCGCCTGGCACGCGACCCAGCAGGTGCGCCAGAAGGAACGTCGTCTGCGCACGCAGTTCGCGCTGGCGGTCGCGGGGCCGGTGCTCAGTCGCACCGTCGCATCGCGTGGCGCGCTGAGCGAGGAGGAGCGTCTGCAGGCGCGTCTGGCGGAAGGTCGCCTGCGCGACGAACTCCGGGGAGCCGATCTGCTCAACGATGCGGTGCGGGATGCGATCGAGGACGCGCGTCGCCGCGGTGCCGTCGTCACCGTCTTCGACGAGGGCGGCTTGGACGACGTCGATGAGGGACGACGCGCGATGATCCGCGACGAGCTCGCCCGGGTGCTGCGCGATGCGGATGCGGAGCGGTGGATCATCCGAGCGGCCAGGGATGCTCACACGGCCGTGACGGTGGTCGGCCGGGCCGGCGCCGGCGGGCAGAGCGACGACGATGCCGTCGACGTGTGGCACGAGATCCCGAGAGACGCTCCACGCCAGTGAGGCCCCTGTCCTCGGCTCTGGCCGGGGGAGGGGGTCAGAGTCGAGGTCAGACAGAGTGGGCGAGGGGCGGCGAATCCGCCAGCCCCTCGCCATGCGGACCAGTTACCCGAAAACCGTCCGCTGGTGGCCGGTCTGCGTCTATCTACCCTGGGACAGAGAGACCAGCCGAACGCGAAGCGTCTTACTCAGTCTCATGGTTAGTCAAGTCGTTGTCTGTAGGTATTTTGGGGGACACGGAATCGACGCCGGTGCGAGATGATGAGGCATGGGAATGCGTCGCGGAACCAATCTCCCCCGCATGGGTGACTTCAACCAGTCCGTCATCCTCGAGGCCATCCGCCGGTCCGGAGAGGGACTCAGCCGGATCGAGCTCGTCGATGCGACCGGCCTCTCGGCGCAGACGATCACGAACATCACCCGTCGCCTTCTCGACGAGGGGCTGATCACCGAAGCAGGGCGGACCATCAACGGGCCCGGCAAGCCGCGAGTCACGCTGCGCCTGGTCGCGGAGAGTCGTTTCTCGGTGGGGGTGCATCTCGACCCGTCGGTGATCACCTTCGTGCTGCTGAACATGTCCGGTGCGGTGATCGCACGACGAGTCGTGCGCACGCACGACCGGGACCCGCACCGCATCGTCGAGACGATGGCGCAGACGATCGATGGCCTCGTCGACGAGGCCGGCATCGATCGCGCACTCGTCGCCGGGGTCGGCGTCGCTGCCCCCGGGCCGCTCGACGCGGCGAAGGGCACGGTGGTGGACCCCCCGAAGCTCGACGGATGGCATCGGGTGCCGCTGCGTTCCGTTCTCGCAGAAGCGACGGGCTTCGAAGTCACGCTGGAGAAGGACACCACTGCCGCCGCAGTGGGGGAGCTGTGGACCGGCTCCGCGACAGCCGAGGACTCGTTCTTGTTCGTCTACCTCGGCACGGGGCTCGGGGCCGCCGCAGCGCGTGAGGGGGTTGTGGTCACAGGCAGCACCCACAACTTCGGCGAGATCGGCCACATCATGGTCGACCCAGACGGGCCGCCCTGCGCGTGCGGCTCGCGAGGATGCGTCGAAGTGGTATGCACCCCGCAGGCGATCGTCGAGCAGGCGGAGGCGGCCGGGGTGTTCCGCGATGAGCCGGACGACGGAGGTGCGCGCGGAGTGGAGGAGCGGTTCGCCCGTCTGTGCGAGCTCGCTTCCGCGGGCGAGATCCGCGCACTGGGCGTTCTGCGTCGCTCTGCCGAACATCTCGCAGTGCTGATCTCGGTGCTCACGAACATCCTCGATGTCGATCGTGTGGTGCTCGGCGGGCCGTTCTGCGCCCCTCTGTCCGAGGTCTATCTGCGCGAGATCCCAGAGCAGCTGAACCGTCGCAGTGCGACGAGGTCGGTTCGGGCCTTGCGCGTCGACAGCGCGGTGGTGGGAGAGGATGTCGGTGCCGTGGGGGCCGCCTGCGTCGTGCTCGACGCGGTGCTCACGCCTCGAGCATCCGACCTCTACCTCGAGGATTGAACGGAGCCATCAATTCGCATACCGGTATATCGGTTGAAGCGCGCTCAGTGATTACTCCAGTCGATGTATTATCGAAGAGATGCGCCGTCTGGGGTTTACAGGTGCCAGGGGCGACGGCCCCGCATCAATCGGAGGGTCGTCTGCGTGGCCCGGTAGCTGGGGGGCTCCGGGTCTCGCAGACTCTCCGATACGAGGGCGTCAGCGTGCGAAGCGGCCCCACGGGATGTCTCGTCGCAGTGCGCGTCGCAGCGGTCGCTGGGTGCGGGCCCACGCCGATACGCGAGGCTCCTCGGCCACGGCATCCGCGGCCTCCTGCGAGTAGGCGTCGCTCACCACGGCGATGAGAGCGGCGAGCTCCTCCTCGGTCGCAACGCCCCGGGTGATCTCCATCGTCGGGAGCTGGCGCTCGTCCGACGTCGCGGGCTCGGTCACAGCGGGATGTTCCCGTGCTTCTTGGGGGGCAGCTCGGCGCGCTTCCCGCGGAGGGCTCGGAGCGCCTTGGCGATCGAGACTCGGGTGTTCGCCGGTTCGATGATGCCGTCGATCTCGCCGCGTTCGGCGGCGAGGAACGGCGAGGTCACGCTGTAGGTGTACTCGTTCGCGAGCCGCGTGCGCACGGCGGCGACGTCCTCGCCGGCCTCTTCGGCACGCTTGATCTCGCCGCGGTAGAGGATGTTGACCGCACCCTGGCCGCCCATCACGGCGATCTCCGCCGTCGGCCAGGCGAGGTTGACATCGGCGCCCAGCTGCTTCGATCCCATCACGATGTAGGCGCCGCCGTAGGCCTTGCGCAGGATGACCGTGACCAGCGGCACGGTCGCTTCCGCGTAGGCGTAGATGAGCTTGGCGCCGCGGCGGATCACGCCGGTCCACTCCTGATCGGTACCGGGGAGATACCCGGGCACGTCGACGAGCGTGACGATAGGGATCGAGAACGCGTCGCAGAACCGCACGAATCGGCTGGCCTTCTCACCCGCCTCGATGTTGAGCGTTCCGGCCATCTGGGACGGCTGGTTGGCGATGATCCCGACCGAGCGCCCTTCGACCCGGCCGAAGCCGATCACGATGTTCGGCGCGAAAAGCGGCTGGACCTCGATGAAGTCTCCCGCGTCGACGACGTGCTCGATGACCGTGTGGATGTCGTACGGCTGATTGGGGGAGTCGGGGATGATCGTGTTCAGAGAGCGATCGGCATCCGTGGTCTCCCACTCGAAGCCGCTTTCGTACGCGGGGATCTCCGCCATGTTGTTGTCGGGGAGGAAGCCGAGGAGCGTGCGGGCGTAGTCGATCGCGTCGTCCTCGTCCTCGGCGAGGTAGTGCGCGACACCCGAGCGAGTGTTGTGCGTGAGGGCTCCTCCGAGCTCCTCCATGCCGACGTCCTCGCCGGTGACCGTCTTGATGACGTCCGGACCGGTCACGAACATCTGGCTGGTCTTGTCGACCATGATCACGAAGTCCGTCAGAGCGGGGCCGTAGACGGCTCCACCGGCGGCCGGGCCCATGATGATCGAGATCTGCGGGATGACCCCCGACGACCGAGTGTTCAGGCGGAAGATCTCGCCGTACTTGCTGAGGGCGAGCACGCCCTCCTGGATCCGGGCTCCGCCGGAGTCGAGGATGCCGATGATCGGCATACCGCCCGACAGCGCGAACTCCATGATCTTGATGATCTTGTCGCCGGAGACCTCGCCGAGAGATCCGCCGAAGGTGGTGAAGTCCTGCGAGTACACCGCGACCGTGCGGCCGTGGATCGTGCCCACACCCGTCACGACGGAATCGCCGTAGGGCCGGTTGCGATCCATGCCGAACGCGGTGGTGCGATGGCGCACGTACTCGTCGAACTCGACGAAGCTTCCGGGGTCGACGAGCAGTTCGATGCGCTCGCGGGCGGTCATCTTGCCCTTGGCGTGCTGCTTCTCCTGCGCGACCTTCTCGGCGTCGACAACGGCTTCGTTGTAGCGAGCGCGGAGGTCTGCGATTCTGCCGGCGGTGGTCGAGAGTTCGGGCTTGTCCGTCACGGATTCCACCCTATCGTCGCGGTGGCCCCGTCCGTTGGATGCTCGCTACAACGGGTCGTCAGATCCTTTGGCGGCTCTCGTGAACCCCGCGTGTCCCGAGGGTGGCCGTCACTCGCGGTGTTCGGCACCGAGCGTGCCCGGCAGGTCGTGGGTGCCGGCCTGCTCGATCTCGCCGACGTCCTTGTTGCGGCCACGTCCGACCGACGCGATCTTCCGTCCCGCCCAGCCGACGCCGCGGACCGCCGATCCGGCCGCTCCGGCCACGGCGCCCCCGACGAACTGGGCACCGTGCAGCATTCGCAGCTCCATCTTCTCCGCGCCGGCGACGGGCTCCAGCTCGAGCGGCATGTCCAGAGGTGCCGCTCCGAATGCGTGGTGCGACGTCGTCAGCACGCGGCGTCCGAGAATGTGGTTGCCCGCGCCTCCGACGGCCGCGCCGACGCCGAACGGCAGTGCCTTCCCGATGAACGAGGCACCGCCCTTCGCCGCGAACTGCTTCACGAACATGCTCTTCAGTCGATCCACGAGGGGGCCGACGGCAGCGCGCGGCAACGACTTCGTCACCATCTCGCCCCAGTACGACGACCTCGAGCCGCTGCGGCCGGTGGCCTCGCCTGCCAGCTGTCCGACGAGGGCCACGCCCTCCTTGCCGAGCATGAGGGTCATCACCAGCGCGCGGGCCCGGTCGGGGTTCGACACCGCGATGCCATGGACCTCTGCGACGGACTGCGCGAAGAGCGCCGTCGATTCGACGAAGCCCACCGTCTCGATTCCGGAGAGGGCGAGCGTGATGCCGGTGCCGATCCCCGGCACGACGGCGGTCGCTCCGACCGCCGCGCCGCCCGTGGTCACCGCCGCGAGATAGCGCCGCTCGAGGATGCGGATGATCTGCTCGGGCGAAGCGTGCGGGTTGCGCAGGCGGATGCTGCGGATATGCGCCAGCACGAGCGGGCGCTGAATCGCGAGAACGCGGTCCAGCCCGCGGACCATCAGCGGATGCTCGGCCGAGCCGACGGGCGGCACCCCCCTGTCCCACGCGGCGTCGTCGGGGAGGGAGTGGATCTTGTGCACCTTGGGGGCCATGGATCGATCCTAGGAAGCCAGGCCGCGAAAAAGCCGAAAGCCCGGCTCCCTTGACGGGGCCGGGCTTTCGTGGAAGGCGATCAGACGAACAGGTTCGCCCGCTCGAGGTCCTCGGCGAAGTCGACCTCGACCGCGTAGAGATCGGAGACGTCCATCGGCTCGAGGAGCAGGCCGTCTTCGGCGATCGCGAGCTCGAGGCCGCGCTCGAAGTAGTCCTGGTCTTCGACGCGCTGCAACTGGCGCATGAACGCCTTCTTGTCTGCGGAGGAGATGTAGTTGATGCCCACAGCCTCACCGAGACCGCCCTTGACGGTCTTCGACAGCTCGTTGATGAAGCCCTCGGCCGTGACCGTGTACTTCACCTCCTCGTCGCTGACTTTGGAGGTGTTCACCGTGACGAAGGACTGGTCGCGCTCGATGTACGCCGCAGCGCGGCCCAGGATCATCGGGTCGAACACCACGTCGCCGTTCATCCAGAGCACGCCCGACTTGCCGGTGGCACCGAGAGCGCGCAGCAGGCTCTTCGACGTGTTGGTCTCGTCGTAGCGCTCGTTGTGCACGTAATTGACGTTCGGGAACGCCTCGATGATGGTCTCTGCGCGGTACCCGACGACGGCGGTGATGCGGGCGTCCGATCCGAAGGCGGCGCGGATGTTGTCGTGCTGCTGGCGCATGATCGTGCGGCCGTCGCTCAACTCCGTGAGCGGCTTCGGCAGCGCGCGGCCGAGGCGTGAGCCCATGCCTGCTGCGAGGATGACGGTCTGAAGAGTCACGAGTGCTCCTAAATGAAGTATGTGTTCATGGTCGGTTCACCGACCGGACACTTCGTCGTGCCGAGAGCCATGCTAGCGATCCCGCCTGAGAACCCGCGGGGGTTGACATCGCTGTGGCCAATTCGTGATCCAGTACACACCCAACACTCAGATTCGTCCAGATCCGGAGTGAAATGTCCAACGGGCTCACGAGGTCGGCGAAATGTTGCGGTGACCCGAAGAAATCCTGCCCCCGTTGATACCGTAGGACGGTGACTGCTTCTTCCCCCGACGATCCCGCTGCTCAGGCGGTCGACGCCACGCCCGCCGCTCCGAAGAAGACTTCCGCTCGCACGACGCCTGCCAAGAAGACGAGTGGAGCCCGCGTTCCCTCCAAAGCTGCGGCGGACAAGGCCGCGGTCACCGTCGAGGTGGTCGCAGAACCGGCGCTGAAGATCGACCGGACCACCGAGAGCGGCGCTCCGCGATCGGCGGCATCGAAGAAGACCACCGCCGCTCGCACGACTGCCGCCAAGAACGCGACCCGCGACACGACCGCCCGCGCGGCTGGGGCGAAGACGTCATCGGCGCGATCCGCTGCTGCCATGACCACCGCTGCGAGGACCACAGCCGCGAAGACGGCTGCGGCGAAGACCGCTGCTGCGAAGACCTCAGCCGCGCAGGGATCCACTCCGGCAGCCAGGGCGGCCGCGGCGAAGACGGTCGCCGCCAAGGCTGCGGTGGAGAAGAGCGCGTCGGCGAAGTCCGCAGCACGCACTTCCGCGGCGAAGACCACGGCGGCCAAGGCCGCGGCCGCGAAGTCCGCTGCGGCGAAGACAGCTGCCGCGAAGGCTGCCAAGGCCAAGGCCAAGGCCAAGGCCGAGGCCGAGTCAGAGGCAGACGCCCGGGTCGAGAGCGAAGCGGCGATCGAGATCGAGATGCCGGCTCCTGCCCACGTTCAGGGAGACGAGCCTGAGGCCGCACCCGAGGGGGCGAAGACAGATCTGCCCGCTCCGGCGGAGGAGACCCCTATGAACGACGCCGCACCGGTTGTCGACGCGACGCCGGTCGACGACGCGACGCCGGTCGACGACGCCACGCCGGTCGACGACGCCACGCCGGTCGACGACGCGACGGCGGACGTCGCCGACGCCACCGCGTCTGCAGAAACGGCATCCGCCGACGAGAGCACGACATCCGAGATCTCCGAGCCGGTGTCCGATGCGGACGCGACCGAGGAGGCTGTCACCGGAGTCGAGGCGGCCTCCGGTGCGGAGGCCATCCGCATTCGGGGCCTCGTCAAGAACTTCGGGGATCACACCGCGGTCAACGGCATCGATCTGACGGTGCCTGCAGGTTCGTTCTACGGCATCGTCGGTCCCAACGGCGCCGGCAAGACGACGACCCTGTCGATCGTCGCCGGGCTGCTGCGCGCCGATGCAGGCGACATCGTGATCTGCGGCATCGATCAGTCGGCGAAGCCTCTTGCCGCGAAACGCATGATGGGTGTGCTGCCCGACCGGCTCCGCACGTTCGATCGACTCACCGGGCGGCAGCTGCTCTACTACTACGGGCTCCTGCGGGGGCTCGCCTCGGCGGTCATCGAGAAGCGCGTCGCCGATCTCGCGCGCGCATTCGATCTCGGAGAGGCGCTCAATCGCGTCGTCTCCGACTATTCGGCCGGTATGACCAAGAAGATCATGCTCGCGGGAGCCATGATCCACTCGCCGAGGGTCCTGGTGCTCGATGAGCCGTTCGAGGCCGTCGATCCGGTGTCCTCCGCGGTCATCCTCGACATTCTGCGCGCCTATGTCGCGCACGGCGGAACGGTGGTGCTCTCGAGCCACGGGATGGATCTCGTCGAGCGGGTCTGCTCGCGCGTCGCGATCATCGTCGGGGGAGAAGTGCTCGCCGAGGGCACCATCGACGAGGTCCGCGCAGGCCAGACGCTCGAAGCGCGGTTCGTCGAGCTGTCCGGTGGCATCGGCGAGGTGGAGGGGCTCGAGTGGCTGCACACGTTCTCCGACTGAGAGCCGCGCTCCTGATCGGATCGCTCCGCGGCGAACGTCGGGTACGGACGCTCATCATGCTCGCCGTCGTGGCGATTCTCACGGGTGTGGTCTGCGCGGCGATCCTCAGCCTCGACGACGCACCCGTCGCTGTCGCGCGCACGGTCATCGTCCTCGGCAGCGCGGCACTGCTCCTGGGATTCCTGGTGGGTCCCATCCTCGTGGGTGCCGTGGATCAGCTGGATCCCCGCAGATTCGCCGTGTTCGGGGTCGACGAGCGGCAGATGCCATGGATCCTCGCGCTCGCCTCACTGGTCAGCGTTCCCAGCCTGGCTCTCATCGCTGTGAACATCAGCGTGTGCATCGTGGCGATCAGGCTCGGAGCGCCGTGGTTCATCGCGGTGCTGATGAGCGTCGTCTGCCTGTTCTCGACGGTGCTTGCGGCGCGTATCGGCATGGCGGTGAACGCGCTGCTGCTGCCGGAGCGTCGATCGCGCGAGCTCACCGCCCTCTTCGCGCTGGCCGTGATCGTGATCGCATTCCCCGTGGCCGTGTTCCTCGCCTCGCTCAAGTGGGACGGGCAGGTCCCCGCCGCAGTGGGGGCACTGACGGCGACGATCGGGTTCACCCCTTTCGCCGCATCGTCGAGGTTCCTGTTCTCGTTCGCGACGGATGACGATGCCGGCAACTGGATCAGCGGGATCGTGGCCCTCCTCACCGCGGTGGTGCTCTGGGCGGTGTGGTCGTGGCTGGTTCGCAGACTGCTCACCACGACCGAGCGTCCTGTGGCCTCTCGCGAGCGCTCCGGTCTCGGCTGGTTCGGCCTGCTTCCGTCGAACGCCTTCGGTGCGATCGCGTCTCGCAGCCTCGTCTACTGGCTGCGTGACCGCCGCTACATCATGAATCTCATCGTGGTCCCGATCGCCGGCGTGCTGTCCGTCCTGCCACTCCTCGTCGCGGGCGTGCCGCTCGAGATCGCCGCTCTCGTGCCCGTTCCGGTGATGGCCCTGTTCTTCGGCTGGCTGCCGCACAACGATGTCGCCTACGACTCCACCGCACTGTGGACGCACGTGGCGAGCGGCGTGCGCGGCATCCCCGATCGTCTGGGCCGACTCGTCCCGGTGATGCTCGTGGCCGTTCCCGTGCTCGCGATCGCTGTGCCTCTCACGATGCTCTGGATCGATGACTGGCGTCTCCTTCTGCCCCTCACCGGCCTCGGGGCCAGCCTGCTGCTGTCGGCGCTCGGCTTCTCGAGCATCGTCTCTGTCATCGCGCCGTACGCCGTGTCGCGTCCCGGAGACAGCCCGTTCCAGCAGCCTCAGCGGCCGACGTCGCGTGGCGCGTACGGTCCTGCTGCGGCGTTCCTCGGAGCGATCCTCGTGAGCGTGCCGACCATCTGGCTGCTCGTGCTCACGATGCTCGAGGGATCGCAGTTCGCCCCCGCGACGTTCTGGGCCGGACTCGCGACAGGGGTGGCGCTCTTCGCGATCGGTGTCGGCGTCGGCGGGCGGATCTTCGAGCATGAGGGCGAGCGACTGATGGAGTTCGTCGAGACCGCGTGACGACCGCCCAACCGGGTGCGTCCGAGGCTAGACTCTCGGCATGAGTACTCCGCTGGACAGCCCCGATCAGGGCGGCGTGGCAACGCTTGATCGCGAACTGGAAGAACTCCTCCGCGAGGAGAATGTCGAGCCGGGCGACCACGAGCGCTTCTCCCATTACGTCAAGAAGGACAAGATCCTCGAATCGGCGATCACCGGCAAGCCGGTGCGTGCGCTGTGCGGCAAGAAGTGGACGCCGGGCCGTGATCCGGAGAAGTTCCCGATCTGCCCCACGTGCAAGGAGATCTACGAATCGATGGTCGGCTGAACTGAACCGCCTCCGCCGCGTCAGCTCGCGTCGACGTAGACGGTGGGGATCGCCGGGTCGGACTTGCTCAGGGCGAGCGCTCTGACCGGAAGCTCCTCCCGCACCCGCAGATGGTGCGCTCGGGCGGAGGCCGTTCCCTCGGGTCCTTCGAACGAGTCGTCGATCTCGCCGTTCTCGACGAAGGTCGTCTGCAGCGCCCGCCCGTCCGAATGCTCGGCCGGGGTGTCGAGTTCCTCGAATCCGTCGGAGACGACCACGGTCTCTGCCTCCGCCACCCCGTCGACGAGGGTGCGGAACGCTGCTTTGCGCCCGCCGTGAGATGCCTTGTCGGTCGACGCCTTCGCGACGCCGATCCATGCGCCGTCCGAGTCCTGCCGCGCCACGAGCTTGTAGACCATGCTCGCGGTGGGGTATCCGGATCCCGTGACCACCGACGTGCCCACGCCGTAAGCGTCGACGGGCGACGCGGCCAGCGCGGCGATCGCATACTCGTCGAGATCGCTCGTGACCGTGATGCGTGTCCCGGTCGCACCAAGCTCGTCGAGCTGCGCCCGCACCTCGGCGGCGACGATCGGCAGGTCACCCGAGTCGATCCGCACGCCGCCGAGTCCCGTACCTGCGACGCGGATGGCCGTCTCGACCCCGGCGCGGATGTCGTAGGTGTCGACGAGCAGGGTGGTGTCGGTTCCCAGAGAGTCGATCTGCGAGCGGAACGCCTCCTCTTCGGTCTCGTGCAGCAGGGTCCAGGAGTGCGCGGCCGTGCCCATGGTGGGGATACCCCAGCGTCGTCCGGCCTCGAGATTGCTCGTGGCCCGGAAACCGGCGATGTAGGCCGCTCGCGCGGCTGCGACGGCGGACTGCTCTGCGGCACGCCGAGAGCCCATCTCGGCCAGCGGACGCTCGCCCGCCGCGATGCTCATGCGGGAGGCGGCGGTGGCGACGGCGGAGTCGTGGTTGAGCACGCTGAGAGCCAGGGTCTCGAGCACGACAGCGTCGGCGAAGCTGCCCTCGACCGTGAGGATGGGGGAGCCGGGGAAGTACAGCTCGCCCTCGCGGTAGCCACGGATGGAGCCGGTGAAGCGGTAGTTCTCGAGGTAGGTCAGGGACTCGGCATCCACCACCTGGTTGTCACGCAGGAATCGCAGTTCGTCATCCTCGAAGCGGAACTGTCGCAGCAGCGTGAGGAGCCGACCGGTACCGGCGACGACTCCGAAACGTCGTCCTCCCGACAACCTGCGTGAGAACAGTTCGAACACGCTCGGTCGTGATGCGGTGCCGTCGCGCAGTGCGGCGGCGAGCATGGTCAGTTCGTAACGATCGGTCAGAAGCGCCGTGGACGTCGTCATCCGCTCAGCTTAGTGAGGGGAGCCGTCCGGGTCGCTGAGCGTGACGCGCGCCGCACGCGGGTAGGCTGGGTAGTCATGAACGACGCCCCGATCGGAATCTTCGACTCCGGTGTCGGCGGACTCACGGTGGCCCGGGCCATCCGAGCCCAGCTGCCCCGGGAATCGTTCGTCTACATCGGCGACACGGCTCACTCGCCCTATGGCCCCAAGCCGATCGCGGACGTGCGGCGCTACAGCCTCGAAGTACTCGATTCCCTGGTCGACCAGGGCGTCAAGATGCTCGTGATCGCCTGCAACACGGCATCGGCGGCCATGCTGCGCGACGCCAGAGAGCGCTACGACATTCCGGTCGTCGAGGTGATCGGCCCGGCAGTGCGACGAGCCGTGTCGACGACTCGCAACGGCCGCGTCGGGGTCATCGGCACCGTGGGGACGATCGGCTCCCGCGCCTACCAGGACATGCTCGAGGTGAACGAACGGCTCGAGGTCTTCACCGCGGCGTGCCCGCGCTTCGTCGAGTTCGTCGAGGGGGGCATCACCGGCACGCCTGAAGTGCTCGCCACCGCCGAGGAGTACCTCGCGCCGCTCCGCGAGGCGGATGTCGACACACTCGTTCTCGGCTGCACCCATTACCCCTTCCTGCGTGGCGCGATCAGCTACGTGATGGGGGAGGGGGTGACCCTCGTCTCGAGTGATGACGAGACCGCCGGGGATGTCTATCGCCAGCTCGTGCGAGGCGATCTTCTCGCGTCTCCCGACGCCACGGCCACGTACGTCTACGAGGCGACGGGGGACTCGACGACCGAGTTCACCGCCCTCGCCAACCGCCTGATGGGCCGGGAGGTGCGCGACGTGCAGCTCGTGCAGACCGGTGTCATCACGCTTCCGGAGCCTGTCCCCGGACAGTAGCCCGACCGCAGCATCCGCTTCATCCGCCTCCACCGAAGGAATCCCATGACCAGCATCGTCCGCGCCGACGGCCGTTCCACCGACCAGCTCCGCGAGATCACGATCGAGCGCGGGTGGAGCAGCCACGCCGAGGGCTCGGCTCTGATCAGCTTCGGCGGAACCAAGGTGCTGTGCACGGCATCATTCACGAATGGCGTTCCTCGCTGGCTGACCGGCAAGGGCAAGGGGTGGGTGACGGCGGAGTACTCGATGCTGCCCCGTGCGACCAACAGCCGCAACGACCGGGAGAGCGTCAAGGGGCGCATCGGCGGGCGCACGCACGAGATCTCGCGGCTGATCGGCCGTGCTCTGCGCGCAGTGGTCGACACCAAGGCGCTGGGTGAGAACACGATCGTGATCGACTGCGACGTGCTGCAGGCCGACGGAGGCACCCGCACCGCCGCGATCACCGGAGCGTACGTCGCCCTCGCAGATGCGATCGAGTGGGGACGCGAGAAGAAGTTCATCGGCAAGAACGCGACGCCGTTGCTCGACTCCGTGGCTGCGATCTCGGTCGGGATCATCGACGGCGAGCCCATGCTGGATCTGGCATATGTCGAGGACGTCCGCGCCGAGACCGACATGAACATCGTGGTCACGGGCCGCGGGCTCTTCGTCGAGGTGCAGGGCACGGCTGAAGGAGCGCCGTTCGACAAGCGCGAGCTCGACGCCCTGCTCGACCTGGGCGTCGCGGGCTGCGCCGACCTGAAGGATCACCAGCTGAAGGCGCTCGCGGGCTGATGAAGGTCGTCCTCGCCACGCACAATCCGCACAAGGTCGCGGAGTTCCAGCAGATCGTGGCATCCGCTCGCCCTGATCTCGAGATCATCGCGTATGACGGACCGGAGCCCGTCGAGGACGGCGTCACGTTCGCGGAGAACGCGCTGATCAAGGCTCGCGCCGCGTCGGCGCACACGGGACTCGCGGCGCTCGCCGACGACTCCGGCATCTGCGTCGACGTGCTGGGCGGGTCGCCCGGTGTCTTCTCGGCCTATTGGGCGGGGCAGAAGAAGGATGCCGCGGCGAACCTCGAGCTGCTGCTCGACCAGCTGCGCGACATCGCGGATCCTCACCGCGCTGCTCACTTCAACTCGACGATCGCGCTCGTGACTCCGGACGGAGCCGAGCACGTGGTCGTCGGGAACTGGCCGGGACGTCTCGCGCGCGAAGCATCCGGAGGCGGCGGATTCGGTTACGACCCCATCTTCGTCCCGGACGGACAGCCCGAGGGGGCGGAGCGCACGGTCGGCGATTTCACTGCAGGCGAGAAGCAGGCGCAGTCGCACCGTGCGCGCGCGTTCGCGGAACTGCTGCCGTTGCTCGCCGCTCTCTGAGTCGGCGGTATTCACTACGGTTGACGTACTTCATGCGTAGTGGTTACTCTGACGACATGCGAGAACTCACCTACTACGTCGGCGTCACGCTCGACGGATTCATCGCCGGCCCGGACGACGAGGTCGATTTCTTCCCCGTGACCGCTGCGTTCGCCGACGCTCTCGGCACGGAACTCCCCGACATCCAGCCTGCGCATGTGCGCGCGGCGCGGGGCGGCGCAAGCGCAGCGGTCACCCGCTTCGACACCGTCGTGATGGGGCGTCGGACCTACGAACCCGCACTGCAGGTCGGCATCACAGACCCGTACTCGCAGTTGCGGACCGTCGTGTTCAGTCGCTCGCTGGACGATCCGGGCGAAGCCAACGTCGAGATCGTGCGCACCGATCCTGTCGCGCGGGTCCGCGCGCTCAAGGCGGAACCCGGCCTCGGCATCTACCTCGCGGGTGGGGCCGGGCTCGCCGGGGTGCTCCTCGACGAGATCGATCGCCTCATCGTCAAGAAGTACCCGACGATCGCGGGGTCCGGCATCCCGATGGCGAGCCACCCCTTCGCCCCGACCCAGTTCCGTCTCGACCAGGTGCGCTCGTTCGACAACGGGTGCGTCGTGCTCGAGTACTCTCGCCAGCGCTGACGGCCCCGCGGTTACTGAGAATCATCACCATTCCCGACTGGGCTGAGTCACGCCGGCGGGTGTGCGAGCCGGTCTAGCCTGGAGACATGCACGATCATGCGCCCGCCGCGGGCGGCATCCGCTCCGCGAACCATCGCCGTCTTCTGGCGATCTCGCTGACACTGACCGCGACGATCATGGTCGTGCAGATCGTGGGTGCACTGCTGACCGGTTCTCTCGCGCTGCTGGCGGATGCGGCTCACATGTTCACAGACGCCTCGGCTCTGGTGATCGCGCTCATCGCGGCGGCCGTCGCCGCCCGACCTGCCGACGACCGCCGCACGTTCGGATACCAGCGCGCCGAGGTGTTCGGGGCGCTCATCAACGCGATCATCCTGATCCTCCTCGCCGGGTGGGTGGGGGTGGAGGCCATCGGTCGTCTGATCAACCCGGGGGAGACCGAGGTGGTCGGCGGGCTGATGCTCATCGTCGCCGTCGTGGGTCTTGTCGCGAACGCCATCTCGATGTGGCTGCTGAGCCGCGCGCAGCGCACCAGCATGAACGTCCGCGGCGCCTACCTCGAGGTGATGGGCGACCTGATCGGGTCGGCGATGGTGATCATCGCAGCGATCGTGATCGTCACGACCGGATGGATGCCCGCCGACGCGCTCGCGTCGATCATGATCGCCGTGCTCATCATCCCGCGAGCCATCGCGCTGATCCGCGAGGTGTTCTCGGTGCTCTCCGAATCAGCGCCCCAGGGCACTGCGGTCAGCGAGATCCGACAGCACCTCCTCGACTACGACGGAGTCGTCGGCGTGCATGACGTGCACGTCTGGCAGCTCACTCGCGGTGCTCCGGTGTTCAGTGCGCACGTCAGCGTCGACCCGGCTCTCCTCGCCGATGGACGTTCGGCGAAGCTGCTGAGCGACCTCCAGTCGTGTCTGTCGCACCACTTCGACGTCGCTCACTCGACCTTCCAGATCGAGCCCGCGGAGCAGTCCGACTGCCAACCGCACCACGCCTGACGGTCAGGACTCGACGATCACCTCGTCGGGAGTCTTATCCGGCCGGAGTCCCCGCCAACGGGAGTGACGCAGAACGCCGTCCGGGGTCCAGTTCGCGAACTCGACCTCGCCGACGAGCTCAGGTCGGACCCAGAGCGCATCCGACGCATCGAGCGCGGGCACGTCCTCGAGGGGCGCGGACTCGGTGCGCAGGGGAGCGAGCCGGCTCAGCAGGTCGCGCAGCATCCGGTCGGTGAATCCCGTGCCGACGCGACCGACATAGCGCAGCCGTCCGGACTCGGGGACCGCGAGCAGCAGGGAGCCGAACGTGCCCTCCCGGTCGCCCTTGCCGGGGCGGATACCGACGATCACGACCTCCTGCATGCGGGTGTGCTTGATCTTCAGCCAGGCCGGTGAGCGCTGGCCCGGACGGTACCGCGAGGACGGGTCCTTGACGACGACGCCCTCGAGGCCGAACTCGTCGCTCGCCGCGAGAGCGGCGTCGAGATCGTCGAACACGGGCGGGACCTGCACCGGCGCATCGAGGTCGGCGACGACCTCCTCGAGGAGGGTCCGTCGCTCCGACAGCGCCATGGTGCTGAGGTCGTGACCGTTCAGTCGGAGCAGATCGAAAGCCATGTAGACGATGGGCGTGCGCACGACCTCGCGTTCGATCTCGCGGGGCCGGGTCAGGTGCATGCGGTTCTGCAGCATCGAGAAGCTCGGCCTGCCCTGCGCATCGAAGGCGACGATCTCGCCATCGATGATCGCATCGGACACGGGCAGGAACGGCGCGCCGTCGGCAGTCAGCTCGGGGTAGCGGGCCGTGATGTCGGTGCCGCTGCGGGCATGCAGCAGCATCCGTCCGTCCGCCCAGGTTCCGATGGCCCTGATGCCGTCCCACTTCACCTCCACCCACGACGGCGAGCTCAGAGTGCGGGCGATCGCGGGCGTGCCGTTCTCGGCCAGCATGGGGGAGACGGAGGGGGGAGACGACGAGGCCGGCGGTGCCGCACCGGTCGTCCGCGGGCGGTGGCGGCTCGCATGCGAGTTCGCGCCGTGTGCGTCGACGCGGGGGCCCGGCGCAGAGGTGGTGTCCGGGGGGCCCTCCTGGGCGGCGAGAAGCGGAGCGATGGGGTCCTGCCCGGAACCCGCACGCTCGAGCACCGTCGCGAAGTCGAGCTGCGCGAGGTCGGGGTCGTCGAGCTCGTCCCAGGTGCGCGGAGCCGCCACCCAGGGGTGCGCGCGACCACGCATCGAGTACGGCGAGATCGTCGTCTTCTTGCCGTTGTTCTGGCTCCAGTCGAGAAAGACCTTGCCGCCGCGCGCGGCCTTGGCCATCGTGCTCGTGGCGAGATCCGGATGCCCGGTCTCGATCAGACGGGCGATCTCCTTCACGACCGCGGATATCTCTGCGCTCGTCTGCTGCCCGGGGAGGGCGGCGTAGAGGTGGATCCCTTTGCTTCCGCTGGTCACGGGCACCGGATCGAGTCCGATGTCGCTGAGCAGGCTGCGAGCGATCCGTGCGACCTCGGCGCACTGGGCGAGCCCGACCCCCGGGCCCGGGTCGAGATCCAGGACGAGCCGATCCGGCTTTCCCGGCATGCCGTCGGAGGCGAAGCGCCACTGCGGCACGTGCAGCTCGATCGCGGCGACCTGCGCGAGCCAGACCAGCGTGGGAACGTCCTGGACGAGGGGATACTCCTTGGGGCCGTCCGAGTGCCGGATCGGCTGTCGGGGGATCCATTCCGGAGCTCCCGGCTCGAGCTGCTTCGTGAAGAACGCGTCGGCGGGAGCATCCGCGGTCCCCACCCCTTCCACCCAGCGCTTGCGGGTCACGGGGCGGCCCGCGAGCAGAGGGAGGAGGTGCGGCGCGATCGCCGTGTAGTAGGCGATGATCTCGCCCTTCGTGGTGCCGGTCTCGGGGTAGACGACCTTGTCGAGGTTCGTGATGCGCAGCCGGCGGCCATCGATCTGCACGTTCTGCGCCTCTGCGACCATGACGCCAGCGTAGTCAAGGTACTGGCCGTGAGCCGCGCGGCTGGTGTTCACTGGGGTCATGAGAACGATCTGGAAAGGTGCGCTCACCTTCGGCCTCGTGAACGTGCCCGTCAAGGTGTATTCCGCCACCGAGGACCATGATGTGCCGCTGCACCAGGTGCACGAGAAGGACGGCGGCCGGATCCGGTACCAGCGCACCTGTGAGGTGTGCGGCGAGACCGTCGCCTACGCCGACATCGATCGCGCCTACGTCGAGGAAGGGCAGACGGTCGTGCTCACGAAGGACGATCTGGCGGCGCTGCCGGCGGAGAAGAGCCGCGAGATCGACGTCGTCGAGTTCGTGCCCTCCGACCAGGTCGATCTGCTGACCCTCGACAAGCCGTACTACCTCGAACCGGACTCCAAGTCACCGAAGGCGTACGTGCTGCTGCGCAAGACGCTCGAACAGACCGACCGCACGGCGATCGTGCGCTTCACGCTGCGACAGAAGACCCGACTGGCCGCACTCCGTGTGCGTGGCAAGGTGCTCGTGCTGCAGACGCTGCTGTGGGCCGACGAGGTGCGTGAGGCGGCGTTCCCGGTGCTGGACGAGGATGTGAGGATTTCGAAGAAGGAGCTCGAGCTCTCGGCATCCCTCGTAGACAGCTATTCGGCTGACTTCGATCCTGAGTCGTTCGTCGACGAGTACCAGAAGGAGTTGCGCACTCTGATCGATGCGAAGATCGAGGCGGGCGACACGTTCGATGTCTCGGACACCTTCGGCGAGGCCGAGGGCGATGCCAAGAGTGGTGAGGTCATCGACCTGATGGAGGCGCTGCGCGCCAGTGTGGCTCGCACCAAGGCCGCTCGGTCGGAGTCGACCGGCGACAAGGCGAGCACGAAGAAGAGCCCGAGCAAGAAGAAGGCGGGCTGAGACAGCGCGCCTTCTTCTGCACCGAGATCAGTGCTTGCCGTCTCCGTCGAAGTCCGGAGCACGGTCGAAGACCTCGGGGTCGAGGGCCAGTCCTTCGGCCTCGGTGGCGTCTGTCTCACCCTCGCCGGCCGCGGCTTCCTTCTTCGCCTTGTGACGCTCGGACAGGTAGTGCCAGAGCGTGATGAGTGCCGTGCCGCCGACGGCAGCGAGCAGGATCAGGTCGATGTAGCTCTCGACGAAGTGCGCGACCGGCGGGATGAAGCCGATGGCGTACCCGAACATCGTCAGACCGAAGCCCCAGAGGATCGCACCGATGAGGTTGTACAGCGTGTAGCGGCGCCACGGCATGTGGCCCACGCCGGCGGCGACCGGGGCGAAGGTGCGAACGATCGGCACGAAGCGGGCGAGGATGACGGTGATGCCGCCGAAACGCTCGAAGAAGGCGTTCGTCCGCTCGACGTTCTTCTTGCTGAACAGGCCCGATTCCTTGCGTTCGAAGACGGCGGGTCCGCCCTTGTGGCCGATGAGGTAGCCGACCTCACCGCCGACGAACGCCGAGAGCCCGATGAGCAGCGCGACGATCCACACGTTGATGCCGAACACCCCGTGCTCCGAGCCCGCGATCGGGTGCGACAGGAGTCCTGAGATCACGAGCAGCGTGTCGCCAGGAAGCAGGAACCCGACCAGAAGGCCCGTCTCCGCGAAGACGATGAAGCACACCACGAGAAGCGCCCAGGGGCCGGCCGAGCCGATGATCGTGGCGGGGTCGAGCCAGGGGATGAGAGCGGCGTGATGCATGGATTTCCCGTCGTCGTGCGCTATGCGGCGGTCAAGTCGTCGATCGCAGGGGGTGCGACAGATCGGTGCGGAAGGTGGGACTTGAACCCACACGCCCTAGGGCACAGGAACCTAAATCCTGCGTGTCTGCCAATTTCACCACTCCCGCGCGCTGGGATAAGTCTACTGATCGGGGGATCGTGCGTTGCTGGGGATCCGCCCGCAGGAGCACCGCCGCCGCTGTGGATAACTCCGGCGCGTGTCACCCGATCCTTGCGAGGATGCTCGGGTGATCCAGCCCTCCGTCCTCGTCGCCGAGCGCGTTCGTCAGCGGCTCCGCGCCGAAGGAACGGACCCGACGTTCGACTCCTCGGCAGCGCGCTCGGTCACGCTCGCCGAGGTGCGCAAGTTCAACGATCTGGCGCTGGCGCGGGGCGCGGCGGTGATCGACGACGAAGCAGCATGCGTGCGTGACGTGCTCGCGGCGGTCAGCGGCTTCGGTCCGTTGCAGTCGCTCCTCGACGACCCTGAGATCGAGGAGATCTGGCTCAACGGCCCCGAGAGCATCCACGTCGCACGCGGAGGGGTCGCCGAGCGGATCGAGATGCGTCTCACGGAATCGTCGTTGCGCGATCTCATCGAGCGGATGCTGCAGTCGACAGGGCGCCGTGTCGACATCAGTCAGCCGTTCGTGGATGCGTCTCTTCCTGATGGCGCGCGACTGCATCTCGCGATCGCGGACGTCGTCCGCGGATCGTGGTCCGTCAACATCCGCAAGTTCCTGCCCCGGTATCGAAGCCTCGAGGCGCTCGTCGACCACGGGGCGCTGACTCCGGACCTGGCCGCGATGCTGCGTGACGCGATGCGCGCGGGCAGGAGCGTCGTCGTGTCCGGTGCCACCCACGCAGGCAAGACCACCTTCCTCGGTGCGCTGCTCGACTCGTGCGCCGACCGTCAGCGGATCATCACCGTCGAGGAGACCTTCGAGCTCGCGGTGCAGGGGCCGGATGTCGTGTCCTTGCAGGGGCGTCAGGCGAGTCTGGAGGGAACGGGGGAGATCACGCTGCGCAGGCTCGTGAAGGAGGCGCTGAGGATGCGACCCGATCGCCTCGTCGTCGGCGAAGTCAGAGATGCGGAGGCGCTCGACCTGGTCCTCGCACTCAACACAGGCGTGCCGGGTGCTGCGACCGTGCACGCGAACTCCGCGGCCGAGGCGCTCGACAAGCTCACGCTTCTGCCGCTCCTCGCGGGACGGAACATCGATCGATCGTTCATCGTGCCGGCCCTCGCCGGCGCGGTCGATCTCGTGGTGCACTGCGTGCGTGACGACACCGGAGTGCGACGGGTGCACGAGGTCATCGCGCCGACGGGCGCGGTGGTCGACGGCCGGATCATCACGCGAACCGTGTACATCCGCGGCGACGAGGCGTCCACTGAACAGACGGCGTGGCGTCGCGGAGGCACTCTGTGACGGTCCTGCTCGGTGCGATGCTCGCCGCCGGTCTGCTGCTGTGCGCATCGCCGTGGCTCTGGCCTCCGCCTCAAGATGGAGGAAGGGTCCGGCACCGAGGCCGTCTGACTCGCCTTCTCGAAGAGGGCGGCATGGCGTCTGTCAGCCCGCGCACGCTCCTGCTGGTGATGCTGACGGTCGCGCTCGCCGCCGCTTCCTCTGTCTGGCTCTTCACAGCCATCCCGGTCCTCGCGGGCTTGGCAGGCGCGACCGCGGCCGTCGTGCCGATCGTCTTCGTGCGTTCCCGACGCCTCCGGCTGCGCAGACTTCGTCGCCAGCTCTGGCCCGACGTCTGTGACCTGCTGATCGCATCCATCCGTGTCGGACTGTCACTGCCGGACGCCGTCGCGAGTCTGGCCGAGTCATCGCCGACGATGATGCGGCCGGCCTTCGCCGTGTTCGCCAGAGACCTGCGCGCCACGGGCCGCTTCGAGACGAGCCTCGACCGGCTGAAGGCGGCGTTGGCTGATCCCATCGCCGATCGGATCATCGAGACGCTCCGCATGGCGCGACAGGTCGGCGGCACCGAGCTCACAGGCGTCCTCCGCGCGCTGTCGTCGTCGGTGCGCGCGGACGCCGTGCTGCGCGGCGAGGTCGAAGCCAGACAGTCATGGATCCGAGGCGCTGCCGTGCTCGGTGCCGTCGCGCCCTGGGTGATCCTCGGCCTGCTGGTGCTGCGCCCTGAGGGCGCGGCCGCCTACGGCACCGGTGAAGGGATGCTGGTGATCTGCGGGGGAGCTGCCGTGTCGGTGATCGCCTATCGCTTGATGATCCGTATCGGTCGGCTCGCCGAGCCGGGGCGGTGGTTCGGGTGAACCCGATGTCCGCGATCGCCGTCGCCGTGCTCGGCGGCGGAACACTCGGCATGGGGTTGCTCTGCATACTCGCGTCGCTTCCACGGTGGTCGGCAGCGCCGCTGGCTCTGCGCATCGCGCCCTATGTGCGCGATGCGGTCGCCGATGAAGACCTGCCCGGGAACGCGCTCCCGCGAGTCGGCGTGCTCTCCGCGGGTGACCGCGCATTCTGGCTTCGGTCACGTGTCCTCTTCGAACGCCTTGTGGGCGGCGGCGATGCTCTGCATCGGAGGATCGAGCAGGCGGGGATTCCTCTGGAGCAGGGGGCCTTCCGCGGGCGTCAGCTCGGCTGGGTGCTCGCCGGCATCGTCATCGGCTCGATCGCTGTGATCGTGTTCGCGATCACGGGCCGGATGAGCCCGCCGATCGCCCTGCTGCCCGGGATCCTCGGAGCCGCAGCCGGGTTCGCATACGACATGCGGCTCACGGCTCGCGTCGCTTCGCGTCGCGCCCGGTTGACCGACGAGCTGCCGACCACTCTCGAGTTCCTCGCGCTGTGCCTGTCGGCGGGTGAAGGCTTCCTGGACTCGCTGCGTCGGGTGGCCGCGGTCGGCTCCGGCGAACTGACCGGTGAGTTCCGCCGCGTGGTGCTCGCTGTCGGCACGGGGTCGCCGCTCGCCGACGCGCTCACGGAGATGGCCGCGCGACTGCAGCTTCCGGGGCTCTCCCGTGCGATCGACCAGGTGACCGCCGCGCTCGAGCATGGCGCGCCGCTCTCGGCCGTCCTGCATGCGCAGGCGGGGGACGCTCGCGAGGACGCCAAGCGGGTCCTCATCGAACAGGCCGGTCGGAAGGAGATCCTGATGCTCCTCCCGCTCGTCTTCCTGATCCTCCCGCTGTCCGTGCTCTTCGCCATCTACCCCGGTCTCTTCATCCTGCGACTCGGCATCGGCTGAGCGACCACGAAAGGACGACATGAACACCTCTCGACCACGGAGCACCACCAGGGATGCCTCGCTCCCCCCCGATCTCATGGACGATCTCGTCGGCGACGAATCGGGGGACGTACCCGGATGGGTGCTCGTCACACTGATGACCGCCGGTCTCGTGGTGCTCATCTGGGCGGTCGCCGGCCCGGCGCTCAGCGCACTGTTCGAGCAGGCCATCCAACGCGTCTCCGGTCTCTGACAGGTCTCCCTGATGACTGTCGATCCACCGCGGCGCCTTCTCGGCGATGAACGCGGATCGAGTCCCGTGGAGTTCGTGCTCGTGGGCACGCTCCTCACCCTTCTCACTCTCGCTGTCATGCAGCTCGCGCTCGCCGTCTACGTGCGCAATGTCGTGCACGACGCGGCGGTCGAAGGGGCCCACTACGCGGCCCTGGCAGACACGCCCATGGAACAGGGCGTGGAGCGCGCCCGCGCGGCGATCACCCTCGCGGTCGGGGCCGAGTACGCCCACGATGTGACGGCCGTTCGATCGACGGCACTGGATCGCGCGACGATCGAGGTGCGCGTCCGAACGACGCTCCCCGTGATCGGGCTGCTCGGGGTGCCCTTCGCGTTGGAGGTGCAGGCGCATGCGCCGGAAGAGTCCTTCGATGATTGATGACGAGGGTTCGGCGGCACTCGAATTCATCACGGTGGGCGTCATCCTGCTTGTGCCGTTGGTCTACCTGATCATCGCGCTGGGCGCGATTCAGGAGCAGACACTGGGAGTCGGGGCGGCCGCGCGCCACGTCGCGCGCACGATCGTGCTCGCACCGGATGCCGCCACTGCAGCAGTGCGGAGTGAGCTCGTGCTCGCCGACGTCACCGATCAGTACGGCATCGATGAGGAATCGACCGAGGTGTCTGTGGCGTGCGTGCCCGTCGGGACGGAGTGTCCGTCGGCAGGCGCCGTCGTGACCGTCACGGTCACGACGTCGGTGTCCCTGCCACTGATGCCGGCGGTCTTCGGATCGGACTCGGCGGCCGCGATCCGAGTCGAGGGGTCGGCGGTCCAGAAGGTCTCTCGCCTGTGGGGCACGGGATGAGAGGGGCGGGTGACGACGGAAGCGTGCTGCTGCTGACGCTCGGCTATGCCCTGCTGGCGCTCGCACTCATCTTCGTGAGCGTCTGCGCGACCGACCTCTACATCTCGCAGAAGCGGCTGGATGCGATCGCTGACGCCGCAGCGCTCGCCGGAGCGGACGGCTTCACCCTGGCTGTGGACGGAACGACGGCACGGGCGGACCTCACCGATCAGGGGGTCAGAGAGCAGGTCGACGCACTGCTCGCCGCGCTGCCGTCACCCGTGGACCTCGATTCAGCGTCGAGCCCCGACGGGCACTCAGCACGCGTGACCGTCTCGACCCTGTGGCATCCGCCGCTCGTGTCACTGTTCGTGACCGACGGGGTGCGCCTCGAGGCGACGGGGACGAGTCGCACCGCTCTGGGGTGATCGTTCGCTCGGGTCGACCTGCACGAGGGCGACCTCCGCCGGATGCGACGTCAGCTCACCAGACGATCGCGCAGTCGTCGCACCCGCCCGGCGAAGCCCTGCGGCACCTGCGACGGCAGCGCGTCGATCGCCCACCAGCGCACGTCCTCCGACTCGTCGCTCACGATCAGGTCGGCATCGTCGCTGATGACGACGCCGATCCCGATGTCGAGATGGGATGCGCACCGACCGAACGCCGAGGACAGCGCGTGATGATCGAGGTCGTACACGAGCGGTTCCGCGCTGGCGGAGACGTCCACACCGGTCTCCTCCCGCAGCTCGCGCAGAGCGGCATCCGCCACAGAGGTGTCGTCGGGTTCGAGATGTCCGCCTGGCTGCACCCAGAACTGCCCCTTGGCGTGGAAGACGAGCAGCGTGCGAGTGAGTGAGCGGTCGAACACGAGCGCCGAAGCGGTCGCGTGATCGGGACCGTCGTCGCGGGAGACCGGCCCATGATCGTCGGCGAAGAACGTCGCGAAGTCGGCCGCGACATCGCGATCGTGATCCGTCGACGACGGAGCCGCGACGACCAGGCGGCGCACGTCTGCGCGGAGGGCAGCGGTCATGACTCCTCCTGTGTGCTGCGCGGAACGAAACGCGGGATCCAGCGGATGAATCCACCCGCGCCGATCAGGCCGATCGCACCCATCGCCGCTGCGGCGATCGGCAGTGACGCGATCGCGACGATCGCCGACACCAGCAGCGGAGCGGCCGCTCCGCCGGCATCCGTCAGCGTGCGCCACGAGCCGAGGAACGCGGCGGGCTCCACCTTCGGCGCGACATCGGCGCCGAGTGTGAGCAGAATGCCGCTCGAGAGCCCGTTGCCCACCCCGAGCACGGCGGCGAACATGCCGAACCACAGGACCGCGGCTTCCAGGTCGTGCGTGAAGGAGAGGGCGAGGAACCCCGCGCCCATCAGCACCATCGCCGGCATAGCCGCCCACAGACGCCCGAACCTGTCCATCACCTGGCCGCTGGCGTAGAACAGGGCGAAGTCGATCGCTCCCGAGATTCCGACGACGAGGGCGATGGTCGAGGCGTCGAGTCCGAGTGAGAGTCCCCACAGGGGAAGCACGACCTGACGTGCCGATCGCACCGCGGACAGCGACGCGGCGGCGAGTCCCAGTCGTCCGAGCACGCTGCGCTGTTGCCACATCGTGCGGAAGATGCCCGCGCGCGCGGTCGTCGGAATCGAGCCCGTGACCGGTTCGCCGGAATCATCCGCGAGTGCGGCGGTGCGCACAGGGGTCGTCGGGGCGATCGTCTTCTCGGGATCGGGGCCCAGCAGCACGAGCAGCACCATCACGACGAGACAGCCCAGGAAGAACCAGATCGCGGCTGATTCCGAACCGAACAGCTGCAGGAGCCCAGCGGCGACGAACGGCCCGATGAAGATTCCGAGGCGGAAGCTGCCACCGAGCAGCGAGAGCGCGCGAGCACGGAACGCGAGGGGAACCCTCGTCGTCATGAACGCATGACGCGCCAGGCCGAAGGCGGCCGCGCAGAACCCCAGGAGGAACACGGAGGCGGCCAGCACGCCCAGCGAGGGGGCGAACACCATTCCGACGCCGGCGAGGATCGCTATCGCACCCGCGATCACCATCGTGAAGCGCTCGCCGATGCGCGCGACGGCCCAGCCCGCAGGAAGGTTGCCGCACAGCTGACCCACGACGAGGGCGGATGCCACCAGGGCGGCGAAGGCGACGTCGGCGCCCATCCGCGCAGCGATCACCGGGATCAGAGGGATCACCGCGCCTTCACCGAGCGAGAACAGCACGGTCGGGAGGTACACCATCGGTCCGAATCGCCTGAGGACCGTGGATGCGCTGCTCACCGGATTCACGCTACTCCCGTTCGAACGCCGTCCCCGCCCGCAGGGGCGGCACGTTAGGCTGGACGCGACATGCTCGAACTCGATCTCTCCGCCGACATCCAGGCCCTGCGACTCACCTACGGTGACATCCGCGAGGTCATCGATGTCGAGACCCTCCGCTCCGACATCGCGCGCCTCAGCGAGGAAGCCGGCGTGCCGGACCTCTGGGACGACCCCGAACGCGCCCAGAAGGTGACCAGTGCTCTGAGCCACCGCCAGTCGGCGCTCGCCAGAGTCGAGGGCATCGGTCGTCGACTCGACGATCTCGAGGTTCTCGTCGACCTGGCGAACGAGATGGGCGATGAGGACTCCGCCGTCGAAGCGCGCGCCGAGCTCAACGCGCTCACCGAGATCATCAATCAGCTCGAGGTGCAGACGCTGATGGACGGCGAGTACGACGAGCGCTCCGCCATCATCACCATCCGCTCGGGTGCAGGCGGCGACGACGCCACCGACTTCGCCGAGATGCTCATGCGCATGTACCTGCGCTGGGCCGAACGCCACAAGTATCCCGTCAAGGTTCTCGACACCTCGTACGCCGAGGGTGCCGGCATCAAGTCGGCGACGTTCGAGATCGACGCTCCCTACGCATTCGGAACGGTGTCGGTCGAGGCAGGGACGCACCGCCTCGCCCGTATCAGCCCGTTCGGCTCGGCGGACAAGCGGCAGACGTCCTTCGCCGCCGTCGAGGTCATCCCTCTCATGGAGGAGGCGACCGAGGTCGACATCCCCGAGAACGACATCCGAGTCGACGTCTTCCGCTCGTCGGGTCCCGGCGGGCAGTCCGTCAACACCACCGACTCCGCCGTGCGCCTGACTCACCTTCCGACCGGCATCGTCGTCTCGATGCAGAACGAGAAGTCGCAGATCCAGAACCGTGCTGCCGCGATGCGCGTGCTTCAGACCCGACTCCTGCTGCTGCAGAAGGAGGAGGAAGCCGCGAAGAAGAAGGAGCTCGCCGGAAACATCACGGCGAGCTGGGGCGACCAGATGCGCTCGTACTTCCTCTACGGTCAGCAGCTCGTGAAGGACCTCCGCACCGGACACGAGTCGGGCAACCCGGCTGCCGTGTTCGATGGCGATCTCGACGGGTTCATCTCGGCCGGCATCCGCTGGCGCAAGCGCAAAGACGAGGACTGAGCGACGCTCGTCTCAGCGGTCGGCGCCTTCGAGGGTGCCCGTGATCTCGTCGTAGCTGATCACGATGCACTGGACTGCGCGGTCGTTCATCCGCTTCCATGACGACTCAGTCGGCACGAACCAGTAGTTGTCGAGCTCCGAATCGGCGTAGGGGATGCCGACGAACTCCTCGAAAGCGACGTCGCACCTCTCGGCCGCGATGGTCTGCAGTTCGTCGTCCCCGGGGAATTCGCCCTCTGGCACATCGAAGATGAAATAGACCTCGTCGGTGTGCGGCGCGTCACACGGAACGATCGGAAGCTCGTACACCTCTTCCTCCCATTCGATGAGCGGAATGCAGTGACCGACCTCGAGTTCGTTGACCGTCACGGTCTCGGTTCCCGCGCTGCCGGGAGAGCCTTCGGCGGTGTCGTCGGGTTCTGTGCTCTGGGTCGCCTGAGGGGTCGAGGTGGACGTCGGTACGATCGACGACAGCCCCGAGGAGCCCAGGGTCAGCAGCATCATGGCGATCGCGACGACACCACCCAGCACGGCCACCGCGATGCCCACCGCTCCCGGCCACTTCGCACCCCGGAGGAACAGGGAGATCAGCGAGAGCACGAATCCGATCCCGAGCAGAACCCCACCAGCCATCGAGATCGGCGGGATGCACGAGAGGACCACTCCGAGCGCGGCCATGCCGAGACCGATGATGCCGAGCACAGAGACCTTCGTGTTCGCCTTCGGAGGCACAGGGCCGTACGACCCGAACCCTGCCGTCGCATCGGGGGAGGCGACGACGCCTGCCGAGGTCGCGGGCATCGACGCGCGCCCGTACTGCGGCACCTCTGCGGAGGCCGCGGGGGAGGGATTCGACGACTGCCAGGCATAGGGCGGTTCGAAGATCGGGTCCGCCGATGCGGCGACCGGGGGCTCCTCCGTGGCATGCTGGCCGTGCTCCTGTGGCGTGTTCGCCACGGACGACGTCTCGGTGGTCACGGTGTGCTCAGTCCAGACTGCGCCGTCCCACCAGCGCTGCCGGCCCGCTCCGTCGTCGTACCACCCTGCCGGGACCGTCATGATCGCCGTTCCGCTCGGGTCTCAGCCGGCCGACGGAGCGACGTCGATGCGCGCGATGTCGCGTCCGGCCTCGTCAGTGACGACGAAGACGTAGGACTCGCTCTGGGCGATGTCGAAGGTGATCGGGCCGCTGACCGTCTGCCCCGGGTCGAGGAGCTCGTTCGGTGCGCCCGTCACGAAGAAGTCGACCTGACCCTCGACTCCCTCTGCCGTCTCCAGAGAGGTGAACAGCGGGTTCGCGGCCGTCGTGCCCTCGACACCGGTCCACGTCGTCTCGAGGGTCACGTAACCGCCGTTGGTCGAGGGGACGCTCGAGCCGTCGCTGGTCGCCCAGCGCGCCTCGGTGACAGTGATCTCGCCGCTCCCGCCCAGGAAGGTGAGTGCGACGGTGTCGCCGATCGTGCCCTCTTCGACCTGCGCGGACCCCGTGCCGTCGTCGGTCGTGCCGTCGTCGATTCCGGTGTCGGAATCGCTCGACGGCGGCGCGGACGGCAGATCGCGCACGGCCTCGGACACCGTCGCGAAGACGATGACGAAGAACATGACGACCGCGATGATCGCGCCGATGATCGAGAGGATGAGTCCGGAGATGCCGGGCCACTTCCTGCCCTTGAGGAAGAGCGAGATGAGCGAGACGATGAAGCCCACGCCGAGCAGTAGCCATCCGAGCCAGAAGATCACCGGGATGCACGACAGGATCGTTCCGAGCGCCGCGAGTCCGAGCCCGACGAGCCCGAGGACCGACGGGCGGGCCGGAGCCACCGGGGTCGTGGCGCCGTATGCGGGCGGGTATCCGGCGGGCGCACCATACTGCTGTCCGGCGGGAGCGTACGCGGCGGCGCCGGGGTACGAGGGTGAGGGTGCCGCCGAACCCGGGTATGCGGGCGCGACCGGGTACTCCTGGGGATACGAGGGGGCTGCGGTGCCCGGGTAGGAGGGTGCACCACCTTCGGAGGGACCCGCGGTGTTCGCATACGGGGGCACGATGTCGTCGGTCGGCGTCGGGGACTCCGGAGAGGTGGAACCCTGCTCATGCGTGGTGCCGGCCTCGTCGACAAGGGCATCGGTCACGGGCGCGCCGTATGAGGGCGCGGCGCCCGCGTCCTGGTGGGCGGACGGCTCGGCCGGAGTCTCCGCGTCGGCGCGGGAGTCGGAGGGTGCGGGCGTGTTCCACGACTGGCTCTCGACCGCGGCGACCGACTCGATCGCAGCGGCCGTCTCCGCGGCTGCTGCCGAATCGGGAATCGCGTCGGACGAGGAGTGGCCCGATACGTCAGCCGACTCGGAACCCCGGTCCGTGGTCGCTTCGCCGGTCAGACCGCCGGCCGACTCGCCTGCTGCAGACGGGGCGGATTCCACGATGGGGGCGAAGTGCTCGGTCCACTGGGTGCCGTCCCACCACCGCTGACGCCCGGATCCGTCGTCATACCAGCCTGCAGGCGTCGTCATGGTTCCCCCTCGGAGTATCGTCCATGCTGACGGCACGGATCGGCACCTCCATGTATAGCAGTGGAGTGCGACACGCAGGGGGGTCGAGCGGGGTGTCGCTCGCAGGCAGACGAGGGTGCGCGCTTAGGCTCGAACCGCCATGATTCGGTTCGAGAACGTCACGAAACGCTATCGCGGGACCTCGCGGCCCGCTCTGTCCGATGTCGACTTCGAAGTGCAGCGCGGGGAGTTCGTCTTCCTCGTCGGCGCGTCGGGGTCGGGCAAGTCGTCCTGTCTGCGACTCATCCTCCGCGAGGACGTGCCGACGACGGGTCGAGTCGCCGTGCTCGGCCGCGATCTGCGTTCGCTTGCGAACCGGAAGGTGCCGTACTTCCGCCGCCACATCGGATCCGTGTTCCAGGACTTCCGACTGCTGCCGTCGAAGACCGTCTACCAGAACGTCGCCTTCACTCTGCAGGTGACGGGCTCGTCGCGCGGCTTCATCCAGCAGGCCGTGCCCGAGGCGCTCGCGCTGGTCGGACTCGACGGGAAGCAGAAGCGGATGCCGCACGAGCTCTCCGGCGGCGAGCAGCAGCGCGTCGCGATCGCACGGGCGCTCGTGAATCGCCCCCAGGTCCTGCTCGCGGACGAGCCGACCGGAAACCTCGACCCGGCGACGTCGGTCGACATCATGCAGCTCCTCGCCAGGATCAATGCCGGAGGCACCACCGTGCTGATGGCGACACACGAGGCGGGCTTCGTCGACCAGATGCAGCGTCGGGTCATCGAACTTCGCGATGGCGAGATGGTGCGAGACGAGGTGCACGGCGGCTACGGAGACACGTCGAACATCCCGCGTCTGGTTCCCGAGGAGGTGCGCGGCGCCGCCGCGGCCGCTGCACTCACTGCTGTGCAGGAGGTGCAGCGCCAGACCGCCGACCTCTCGCTGGTCCGCGCCGCGCTCGCTGAGGAGCTCAGCGCGCAGCGCAAGGCGGAATCGGCGTCCGCAGACGCCGTCCCGACCGCATCCGAGACTCCCGAGGCTCAGGCGGCGCCGATCGAGCCGCCGGTGATAGACGAGCAGCCGGCGGTCGCCCTCGCGGCGCGGACGCATCCCATCGTGCTGCCGCAGGTCGACGTCGCCGAGCTCGGGGTGGCCGATCGACTCGGTCTGTCCGACGACGGCACGGAAGAAGTGGGGCCGACGTCGTGAGAATCGGACTCATCCTCGCGGAGGCCCTCGGAGGGCTTCGTCGCAACATCTCGATGGTCATCTCCGTCGTGCTCGTGACATTCGTCTCGCTGACCTTCGTCGGCGCCGCGATCCTGATGCAGGCGCAGATCGGCACGATGCGCGGCTATTGGACCGAGCGGGCGCAGGTCGCCGTCTACATGTGCTCCGACATCTCGGAGCAGGACACCTGCGTCGACGGCGGCGCATCGGAGGAGCAGGTCGACGCCGTGCGAGCACAGCTCGACGGCGAGGCGCTCGCTCCTCTCATCAGCGAGGTCAGCTTCGATTCCAAGGAAGACACCTACGCCAAGCTCGTCGATCAGCTCGGCGAGGACCAGGCGAGCGTGATCTCGCCCGAGCAGGCGTTCGAGGTCTTCTTCGTCACCATGAAGGATCCCGGCCAGTCGCAGGTCATCTCCGAGGCGTTCAACGGTGTCGCGGGGGTGGAGCAGGTCCAGGATCAGCTCCAGTACCTCGAACCCCTGTTCTCCGCCTTGACGGTCGCGACCTACATCGCGGTCGGCATCGCAGCGCTCATGCTGATCGCCGCCATCCTCTTGATCGGCACGACCATCAGGCTCTCCGCGTACGCCAGACGCAAGGAGATCGGGATCATGCGCCTGGTGGGGGCGTCCAACCGCTTTATCCAGACGCCGTTCGTCCTGGAGGGCGTCTTCGCTGCCTTCCTCGGCTCGGCCCTCGCAAGCGCGGCCGTCGTCGCCGGCGTCCACTTCGGCGTCGACGGCTACCTCCGAGGACGCGTGCCGTTCATCACGACCTGGGTGTCGATGCAGGACGCTGCCGTCGTCGTCCCGGTGCTGATCGGCATCGGCGTCGTGCTCGCCGCGCTGTCGGCGGGTTTCGCGATCCGTCGCTGGCTTCGCACCTGACCCGCGCGCCGGTATAGACTGACAGGCTGTCGTGCGCCCGTGACGGGCACCGGAACCATTGCGCGACGCGGATCAGGAGAGAATCATGCCCAGGGAACGCGGGGAGAAGGTCGTCGCGACCAATCGTCGCGCACGTCACGACTACAACATCGAGAAGTCGTACGAGGCGGGGATGGTGCTCACCGGCACCGAGGTGAAGTCACTGCGCCAGGGGCGCGCGAACCTGAGCGACGGATATGCGTTCGTCAAGGGGAACGAGGTCTTTCTCGACTCGGTGCACATCCCGGAGTACTCGCAGGGCCACTGGACCAACCATTCGGCGAAGCGCGTCCGCAAGCTGCTGCTGCACCGTGAGGAGATCGCGAAGCTGCAGCACGCGGTCTCCGCCGGCGGCTACACGCTGATCCCGCTGAAGCTGTACTTCTCCGACGGTCGCGCCAAGGTCGAGATCGCTCTCGCCAAGGGAAAGCGCGAGTTCGACAAGCGCCAGACCCTCCGCGAGCGTCAGGACACCCGCGAAGCCGAGCGCGCGATGCGCCTGCGCAACCGCGTGGGGGAGTGATCAGCGCGCGGGCGTGAATCCGAACACGCGTCCGAGGAAAGCGAGCTCCCTCTCGAGGGCGTCGATGATCGTCTCGCTCGACCGGAAGCCATGGCCCTCACCCGGGTACAGCACGTACTCGTGCTCCACACCACTCGTCGCCAGCGCATCGCGGATCGCCTCGGACTGTGTCGGTGGCACGACACGGTCGTCCGCACCCTGCATCAGCAGCACAGGCACGTCGATCCGGTCGGCGTGCGTCAGGGGCGAACGCGCGACGTAGAGTGCCTCCGCCTCGGGCAGCGGACCCACCAGCCCCTCGATGTAGTGCGCCTCGAAGTCGTGGGAGTGCGCGCTCAGCATCTGCAGGTCGACCACTCCGTATCGGCTGATCCCCGCGGCGAACGTCCCTCCCCGCACCAGCGACGAGAGCACTGTCCAACCGCCCGCCGAGCCGCCTCTGATCGCGATGCGGGCGGGATCCGCGAGCCCGGCATCGGCGAGGCCGCGGGCCGCTGCGATCACGTCGTCGACGTCGACCACGCCCCATCCGCCGTCCAGCCGTTCGCGGTACGCACGGCCGTAGCCCGTCGATCCGCCGTAATTGACGTCGAGCACGCCGATGCCGCGGCTCGTCCAGAACGCGACGGCGGCGGACGCCGCGCCGGTCACATGCGCGGTCGGGCCGCCGTGGACGAGCACGATGTAGGGCGGGAGCTCGTCATCCGCGGCCGGAGCGTGGGCCGAGGGATTCGTCGGCGGGTACGCGAAGGCATGGACGGGCCCGTGCGAGCCGTCGACCAGGACCTCGGATGCGGGCGGCATCCACGCAGGATCGGTCGGCGCAGCTCCCGCGACGGCCTCGACGCGACCCGTGTCGACGTCGACGCACCAGACCCCGGGTTCTGTCGTCGAGCTGTTTCCGGAGAGCAGCACGCGGGAGGCCGCGACATCGTCGACACTCACGTGGCCGTCTGCGGGGAGGGGAATGCGGTGGGCGCCGCCGTCGGGGTCGATGACGACGACCCGGTCGCGACCGTTCGTGCGCACAGCCACGACGCGACCGTCGGCGAGCGGGCGGTACCAGCGATTGCCGAGCACCCAGAGGCCGTATCCCGTGTCGGCGTCGTCGTCGATGATCTGCTCCGCCGTGCCGACCGCCTGGGCTCCGCTGACACGCTGTCGGTGCAGAGCCCAGCGGCCCGAGGGATCGTCGGAGTACACGATCTCGTCGTCAGCCGTCCACTCGGGCTGCAGCGCGGCGCGAGTGGACAGCTCTGTGCGCGCGGTGCCGTCCGAGATCACCAACGACGCTCGCTGCCACGGCATCCGATCGCCGGACCACTCGACCCACGCTGCACGAGAACCGTCGGGAGACAGTGCCGGATGAGCGTAGAACGACTCGCCTTCGACGAGGGTCTTCAACAGCGCAGGCCGGTCGGATGCCGACCCGTCGGTCGGGATCTCGACGATGGCGCGTCGGTGAGGGGAGACGGACAGATCCTCCCGCACGGCGAACAGGCGGCCGCTCTGCAGACGCAGACCGCCGTGCGCCGGGCCCGGGGGTGTCAAAGGAACGGGGACACCGCCGCGGGGCATGCGGTGCACGCGCTGATCCTTGGCATCGACGAAGTACAGCGTGCCGTCGGCATCCGCGGTCCACGCCCCGCCGCCGTACTCGTGGACGCGAGACCGAGCACTCCATGGCGCGGGAAGGATCTCGGCACCCGTCGAACTTCGCACGGTCAGGCGACCGCCCTCGGCAGGGATCGACTCACCCCACCAGATCTCGTCAGCCACGAAGGCGCTGCCATCGATCCGCGGAGACGACGCGGCGATCCGGTCGGGGGTGAACGGAGAGGTCCAGGTACCGAACGGCGACGACATGGTTCGAGCCTATGGTGCGTCGACGCCCGCCGTCACCGGCAGGGTGGGAGGGGAGTCAGACCGCGCGCAGCACGGCGACGATCTTGCCGAGGATGACGGACTCGTCGCCGAGGATCGGCTCGAATGCGGAGTTGCGAGGCAGCAGCCAGGTGTGGCCGTCGCGTCGACGGAGAACCTTCACCGTCGCCTCGCCGTCGAGCATGGCGGCGACGATCTCGCCGTTCTCGGCGCTGCTCTGCGACCGCACCACGACCCAGTCGCCGTCGCAGATCGCCGCATCGATCATCGATTCGCCGGACACCTTGAGCATGAACAGGTCGCCCTTGCCGACGAGCTGCCGGGGGAGCGGGAAGATCTCCTCGACCTGCTGGTCGGCGGTGATCGGGACACCTGCGGCGATGCGGCCGACGAGCGGCACGAGCGCCGCATCGCCCACGGGGGTCGCCACATCGGCGGGATTCTCTCCGCTGGTGCCGGGGAGGTCGATGAGCACTTCCATGGCACGGGTCTTGCCGGGGTCGCGTCGCAGATATCCGCTCAGCTCGAGCTGGCCGAGCTGGTGGGTCACGCTGGACAGCGACTTGAGGCCCACGGCGTCGCCGATCTCTCTCATGCTCGGCGGGTACCCGTGACGGCTGATCGACGTCTGGATGACCTCGAGGATCGCCATCTGCTTGGGACTCAGGCTCTTGCGGCGACGGGTGCGCGGGACGTCGGCGTCGGGGGCGGAGATGTCGCTCATGGTGCTCCTCAGGTGTGCGATTCCGGCGTCTCAGTTCGAATGTCGGAGGCCCGTGGTGGGGTGTTGACATCGAAACCGTATCCGAGAATCGCGCCGAAGTGGAAGATCTGTTCGAGCGTGTCGGCCGATTCCCGGACTTCTGTTTCGAAGAACGCTTGACAGATGTTCGAATTCGAAGATAACTTCGGAACGTAGCTTCGCATTCACGGCTCCCGGCCGAGGCGCGAATGCGAACGCTACGCCAACTTCACCGCCCACGCGGTAGATGCAGAGGAGCACGACATGAGCACCATCACCTTCAGCAGTGCAGCAGTCCTTCCGGCTCGTCCGGCGACGCGGCTCAAGCTGACGGCGCGCGGTCGACGTGTCGTTCTCGCTGTCGCGGCCGTGCCGCTCGCAGCCGGGATCGCATTCGCCGCACTCAGCGGCGGCAGTGCGATGGCCTCAGGCGAGCAGACCGCCACGGCATCGTTCGCGACGGTGACGGTGATGCCCGGCGACACGCTGTGGTCGATCGCCGAGAGCGTGGCCCCCGGCGCGGATCCGCGCGACGTGATCGGCGACATCACGCGTCTGAACCTGCTGCGCGGCGGCGAGCTGCAGATCGGCCAGGAGCTGGCGATTCCGGCGCAGTATTCGGAATGAACCCGTGAGGGCCGTTCGATCGAGCGGTGCGGCGCGGAAGCGCGTTCACACTCCGTCACCACGAGCGTCTGTGTAGCGAAGGCGGCCTACCATGGGAAGGGTGACTGCATCACTCGCCGACCTCCCTCTTCGCGACGACCTCCGAGGGCTCACGCCCTATGGAGCGCCGCAAGCGCCTCTTCCGATCGCACTCAACGTCAACGAGAACACGCATCCGGTTCCCGACGCGGTCGCCAGTGACATCCTGGACGACATCGCGGTCGCGCTCCGCGATGTCAACCGCTACCCGGATCGCGAGTTCACCACGCTCCGGGAAGGGTTCGCGGAGTATCTCGGTCATGGTCTCGAACCGGCTCAGATCTGGGCGGGCAACGGGTCGAACGAAGTCCTTCAGCACATTCTGCAGGCGTTCGGAGGGCCGGGCCGCACGGCGTTCAGCTTCGCCCCGACCTACTCGATGTATCCGCTGATCTCGAAGGGCACCGGAGCGTGTTGGGTCGCCGGCACCAGGCAGCCCGATTACACGATCACCCCCGAAGAGGCGGCAGCGCAGGTGCGAGATGTCGATCCTGACGTCATCCTGCTGTGCTCGCCGAACAATCCGACAGGCACGCCGCTGGGCCTCGACGTCGTCGAAGCCGTGTACGAGGCGTCGAACGGAATCGTCGTCGTCGACGAGGCGTACCAGGAGTTCGCGCCGCACGACGCGGCATCGGCTCTGACCCTTCTCGAGGGACGACCGCGGCTCGCCGTCTCCCGCACGATGAGCAAGGCCTTCGCCTTCGCGGGTGCCCGCGTGGGGTACCTCGCCGCGGATCCTGCCTTCATCGACGCTCTGCGGCTCGTGCGCCTGCCGTACCACCTCAGCGCTCTCACTCAGGCCGCAGCCGTCGCCGCTCTGCGCAACTCCGACGTGATGCTCGGCATGGTCGAGGAGATCGTCGAGCAGCGGGATCGCATCTCCGCGACACTCGAGGCGCTGGGGTACACCCCGCATGAGTCCTGGTCGAACTTCGTTCTGTTCGGGGGTGTCGCAGAGCCCCAGAAGGTCTGGCAGCAGCTCTATGAGCAGGGTGTTCTCATCCGCGACGTCGGGATACCCGGGCACCTCCGCGTCACCGCGGGCACCGAGCCGGAGACCACGGCATTCCTCGATGCCCTCGCCTCGATAGGATCGGCTTCATGAGCAGCCCCGCCCAGACCCCGCGCACCGCCACGCGTGTGCGCAGCACGTCGGAGTCCACCGTCGAGCTCGAGCTGAACCTCGACGGCACCGGTGCGAGCCGTATCGACACGTCGGTGCCGTTCTTCGATCACATGCTGACGGCTTTCGCGAAGCACTCGCTCACGGACCTCACGGTGCGCGCCTCGGGGGACACGCAGATCGACGCACACCACACCGTGGAGGACATCTCGATCGTTCTCGGTCAGGCCATCCGTGAAGCGCTGGGCGACAAGTCCGGCATCTCGCGATACGGCGACGCTCTCGTGCCGCTCGACGAGGCGCTCGCTCAGGCTGTCGTGGACATCTCGGGGCGTCCCTATCTCGTTCACACGGGGGAGCCTGCCGGTTTCGAGCACCACCTCATCGGCGGCCACTTCACCGGTTCGCTCGTGCGCCACACGTTCGAGGCCATCACCTTCAACGCGGGACTCACGGTGCACGTACGCGTTCTCGGGGGCCGCGACCCCCACCACATCGCCGAAGCCGAGTACAAGGCATTCGCTCGGGCGTTCCGCCAGGCCAAGGCCCTCGACCCTCTGGTCGACGGCATCCCGTCGACGAAGGGCGCACTGTGAGCAGGGCTCCCCGGGTCGCCGTCTTCGATTACGAATCCGGCAACGTCCACTCGGCTGTCAAGGCGCTCATCGCCGCCGGTGCTGATGCGGTGCTGACGCGCGACCGCAAGGAAGCGCTCGAGGCAGACGGTCTCGTGGTGCCGGGGGTCGGCGCGTTCCAGGCCGTGCGCGATGCGCTCTACGCGCACGGCGGCGACGAGATCATCGATCGCCGGCTCGCAGGCGGGCGCCCGGTGCTCGGCATCTGCGTCGGCATGCAGGTTCTGTTCGCGCACGGTGTCGAGCGCGGGCACGATTCCGAGGGTCTCGGCGAATGGCCGGGAGCGGTCACGGAGCTCAACGCGCCGGTGCTGCCGCACATGGGGTGGAACACGGTCGAGCCGGGCGCCGAATCGGTGCTGTTCAAGGGCATCGAGAACGAACGCTTCTACTTCGTGCATTCCTACGCCGCGCAGTCGTGGGAGCTCGATGTCATCCCGCCGTTCCCTCAGCCGGTGCTCACGTGGTCGACGTACGGCGATCCGTTCCTCGCTGCGGTCGAGAACGGGCCGCTCTCCGCGACGCAGTTCCATCCTGAGAAGTCCGGCGAGGCCGGAATCCAGCTGCTCCGCAACTGGGTCGACAGCCTTCGGTCCTGACGCGTCGGCAGCCCGCTGAGCCGCCGTCGATCCGAACCTCGGACGACCGATCCGCCGGGTCCACTGCCGAACGGCTCAGAAGCCTCGGGCGACGGCGGCCGCGGCAGAGAGCCACGACCGCTGCGTCGGCGCCGCGAGTGCGCGAAGACGGAGGTGACCGTCGACCATCTCCCGATCGAAGGGGATGCCGACGACTTCGCGCGCGAGCGGCTGATATCCGGCGATGACGTCTGCGACTTCGGCGGGGGATGCCTTCGGGTCCGCCTGGCTGACGACGACCACTGACTCGCGAGCCAACCGTGCGGATCGCTCGTCGCGGTCTTCGAGTGCCTCGAGCAGCAGCGCCCCGGCCTCGGCATGGTCGTCACGTGTCGTCGTCGCCACGACGATCTGGTCGGCGAGGTCGATCATCCGCAGCCACATCGGATCGGACTCGTCGTTGCCGGAGTCGATGATGATCAGACGGTAGAACTTGGCCGCGATCGCGTGGATGGAGTCGACGTCACTCGGCCGGAGCCGATTCTCGTGGGCCAGTCGGACGGGCTTCGACCGCAGGACGTCGTACTTCTCCTGCGGCTGGTGATGCACGAAGTGCGCGAGGTCGGCTGACTGTCCCTGGGCTCCGAGCAGGCGCTGGGTCTGCGGAAGCAGTTCGAGCAGTGTGCGATCGTGCGCCCCCGTCTCGGTGCGCCAGCCGAGGGTGCCGCGGGTCTGGTTGTTGTCCCAGGCGAGAACCCCGGCGCCGCCGTACTGCGCGAAGACCGCCGACAGCAGCACGGTGGCCGGTGTCTTTCCCGCCCCGCCCTTCCCATTGACGACAGCGACGGTGCGGGGGCCCGGCCAGTGGCGGCTCACCGCGTGCTCGTCGTCGCGGACGGCGCGTTCGCGAGCGCTCGGGCCGAGGGTGAACCCGACGCGGTTGAGCAGCCCGCGTCCGCCCTGACGCGCTGGCTCCTCACGGCGCTCCTCCTGAAGGAACGAGCGACGCCCCACGCCCTGCTCGCGCTGCTGACGACGCGAGGATGCCGAGGACGCCGACTCTGCAGCGGCGGCGTTGGGCGCGGACGGGGCCGAGGCGGGCACCGGCAGCGGCGGAGCGGGCGGTACGTCGGAAGACTGGGGGCGCGGCGCCGTGGCCGCCGGAACGGCGGGCCGCACGGTGCTGTCCTGAGTCGAAGAGCTCTGCTGTTCCGACCATGCGGTCGAAAGCGATCCGGTCGCAGCGGGCGCTCCGGAAGGTGCCGGCGTCGTCGGTACCGCATGGGCTGCGGGCGATGCGGCTGAGGGCGCGGGCGGTACTGCAGGGGCGGCGGGTGGCGCAGCGGGGACCGAAGGCGGTGCGGAGATCGGCACAGCGGGCGTGGCCGGTCGCGCATCATCGGAAGGAGGAGCTGCGGCGGAGGCGGCTGCCCATGCCGCTGCGGCTCGTGTTCCCGGCGCGGGGGCGGGCTGGGGTGCCGGTCGGGGGTGCGGGGCTGTGGGCTCCGCGTCGGGTCCAGTCGGCATCTGAGCGCGCTCATCCGGAGTCTCGGGAGGCAGCGCATTCCCGCGTCGCAGGGGTCCGCCTCCTCGCGCTTCCGCATCGCGCACCATGGAACATCTCCTCACACACCGAAACAGGGGCGTCATCGAGGCTACCGCGTGGCACGGGAGGTTCTCTGCTGTCATCGTTTTGGAGCGGGCCGATACGCGGGCTAGTGTCGATTCTCGTGCCGACGAATCGGTCTCTCCATCTCACCTGAGGACGTCATGAACGACTTCGCGCAGTCTCCCGCTCTCACCCTGCTTCCCGCCGTCGATGTCGCCGGGGGCAAGGCCGTCCGCCTCACTCAGGGTGAGGCCGGCACCGAGACCAGCTACGGCGACCCGCTCGACGCCGCGGGGGAGTGGGTCGCACAGGGGGCGAAGTGGATCCATCTCGTCGACCTCGATGCCGCTTTCGGACGCGGCAGCAACGCGCCGATCCTCCGCAAGGTCATCAAGCAGTTCAAGAACGTCAACGTCGAGCTGTCCGGCGGCATCCGTGACGACGCGACGCTCGAGGCGGCTCTCGAGAGCGGTGCGACCCGCATCAACCTCGGCACGGCCGCGCTGGAGAACCCCGAGTGGGCCGCCGACGTGATCAGCCGTTACGGCGAAGCGATCGCTGTCGGGCTCGACGTCCGCGGTACGACGCTGGCCGCTCGCGGGTGGACGAAGGAGGGCGGCGACCTCTGGGAGGTGCTTGAGCGCCTCGAGGATGCCGGCTGCAGCCGTTACGTCGTGACCGACGTCACCAAGGACGGGACCCTCAAGGGGCCGAACCTCGAGCTGTTGCGCGAGGTCACAGCCCGCACCCCGAAGCCCGTCGTGGCATCCGGAGGCATCTCGAACCTCGATGACATCGTGGCGCTCCGCGAACTGGTGCCGCTGGGCGTCGAAGGCGCCATCGTCGGCAAGGCACTCTACGCCGGCGCGTTCACGCTGGCTGAGGCGCTGGATGTCGCAGGGGACTGACGACGCCGGGGACCACGGTCCCCACGACCGTCATGGGTCGCACGAGCACCCGTCCAGCGATCGGGGCGACTCGGCCGGTGTGCCCTGGGAAGGCCGCAGCTTCCAGTCGAACCCTCATGCCGCCGACGACGGATCGGCCGACCCGGTTCTGCTCGACGCGCTGCTGCGTTTTCGGGCGGGCGACGGTGCTCAGACCGAGGTCGTCGACGCGTTCCGTTCGGCGCGGGTCCTGATCCCGCTCATCGCCGAGAAGGGCGAGGAGGGCGTGGCGCCGAGCGGTCTCGCTGTCGACAAGACTCAGGAGCTCTCGATCGTGACGGTCGCGGCTCCCGACGGTCGTCGCGTGCAGCCGGTGTTCTCGTCGGTCGAGGCGATGCAGCGCTGGGACGCGACGGCCCGTCCGATCCCGGTGGAAGCCGTGCGCGCCGCTCTCGCAGCGTCGGCGGAGGACACGGATCTGATCGTTCTCGACCCGACGTCCGACACCGAGTTCGTCCTCCGTCGTCCCGCGGTGTGGGCAGTCGCGCAGGGTCATCGGTGGGAGCCGAGTTTCCTCTCGCCCGAGGTCTTCACTGCTCTGCAGGAGAGTGTCGCGCATGAACTCGCAGTGATCGACGTCGCCGTCGCGGCCGGAGACCCGGACGCCCGTCTACGCGGACCGGAACTGATCGTCATCCTCGAGCTGGTCGACGGGCTCGAGCGCGAGGTGCTCGATGCCGTGCTCGCGCGCCTGGCGCAGCGGTGGGCGGCGGATGATCGCATCGCGGTGCTCGCCGACTCTCTCACCGTGAAGCTGCGTCGCTCGGCCTGACCGGCTCGGTGCTGCCACCGACCGGTCAGCCGCAGTGGCCGGCAGTCCCTAGTTGACCGGGCCTGTCCACTTCTCGCCCGGACCCTTGCCGATCGGGTCGGGAATGGTCGACGCCTCGCGGAACGCGAGCTGCAGCGAGCGCAGCCCATCTCGGAGGGACCGCGCGTGCATGTCGCTGATCTCCGGTGCGCCGGCGGTGATCAGCCCGGCGAGGGCGTTGATGAGCTTGCGCGCCTCATCGAGGTCGAGCTGCTCCGCCGCGTGCGGGTCGTCGGCGAGGCCGAGCTTGACCGCCGCGGCACTCATGAGGTGGACGGCTGCGGTCGTGATGACCTCGACCGCCGGCACATCGGCGATGTCCCGCGTGGCGGAGGACGCCGCCTCCTCCTGCCGTGCCCAGCGCTCTTCGCGCTCGCGTGCAGCCTCATCCGATGCCTGGTTCGTCACTTCGCCTTGCCTTCTGTTAGACTTTGTCGGGCTCCGGAGCGTCATGCTCCGGTACGAAAGAGGATTCACTTCCCACCCGCGCTTGCCGTTCCAGGCTACCGGGTCTTGCACTCCACCGGATCGCGTCGTCAGACGGGGTCCGGCAGGCAGGGTGCGGAGCCGGCGTTTGAACGCCGGTGGGTGGGACGATTCTGATTTCGCCCGGGGTGCTGACAGCATCCTGGTGGCCGAATCCCATCGTCTAAGGAGCTACGCATCAGCGATCCCCGCACCAATGAGCGCATCCGCGTCCCCGAGGTCCGCCTCGTCGGTCCCGCGGGTGAGCAGATCGGCGTCGTCCGCATCGAGGCGGCGCTGCGCCTTGCGCAGGAAGCAGATCTCGACCTCGTCGAGGTCGCGCCCAACTCGAAGCCGCCCGTGGTCAAGATCATGGACTACGGCAAGTTCAAGTACGAAGCCGCCCAGAAGGAGAAGGAAGCTCGCCGCAACCAGGCGAACACCATCCTCAAAGAGGTCCGCTTCCGCCTGAAGATCGAGGCGCACGACTACACGACGAAGCTCAAGCGCGCCGAGGGCTTCCTCAAGGCCGGCGACAAGGTGAAGGCCATGATCCTTTTCCGTGGTCGCGAGCAGTCGCGTCCCGAGCAGGGCGTCCGTCTCCTCCGCAAGTTCGCCGAGGATGTCGCCGAGCTCGGAACCGTCGAGTCGAACCCGACCATCGACGGCCGCAACATGGTCATGATCGTGGCTCCGCTCAAGAGCAAGTCCGAGGCGAAGCAGGAGCAGAATGCGGTTCGCGACGCCCAGCGCGCAGCGAACAAGCAGGCCGCCCGCGAAGCCAAGACCGACGCCGACGAGCCGGCCGAGGCCGCAGCGGAATAACACCCGCCCCCAGACTCCCGCACCGCGGGTTGACACCGTCGCCTGAGAAGGCGCCATACGAAGGAAGAGAAGATGCCGAAGCAGAAGACCCACTCGGGTGCTAAGAAGCGCTTCAAGATCACCGGCAGCGGCAAGCTGAAGAAGCAGCAGGCCGGAATGCGCCACAACCTCGAGCACAAGTCGAGCCGTCGCACCCGCCGCCTCAACCAGGACCAGGTGCTGTCGAAGGCTGACACCAAGGTCGCGAAGAAGCTTCTCGGTCGCTGACGCGCCCGAACGCACGATAGGAACACAGGAAAATGGCAAGAGTCAAGCGGGCGGTAAACGCCCACAAGAAGCGTCGGGTCATCCTCGAGCGCGCCTCCGGCTACCGCGGTCAGCGTTCGCGCCTCTACCGCAAGGCCAAAGAGCAGGTCATCCACTCGCTGGTCTACTCGTACCGTGACCGTCGCAAGCGCAAGGGCGACTTCCGTCGTCTCTGGATCCAGCGCATCAACGCCGCTGCACGCCAGAACGGCATCACGTACAACCGCTTCATCCAGGGCCTCGGTCTCGCGGGTGTCACCGTCGACCGTCGCATGCTCGCCGACCTCGCGGTCAACGACGCAGCGACCTTCACGACGCTGGTCGAGACGGCGAAGAAGGCTCTGCCTTCCGACGTCAACGCTCCGAAGTCGGCTGCGTAAGCAGCTCTTCACCACAGAGGACGCTCTCCTTCGGGAGGGCGTCCTCTGTCGTTCGTCCGGCGTTTGCGCAGGAACGGTCCTGCCGTTCTCTAGACTGTGAACGTGCTGGAGAACCCCCGTTCGCCCCGAGTCCGTGCCGTCGCCAAGCTGACCAAGCGCAGCGCGCGCGCCGAGACAGGGCTCTACCTCCTCGAAGGTCCCCAGGCGGTTCGCGAGGCGCTGACCTACAGTCCTCAGGCGATCGTGGAGCTGTTCGCGACCCCGACCGGCTGGGAGAAGCATCCGGACATCCGCGCGAAGGCATCGGATGCCGGCGTCGACGTGGAGTACGTCACGGAGTACGTGCTGAACGCGATGGCCGACACGGTCACTCCGCAGGGGCTGGTGGCCGTCGTCCGGCAGGCGCCCACGTCGGTGCGGGACATCTTCGCGGCATCCCCCCGTCTGGTGGCGATCTGCGAGGAGATCAGGGACCCAGGAAACCTCGGCACGATCATCAGGGCCGCCGATGCGGCGGGAGCCGACGCCGTCGTGCTGACGGGCCGCACGGTCGATCCCTACAACCCGAAGGTCGTGCGCGCCACGACAGGTTCGCTGTTCCATCTGCCCGTGTCCGTGGGCGCAGAGCTCTCGGATGTGGTCGAGAAGGCTCACGCCGCGGGACTCCGGATTCTGGCCGCGGACGTCAAGGGCGAGGATCTTCTTCATGCCCGGGCGGACGGAGTGCTCGCCGAGCCTACGGCGTGGCTGTTCGGCAATGAGGCGCGCGGTCTCGAGGACGAGGCGCTCGCGCAGGCCGACCAGGTGCTGAAGCTGCCGATCTTCGGCCGCGCCGAATCCTTGAACCTCGCCACGGCAGCGAGCGTCTGCCTGTACGAGAGCGCGTTCGCGCAGCGGGCGGCATCCTCGGCCTGATCTCCGGCGGACGAGCGGCCGGCCGTCCTGCTGGTAGGTTTGTCCCTGCTCGAGCGGAGAAGGGGACCCAGGGTCGATGCAGATTCTGATCGTGGAGGACGACGAGCGTGTCGCCGCTGCACTCGAGGCCTTCCTCGCGCGATCCGGGTACGCCACCGTGCGAGCCGCGGACGGAGCCTCCGCGCTGCAGGAATTGGGTGCGGACACCGAGGTGGTGCTCCTCGACCTCGGTCTGCCCGATGTCGACGGCATCGATCTCTGCCGTCGGATCCGCGCACGCTCCGAGGTGCCGATCGTGATCGTCACCGCACGCAACCAGGTCACGGAGCGCATCAGAGGGTTGCGTGCCGGCGCTGACGATTTCGTCGTCAAGCCCTACGACGTCCACGAGCTCCTCGCCCGGATCGAGGCGGTCACACGACGCTCTCGACCCGTGCGGCCGGAATCCGAGGCGCGCGTACGTCTGCAGGATGGCGAGATCGAGATCGACCTCGTCGCCAGGCAGGTGATCATCGGACGCGCTCCCATCGAACTCACTCGCAAGGAATTCGACATCGTGGCGGTGCTCGCCCGGTACCCCGGCGTCGCCGTGCCGAAGGAGAGACTCATCCGCGAGGTCTGGAACACCGACTGGCGCGGCTTCGGGCACTCGCTCGAGGTGCACGTCGGCGCGATCCGCAAGAAGGCGGGTCAGCGGCATCTGATCGAGACCGTGCGCGGTGTCGGCTATCGGTTGGCCGGGTAGCGTTCGATGCGCAGACGTCTCGTCGTCGTCTTCCTGGTGCCGCTCGTCGCGATCCTGCTGTCGTTGGGCGGCGCCACGGCGTGGAGCGCGACCCGCAGCATCCAGCAGGCCTTCTACACCGAGCAGCTCGGTGACCTCGGGTATTTCGTGACCAGCGCGCGGCAGGCGCTGCGGTCGGGCAGCGCGACGGTGATCGATGCCGAGGTCGCCCGCTTCCACGAGGTGTACGGGATCGATGTGATCGTCTTCGATCTTTCCGGTGGGGTGTGGTCAGCGCGCGACGGCGGCGGCGAAGTCCTGTCAGAGGACGATGCCGCACGGGTCGGCCTCGCGCTCTCGGGGCGCCGCGCCGAGGCGCCCGAGCCGGTGTTCCCCTGGATCGCGGCAGAGTCCTCGCTCGTCGAGCCGGTCTTCGACGACGGCGACGTGATCGGCGCCGTGATGCTCTCCGCGGACGTCGAGGCGCCACGGACCCAGATCCTGCAGCAGATTCTTGTGCTGACGGTCGTGTCGATCGTCTCGATCGGACTCGGCGTGCTCCTCGTCTTCCAACTCGCCCGGTGGGTGCTCTCTCCGGTCCGACGTCTCGATGAGGCGATGATCGCGATCGAACGCGGCGAGATGGATGCGAGGGTCGCGGAGGACACGGGGCCTCCTGAGCTACGCCGGATGACGCGCGTGTTCAACGGCATGGCGGATGAGATCGAGCGCGTCATGACGCGTCAGCAGGAGTTCGCCCTGAACGCCTCGCACGAGCTCCGCAATCCCCTCAACGCGCTGCTGCTGCGTGTCGAGCACCTCTCGACCGGTCTCGGAGCCGACTGGAAGGACGACGTCGAGGAGACGAGGGAGGAAGGGCGCCGGATGGCTCGCATCCTCGAGACGCTCCTCGGACTCGCGCGCGGCGGGCGCGCCGACACGATGATCTCAGCCGTCGATCTGACCACGCTCGCCGCCCGCCGCGCAGACGCCTGGAGCGAGGTCGCGTCACAGCGACGCGTCCGGATGCTCTCGACAGGAGTGGGCCCGGTGATGAGCATCACCGACCGCACGATCGTCGAGAGCGCGCTCGACGCCGTCATCGACAATGCGGTGAAGTTCTCGCCCGCCGAGTCGGCCGTCGAGGTCGACGCGCACCGCAGCGGTGGACTCTGCGTGCTGACAGTCCGCGACCACGGCCCCGGCCTGACGCGAGAGCAGGCCGCGAACGCCGCCGACCGATTCTGGCGCAGCGACGACAGCGGCGGGGTTCCGGGGTCAGGGCTCGGCCTCGCGATAGCGACCGACCTCTTGGAGTCGATCGGCGGCGAGCTGCGGGTCGATACGCCGGACGACGGCGGGCTGCTGGTGTCGCTGATGCTGCCGGACGGAGCTGAGGGATGAGCGGGCGGGCTAGCCGCCGCGCATGGTGGCGCAGAGGGGTGGCGACGGCACTCGTGCTGCTGCTCGCCGCCACGAGCAGCGCGTGCAGCGCTCGATCGACGGAGTGGAACGACTCTGCCTACGAGATCGCCGGCGGGGGAGCCAACGGGGTCTATTACGCCTACGGCGACGAACTCGCTCGGGAGCTGTCGGAGTCCTTGGGCATCCGCGTGTCGGCAGCCGAGACCGCCGGGTCCGTCGACAACCTCCTGCGGGTGAGCTCGGGGGAGGCCCTCCTCGGCTTCGCGCAAGGGGATGCCGCTGCCGACGCCGTCGCCGGAGTGGGAGCGTTCGACGAGCCCATGCCGGTGCAGGCTGTCGCTCGCCTGTACGACGAGTACCTCCACGTGGTCGTACGCGCGGATTCGGACATCGCCGCCCTCAGCGACCTTGCGGGCAGGACGGTGTCGCTCGGGGCCGAGAATTCCGGCGTCAATGTGATCGCGGCGCGAGCACTCGACGCCGCCGACGTCGACGTCGCGACGATCACGGATCCCCGGCTCGATCTCGGTGAGTCGATCAGCGCGCTCGAGAGATCCGAGATCGACGGATTCTTCTGGGTCGGCGGCATCCCGACACCGGGCATCGCGGAGCTCGCGACGACGACGCCCGTGCGGCTGGTGCCGATCGAGCAGACATGGGTCACGACGATCAACGCTCGATACTCCGATGCGTATCGGCCGTCCGACTTCCCCGTCGCGCTCTATGGACTCGACGAGTCCGCGCCCACGATGGCGGTGCCGAACTATCTGGTCACCTCGTCCGACACTCCGGACGGCGTCGTACGGGACGTCCTCACGAGCCTCTTCACGGTCCGCACCGATATCGCGCAGCGGGTTCCGGTCGCGTCCCTGCTCGACCGCAGGCAGGCGATCTTCACGGGGCCGGTCGACCTGCATCCGGGGGCCGTCGAGTACTACCGGGACCAGCGGGACTGAGGCCTCAAGAAATCCTCAAGAAGTCTCATACCGGCATGTCACTCTGCCAATGTGGGGGTCGATCGCGCTCGATTCAACGGAGAATTCAGATGCCACAGAGCCCACGCCCCTCATTGAGGCGCGGACTCGGCCATTCTCCGGAGTCGTCCTGCGATCGGATCCGGTCGGAGGCTTGCTGCCACGTTCTACTCGGGGGAGGAACGGAGCAGCAGGGACGCCCCCACGGTCCGCGGGGGCGGACCGTGGGGCACTCCGGTTATCGGGCGGGATCGGCCCCATCGCGTGGTTACGAACGTGTAAATGTCGACGCATCACTGTGGAGCCACGTGAGCGACCTGGCTAGTTTGGAGAAATGATGACCACCGGTAAGCCCCTCGTCGTTGTCGACAACGTCCAGAAGCACTACGGCGACTTCCAGGCGCTCACGGATATCGACCTCACGGTGAACGCCGGCGAGGTCGTCGTGGTGATCGGTCCCTCAGGCTCGGGCAAGTCGACACTGTGTCGCACGATCAACCGCCTCGAGACGATCACGAGCGGCACGATCAGCATCGACGGCAAGGCGCTCCCCGCTGAGGGAAAGGGCCTCGCGCATCTGCGCGCAGACGTCGGCATGGTGTTCCAGTCGTTCAACCTCTTCGCGCACCTCACGATCCTCGAGAACGTGACGCTCGGCCCGATCAAGGTCCGCGGCATGAAGAAGGCCGATGCCGACAAGGAGGCGATGATGCTTCTCGAGCGCGTCGGCGTCGCCCAGCAGGCCTCGAAGCTTCCCGCACAGCTCTCCGGCGGACAGCAGCAGCGCGTCGCGATCGCCCGCGCTCTCGCCATGCAGCCCAAGGTCATGCTCTTCGACGAGCCGACCAGCGCGCTCGACCCCGAGATGATCAACGAGGTCCTCGACGTCATGGTGGAGCTCGCCCGCGACGGCATGACGATGATCGTCGTGACCCACGAGATGGGCTTCGCTCGCAAGGCCGCCAACCGGGTCGTGTTCATGGCCGACGGCAAGATCGTCGAGGAGGCGACGCCTGAGGAGTTCTTCACGAACCCGAAGAGCGACCGCGCCAAGGACTTCCTCTCCAAGCTCCTCACGCACTGACGAGCCTCACAGACCTTTGCACACACAGCACACGAAGGAGACGCACATGCGACGCACACGGACACTGGCAGGAATCGGGATCGCGACGGTTGCACTGTTCGCGCTGACGGCCTGCAACAGCGGCAGCCCGTCCAGCCCCGGCGCCGGAACCGGCGGCGAAGAGAGCGAGGACTCCACCTGGTTCGAGGTCGCTGACGACGTCCAGCTCGAGGGCAGCCCGACGTTCGACGCCATCCAGGAGCGCGACAAGGTGATCGTCGGCGTCAAGGAGGACCAGCCCGGGCTCGGCTACCTCGATGTCACGACCGGAGAGCGCACCGGCTTCGACGTCGACATCGCACGGTGGATCGCCGCATCCCTGGGCTACGACGAGGACAAGATCGAGTTCAAGCCGATCGCTTCGGCGAACCGCGAGCAGGCGATCACCAACGGTGACATCGACTACTACGTCGGCACCTACTCGATCAACGACAAGCGCAAGGAGCTCATCGACTTCGCGGGTCCCTACTTCATCACCGGTCAGGGACTCCTGGTCGCCGCCGACGCGGACGACGCCGAGGCTCTCGAGGACTTCAACGGCAAGACCGTCTGCTCGGCGACCGGCTCGACGCCGATCCAGAACATCAAGGCGAACTTCCCCGAGATCAAGACGCAGGAGTACGACCTGTACTCCGCCTGCGTCCAGGACCTCATCGACGGCAAGGTCGACGCCGTGACCACCGACCAGGCGATCCTGATCGGCTACGCGGCCCAGTACCCGGATGACGTCAAGGTGACCGGCGGCCTCTTCACCGAGGAGCGCTACGGTGTCGGCCTCACGAAGGGCGACGACGCGCTGCGCACGCACATCAACGAGCTCTTCACCGACGGTGGCGACATCTGGCAGGCGATCTTCGACGCGAACCTCGGTTCCAGCGGCATCGAGGTCGAACAGCCCGAGGTCGACGCGTACTGATCGACATGGGCGGCCCCCTCAGGGGGGCCGCCCATTCACTCTGAAGAAGGGAGGGTGGCGTGGACGTCATCTTCGGCAACCTCGACCTGTGGGGACAGGCGATCAGCAACACGCTGATCGTGTTCTTCGCGGGCGGGATCATCGCACTGATCCTGGGTCTGATCGTCGGGGCCATGCGTGTCTCCCCGGTGCCCATCGCCCGCGGCGTCGGCACGGTGTACGTGAACACCGTGCGCAACACCCCGCTCACCCTCGTGTTCTTCTTCTTCATCTTCGGGTACCCGCAACTCGGGTTGCCCGAACTGTCGAACCTCGTGCTCGGCATCCTCGCCATCGGCATCTACACGGCGACCTATGTGGCCGAGGTCCTGAGGGCGGGTATCAACACGGTGCCCGTCGGTCAGGCCGAGGCCGCGCGGGCCATCGGACTTCCCTTCGGACAGGTGATGGGTCTCGTGATCCTGCCGCAGGCGTTCCGCTCGGTCGTCCCGCCGATGATGAGCGTCTTCATCGCGCTCCTGAAGAACACGACCGTCGCAGCCGGGTTCTCGGTCGCCGAGCTCGCGGCTCTCCGGTCGACCATCAACGATTCGGCCGACCGTCCGGGCAACCCGATGGAGGTCCTCCTCTGGGTCGCCGTCGTGTTCGTCGCCCTGGTGCTGCTGTTGAGCTGGCTGCAGCGATATCTCGAGAACCGTTGGAGGATCGCGCGATGAGCTCTGTACTGTACGACGTCCCCGGACCCCGGGCGATCGCCCGCAACCGGGTCATCGCGGTCGCCACCGTCGTCCTCGTCCTGGCCGCCATCGGCTTCATCGTGCTCCGCATGGTGGAGACGGGCCAGTTCTCGGCGGAGAAGTGGTACGTGTTCACGTTCTCCAACGTGTGGATGGGTATCTTCAAGGCCCTGGGCAACACGCTCGCAGCCTTCGCGCTCGCCGCCGTCCTCAGCGTCGTCCTCGGCTTCGTGCTGGCCATCGGGCGGCTCTCCGAGCACGCGTGGGTGCGGATCCCCGTGACAGCCGTCACCGAGCTCTTCCGTGCCGTTCCGGTGCTGGTGTTCATGATGCTGCTCTACTACGGGCTCCCCGTGGTCGGAATCAAGATGGATCCCTACTGGGCCGTCGTGATCGCACTGATGGCCTACAACGGCTCCGTGCTCGCCGAGGTTCTGAGGGCCGGCATCGAGTCCCTGCCTCGGGGGCAGAAAGAGGCGGGCTACGCGATCGGACTCCGCAAGAGCGGCGTGATGCGTCTCATCCTCCTGCCGCAGGCGATCCGGGCGATGCTCCCGGTGATCGTCGCGCAGCTGGTCGTCACGATGAAGGACACCGCTCTGGGCTTCATCATCACCTACCCCGAGCTGCTGTACTACGCGAAGCAGCTGACGTCGCAGCAGGGTCGCCCGATCCTGCAGTCGGCCTTCGTCATCGGCGGCATCTACATCGTCATGTGCCTCATCCTGTCGGGCATCGCGAAGTGGGTCGAGATCCAGACCCGTCGCTCGCCGAAGGTGAAGGCGATCCACGCGGCAGAGGATCCCCGCCAGCACGGCGACGGCACCGACACCGAGCTCATCACCCTGCAGCGCGGGGGCAGCGGCTTCGGCGGCACCGGTGGTGTAGGCGGGCTGGACAGCTCCGATCCGAAGTGATGTCCACCGGCGCGGGGCGACCGCCTCGCGCCGGTAGACTCCTGTCTCGTGTCTGAGTCTCCCGAAATCACCCCGGAAGCGGTCGAAGCCGCCGTGGCGGCCGCGCTCGAAGCGATCGCCGCAGCCGCCGATACGACCGAACTGAAAGCCGCTCGCGCCGCGCACGTCGCCGACGGATCGCCGCTCGCCGTCCTGAACGCCTCGATGCGTCAGGTCGCCCCCGAGAACAAGGCCGCTTTCGGCAAGCTCGTCGGCCAGGGCCGCGGTCAGGTCACCAAGGCCCTCGCCGCCAAGGAGGAGGAGCTCGCCGCCGCGGAGGTCGCTGAGCGCCTCGAGGCCGAGCGGCTGGACATCACGGCGATCCCCTCGCGCACACGCGTCGGCGCCCGGCATCCGCTGACCCTGCTGAGCGAGCAGATCTCGGACATCTTCGTGGGCATGGGCTGGGAGATCGCGGAAGGACCCGAGCTCGAGCACGAGTGGTTCAACTTCGACGCTCTGAACTTCGACGTCGACCACCCCGCCCGTCAGGAACAGGACACCTTCTACGTCGACCCGCCGTCGCGCCACCTCGTCATGCGCACGCACACGAGCCCCGTGCAGGTGCGCTCGATGCTCGACCGCGAGGTGCCGATCTACGTGCTCTGCCCCGGCCGCGTGTACCGCACCGACGAGTTCGACGCGACGCACCTCCCCGTCTTCACCCAGTTCGAAGGACTCGTCGTCGACAAGGGGATCTCGATGGCGCATCTCAAGGGAACGCTCGACCATGTCGCGCGTCAGCTCTTCGGCCCCGAGGCCAAGACGCGCTTCCGCACGAACTTCTTCCCCTTCACCGAGCCGTCGGCCGAGCTCGACCTCTGGCACCCCACCTTCAAGGGCGGCGCCCGTTGGATCGAGTGGGGCGGCTGCGGCATGATCAACCCGAACGTGCTCCGTGCGGCGGGGATCGATCCCGACGTCTACAGCGGCTTCGCGTTCGGAATGGGCGTCGAGCGGGGACTCATGTTCCGCAGCGATGTGCAGGACATGCGGGACATGGCAGAGGGCGATGTCCGTTTCAGCGAGCAGTACGGGATGGTGGTGTGATGCGCGTCCCGCTTTCGTGGCTGCGTGAGTACGTCGATCTGGCAGCGGATACGACACCGGAGGATGTCCTCGCAGCGCTCGTGACCGTCGGATTCGAGGAGGAGGACGTCCACCGCTTCGAGATCTCGGGTCCCGTCGTCGTCGGACAGGTCGTCTCGCTCGAGGCCGAGCCGCAGTCCAACGGCAAGACGATCAACTGGTGCCAGGTCGATGTCGGTGAGGCGAACGGCGGAATCCGTGGAATCGTCTGCGGCGCGCACAACTTCGTCGCGGGTGACAAGGTCGTCGTGACGCTTCCCGGTGCAGTGCTGCCGGGGCCGTTCCCGATCGCCGCCCGCAAGACCTACGGGCACGTGTCCGACGGCATGATCGCCTCTGCGCGTGAGCTGGGGCTCGGCGACGAGCACAACGGCATCCTCGTCCTCGCGGACCTCGGTATCGATGCCCCCGTCGGCACAGACGCCATCAACCTGCTCGGACTCGACGATGTCGCGGTCGAGATCAACGTCACGCCCGACCGCGGGTACGCGTTCTCGCTGCGCGGTGTCGCCCGCGAGTACTCCCACGCGACCGGAGCACCGTTCCGCGACCCGGCCGAGCGCGACTTCACCGAGCTCCAGCCGGGCGCCGGTCACACGGCGATCGTCGACGATGCAGCCCCCGTACGCGGCCGCGTCGGCGCGAGCGAGTTCGTCACGCGCGTCGTCCGAGACGTCGACCCCGCGCGGCCGACCCCGCCGTGGATGATCGCGCGGCTGTCGCTCGCCGGCATGCGCTCGCTCGGCATCCTGATCGACATCACCAACTACGTGATGCTCGAATTGGGGCAGCCGCTGCACGGATACGACCTCGACAGGCTCTCCGGCGGCATCACCGTGCGTCGTGCGACGGCCGGTGAGACGATGACGACCCTCGACGGCCAGGAGCGGAAGCTCCACGTCGAGGACCTCCTGATCACCGACGAGTCGGGTCCGATCGGTCTCGCCGGCGTCATGGGCGGCGGCACGACCGAGATGAGCGACACGACGCACAACGTGCTGATCGAGGCCGCGACCTTCGACCCTGTGACGATCGCCCGCACCGCACGCCGTCACAAGCTGCCCAGCGAGGCATCCAAGCGGTTCGAGCGCGGTGTCGACCCGCTCGTGCCGTTCGTGGCCGCCCGCCGTGCAGCCGACCTGATGGTCGAATTCGCCGGCGGCACGCTCACCGACGAGGGCGGCGCTCTGTTCGCCGAGGTGTTCGTCGCGGACATCGACCTCCCGCGCGGATTCGTGCAGGGGCTCATCGGCGTCGACTACTCCGACGACGAGATCGTCGGCGCGCTCACGACCATCGGCGCAGAGGTCTCCGGGTCGAATGCCGGGTGGACCGTGATCCCGCCGACCTGGCGTCCCGACCTCACCGACAAGTGGTCTCTCGCCGAAGAGGTCGCTCGCATCCACGGTCTCGACCGCATCCCGTCCGTGCTGCCGACGCCGCCGTCCGGCCGCGGTCTCACCGCACACCAGCAGGGTCGTCGCCGCGTCGCCGACGCGCTGGCGGCTGCCGGTCTCGTCGAGACGCCCTCGTTCCCCTTCACGACGGAGGCGGAGAACGACCTGCACGGCTCGGCGTCGGGAGAGCATCTGCCCAGCATCCGGCTCGCGAACCCGCTCGACGGCTCCGCTCCGTTCCTGCGTCGATCGCTGATCCCCGGGCTTCTGCAGACCGCGCACCGCAACATCTCGCGCGGCCTCACGGACCTCGCGCTGTTCGAGACCGGAGTCGTGTTCCTGCCCGAGCCGGGTGTCGAGTACGGCACGGACGAGGTGCCGCCGCTCGGCGAGCGTCCGTCGGACGACACGCTCGCCGAACTGAACGCGTCGATCCCACCGCAGCACCGTCATGTCGCGGCGCTGTTCACGGGCAACGTCGTGACCAAGCAACCGGGACGCGCCGCGGAGCCCTACGGGCTCTCCGAGGCGCTCGACGCCGCCAGAGTCATCGCGGCTGCAGCCGGAGTCGACCTCGATGTGGTGCAGGGGCAGCGCGCGGCGCTGCACCCCGGACGCACCGGCGTGCTCTCCGTCGGCGACGTCGAGATCGGATACGTCGGCGAACTCCACCCCGAGGTCGCCGCCGGAGCAGACCTTCCCGGTCGTGCCACCGTGCTCGAGCTCGACCTCGATGAGGTCATCGCTCTCGGCGGGAACCGTGCGGTCGCCGCCTCGCTGTCGACGTTCCCCGCTGCGACACAGGACGTGTCGCTGGTGGTCGGCGCTGATGTGCCGGCGGGCGACGTGCGCGCTGCGCTGACCGAGGGTGCCGGTGCGCTTCTCGAGTCGATCCGTCTCGTCGACGACTACCGGGGGGACGGCGTCGCGGATGGTCAGAAGAGTCTCACCTTCGCGCTGCGCTTCCGCGCGGACGACCGCACGCTCACCGCAGCCGAGGCGACAGAGGCGAAGCTCGCGGGTGTCGCTGTCGCAGCTGAGCGCTTCGACGCGACCCTGCGCGACTGAAGCTCCGCCTGAACCGACCCGCACGCGGACCGCACTCGAACGGTGCGGTCCGCGTGCGCGTGTGCTCTCGGGATGCTGCCGACGCCGCCGAGCCGACCTGAGCGCGGTGGACCTGCGAGGTACCGTGTCGGGATGAGCATCCTGCCCCACAGCACTCCCGCGGCGGTTCCCGATGGTGTCCGACCGATGGGTGAAGCGCCGTTCCTCGAACCCGGCGACCAGATCTCCTGGCACTACCGCAAGCCCGGCTGGCAGCCCGGCGATGCGTCGACCATCACGCCCATGCGGGTGGTCCGCGACGATGAACGCGGTCTGGTGGCATGGCTCGCTCCGGGCACGCTCCAGGAGGGGCAGGGCACTCCGGCGGGCGAGCGCATCCGGACCGTTCCGCTCGAGCGTCGGTGGCTCGATCCGCGTACCCGGATCGTGGAGGAGTGGTGGGGCAACGGCATCCTCCGCATCGCTCCGGCCGGTGCGGCGTGGTCGGTGTGGCTGTTCTGGAGCGATGTGAGCGGTCCCGAGTGGGAGTTCGCCGGGTGGTACGTGAATCTCGAGAACGCGCATCTGCGCACCGACCGCGACACGTATTCATCGGATCACATCCTCGACGTGGAGATCCAGGCGGACGGTCAGGTGCACCTCAAGGACGAGGACGAGGTGATCGCGGCCGTCGAGCAGGGACGTCTCACCTCTGAGCAGGCCGCGCAGATCGAACGACACGCGGACGCGGCGATCGAGTCCTTCCATCACGGTGACTGGCCGTTCGACGCCGAATGGCGCGACTGGCGCCCGGATCCCTCGTGGACGGTCCCGGAACTGTCCGGCCTGTCGGATCTTCGCACGGGCTGACCGGCATCCGCCCTGAGCGGAAGACTCTTTCCCTCGCGCGGCGAAGATGGTGGCATGGGGTCATGACGGATGTTCTGATCCTCGGCGGCACCGGCTGGCTGTCCGGCCGCATCGCCAGACGGCTGCTCCTGAGCGGGGCGACGGTGATGTGTCTGGCGCGCGGAGGACGACCGTCACCGGAGGGCGCGAGCCTGGTGCTGGCCGATCGTGACGCCAGGGACGCCTACGATGCGGTGTCCGGTCGGGAGTGGGATCACGTGATCGACGTCTCGTCGAACGCGGCCCACGTCTCCGCTGCGGTCGCGGCACTCGGTGAGCGAGCGGGCCGCTGGACGTACGTCTCGTCGATGTCGGCATACTCCGACGAGGAGACGGTCGGTGCAGACGAGTCGGCGACGCTGCATCCGCCGGCTGAGAGGGGAGACGACGAGTACGGCCGGCAGAAGGTGGCTGCCGAGGACGCTGTCCGTGCACTCGGCGACCGCACCCTGATCGTGCGCCCGGGATTGATCGTCGGGGCGGACGACCCGAGTGATCGTTTCGGGTATTGGGCTGCCGCTTTTCTGCGTGCCGAGGACGGCCCGGTGCTGCTTCCGCCTGTCGAGGGGCGCGACGTGCAGGTGATCGACGTCGACGACCTGTCCGAGTTCGTCGCCACCACGGGGGCCACCGGCGTGATCAACACGATCGGCGATCGGCATCGGCTGAGCGAGGTCCTCGACGCCGTGCGCAGACGTGCGGGGCACCGGGGAGACACGGTCGCGGCATCTGACGCCTGGCTCGTCGAGCACGGTGTGGCGTATTGGGCGGGGGAGCGGTCGCTGCCGCTGTGGCTGCCGAGCGAGATGACCGGATTCATGACCAGGTCGAACGCCCGCTACCGCGCGGCAGGAGGTCGGCTTCGTCCGCTCGACGAGACGATCGCCGCCGTGGTCGATGACGAGCAGGCGCGCGGCGTCGATCGGGACCGGCGGGCAGGGCTCACTCGCGCCGACGAACTCGCGCTGTTGCAGCTGATCGACTGATCGGGGCCTCGCTAGACTGCGATCAGTGACACGGGGTGCCGCATCCGCGGCTGAGAACAGACCCGTCGAACCTGATCTAGTTCGTACTAGCGAAGGGATGTCGCGTTGAGCGATCGTCTGCGTCCTGATTCCGAATCGACCTTGGCCACCTCGGCGGCTGAGCTCCTGACAGGGCTGCGCGACAGCCCACCCTTGACCCATTGCATCACCAACAGCGTCGTCACGGGCTTCACCGCGAACGTGCTGCTCGCCCTCGGCGCGGCGCCGGCGATGGTCGACATCGTCGGTGAGGCGGGGATGTTCGCCGGGGTGGCCTCCGGGGTGCTGATCAACCTCGGTACGCCGACTCCGGAGCAGCGTGCGGCGAGCCGTGAAGCCGCGGCAGGAGCCCTCGCCGCAGGTACTCCGTGGGTGCTGGATCCCGTCGCGATCGGCGCGCTGCCGGTGCGCACGGCACTCGCGCACGAGCTGGCCGACGCACGCCCCACGGCGATCAGGGGGAACGCCTCGGAGATCCTCGCCCTCGCGGGGCTCAGCGCTGGGGGGCGCGGCGTCGATGCGACGGACACGACCGATGCCGCGGCCGAAGCGGCACTCGCACTCGCTTCGCGGCACGGCGCGGTGGTCGCGGTGTCGGGACCGGTCGACCTGGTGACGGATGGAGCACGATTGCTCCGCATCGCGAACGGTCATGAACTGCTCACCCGTGTCACCGGCGGCGGATGCGCGCTGGGCGCCGTCATGGCGGCGTTCCTCGGTGCGGCGCGCTCGACGGCTGCGGATCCGCTCACCGCCGTCTCGGCGGCGAGCCTCGTGTACACGATCGCCGCCGAGCGCGCCGCGGCGCGGGCCCCGGGCCCCGGCAGCTTCGCCGTCGCACTGCCCGACGCGCTCGCCGCCGTGCAGCCGGAGGACCTCGCCCTCGCCGCGCGTGTGCAGGAGCACGCGCTGTGATCGCGGACCTCTCCCTCTATCTCGTCACGGATCCCACCCTCTGCGGCGCGCGGGGCGTCGCGGAGACGGTGCGACTCGCCGTCGACGGGGGCGTGCGCATCGTCCAGCTGCGCGACAAGGGCGCGACGGATGCCGAGACCGCCGATCAGTTGATCGAGCTCTCTCGGGTGATCGACGGCCGTGCACTGCTCGTGGTGAACGACCGCGTCGAGGCGGCGCTGATCGCTCGCGCCAGGGGAGCGCGGGTCGACGGCGTGCACCTCGGCCAGGGCGACGTATCGGTGCTGCGGGCACGCGAGCGGCTGGGACCCGAGGCGATCATCGGGTTGACGGCGAACACGTCGGAGCATCTCGACGCCGTGGCCGCGCTGCCGGCGGGAACGGTCGACTATCTCGGCGTCGGCGTGATCCGTCCCACCGCCACCAAGCCGGATCACCCGCCGGCCCTGGGAATCGACGGCTTCCGTGCGCTCGCCGCGAGGACCGCACTGCCATGCGTCGCCATCGGCGGCGTGGGAATCGACGACATCGAACGCCTTCGGGATGCGGGTGCGGCGGGGCTCGCCGTCGTCTCCGCCGTCTGCGCCGCCGCCGATCCGACGAGGACGGCCCGGGCATTCCTCAGCCGATGGAGGGCATCGGGCACACCTCGCGTGCTCAGCATCGCGGGGAGCGACCCGTCGGGCGGGGCGGGGATCCAGGCCGATCTCAAGTCGATCGCCGCGAACGGGGGCTATGGCATGGCGGCTGTCACGGCGCTCACGGCGCAGAACACCAGGGGAGTCCGAGCGGTGCACGTGCCTCCTGCCGAGTTCCTCCGGCAGCAGCTCGATGCCATCTCGGACGACATCGTCATCGACGCGGTGAAGATCGGGATGCTGGCGAACACGGAGGTGATCGCCACCGTCGCCGCCTGGCTCGACGCCGTCCGTCCGCCGATCGTCGTGCTCGACCCGGTCATGGTCGCGACCAGCGGTGATCGCCTGCTCGATGAGGATGCCGAGCGCGCACTCCGCGGGCTCCTCGAGCGCGCTCATGTCGTGACGCCCAACCTCGCCGAGCTCGCCGCGCTCTCCGATCGTCCGATCACGGGGTGGGACGACGCGCTCGAGGCCGGGGCCGAGCTCTCCGCCCGCATCGGCGGGGCGGTGCTCGTCAAGGGAGGGCACCTCGACGGCGACGACGTTCCGGACGCGTTGATCGATGTCGCCGGAGGCGTCAGACACGGCTATCCCGGGTCGCGCATCAGGACACACAACACGCACGGCACCGGATGCTCCCTGTCGTCGGCCCTCGCCACCCGCCTCGCCGGAGGGGAGTCCCCTGTCGACGCGGTGAAATCGGCGAGGACCTGGCTGCGGGAATCCCTGAGGCAGAGCGATGCGCTCGACATCGGGAGCGGTCACGGACCGGTGAACCACTTCGGCGGCCTCTGGCGACGAGGGGGACTCGAGGCCGCACCCGAGCGTGCCGACCTCCGCGATCGGTGGTGGGACCGGATCGCGCACGTGCGGGCCGACATCGACGAGCTGTCCTTCATCCGCGCTCTGGCCGACGGGACTCTCGACCGCGAGCGGTTCCTCTTCTACCTCCGACAGGACGCCCTCTATCTCCGGGAGTACGCCCGAGTGCTCGCAGCGGCCGCGCGGATCGCGCCCACACCGCACGAGCAGGCGTTCTGGGCTCAGTCGGCGCAGGGGGCGATCACCGGAGAGCTCGAGCTCCATGCATCGTGGCTGGCCCCGGGCGCGGGAGTGGAAGCGGCGACCTTCGCCGTCGATCCGGCGCCTGCGACCGTCGCGTACCTCGACCACCTGCGCTCCGTGGCCTTCGGCGGCGACTACGCCGAGCTCATCGCGGCCGTGCTGCCGTGCTTCTGGCTGTACACCGATCTCGGAACCCGCCTGCACGCGGGGGAGTTCGACGCGTACGCCCGAGACCCGCAGCATCCCTACGCGTCGTGGCTCGCGACGTATGCCGATCCCGCGTTCGAGAAGGCGACGGAGCAGGCGATCGACCATGTGATGCATGCGGCGACGGAGTCGGATGCCGCGGGGCGGCGACGGATGCTCCGCGCCTTCGAGGTCTCCAGCGCGCACGAACTCGCCTTCTTCGCGGCGCCGGCACTCCACGCGTCCGGCGGATGACGGACCCGATTTGCGCATGCCGCGACGAGCGCGCTATCGTCGCGGCATGCCTTCGGCCGCCACCGCTCCTCTGACGCTCGTTCCGAGCGTCATCGCCGTGCGCCGACGCCGCAGCGGTCGCCGACTCTAGGCGACCCTGCGCTTCTGCCTGCGTACGCACGGCGGTCGAGTGCCGGTGTCGCCGCCCCGGTTCCCGACACTGCACCCCGCGTTCGCCGAGGGGTCCGACCGTTAAGGTAGAAGTATGACGTACTCCGTCGCCGTCTCCGGCGCATCCGGCTACGCGGGCGGCGAGATCCTGCGCCTCCTCGCGTCTCATCCCGACATCGAGATCCGCACGGTGACGGCGCACTCGAACGCCGGTCAACCGCTCGTGCAGCATCAGCCGCACCTGCGGTCGCTCGCACACCTCACCCTGCAGGACACCACGCCCGAGACGCTCGCCGGGCACGACATCGTCTTCCTCGCTCTGCCGCACGGGCAGTCCGGGCAGTACACCGACGCGCTCGGCGACACCCCGCTCGTGATCGACGCGGGAGCGGACCACCGACTGACGTCGCAGGATTCCTGGGACGCGTTCTACGGCGGCGACTTCCACGAACCGTGGGCCTACGGCGTTCCCGAGCTGCTCGTCGGCGGTGTCAAGCAGCGCGAGACGCTGCGCGAGGCGAAGCGCATCGCCGCTCCCGGCTGCAACGCCTCGACCGTGAGCCTGAGCCTGGCCCCCGGGGTCGCCTCAGGGGTGATCGACGCGGGGGACATCGTCTCGGTGCTCGCCGTCGGCCCGTCCGGAGCGGGGAAGAGCCTCAAGACCAACCTGCTCGCCGGCGAGATCCTCGGCACAGCCAATCCCTACGCGGTCGGGGGCACGCACCGGCACATCCCGGAGATCCGCCAGGCGCTCGCCGCGGCATCCGGCTCCCCAGCCGACGGCATCCGCATCTCGTTCACGCCTGTGCTGGTTCCGATGTCGCGGGGCATCCTCGCCACCTCGACCGCGCCGATCGTCGGCGATGTCAGCGATGCGGAGATCCGCGCCGCCTGGGAGGACGCCTACGGCGACGAGACCTTCGTGCAGTTGCTGCCCGCCGGTCAGTTCCCGCGCACGGCCGATGTCCTCGGTGCGAACACCGCCCTGATCGGTCTCGCGATCGATCGCGCGGCGAACCGCGTGACGGTGGTCACCGCGGTCGACAACCTCGTCAAGGGCACCGCCGGCGCTGCCGTCCAATCCATGAACCTCGCGCTGGGGCTGCCCGAGTCCCGCGCCCTCTCAGTGAACGGAGTCGCGCCGTGAGCGTCACCGCCCCCGCAGGATTCGAAGCGGCCGGAGTCGCCGCAGGTCTCAAATCGACCGGAAAGCCCGATGTCGCCGTCGTGGTCAATCGCGGCCCGCGCAAGGTCGGTGCGGCCGTGTTCACCAGCAACCGCGCCAAGGCGAACCCCATCATCTGGTCGCAGCAGGCCGTCGCCGATCGCGTGGTCGAGGCCGTCGTGCTGAACTCCGGAGGCGCGAACTGCTTCACCGGCAGCTTCGGCTTCCAAACGACGCACCAGACCGCAGAGAAGGCGGCCGAGCTGCTCGGCGTCGGCGCCGGCGACGTGCTCGTGTGCTCGACCGGCCTCATCGGAGTCGGAGACGAGGTCTTCCGCGCGAAGGTCCTCTCGGGCACCGAACAGGCGATCGCCGAGCTGTCGACAGACGGCGGCGATGTCGCGGCCGAGGCCATCATGACCACCGACAGCGTGTCGAAGACCGCCGTGGTCAGCCGAGACGGCTGGACCATCGGCGGCATGGCCAAGGGAGCGGGCATGCTCGCTCCCGGGCTCGCCACGATGCTCGTCGTCATCACGACGGATGCCGTGCTCGAGCCTCTCGAGGCGGATGCCGCGCTGCGATTCGCCACCGGCACGACGTTCGACCGCCTCGATTCGGACGGATGCATGTCGACCAACGATCAGGTCACACTGCTCGCGAACGGCGCTTCCGAGGTGGTGCCCGACCTCAAGGACTTCTCCGCCGCGCTGGCAGAGCTGTGCCAGCAGCTCGCGGTCAAGCTGCAGCGCGACGCCGAGGGGGCCAGCCACGACATCACCATCGAGGTGCAGCACGCCGCGACCGAGGCGGAGGCGGTCGAGGTCGGCCGCTCCGTCGCGCGCAACAATCTCTTCAAGGCCGCCATCTTCGGCAACGACCCCAACTGGGGGCGGGTGCTCGCAGCGATCGGCACCACGAACGCCCAGTTCGACCCGTACGACGTCGACGTCTGGATGAACGGCGTCCGGGTGTGCAGCGAGGGCGGCCCCGACCGTCCGCGCGAGGAGGTCGACCTCACTCCACGTGCCACGCATCTCGTGATCGATCTCAAGGTCGGCGATGCCACCGCGACGATCCTCACGAACGACCTCACCCACGATTACGTGCACGAGAACAGCGCCTACGCCTCATGACCGACATTCAGGACACCACCCCGGACGTCGCCGCAGTGAAGGCCGCGACGCTCATCGAGTCGCTCCCGTGGCTGAAGAAGTTCCGCGACCAGATCGTCGTCGTCAAGTACGGCGGCAATGCGATGGTCTCCGACGAGCTGCAGGAGGCGTTCGCACAGGACATCGCGTACCTGCGCTACGTCGGCGTGCTGCCGGTCGTCGTGCACGGCGGCGGACCGCAGATCTCCGACATGCTCCAGCGACTCGAGATACCGAGCGAGTTCAAGGGCGGCTACCGGGTCACCAACACCGAGGCGATCAGCGTCGTGCGCATGGTCCTCACCGGCCAGGTGAACCCGCAGCTCGTCTCGAAGATCAACTCGCACGGTCCGATCGCCACCGGGTTGAGCGGGGAGGACGCCGGCCTGTTCGGCGGTCGTCGTCGCGGTGTCGTGATCGACGGCGAGGAGATCGACCTCGGACGCGTCGGCGACGTCGTGGAGGTCGACCCGACGCCCGTGCTCGATCACCTCGCGGCGGGACGCGTGCCCGTCGTCTCGAGCATCGCGCCCGACCTCGATCACCCCGGCCAGTCGCTCAACGTGAACGCGGATGCCGCGGCGGCCGCCCTCGCCGTGGCGCTCAACGCTCGCAAGCTCGTCATCCTCACCGACGTGCCGGGGCTCTATGCCGACTGGCCCAACCGCGACTCGCTCGTGTCGCACCTCACCTCGGAGGCTCTCATCGAGATGCTGCCGACACTCGAATCCGGCATGATCCCGAAGATGAAGGCCTGCCTGGATGCGATCGAAGGCGGCGTGGATGCCGCCGCGATCATCGACGGACGCGTGCCGCACTCGGTGCTCGTCGAACTCTTCACCAGCAAGGGAATCGGAACTGAAGTGGTCTTGGGAAGCGCAGGGATGAACGCATGAGCAACTGGCAGGATGACGCAGCGAGCGATCTGGTCCTCAACGCGGGCCCGCGCCTGGCGATGCTGACACGAGGAGAGGGGTCCTACCTCTGGGACTCCGAGGGCAAGCGCCACCTCGACTTCCTCGCCGGCATCGCGGTGACCTCGCTCGGTCACGCGCATCCGGTGTTCGTCGAGGCCGTGTCGAGACAGGCCGCGACTCTCGCGCACGTGTCGAACTACTTCGCGACGCCCTCGCAGCTCGCGCTCGCCGCACGGCTGAAGCGCCTCGCGGGCGCCGGGATCGACGGCCGCGTGTTCTTCTCGAACTCCGGCGCCGAGGCGAACGAAGCGGCGTTCAAGCTCGCCCGACTCCACGGGGGAACGGACAAGCCGCGCATCCTCGCGCTCGAGAACGGATTCCACGGGCGCACCATGGGGTCACTCGCGCTGACGGCCAAGGCTGCGATGCGCGCGCCGTTCGAGCCGATGCCCGGGGGAGTGGAGCACATCCCGGCGACCGTCGAGGCTCTGGAAGCCGCGATGGACGACCGGGTCGCCGCCGTCATCGTGGAGCCGATCCAGGGCGAGGCCGGCGTGGTCGAGCTTCCGGACGGCTATCTGCAGGCCGCCCGTTCGCTCACGCTGAAGCACGGGGCTCTGCTGATCGTCGACGAGATCCAGACGGGTGCCGGACGCACGGGGGCCTGGTTCGGCTTCAGCCACGAGGGCATCACTCCTGACGCGATCACGCTCGCGAAGGGCATCGGCGGAGGCTTCCCGATCGGCGCTCTCGTCACCTACGGTGCGGCGAGCTCGCTCTTCACGCCGGGTTCGCACGGATCGACGTTCGGCGGCAACCCGCTGGCCACCGCCGTGGCCGACGCCGTGCTCACCGAGATCGAGAACGCCGGACTCGTCGAGAACGCTGCGCGTCGCGGCGAGGAGATCCGACAGATCATCGCGGACATCGACTCGCCCCTCGTCACGGGAGTGCGTGGCCGCGGGCTCCTCATCGGAGTGGCACTCGGCGCCCCCGTCGCGAACGACGTGGTCGCCGCTGCTCAGGAGCGCGGCCTCATCGTGAACGCCGCCAACCCCGAGACGGTGCGCATCGCCCCGGCTCTCACGATCGGAGACGCTGAACTCGCCGAGTTCCGCAAGCTCTTCGCCGATTCGCTCGCTGACGTACAGACATCCCTCGCCGAATCCGGAAAGGCCCTCGCATGACCCGCCACCTGCTGCGTGACGACGATCTGACCCCCGCCGAGCAGGCGGAGATCCTCGATCTCGCCATCGAGCTGAAGAAGGACCGCTGGGCGAACAAGGCTCTCGCCGGTCCCCAGACGGTCGCGGTGATCTTCGACAAGTCGTCCACCCGCACCCGCGTCTCCTTCGCGGTGGGCATCGCCGACCTCGGCGGCACGCCGCTGATCATCTCGACCGCGAGCAGCCAGCTCGGCGGCAAGGAGACGCCGTCCGACACCGCGCGGGTTCTCGAGCGCCAGGTCGCGGCGATCGTCTGGCGCACCTATGCGCAGGCGGGGCTCGAGGAGATGGCCGCCGGCACCACGGTGCCAGTCGTCAACGCCCTCTCGGACGACTTCCACCCGTGCCAGCTGCTCGCCGACCTGCTCACGATCCGAGAGCACAAGGGCGAGCTCAAGGGGCTGACCCTGACGTTCTTCGGCGACGGGCAGAGCAACATGGCGCACTCCTACGCACTGGCCGGTGTCACTGCCGGCATGCATGTGCGCATCGCGTCACCTGCGGAGTACGCCCCGCGCGCCGACGTCGTCGAGGCGGCCGACCGCCGGGCTGCGGAGACCGGCGGCTCGATCACGCTGTTCACGGATGCGGTCGAGGCTGCGGCCGGCGCCGACGTCGTGGTCACCGACACCTGGGTGTCGATGGGTAAGGAGGAGGAGAAGCTCGCGCGCATCCGCGATCTCGGCGGCTACAAGGTGACCCCCGAGACGATGGAGATCGCCGATTCCGAGGCCATCTTCATCCACTGCCTTCCCGCCGACCGTGGCTACGAGGTGGACTCCGAGGTCATCGACGGACCGCAGAGCGTCGTCTGGGATGAGGCCGAGAACCGTCTCCACGCGCAGAAGGCCCTGCTCGTCTGGCTGCTCGGCAAGAAGGACGCGTGATGGTCGACTCGAAGAACGAAGGCACGAACGAAGGCGCACTGTGGGGCGCCCGCTTCGCGAGCGGGCCGTCGCCCGAGCTCGTCGAGCTCAGCAGATCGACGCATTTCGACTGGATCCTCGCCCCGTACGACATCGCGGGCTCGCATGCGCACGCGACGGCGCTCGCGGCTGCCGGCTACCTCGAACCTGCTGAGGCGGCCAGGATGCATGAGGGGCTCGATGCCGTGGCGCGCAAGGTCGCCGACGGCACGCTGCAGCCCGTCCCCTCCGATGAGGACGTGCACGGTGCGCTCGAGCAGGCGCTGATCGCCGAGCTCGGTCCCGAACTGGGCGGACGCCTGCGCGCCGGACGCAGCCGCAACGATCAGATCGCCACTCTCGTGCGCATGTACCTGATCGATCACGCTCGAGTGATCGCGCGCGACATCCTCCGTGTCATCGACGCGCTCGTCGCGCAGGCCGAGGCCCACCCCGACGCGATCCTCCCCGGCCGCACGCATCTGCAGCACGCGCAGCCGGTGCTCCTCGCGCACCACCTCCAGGCCCATGGCTGGCCGCTCGTGCGCGAGCTCGAGCGTCTCGTCGACTGGCGTCGTCGCGCAGGCGTCTCGCCGTATGGCGGGGGAGCGCTCGCGGGCTCGACCCTCGGACTCGATCCTGCGCTGGTCGCATCGGAACTCGGACTCGATCGACCGGCGGAGAACTCGCTCGACGGCACCGCGGCACGCGACGTCGTCGCCGAGTTCGCCTTCATCGCGGCGATGACGGGTGTCGACATCTCGCGTCTGAGCGAGGAGATCATCCTCTGGAACACACGTGAGTTCGGCTTCGTCACGCTGCACGACGGGTACTCGACGGGGTCGAGCATCATGCCGCAGAAGAAGAACCCCGACATCGCGGAGCTCGCTCGCGGAAAGTCGGGGCGCCTGATCGGCAATCTGTCGGGGCTCATGGCGACGCTCAAGGGCCTCCCGTTGGCCTATAACCGCGACCTGCAGGAGGACAAGGAGCCGGTCTTCGATTCGGTCCAGACCCTCGAGGTCGTCCTTCCCGCGTTCGCCGGCATGATCGCGACGCTGCGCTTCGACACCGAGCGGATGGCGGCACTCGCCCCCCAGGGATTCTCGCTCGCGACCGATGTCGCCGAGTGGCTCGTGAAGCGCCGGGTGCCGTTCCGCGACGCGCACGAGATCTCGGGCGCGCTCGTGCGGGCCTGCGAAGAACAGGGGATCGGTCTCGAGGACGCTTCCGACGAGCTGCTGCTCTCGGTCTCTCCGCATCTGGTCCCCGAGGTGCGTGAGGTTCTCACGATCGAGGGTTCCGTGGCATCGCGCGCCGGAGCCGGGGGAACGGCTCCCGTCCGAGTCGCCGAGCAGCGTGCCGAGCTCGTCGCCAGAGCGCAGGCTGCGGCGCACGCCCTGGGCCTGTAGTCGGTTGTGCACCGCCGGTCGACGCGATGTGCGGCGACCGGCGGGGCACCTCAGTGCAGCGCGACCTCGGCGGTCGACCTCGTCCACCGGGTGAAGCGCACGACGAGCCCCGCGCGCGTCGGACCGGCGAGGAACGGGCCGGCGGATGCAGCGGCGTCGCCGGTGAACGGAGCGACGCGAACCAGTCGCCAGTCCTCGTCGTCCGCGCGTGCGCGCACGATCACCGCGTCCGGCCACCGGCTCACGCGGACGGTGATCTCTCGGCCGTGCCAGTCGTCGACGTATCCGACGGACCAGTCGGAGCGGATGTCGGTGACGACGGCGCCGAGTCCGAGGTGCTCGTCGGCGTACTCGATGCCCGCTTTGATCCAGTGCTCGTCGTCGATGCGCACGAAGACTCCTGCCTGGTCGAACTGGCCGTCCCATGGCGCGCGGAATGAGACGTCCATCGCCTCGCCCACGGCCAGGGGAGCCAGCAGCGCGTGCTCGGTGTCGTGGACGAATCCGTACGCCGTGTGTCGCCAGGCGTCGCTGCCTTCCGCGGCGGTCACGTCCAGGTGCTCGACCCCGTCGGCGGAGATCGTGGTGAGTGCGGCGGGTGAGTGGGTCCAGGAACCTTCGTCCCACCGGATGATGTCTGATTCAGGCATGTTCCAAGTATATAACCTAATAGGGCATAAATAACAGTTATTCGTGATACGGTTATCACATGGTCATCGCCGTACTCGCCGACATCGTGGGATCGCGCAAGCTCGACGATCGCACGGCGGCGCAGCGCGTGCTCGATGACACGATCGCTCGGGTGGAGGCCGACCTGCCTCTGGCACATCACCCGCTCACCCCCACGGTGGGGGATGAGCAGCAGGGTGTCTATCTTCGGCTCGAAGACGCTCTGGTGTCGCTTCTCATGATCCAGCTCGCTCTTCCCGACGGCATCGCCTTCCGTTTCGGCATCGGGATCGGCGAGGTGCGCACCGTCGACTCCGTCCACGGCGAGCTCGCCGACGGGCCGGGGTGGTATGCGGCGCGCGCGGCGATCGAGACCGTCCACGCGAGAGAGGCACGCACCGTGCCGCGCACCCGGATCTGGATTGTCGGAGCCCCGGGGCAGGATGAGGTCATGGAGAGTGTGATCGCAGCATCGAACGCCTACCTCCTCGTCCGTGACGAGCTGGTCGGCGCCATGAACGAGCGCGAGCGCCGCCTCACCTACGGACGGATGGTCGGCAGATCGCAGCACGACCTCGCCGCCGAAGAGGGCATCTCGCAGCCCAGCGTCTCGAAGTCGTTGCGCAACGCCGGCAGCGCCGCACTCATCGAAGGTGCGGTCGCGCTGAGGGGAGCGAGCGCATGATCGTCGCCGGATTCATCCTGCTCGCGGTCGGATCCGCCGATCTCGTCCGCCAGTTCGCTCCGCATCGATGGGTCGGGTACCTGACGGTGGCCGTGATGTTCCTGCTGCTCGGCAGCGTGAGCGACGCGCTGCTGCCCATGCTCGCAGGGCTCGTGGTCGGAGCGATCTGGGTCTGGTGCATGCCGTCGGAGCGCCGCGCACCGCTCGGGTTCTGGCCCGCGGTGCTGCTCGGTCTCCTGAGTATCGGATCGGTCGTATGGCTGGGGGCGCGCACTGATGCCGGCCTGATCGGCACCGTGTGGAACCTCCGTTCACCGTTCGGCGACGTCCCGTTCGATCTTGCGATCCTGACGCTCGGCACCGGGGTCTTCCTCCTCGAGTCGGCGAACCTCGTGGTGCGCGCGGCGCTCGACGGTGAGCACACCTGGCGACCGGCTGAACTGCGTCGATCGGCGATGCGCGACGAGGTCGACGCGGAACCTGCGGCGCCCGAGGCCACCACGCCCGGCGACGCGATCGGCGGCAGGGAGTCGACCGACGCCACGATGGCGGACAAGCCGGGCCGACCGGATGAAGCCACGGCTCTGCGCGACCCGCGCGCGGGATTCAAGGGCGGTCGACTGATCGGCCCGCTCGAGCGCATCCTGGTGATGCTGCTCACCCTGGCTGCGGCGTATCCGATCCTCGCCGCGATGCTGGCGGCGAAGGGGATCGTGCGCTTCCCTGAGATCTCCCGCGACGGTGAGACAGGTGCCAGGGCCGAGTACTTCCTCGTCGGCAGTCTCGTCAGCTGGGTCATCGGGTTGGGCGCGGCGTTCCTCGTGTGGTGGGCGGCGCACACCTGATCCACGGCGGCCCGGCGATTCACCGACCCTCACCGCTGATAGCCTGGGGCGCGTGTCGAATTCCGCTCTGACGACCGCCCCGCCGGCGATCGACCCCACGTTCGAGAACGTGTGGGACGAACTGCTGTGGCGCGGCCTCGTCCACGTGTCCACTGACCAGGAGGCGCTGCGCGCCCTTCTCGCCGGGGACCCGATCACGTATTACTGCGGCTTCGATCCGACTGCTCCCAGCCTGCATCTGGGCAACCTGGTGCAGCTGCTGACGTTGCGCCGCATCCAGCTCGCCGGCCACAAGCCGCTCGGTCTCGTCGGCGGCTCCACCGGTCTGATCGGCGACCCGCGCCCCACGGCCGAGCGCACGCTCAACACTCGCGAGACCGTCGAGGAGTGGGTGGGACGCCTGCGGACGCAGGTCGAGCGCTACCTGAGCTTCGAGGGCGAGAACGCCGCCCGCATCGTCAACAATCTCGATTGGACGGCGCCGCTGTCGGCGATCGACTTCCTGCGGGAGATCGGCAAGCACTACCGCGTCGGGACCATGCTCAAGAAGGATGCGGTCGCCGCGCGACTGAACTCCGACGAGGGCATCAGCTACACGGAGTTCAGCTACCAGATCCTGCAGGGGATGGACTTCCTCGAGCTCTACCGTCAGTACGACTGCGTCCTGCAGACCGGCGGCTCCGACCAATGGGGGAACCTGACCAGCGGCACCGACCTCATCCGTCGTGCCGAGGGTGCGTCGGCGCACGCGATCGGCACACCGCTGATCACGAACAGCGACGGGACCAAGTTCGGCAAGAGCGAGGGGAACGCCATCTGGCTCGACCCCGAGATGTGCAGTCCGTACCGGATGTACCAGTTCTGGCTGAGCACCGCGGATGCCGACGTGATCGGCAGGCTGAAGGTCTTCACCTTCCTCACCCGCGCCGAGATCGAGGAGTACGAGGCGCTGGTCGAGTCCGAGCCCTTCCGTCGCGCCGCACAGAAGCGTCTCGCGCTCGAGGTCGTCGCCACCGTGCACGGCATCGATGCGGCCGCTGCGGTGATCGCGGCATCCGAGGCACTGTTCGGACAGGGCGACCTGACTGCTCTCGACGCGTCGACGTTGCGCACGGCGCTCGAAGAGCTGCCGAACGCGACGGTCGATTCCGGGTCATCGGTGGTCGATGCGCTCGTCGCCACGGGATTGGTCTCCAGCTCGTCCGAAGCGCGACGCGCGATCAGCCAGGGTGGAGTGTCGCTCGACGGATCGCGTGTGGAAGACGATGCAGCCACCGTCAAGGGATCTCTGCCCGGTGGGGTTTCTGTGCTCCGTCGCGGCAAGAAGACCCTCGCAGGTGTCTTCCTCGCGTGAACATCCGACCCTGATCGCCTGACGGCGGTCGTCTGAGAGTCCTCGGACGGCCGCCGTCACGCTTCCACCGTTCACACTCGACAGGAGCCTGCCGATGCCGTTCACGCCGAGTCATGCAGTGGTCGCCCTCCCGTTCATTCGCACGCCGCTCGTGCCCGCTGCGATCGCGATCGGCGCCATGACGCCCGACCTTCCGCTGTTCATCCGCGGGGTCGGCCTCCCGTACTCGTTCACCCACTCATTCGGCAACGTCGTGTGGACCGCGCTGGTCGCTTTCGTGCTGTTCCTGCTGTGGCGCGTCGTGCTGCGCCCGGCCCTCGGTGAGCTCTCTCCGCTCTGGCTGGCTCACCGGGTTCCTGTCGACTGGTCGCAGTCCGGCGTCGAAGCGGCCCGAGCCGCCGTCGGCGTCGGTGCTCGAGATCGGCTGTACCCGGCGATGCTCGCCGCATCGCTGGTGCTGGGAGTGCTGTCGCACATCGTCTGGGATCTCTTCACGCACGAGGGGCGTTGGGGCGTCGATGTTCTTCCCGCGCTCGACGATGTGTGGGGGCCGTTCACCGGATACAAGTGGCTGCAGTACGGCTCGAGCGTGATCGGCCTGCTCGTGATCGGTATCTGGGGGATTCTCCGGGTGAACCGCGCTGATCCCCGCGAAAGCGTGGATCGCGTGCTGCCGTCGGGCGTCCGAATCGCCTGGTGGCTGTCACTTCCCGTGGTGCTGATCACGGCGTGGGCCCTCGGCTACGCCGGCTACGGGCCGTTCACCGAGGAGTTCACCTACCAGCATCTGGCCTACCGGATGCTGCCGCCGGCGTGCGCCCTGTGGGGTGTGCTCACTCTCGTGCTCTGTCTGTCGCTGCCGGTGTTCCGACGCATTCACCAGCGCGGCTGATCGGATCCCCAGTGATGGGGGGCGGCGAGGTCGAGGCCGGGAAGCGCCGATCGCGCCGTGGTGATCGTCTGCCCTGCGACGTCGAACGTCGCGGTGTGGGCGGCGAGGTCCAGCACCCGTTCCCGCTCCGACGTCGGTACCGATCGCGATCCCGAGGACCGTGGCATTCCGAGAAGCTCGGCGGCCACTCGACGCAGCGACGTGCGCACCACCCAGCCACCACCTTCTCGACGGCGCCGCTCGAGCAGCGAGATGATCGAGGCTGCGAGCAGGTACCCGGCACTGTGATCGAGGGCCTGCGCGGGGAGGACCCCCGGGCGGTCGCCGTCCGGCGTCTCGATCATGGCGATCCCGGACTCCGCTTGCACCAAGCTGTCGAACCCCGCGCGAGAGGGGTGGTCGTCGCCCCACGCACTGAGCTCCGCGATCACCAGACTCGGGTGCCGCTCGATCAGGGCGGATGCGGAGAGGCCGAGTCGCGCGAGGGCTGCAGGTCGGTACCCGAGGACGACGACGTCAGCCTCGGCGAGCAGTTCGTCGAAACGCTCGGTTCCGGCGTCGAGCAGCGTCGATCGCTTCCCGTGACCGGTGTCGAAGTGCTGCCACTCGGGCTCGGGCAGCTGCGGGGGATCGACGCGCAGCACGTCTGCTCCCAGCAGTGCGAGCGTGCGGGTGCAGACGGGACCGGCGATCACCCGGGTGAGATCGAGCACGCGGGTGCCGGTGAGTGGTGCACGACGATCGTCGCCGTCTCGCCGGCGCGGCTCCTCGCCGCTCGGGGAGGGCATCCGATCGACCTGGAGCAGGGGAGCGGACCGCAGCTGAGCGTCGTGGATGGGGTCCTCCGGCAGCACGGGCACGGCGAGTCCGCCCGCATCGACGATCCGATCGACAGCGTCGGCGGCCGACTGAGTCAGGATGGCCGCTCGGACGTCTTCGCCCGCTGCGTCGATTCCGAGCCCGAGACCGGTCAGAAGGCGAATCGCGTGGTGGGGGTAGTTGCCATGGGTGCGGATCCACCCGTCGGACGCCCGGAAGAACCCCGAGTACGGGGACCAGACATCGGGGGCGCGTCCGTCGACGGTGAGCACCCGATCGCTCCGGTACGCGACGGCGATGCGATCGGGGTCGGGGAGGGAGTCGACGCCGGCCGCCAGACACACGGCCCGAACGCTCGCCCAGGCCAGATCCGCCGTCGCGAGGCGCGACTCGAGAGGCACGGCGTGAACGAAGGGGGCGCCGGAATCGACCTCCACCGGCGCGAGCCCGAGGGCGGACCACACGCGGTCCAACAGAGCAGCGGAGGGGGCGCGATTCGGCAGCTGGGTCACGCTGCGATCGTACTCGTGGCGGTGATCTCGGCGGAATACCGGCGCTGGACTGGGAAAAGTGTTGCCACCTGGTGCGGCGACACGCCCGGGGGTGGTGGCCCGATTTGCCAGAACCCCAGAACCCACGTAACTTATTACTTGTTCGCCCCACAGGGAAGCGGAGGAGCCGAGAGCTTCACCCCCCTCAAGCGGAGAACCACCTCCCGATCCACTCACTTGTGAGAACAGACGCCTGCGTCTAGGATGGGAGATCCACCCCATCTGCGGCTGTCAAGAGCTGCGCAGCGGATCCAAGATCCGCGCGGCGCGCTGATTTGACAAGCGGGACGGGATGGCTAAGATAGAGAAGTTGCCCTTCGGGCCTGGTTGTGATGACTGGGTCGTGGGAGCA
>NZ_JARVRV010000008.1:0-408895 GCF_030209555.1 Microbacterium sp. LMC-P-041
CCCCGGCGAGAACCCCGGAGAAACCCCCGGCGGCGAAACCCCCGGCGAGAACCCCGGAGAAACCCCCGGCGGCGAAACCCCCGGCGAGAACCCCACGGAACCGGCCGCGCCGACGACTCCGATCGAAGTGAGCCTCGCGAGCATCTGCCTCGACGCACGCGCTGTCACCTATGTGACCGTGAATGTGTCCGGCGAACCGGGCGCGGACATCGAAGCGCTGCTCGGCGGACGCCGCGGCGGCGTCGACGGCACATCGCTGACTGACGCAGGGACCGGCACGATCGAGTTGCGCCCCGGTCTCGTCCAGATTCTCCTCGGCGCGCCCCTCGAGGTCCACTACGTGACGGCGTCCGGTCCGATGCTGCCGACGACCACGAGCCTCTCGGCTCTCGGGGTGACCCTCGGTTCCGTGGCCCTCGCTCCCTCGTGCGGAGGGCCGGCTGCGGATCCCGCCGAGACAGTACCCTCCGAGCCGACTCCGGACGACGCGATCGCGCCGATCCCCGAGCCGACGGACGAGGCAGCACCCGCTGCCCCGACCGAGTCCCCGGACGCCGAGGCGTCCCCTGAGACGCCGGCACCCGAGACGGAGGCCCCGGCCGCTCCCGTCGAGACCGCTCCTCCGGCACAGCCCGTGACCGAGGACCAGACCGCCCTTCCGGCAGAGCCTGCCCCCGCTGACGACACCGCGCCCGCCGACGAGACCGCGCCGGTCGACCAGGTGGCCGCAGACGAGGCCGCGCCCGCGCTCTGACCCGCCATCGGCGGCGAATAGACTGGATCCATGTCCCAGGATCCCGCCTCCGTTCCCGGCGTCGACCGCCCCACCATCACCGCTCTCGACGTCGTCCGATCGGTCGTCCTGATCGTCGCAGTGGGCACCCTCGCCCTGTGGGGATTCGCCACCTGGCCCTTCCCGTACAACGTCATCCTCGGCATCGGGGCTCCGGTCGTCGTGATCCTGATCTGGGCGCTCTTCGTCTCGCCGCGACCCGTCCTGCGACTGCATCCGTTCCTTCGCGTCGTCGTCGAGCTGCTGATCTACGTCGGCGTCACGATCGCGTGGTGGCTGATGGACCAGCCCCTCATCGGCATCGCGTTCGCCGTGGTCGCCGTCGGCGCAGGCGTCGTGAGCGGCCGGCGTCGCATCCGATGAGCGCCCTCGACCTGCTCGTCGCCGCACTCGGCGACATCGTCGACACCGATGCGACGGTCCTCGAAGAAGCCCGCGCCGACAGATCGGGGCATGCGGCGCCCGGGCGGCCGCTCGCGGTCGTGCACGCCGAGACGGTCGAGCACGTCCAGACGGTGATGCGCATCGCGACCGAGACGGCGACCCCTGTCGTGGTGCGTGGCGCCGGCACCGGTCTCGCCGGCGCGGCGAACGGCGGCGAGGGCGAGATCGTGCTGTCCACTCGCCGGATGACCGCGATCCACGAGATCCGGGCCGACGACCTGCTTGCCGTCGTCGAACCCGGAATCCTCAACGCCGACCTCAACGACGTGCTCGCGGAGCACGGACTCTGGTGGGCGCCGGATCCTGCGAGCCGTGCGATCTCGACGGTCGGCGGCAACATCGCCACCGGAGCGGGTGGGCTGCTCTGTGCGAAGTACGGCGTCGTGCGAGACGCGGTCCTCGGTGTCGATCTGGTTCTCGCCGACGGCCGACTGCTGCACCTCGGCCACCGCAGCGTCAAAGGCGTGACAGGACTCGACCTCACCTCGCTCGTGATCGGCTCCGAGGGCACGCTGGGCGTGGTCGTCGGCGCCACCCTCAAGCTGCGCCGACTGGTCGAGGGAACGACCTGCACGGTGACGGCCGTCTTCCCCGATGTGCGTGCCGCAGCGTCCGCCTCGGCCGCGGTCACCGCCTCGGGTGCGCAGCCGGCGATCATGGAGCTGATGGACTCCGCGAGCCTCGCCGCCGTCGCAGCCCTGCTCGACCTCCCCTCGCCCGTGGCCGGGAGCGCCCAGCTGACGATCCAGACCGATGGTCCGGCGGCAGTGGCCGAGGCGACGATGATCTCCGACATCCTGACGGCTCATCAGGGTGTGACCGAGGTCTCCCATGACCGCGAAGAAGGAGAGCGCCTCCTGGCCATCCGGCGTGCCATGCACCCCGCCATGTCGGCGCTCGGCACGACCCTCATCGAAGACGTGTCGGTGCCGCGCAGCGCCATGCCCGCCATGTTCGACGAGATCGCCCGCATCGAGAAGGCCTACTCGATGGCGATCCCCACGGTCGCTCACGCGGGCGACGGCAACCTGCATCCGAACTTCATCTTCGAGGGCGCAGAGCCTCCCGCTGAGGTCTGGGCGGCGGCGGACGAGCTGTTCCGGGCCGCGATCGCGCTCGGCGGCACGCTGACCGGAGAGCACGGCATCGGAACGCTGAAGAGCCGCTGGTTGGCCGACGAGCTCGGAGACGACCAGTGGGAGCTGCAGCGTCAGATCACTCGGGTGTTCGATCCGCTGGGAATCCTCAACCCCGGCAAGGTCTTCGCTCCCGATGCCTGACATCCACGTCAGCGCCGCGGTCATCGTCGATGACGCCGGCAGGGTGCTCGTCGTGCGCAAGCAGGGCACGACGCGCTTCATGCAACCCGGCGGCAAGCCCGAGCCCGGGGAGACCCCGTCGCAGACGCTGATCCGCGAGCTGCACGAAGAGCTCGGCCTTCGCCTGGATGAGGGCGATCTGGAGCCGCTCGGCACGTTCGTCTCCGAGGCGGCCAACGAGCCCGGTCACCGAGTCGTGGCCGACGCGTTCTCGGTGTCCATCGCCGCGGCGGAGGTCGTCGTCCAGGCGGAGCTCGCCGAGCTGCGATGGATCACACCCGCGGATGCCGAGACGCTGCCGCTGGCGCCGCTCAGCATCGAGCACCTGCTGCCGCTGGCGTGGCCGACGATTCGGCCCTGAGAGCCGACCGCGTCAGATCCCCTGCCAGCTCGGCTTGTTCGCGAAGGTGTAGCGGTAGTAGTCGGCGAGCTTCAGCCGGGACGCCGCGGCCTCGTCGACGACGACGGTCGCGTGCGGGTGCAGCTGGATCGCCGAACCCGGGAGGATGGCCGACAGCGGCCCCTCGACGGCATCCGCCACGGCCTGTGCCTTGCCCGCTCCGAAGGCGAGCAGCACGAGGTGCCGAGCGCGAAGGATCGTGCCGAGCCCTTGGGTGATGCAGTGCATGGGCACGTCGTCGATCGAGTCGAAGAAGCGAGCGTTGTCTTCGCGGGTCTGCTCGGTGAGGGTCTTCACGCGCGTGCGCGAGGCGAACGACGAGCCGGGTTCGTTGAAGCCGATATGTCCGTCGGTGCCGATGCCGAGGATCTGCAGATCCACTCCTCCGGCCGCGTCGATCGCGGTCTCGTAGTCGTCACCTGCGTGCTGGATGGTGGCCTGTGCGCCGTTGGGCACATGGATCCGTCGCGGGTCGAGCCCCAGCGGCTCGACGACCTCGCGGGTGATGACCGAGCGGTAGCTCTCGGGATGAGCGGGGTCGATCCCGACGTACTCGTCCAGGGCGAAACCGCGCACCTGCGAGACGTCGCGACCCGCGAGCCTGCCTCGCAGCGCCTTGTAGACGGGGAGGGGCGTCGAACCGGTGGCGAGGCCGAGCACGGCATCCGCACGTCCGTCGATCAGCTCGACGATCTCGGCGGCGACGAGGGCGCCTGCCGCTTCTGCGTTCTCGACGATGACGACTTCAGCCATGAGAAACGGTCTCCTTGGAGGGGGTGGTTGCGCCGACGACCGCGGCCCCGAAGGCCGCGGCGGGAGAGCCGGCAGGGAGCAGTTCGATCCTGTCGTCCAGGTGGAGCGAGCGCATGAAGGGCGAGGCCTCGGCATCGGACCGGAGAGCGTCGCGGATGCCCGTGTAGAGCCTGTCGCCGAGCGAAGTGAGGCCGCCGCCGATGATCACGCGTTCGACGTCGGCGGAGAGCACGAGCGCACGCACCGCCGCGGCCCCGCCGTGGAAGAGATCGGCGCGGAGCGCGAGCGCCCGTTCGTCACCGGTGTCGGCTGCGTCGAAGATGTCGCGCACCGGGAGCGCACCGGGACGATCCCAGGCTCGGGCGAGCGCGCCTCCGCCGCAGAAGGTCTCGATGCAGCCGCGCTGTCCACAGCCGCAGAGACGGCCGTTCGGGTCGACCGAGAGGTGCCCGACCTCGCCGGCCGTGCCTCGCGCGCCACGCCAGATCGTGCCGTCGACGACGATCCCCGCAGCGACCCCGGTGCCGAGATTGAGATAGGCCATCGACCCGTCGACGCCGCGCAGCACCGCAGCCCCGAGGGCGGCCGCTTTCACGTCGTTCTCCACGCGGACGGGGATGCCCAGCTGTCGACCGGCGCGCCCGGCGAGATCCAGGGACTCGACGCCGAGATTCACGGCATGGAGCACCCGACCGGTGTCGGCGTCGACCAGCCCGGGGATCCCGACGCCCACCGATCTGACCGACGAGCGAGCGAATCCTCCCTCGTCGGCGAGCGCATCGACCGTCTCGAGGATGCTGACGACGACTGCCTCCTCACCCCAGCCGGTGGGTCGGCGCAGGCGCGCCAGAATGTCTCCGTCCGCGGACACCGCGACGGCATCGATCTTGGTTCCGCCGACGTCCAGGCCCACTCGTATGGGCCGACCGGACAGGTCGACGGCGAGCGCATCCGTCATCGGATGGTGCCCCTGCTCGTCTTCGGCTCGTGGACGCGGTCGCTCCCGCCGGTACGGATCACGAGACGCCCAGCTGGCTGGACAGCACCATCACGGCGGCACCGCGCAGGACGATGTCGTCCTGGTGTGTGCGGCGGATGAGCGCGTCCTCGAAGACGCCCTCGAGCGTGCGCGCGTGCAGGGTCTCGACCGCGGCGTCGATCAACACGCCGTCGAGCAGATCCTCGGGACCCGAGAGCACGACCTCGGACAGATCGAGTGCCGCGACGATCGGGGCGATCGCGATGCCCATGCGGGTGCCCGCATCGCGGAGGATCTCGTCGCGCGATCCGGGGGCGTCTGCGATGGCGGGACGCAGCCGCGTCTCACTCAGCCACGCTTCGAGGCAGCCGTCTTTGCCGCACGCGCAGCGGGGTCCACCGTCGGTGCCCACGACGACGTGGCCGATCTCGCCCGCTGCGAAGCGACTGCCGAGCAGCGGCTGGCTGCCGGTGATGACGCCGGCTCCGACTCCGCGACCGATCTTGATGAGCATGAAGTCGGCCTTCGCCTCGCCGAACGTGTACTCGGCGAGCACCGCGGCGTTGGCGTCGTTGCGCACGAGGACCGGAAGATCGAGATCGACGCCCAGTTTCGCCTCGAGAGGGAGATTGCTCCACCCGAGGTTGGGCGAGCTGAGCACGACGCCGTCGGGACGCACGACACCGGGGCTGCCGATCCCGACGCCGAGGATGGGCTGCGTGGCCGTCTCGGCGAGCGCTCGGGCCAGCTCCAGCGTGGCGGCGTAGGCGGCGTCGCCGTCTGCGCTCTCGGGTCGCGGCACCTCACGGCGCTCGAGCACGTCGCCGTCGAGGCTGAGCAGAGCGCCGACGAAGGCATGGGGGCCGGAGAGATCGATCCCGATGATCTGGTGCCCGACTCGGTCGATGTCGATGAGGATCGGAGGCTTGCCCGGTCCGACCGTCTCGCGCACTCCCATCTCGACGACGATGCCGTCGGAGATGAACTCCGCGACGAGGTCGGAGATGGTGACCCGAGTGAGGCCGGTCTCGCGAGAGAGGTCCGCTCGACTCATCGCTCCCGAGTGATAGAGCGTCTGCAGCACGAGCGCGCGGTTGTGACCGCGAGCGTGTTCCGGGAGCACCTTCGAGCGAGAGCGCAGGTGGCGCCCCGGGCCGAAGGCGTGCGCGCTCGCGGCGACGTAATCTGGCGACGTCGAAGGACGCGATCCATCCGATACGGACATGTTTGTTAGTAGACCTTACGAACATAAATTTCGCAACCCCTGCCACAGTTAGCACAGGGAGGGTTACGGAAACGTTACATTATGCCGAGAGTACTCCGGCGGCGGTGCCCGACGAGTCCGCCAGGCCTTCGACGAGGCCCGCGACTATCGCCTGCCGCGCCTCGCGTGTCAGAGGCTTCCCCGGCACTCCAGGACGCCTCTGCACGGGCGTCGGACCGTCGAGAGGACGATACCGCACACCGGACTCGGCGAGGCGTCTGAGATGGACGGGAAGACGTCGCGCGAACCCCTCATACGAGGGTGGTTCGCCGCCGTCCCACAGCCGTTCGGCGATCGCTGCGAGACGAGGGAACATCGCGAAGTCGACCCGATCTCTCGTCGGGAGGTGCTCGGTCCACACGTTGGCCTGTCCGCCGGCCGCGCCGTCCTCGATGCGCAGCGTGTACGCCTGCTCGATCGGCAGCGGCGGGCCGACCCGGATCGGCTCCTCCGCCGACTCCGACTGGGGGTAGTCGAGATACACCTCGAGGTCGGGGCACGCGATCACGGGGATGCCGCGCCTCAGCGCCTCGCGCATCGCGACGGGACCCCGCCACGCGAGGATCCGCACACCCTCGGGGACATCGCCCTCGAGCACCTCGTCCCATGCCAGGGCGATGCGCCCACGGCTGCGGAGGTGGGCGACGAACTGATCGGTGAACCAGGGCTGCACGTCGTGGGGAGTCGCGAGACCGAGCTCGCCCATCCGCTCGCGCGCAGCGGCGCTCTGCGCCCACTCGGTGACCGGCACCTCGTCGCCGCCGATGCCGATCCACGCAGAGTCGAAGAGGTCGCACAGGGCGTCGATCGCCGCGCGCCCGAACGTGAGGGCGTCATCCGTCGGCGCGAGGGTGCGAGGGTTCACGCCGAAGCGCGACCACGGCGCGACAGCTCGCTCGCTCGCATCCGTGTTGCCGAGCGCGGGGTACGCGGCGAGCGCCGCCTGGATGTGCCCGGGCAGTTCGACTTCCGGCACGACCGTCACGAATCGCTCCGCGGCGTAGGCGACCAGGTCGCGCAGCTCCGCATCCGTGTAATGACCCTCGTGCAGCCCCGGCACCACTGTGGCGTGCGGCCCGTGGCCCCGCTGTGTCTCCTCGCGGCGCGCGCCCACCTCTGTGAGCAGCGGATAACCCGGCACCTCGAAGCGCCAGCCCTGATCGTCGGTGAGGTGGAGGTGCAGCACCGTGAGATGGTGGTCGGCCATCAGATCGACGAGTCGCTTCAGGTCCTCGACCGGGCGGAAGTGCCGCGCGACATCGAGCATGACCCCCCGCCACGTGTGAGCCGGAGCAGACTGCCATGTTCCTGCGGGGATCCGAGCGCGATCGGAGCCGGGCTCGCGCAGCTGCCGGAGCAGCGTGACACCCCGGAACACGCCCGCCGCACTCGCCCCCGCGACGTCGATTCCGTCGGCGGTCACCGTCACGCGGAATGCCTCGGCGCCGACACGCGCTCGGGCGAACGGCTCCCCCGCGAGAGACTCGTCGATCCTCAGCGTGATCGCGGGTGCCGCCTTCGCGGTTTCGAGATGCTCGCCGAGACGGGATGCGCTCGCGACGAGGGCTTCCGGAGCCGACACCGAGGTGTGAACCGTCCACTCGAACGGCTCGGCAGCGGGATCGATCACCGACGGGATGTTCGGGACCGGGGCACGATGCGCGGCGGGCGTCATTCGCAGCGCTCGACCCGGTGTCGCGCCGCACGCGTGTCCCGCCAGCACCACCGGCACACCGCCGACGAGCACCTCGTCGACGCCGATCGGCGCCTCGTGGGGAGCATCGAAGGTCGCCCCCGCCGTGATGGTCTCGGGATCGAACAGCACGAGGTCGGCCGTGGCTCCCTCGCGGATCACACCCCGCGGCGCATCACCCCGGTCGAGGCCCAGCCGCATCGCCGGCGTGCCGGACAGGTGCTGCACAGCCTGTTCGAGGGAGAGCACCCCGAGTTCTCGCACGTAGTGCCCGAGGTAGCGCGGGAAGGTCCCTCGGCCCCGCGGGTGCGGTCTCGCGCCGATCAGGATCCCGTCGCTGCCGCCGCTGTGCCGCGGGTGCCGCATGATCGTGCGGACGTTCTCCTCGTCGCCGATGTGCATCAGGATGCCGGTGGCCCCCGCATCCTCGAGGATCGTGTCCAGCACCACGTCGACCGAGCGCCTGCCGGACGACTCGGCGATCTCCGCGACGGTCCGTCCGACGAGGTCCGCGAGTTCGGGCGACGAGGTGCCGGAGATCTGGATGGCCGACCAGTCGGCACGCTCCCCGTGGAAACCGTCGCAGCCGATCTCCTCGAGCTCGACGCGGACGGTCTCGCGTCCGCTCTCATCGAGCGCAGCGAGGGTCGCGAGCAGGTCGCCACTCTCGGCCAGTCGGCTCGGAAGCAGCGCCGCGAGCGTGGTGGCACCGGGAAGATAAGGGTAGGTGTCGAGGGTCACGTCGACGCCGTCGTCGAGGGCCTCATCGACCAGAGCGAGCAGCTCTGCCGCACGCCCGCGGTTCGGAGCGAAGTTCATGGTCGCATGCGTGAGATGGATCGGACACCCGGTGCGACGGCCGATGTCGAGCGCCTCCCGATAGGCATCCAGGGCTCCCCCGCCGTAGCTTCGGGTGTGGGGCGCCCAGTAGCCGCCGCGTTCGGCGACGACTCGGCAGAGCGCTTCCAGCTCCGCCGTGTCGGCGTACATCCCCGGGGTGTAGGTCAATCCGCTCGACATGCCGAACGCGCCTGCGTCGAGCGCCGCGCCGAGGATGCCGGACATCGCTGCGATCTCCGCAGGTGTGGCCGCCCGGTTCTCGTGACCGACCACCATCATGCGCAGATTGCCCTGCGGCACCAGGACCGCGGCGTTGCCCACCGCGGCCGAGTCGATCGCAGCGAGCAGGTCATCCATCGAACGCCAGGGGACGGCGGGCGGCATGCCGTTCCAGCCCGCGATCTGAGCCGGGATCACCGCCGCCGTCGCGTCGTCGAGCGGGGCATAGCCGAGCCCGTCCTGGCCGAGCACCTCCGTCGTGACGCCCTGGAGGATCTTCGCGTCGTGGGCTGCTCCCTGCAGCACGGCCAGCTCGCTGTGCGCGTGCATGTCGATGAACCCGGGAGCCAGCACCCGCCCCGCCCCCGCGACCTCCACCGCATCCGCCGGCAGTTCCAGGACCCTCTCATCTCCGTCGCGGATCACCGCGACGATGCGGGCTCCTTCGACCGCGACGTCGGCCGCGAACCTCTCGGCTCCGGTGCCGTCGACCACGGTGACGCCTCGGTACACCCGCACGGGCTTCTCGGTACTCAGAAGCATGTCGCGACCGCTCCGATCACCCGGGGGTCCGCCGCATCCGGGTCGTCGATGACCGCCACCACGCGCCATTTGTCGAAAGCCGTGCAGGGATGCGACAGCCCGAGACGCACGACGTCGCCGACGGAGACATCCGCCCCGTCTGCAAGAGCGAGGAAGGCGTGCTGGTCATTCAGGGCCGTGATCCGCCCCTCGACCGATTGTGGGACCGGCAGGTCGAGGTCGAACGGCACATCTCGACGGCCCGCGTCCAGCAGTGCGAGTCCCTCTTCGGGCTGCGAGACGACGCGCGACCACGCATGCATGGCGGATCGCAGCGGCGCCGTCGATGTCAGGGCGCCGAACGGCGACATGCGGGAGTAGAAGCCGTCATCGTGGATCTGGAACGCACCCGACCGCAGCACGATGTCGGCATCCGCTCCGTGAGGGGCCAGGATCGCCGCTGCCCGGTCGGGGAAGGCGCTGCCTCCTGCGCTGAGCACGGGCCGGACGCCGGGCGGATACTCGAGGCGACGGTGGAGGTCGACGAGTGTGGACAGATAGGCGTCGACGGCGGCGACAGACGCCTCCGACCGGTCGGGACCGAACGGTCCTTCGTAGCCGGCGACTCCGGCGAGCCGCAGACCGGGGGCCGCGACGATCGCCTGGGAGATGCGCTCCCCCTCTTCCACGCTGCGTGCGCCCGTGCGCCCGCCCCGGCCACCGAGTTCGACGAGCACGTCGAGAGGACGCTCGGCGTCGTGAAGCGCGTCGGCGAGGATGCCGACGGTCTCGACGGAGTCCGCCCAGCAGAGGATCCGGAGATCGCCCGCCGCAGCGAGCAGAGCGCCGAGGTGGTGCGCGGCGCCACGATCCGTGACGGCGTTCGCGATGAGCACGGTGGAAACCCCTGCCTCCACCGCGACTTCGGCCTGCCACGGCGTCGCGACGGAGATCCCCCATGCGCCGGCATCGAGCAGCCGCTGCCAGAGCGCCGGTGCCATCGTCGTCTTGCCGTGCGGTGCGAGGACGACTCCCTGTTCCGCCGCCCAGGCGAAGACGGTCGATTCGTTGTGGGAGAGCGCCGCCTCGTGGACCGTCAGCACCGGCGTCACGAGATCGGACAGGTGCAGGCCCGCGTCGGGTACCTCCGACAGCCGCAGCCCCCCGGAACGCGGAGGGAAACCCTTCGCCCAGGTGCCGAGTACAGGATCCGGGATTTGTAGAGGCATCTAACAAGGCTACTAGGCTGGTCGCATGACCGCGAAGATCCGAGTGTCGACCGACGCCGCCCCCGCTCCCGCTCACACCTTCTCGCAGGGGATCCGAAAGGGCCCGATCGTGCAGGTCTCCGGGCAGGGCCCTGTCGACCCCCAGACGAGCGAATACCTCTTCCCCGGCGATGTCGCGGCTCAGACCACGCGCACGCTCGAGAACGTCAAGGCGATCGTCGAGGCATCCGGCGCGACATTCGACGATGTCGTGATGCTGCGCGTCTACCTGACCAAGCGCGAGGACTTCGCGATCATGAACGACGCGTATGGCGCGTTCGTGACAGCGCACACCACCAGCGGGGTCCTGCCTTCGCGCACGACCGTCTTCACGGGCCTCCCCCGCGAGGAGATGCTGGTCGAGATCGACGGCCTCGCCGTCATCAGCGACTGACGCATCGGGAATTTCCGCGGTCCACGGACCGTTGCCTCCTCGTTATCAGCGATCGCGTAGCATATCGCTAAGGACACGTGAGAAACCGGGGGGTGAGTTCGTGACCGATCTGATCTCAGCGCAGGATGCGAAGACCGAGAAGCTGACCGAGGCGACCGCCTCCGGCGACCAGCCGAATCCTGTCGCGCCCGCCGACTCCGGCGACGCACCCACCGACTCCCAGCCGCCGCGCAGCGGCGACCAGGAACTCGCCTGGGCGCCGATCGAACCGGCTCCGAAGAAGAAGCGCCTCGGCCTGTGGATCGGCCTCGGCGTGGGCGCGCTGGCCCTGGGCACGGCCGCCGCCTCGATGATCCTGATCGCGCCGGGCACCACGGTCGCCGGGATTCCCGTCGGCTGGCTCACACCCGGTGCCGCGGCCGACACGATCCAGGCCCACGTCGCCGATGCAGAGGTCACTCTGACCGGAGCAGGCGGCGACACCGTGCTGACGGGAGCGGATCTCGGCGCCGAGATCGACGCGACCGCACTCGCGGACGCCGCTTTCGCGGAGCGTCCGTTCTGGAACGTGACCGCCTGGATGGGTGACCCCGTCGCCGGCGAGATCACTCTCGATCCCGCGACGGCCGAGGCCGCGTTGCGTGAGGCCGTGCCGTCGAGTTTCGAAGACGCGGTCGATGCCGGCGTCGTCTTCGACGCCGCAGGCGGTGGCTACGCGATCACCCCCTCAGCCACCGGGACGGCCGTCGACCTCGACGGTCTCACCGCCGCCATCGTCGACACGATCGCGGACGGTGGCACGAGCCTCGAGTTCTCCGGAGACCCGGCCGAAGCCGCGCCGGCGATCACTGATGAAGACGCCACGGCTTTCGCGACCTCACTGAACACGATGCTCGGCTCGATCGGCTTCTACATCGGCGAAGAGCGCACGGTGCCCGTCGACGCGGCGACCGCCTCGACCTGGATCTCCGTCGTCGACGACGGTGGCGAGCTCAGCGTGGTCGCCGACGAGGCTTCGATCCAGGCGACGATCGATGCCCTCCCGGCGGCCGTCGACCGGGCCCCGGTCAACGCGACGAACATCGTCGATTCGGCCGGCAAGATCCTCCGCACCGAGGCCGAGGGAGTGAGCGGTCGCGCGATCGGCGACACCTCTGCCCTCGCATCAGACGTCGCGACGAAGCTCGAGGCCGGCGAGGGCATCTTCCCCATCGAGGTCACCGAGACGCCGTTCGAGTCCGTCAACCTCGTGCGCAAGATCGATGTCGACCTCGGGTCGCAGACCGCGACCCTCATCGAGAACGGCGCGGTCGTGCGCTCCTGGGCGATCTCCTCGGGCAAGAGCGCGACACCCACCGACACCGGCAACTTCCGCGTCTACGCGCACGTGCGCGAGCAGACCATGAAGAGCCGCGAGCCGGACGGCTCGATCACCGAGACGCCCAACGTCCCCTGGGTCACCTACTTCAACGGCGACGAGGGCTTCCACGGCACGTACTGGCACAACGACTTCGGCAATCCCCGCAGCCACGGTTGCGTGAACATGCCGATCGATGTGGCTCGGTACGTCTACGAATGGTCGCCCGTGGGCCTCGAGGTCGCGGTCCACTACTGATCCCCGCTCTCACCGAGCAGATCCCCCGCACGCGACGCGTCGTCGATTCCGCGGAGGGATCACGCGAAGAAGGGGCCGGATGCTCTCGCATCCGGCCCCTTCTTCTGTGATCTGCGTCAGCTCAGCGCGTCGACGATGCCGTTCAGGGTGGTGGACGGGCGCATGACTGCGGTGACGAGCGCGTCGTCGGGGCGGTAGTACCCGCCGATCTCGACGGGCTTGCCCTGCACGGCGTTGAGCTCGGAGACGATCTTCTCCTCGTTCTCGGCGAGCGTGGCGGCGATCGGTGCGAAGGACGCGGCGAGCTCGGCATCCTTCGTCTGCTTCGCCAGCTCCTGCGCCCAGTACAGACCCAGGTAGAAGTGGCTGCCGCGGTTGTCGATCGTGCCGAGAGCGCGGCCCGGGGAGCGGTCCTCTTCGAGGAACGTTCCGGTCGCCGCATCGAGGGTCTCCGCGAGGACCCGGGCCTTCTCGTTCCCGCTGCGGTCGGCGAAGTGCTCGAGCGACGCGGCCAGCGCGAAGAACTCGCCCAGCGAGTCCCACCGCAGGTAGTTCTCCTCGACGAGCTGCTGCACGTGCTTGGGGGCCGATCCGCCGGCGCCCGTCTCGAAGAGGCCACCGCCGGCGAGCAGCGGGACGATCGACAGCATCTTCGCGCTGGTGCCGACCTCGAGGATCGGGAACAGGTCGGTCAGGTAGTCGCGCAGCACGTTGCCCGTCACCGAGATGGTGTCGAGGCCGTGGCGCATCCGCGCCAGCGTGTAGCGAGTGGCTTCCTCGGGAGCGAGGATCGTGATCGTGAGGCCCTTGGTGTCGAGCGTCGCGAGACCCTGGTGCACCTTGGCGATGATCTGCGCGTCGTGCGAGCGGTTGGCATCGAGCCAGAACACCGCGGGCACGCCCGTGGCGCGAGCACGGGAGACGGCGAGCTTGACCCAGTCCATCACCGGGATGTGCTTCGTCTGCGTCGCACGCCAGATGTCACCCGCGCCGACCTCGTGCTCGATCAGCACGGTGCCCTCGCTGTCGAGCACCTGAACAGTGCCTGCGGCGGCGATCTCGAACGTCTTGTCGTGGCTGCCGTACTCCTCAGCCGCCTGGGCCATGAGGCCCACGTTCGGCACGGTGCCGATCGTGGCGGGGTCGAGCGGGCCGTTGGCGATCACATCGTCGATGACCGCCTGATAGACGCTCGCATACGAGGAGTCCGGGATCACCGCGAGCGTGTCGGCCTCGCCGCCGTCCTTGCCCCACAGCTTGCCGCCGTTGCGGACGAGCGCGGGCATGGAGGCGTCGACGATGACGTCGCTCGGGACATGCAGGTTCGTGGTCCCCTTGTCGGAGTTCACGTACGAGAGACGCGGCCCCTCGGCGATGGCCCTGTCGAACGCTGCGGCGATCTCGTCGCCGTCGGCGATGTCACCGAGGCCCGAGAGGATCGAGCCGAGACCGTCGTTGGGGTTGAGTCCCGCGGCGGCCAGCTTGTCGCCGTACTGCGCGAACACGTCCTTGAAGAACACCCTCACGACGTGACCGAAGATGATCGGGTCGCTGACCTTCATCATTGTGGCCTTGAGGTGCACCGAGTAGAGGACGTCGTCGTTCTTCGCCGTCTCGAGCGTCTCGGCGAGGAAGGCGTCGAGGTGCGCGGCCGAGAGGAACGTCGCGTCGATGATCTCGCGCGGAAGGACCTTCAGCCCCTCCTTGAGGATCGTGACGGTGCCGTCTGCGGCGGTGTGGCGGAAGCTGAGGACGTCGTCATGGGCGGCGACCCAGGAGCGCTCGTTGTGCTTGAAGTCGTCGTGACCGAGCGTCGCGACGCGGGTCTTCGATCCCTCGGCGAACGGCTTGTTGCGGTGCGGGTGCTTCTTCGCGTAGTTCTTCACGGCCAGAGGTGCCCGACGGTCGCTGTTCCCCTCGCGGAGCACGGGGTTCACCGCTGAGCCCTTGATGCGGTCGTAGCGGGCGCGGACGTCCTTCTCCTCGAGAGAGGTCGGCTCGTCCGGGAAGTCGGGGATGTCGTAGCCCTGGGCCTGCAGCTCGGCGATCGCGCCCTTGAGCTGCGGGATCGAGGCCGAGATGTTCGGCAGCTTGATGATGTTCGCCTCGGGGAGCGTGGCGAGGCCACCGAGCTCGGCGAGGGAATCACCGACCTGCTGCTCCGGGGTGAGCTTCTGCGGGAATGCCGCGAGGATGCGTCCGCCGAGCGAGATGTCGCGGGTCTCGACCTCGATGCCCGCCTGCCCCGTGTAGGCCTTGATGATCGGCAGGAAGGAAGCGGTGGCGAGAGCCGGAGCCTCGTCCGTGTAGGTGTAGATGATGGCGTCGTCGGTCACCAGGAGGTTCTCCGTTCGCGAGGGCATATTTGTCTCGATACCAAGATACCTGAGCCGCTCCCGACGCACGTTCGCCGGGAGGCGGGGTGCACATCGACTTCCGGCATTCCGCAGAGCTGCACCCCTGACGAAAGTCGAGGTTTCTGCGCGGCGACCCGATGAGGGGCTAGCCTGTGATCATGTCCGAACTGCGCATGGTCGAACTCTCCGCTGCGACGATCGTCGCCGTGAACAACATGTCGCTCAAGCCCGGACAGGAGCAGTTCCTCGCTCCGGTGTCCTATGGCATCGCGGCGACCGTCATCAACCCCCAGACCTCCTGGCAGCGAGTCGTCCTCGACGACGACCAGGTCGTCGGTTTCGTCAGTGCGAACTTCGACGCCGACGCCCCGGAAGAGCACTTCCGCTCAGTGCTGTGGCGCATCAACGTCGACGCCGACGACCAGGGCAAGGGCGTGGGTCGCTTCGCGGTCGAGCAGCTCATCGAAGAGGCGCGAGTCCGCGGATTCGACCACATCAACGTCATCTACGAGGCCGGAGAAGACGGCCCCGAGGCGTTCTTCCTGCGTGTCGGCTTCACCCCTGTCGGCGAGACCGAGTACTCCGAGGTCATCGCTCAGATCCGCATCCCTTCGTAGACCGGCGGCGGGGTCTCGAATCCCCTCCCCCATCGAGGCCCCGTCGCCCTGTCCGGTGAATCGATGGGACCGCTCCCGCGTTCTCCGCGATCGATTTGTTGCGAGTGACCACAAAAAGGTTGCGCGCAGCGTTGAACCGTGCCTATCATCTCTGTCAGAGGCGGTAGCGAAGCGCTTCGACGATGTGACCGAAACGCGACGATGGAGTCCTGATGACGACGATCCACGAGGTGGCAGAAGCCGCCGGAGTGTCGATCAGCACGGTCTCCTACGCTCTGAGCGGCAAGCGCCCCGTCTCCGAGAAGACGCGACGCCGCATCGAGGACGCGGTGCACACGCTCGGTTACGAACCCGACGCCGGAGCACGGATGCTCGCCGGGCGCCGCACTCAGATCTTCGGGCTCACCGAGCCCCTCCGCGCCGACACGCACGCCCCGACCCACATGGCGTTCGTGCTCGCGACCGCGGTCGCCGCGCGGCGCCGCGGTTACGACATCCTCCTCCTGACCGACGAGCAGGCGTCGGAGGGCATGAACCGCGTCGCCGCGAGCAATCTGGTCGACGCCATCCTCGTGCTCGACGTCGCCCCCGACGATGAGCGCGCGGACATCGCCCGCTCCCTGCGCTCCCCCACCGTGTTCATCGGCATCCCCGACGACGCCCGGGATCTGACCTGTGTCGACCTCGACTTCGAGGCGACGGGGCATCTCGCGGTGGATCGACTGGCCGATGCCGGACATACGTCGGTCACGCTGTTCGGCCAGACCGAGGTCTCCTACCGGAAGTCGAACTTCCCTCGTCGCCTGCTCCTCGGCGTGCAGGAGCGAGCGGCCGAGCGGGGCGTCGACCTCGACTGGGTGACGACGGGCGTCACGACCACCGATGCCTCCTCCGTGCGCGCGGCCGCAGAGCTGGCGCTGGAGCGCGGCGTCCGCGCCTTCATCGTCCACGCCGTCGGCGACGTCCACGATGTCCTCCTCGAGACGATCTCGGCCCAGGGGCTGACGGTGGGAGAAGACGTCTCCGTCATCTCGGCGGCCGCATCGTTCGACACGTCTGCGCTCGTCGTCCCGATCGACACGATCCCGCTCGTGCCGCAGAGGTCATGCGAGCTCGCCGTCGACCTCGCGGTGCGACGCCTGGAGGAACCGGGCCTGCCCGCGCAGATCCACCTGATCCCACCCGAATACCAGTCCGCCGGCTCCGTCGCTCCCGCCCGGGAGTGACGGGCGTCGACCACGCAGCCGCATCGCGATCATCGAAGCGCTTCGACGATCGCCTCATCACAACTGAACACCCGACCCACTGAAGTGTCCGGCCCCAGGGCCACCGAGAAAGGAGTGCCGACGATGGCACGCACCACCCGCAGGACGAAGACGTTGGCGGCTCTCGCCGCTCTCACCGCGACAGGCATCGCCCTGAGCGGATGCACCGCCGGTTCCGGCGACGAGGGGGGCGGCGGCGACACCCTCAAGCTCTGGCACTACGAGGGCGCCGACAGCGCGATGGGCAAGGCGTGGGCCGAGGCGATCGCGATCTTCGAGGAGGAGACCGGCGCGAAGGTCGAGTTCGAGGAGAAGTCCTTCGAACAGATCCAGAAGACCGCCAGCCAGGTGCTCGACACGGACGCCGCCCCCGACCTCATGGAGTTCAACAAGGGCAACGCGACGGCCGGCTTCCTCGCCTCCACCGGCCTGATCGCCGACATCTCCGACGCCGTCGAGGAGTACGGGTGGGACGAGAAGCTCGCACCCTCTCTCCAGACCACCGCGAAGTACTCCGAAGACGGTGTGATGGGCGGTGACACGTGGTTCGGAGTCCCGAACTACGGCGAGTTCGTCGGCGTCTACTACAACCAGGACGCGTTCGCCGCGGCAGGGCTCGAGATCCCCACCACCTACGAGGAGTTCGTCGACGTGCTCGACGCGTTCGTCGCACAGGGAGTCACCCCTCTCGCCGAGGCCGGCGCGGAGTACCCGCTCGGACAGCTGTGGTATCAGCTCGCGCTGCTCGAGGGAGACCGCGACTTCGTCGACTCCTATCAGCTCTACGACGGAGAGGTCGATTGGCAGGGCCCGGAGGTCACCGCCGCCTCCGAGACGCTCCAGGACTACGTCGACAAGGGCTACATCGCCTCGGATGTCTCATCGGTCAAGGCCGAGGACGCCGGTGTCTCGTTCATCAACGGCACCTCGCCGATCTTCGTCTCGGGCTCCTGGTGGTTCGGACGCTTCGTCTCGGAGGCCACCGGCTTCGATTGGACGATGACGGCGTTCCCTGGAGCGGATCTCTCGCTCGGCTCGTCCGGCAACCTGTGGGTCGTCCCCGAGAACGCCGCGAACAAGGAGCTCGCGTACGAGTTCATCGACATCACGATGCGGCCGGAGATCCAGGCGATCATCGGCAACAACGGCGGCCTCCCCGTCGCGGCAGACACCGCTGACATCACCGATGAGAAGAGCGCGGCCCTGATCGAGACGTTCAACGGCGTGCTCGACGCCGACGGACTCTCGTTCTACCCCGACTGGCCCGCCCCCGGCTTCTACGACGTGATCGTCCAGGAGCTCCAGGGTCTGATCACCGGCACGCAGGACGCCGAGACGACCAACACCAACCTCGGCGAGCAGTACGACGAGGGCACGTCCGAATTCCGTTGATCCACTCGCGGGGGCGGCGACCGCACGTCGCCGCCCCCGCATCCTCCTGGAGATGAACATGTCACTCGTCACCCGCCGCGAGGGCCGCACGAAGCTGCCGCCCGAAGAGCCGTCGATCCCGCAGCGCAGCGGTGGGACCGGCGCCTACTGGATGTACCTGCTCCCGGGCTTCGTCCTGCTCCTCGTCGTCGTCATCGTCCCGCTGATCTGGAACGTGTATCTGACCTTCACGAAGTGGAAGGGCGTCCGCACGCCGGAGTTCATCGGTCTCGAGAACTGGCAGAAGATCCTCACCGACAGCGACTTCTGGACCTCGTTCACGAACTCGGTGTGGATGATCATCGCCATGGTCGTGGTGCCCACGATCGTCGGTCTCATCGTCGCCGCCCTTCTCTTCGACGTCGTCGGACGCAAGTTCGGCGGCAAGGTGGGCAGCTTCCTGCGGGCGACGTACTACCTCCCCCAGATCCTCCCGATCGCCGTCGCCGGCATCGTGATCGGCTGGATCGTCCGGCCGGGTGGCGACGGCGCGCTGAACCAGATCCTCGGATGGTTCGGCATCCCCGCCTACGACTGGCTCGGCCAGATGCCCTCGGCCCTCATCGTGCTGATGGTCGTCATGGTGTGGGTGCAGCTCGGCTACCCCGTGGTCGTCTTCATGGCGGCGCTGCAGCGCGTCGACCCTGAGCTCTACGAAGCCGCCGAACTCGACGGGGCGAACTGGTTCCAGCGATTCTCGGCGATCACGATGAGCATCATCCGCCCGGAGATCTTCGTCGTCACTCTGACCTGCACGATCGCGGCACTCAAGGTCTTCGGCCCCGTCTACATCATCACCCGCGGCGGCCCCGCCGGCGCCACCCTGGTGCCCGCGTACTACGCCTACCAGGAGTTCTTCACGAAGCGGAACGTCGGCTACGGCGCGACCATCGCCACCGTGCTGACCATCGTCGTGGTGATCGTGTCGATCATCTTCATCCGCGTGCAGAACTCGCTCGAGCGCAAGGAAAGGGCGGGTCTCTGATGCACGCCACCACCGCCATCGTCACCGGCAAGCCGGCCACCAGCCGTCCGCGCGGCGGCATGACCAAGAAGCGTCCGATCGACTGGCTCATGCTCGCCCTCGTCGTGATCGGTGCGCTGCTGATCATCGCGCCGTTCTACCTCGTGCTGGTCAACTCGTTCAAGTCGCCGGTCGACTACGCGACGTCGGGTCCGCTGGCGTTCCCCGAGACCCTCGACTTCGGCGGGATCATCAAGTTCTGGGAGAGGGTGAACTTCCCCGAGAAGGTCTGGAACTCGCTCTTCATCGCTGGCGTGGTCTCCGTCCTCGCCGTGGTCATCTCGATGCTCAACGCCTTCGCGATCGGCATCGGGCGAGTCCGCGGACGCAGCTGGATCGTGCTGCTCTTCCTGCTCGCGAACCTGCTGCCCCAGGAGGCCCTCCTCTACCCGCTCTACTACATGTTCAAGTCCGTCGGCCTGTACGACAACGTGTGGTCGGTGATCATCGTCTTCACCGTGATCCAGGCGGCGTTCGGCACGTATCTGCTGTCGTCGGTCTACGGGACGTTCCCGAAGGAGATCCTCGAGGCGGCGTCTCTCGACGGCGCGAGCCGCTGGCAGATCCTGTGGCGGGTCGTCTTCCCGATCAGCCGTCCGACCCTGTCGGTGCTGCTCATCTTCTTCTTCATCTGGACGTGGAACGAGTTCCTGATCCCGCTGACCTTCCTCGCGTCGAACGCCAACCAGACGGTCCCCGTGGCGATCAGCGTGCTGCAGGGCGACCGGCTCATGGACGTCACGACGACGAGCGCGTCAGCGCTGCTCGGCATCATCCCCACGCTCATCTTCTTCCTCATCTTCCAGCGCACCCTCACGCGCGGCATCACGGCAGGAGCAGTCAAGTAATGAAGTTCACCGACGGGTTCTGGCAACTGCGTCCAGGGGTCACCGCGCTGTACGCGCAGGAGGCCTATGACATCGCCGAGACCACCGACACCCCCGACGGGCGAGGGATCGTCATCACGGCGCCCACCATGGTGATCGCCAAGCGCGGCGACACCCTGAACCGTCCCGTGCTCACGACCACGCTCTCCTCTCCCGCCGAAGGGGTGGTGCGCGTGCGCATCGCGCACCACGAAGGCGGCCGCTGGCACGGCGGATTCGGCCTCCCCGGCGCAGGAGCGGGGGCCGCCTCCGTATCCGTGAGCGAGGCGGGCGGCGTCCTGGATGCCGGTTCGCTCGTGGCGCGGATCACCCACGGTGCGCCGTGGGGCCTGTCCTTCGAGGTCGACGGCAGGCGTGTGACCGGAAGCGGGCACAAGGCTCAGGGTTACGTCCGGCTCGCTCCGGACGCGCAGGTGGATGCCGGAATCGTCGACAACGCCCGCCAGGGCGGCTCGACCCCCAGCGGATCCGTCTTCGTGCACGAGCAGCTCGACCTGGGAGTGGGCGAGCTCATCTACGGCCTCGGCGAGCGCTTCGGCCCGCTGGTGAAGAACGGTCAGTCGGTGGACATCTGGAACGCCGACGGCGGGACCTCGAGCGAGCAGGCGTACAAGAGCATCCCGTTCCATGTGTCGAACCGCGGGTACGGGGTTCTCGTGAACGATCCGGGTCACGTGTCGTACGAGATCGGCTCGGAATCGGTCGAGCGCGTGCAGTTCTCGGTCTCGGGCGAGGTGCTCGAGTACTTCGTCATCGCCGGTCCGACGCCGAAGGAGGTGCTCTCGCGCTACACGGCTCTCACCGGACGGCCGCCGGTGGTTCCCGCCTGGTCATACGGGCTCTGGTTGTCGACGAGCTTCACGACCGACTACGACGAGCAGACCGTCAACTCGTTCATCGACGAGATGGCGGCGCGGGAGCTGCCGGTGTCGGTGTTCCATTTCGACTGCTTCTGGATGCGGGAATTCAACTGGACCGACTTCGTCTGGGATTCGCGGGTGTTCCCCGATCCCGAGGGCATGCTGTCGCGACTGCACGACAAGGACCTGCGCGTCTGCGTCTGGATCAACCCCTACATCGCCCAGCGCTCCCCGCTGTTCCGCGAGGCCGCCGATCAGGGCTTCCTCGTGCAGCGCCCCGACGGATCGGTCTGGCAGTGGGACCTGTGGCAGGCGGGTATGGGTCTCGTGGACTTCACGAACCCCGAGGCCACCGCCTGGTACCAGTCGAAGCTCCGCGGGTTGATCGACCAGGGCGTGGACTGCTTCAAGACCGACTTCGGCGAGCGCATCCCGACCGAGGTCGTCTGGGCCGACGGCTCCGACCCCGAGCGCATGCACAACCTGTACACCGATCTCTACAATCGCGCGGTGCACGACGTGCTCGTCGACGCCCGCGGCGCGGATGACGCCGTGCTGTTCGCGCGCTCGGCCACGGCGGGCGGACAGAGCATGCCGGTGCACTGGGGCGGGGATTCCACCTCGACCTATGCGTCGATGGCCGAGACCCTGCGCGGAGGGCTGTCGCTGGCGCTCAGCGGCTTCGCCTTCTGGAGTCACGACATCGGGGGCTTCGAAGGCACTCCGGATGCCGGGGTCTTCAAACGCTGGACGGCGTTCGGCCTGCTCGGCTCGCACTCCCGCTTCCACGGCTCGAGCTCGTACCGGGTGCCGTGGGCCTTCGACGAGGAGGCCGTCGACGTGACGAGGCGCTTCACCCACCTCAAGATGCAGCTCATGCCCTACCTCTATCAGCAGGGCATCATCGCCTCGAGAACCGGGCTGCCGGTGATGCGTCCGATGCAGCTGGAGTTCCCGGACGACCCGGCCGTCGGCTACCTCGACCGGCAGTACATGCTGGGCTCTGACCTGCTCGTCGCGCCGGTCTTCTCGGAGGACGGAACGGTGGAGTTCTATCTCCCGGAGGGCGAGTGGACGTCGCTGCTGACGGGAGAGACGGTCGCGGGTGGCGGATGGCGCCGGGAGACCCATGCCTTCGATTCGCTGCCGCTGTACGTGCGCCCCGGCACCGCGCTCCCCTGGGGCGCTCGCACCGATCGGCCGGACTACGACTATCACGACGGCCTGCGACTGCGCGTGTTCCCCGGCGGATCGGGGTCGACGACGGTGACGGTCACGAGCCCCGACGGCCGTGAGAAGATCTACGAAACCGACCTGACGGAGGTGACCCGGTGACTCTCTCCCCCGCCGATGACTACCGCGGATCCGGACTCGTCCTCCCCGAGGGCTTCACGTTCGGATCGGCGACCGCCGCGTACCAGATCGAGGGTGCGGCAGACGAGGACGGCAGGACGCCGTCGATCTGGGACACGTTCAGCCGAACGCCGGGCAAGGTGTGGAACGGCGACACCGGCGATGTGGCCTGCGATCACTACCATCGCGTCGATGAGGACCTCGACCTGATGTCGGATCTCGGACTGCAGGCCTACCGATTCTCGATCGCCTGGCCGCGCATCGTCCCTGCGGCAGACGGACGAGTCAATCAGGCGGGCATCGACTTCTACTCGCGTCTCGTCGACGGACTCCTCGAGCGCGGCATCCGCCCCGTGGCGACCCTCTACCACTGGGATCTTCCGCAGTACCTCGAGGATACGGGCGGGTGGACCTCTCGCGCCACGACCGATGCCTTCGAGCGATACGCGTCGATCGTGGGCGCAGCACTGGGCGACCGGGTACACACCTGGACCACGCTCAACGAGCCCTGGTGCTCCGCCTATCTGGGCTACGGTCAGGGCGGTCACGCGCCGGGTCGGCACGAGCCCGCCTCCGCGCTGTCGGCCGTGCACCACCTGAACCTCGCGCACGGGCGCGCCATCCAGGCGCTCCGGGCGACGTCGACCGGTGACCCCGACTACTCGGTGACGTTGAACTTCCATGTCCTGCGGGGCGTCGGCGACGGCGCTGACGAGGCCATGCGCCGGATCGACGGTCTCGCGAATCGCGCCTTCACCCACCCGATGCTGCGCGGCGAGTACCCCGCAGACCTCCTCGACGACACGGCATCGGTCACCGACTGGTCGTTCGTGCAGGATGGCGACCTCGCCACGATCAACCAGCCGATCGACGTCCTCGGGGTCAACTACTACTCGACGGCGACCGTCCGCCTGTGGGACGGGGTGTCGGAGAAGCAGCAGAACGACGGGCACAAGGGCACGGCCGGAGGCACGGCGTGGCCGGGCAGCGATCAGCTGGTCGAGTTCGTCGAGCAGCCGGGGCCGTACACGGCGATGGGATGGAACATCGCGCCCGAGGGACTGGAGGAGCTGCTCGTCTCGCTGTCGGAGCAGTTCCCGTCGCAGCCGCTCATGGTCACCGAGAACGGGGCGGCGTTCGACGACGAGGTGGCTGAGGACGGCTCCGTCCCCGATCCCGAGCGCACCGACTACCTGCGCAGGCACTTCACGGCCGCTCATCGTGCGATCCAGCGCGGTGTCGACCTGCGCGGCTATTTCGTGTGGTCGCTCCTCGACAACTTCGAGTGGGGCTACGGCTATGCGAAGAGATTCGGCATCGTGCGCGTGGACTTCGACTCGCTCGAACGCACCGTCAAGGACTCGGGGCACTGGTATCGACAGCTGATCGCCTCACGGACGATCGGCGCCTGAGGCACCGCACTCACGTGAGCATCGAGCGCCGTCTTCGCCCTGCGGAGGCGGCGCTCAGCGCTTGTCCGGGCGTTTGCGTTCGTTCCACGCGGCGAACGCCGATGCGGCGGCGCCGGCGGCACGGTCGATCGCCTCGGCCGACCGACTGATCACATCCTGCGCGGCATCCTGCCAGGTGGACGATGCCGAGGACGCCTCTCCCGCGTGCACCCGAGCGGCATGCTCGGCCGCTTCGAAGGCCCGCTCGAGATCGGCGACGGCGTCGCGGTACGCGGCGAAGTCCGCCGCGCTGACCCTCCCGGTGGCGGCGCGGCGCATCTCGACCGCGTGCGCTGCCGCGCGCAGATACGCCGCAGTCGCCGGCTGTCGGACGTCGGTCATCTCCGGGTAGGCGATCTGCAGCCCCGGATCGGTCTCGTAGCTCATCCAGCGCGCGACGATCGCCTCGTGCTGCGCCTGAAGCCTCTCCAGGGGGCGTGGTGCGGATGCCGTCGGGATCGCCGCACGGGCGGCGTTCAGGCGCACCTGCTTGGCGCGGACGTCGGCGGACGCGGCTTTGGCGTCGTTCTCCTTCGCCCGCAGCATCCGCTTGGCACCCGCGACCTGCTCCGGGGTCGCACGCCGCGCGCTGCGTTCGGCCGAGATGCGGGCGACGTCGGCGCGCGCCAGCTTGACGGCCATCCGCCTCTCGACCGCCGTCTGCCTGGCGGCTTTGAGATCATGCCGAGCCGCGTCGTACTCGAGTCGGCGTCCGCTCTTGATGCTGCGGCGACGCAGCCCGACCGCGCCGGCTGCGACACCCCCGGCTGCGGCGGGCGCGATCCACCACAACTCGACGGCGAGCAGCAGCGGATCCATACCTCGATGGTACCCAGAGCCAAGGCTCGTGTCCCTTCCCCCCTCTCCCCCTTTCCCCTCTCCTGTCCCCCTCCTCCCCTCCTCCTGTCCCCCTCCTCCTGTCCCTCTCCCCCCTCCCCTCCTCCCTCGTGTCTCCCTCCCCCTCCCCACATCTGCGGCTTTGGTCACCTTCTGCGGCCAGGGCCGAAGCTCACGGCCGCAGAAGCTCACCCGAGCCGCCGAAGTGGAGGGCGTGACTGCCCCTCCACATCCCGCTTCGGCAGTCGGTTCTCCTCAGGATGCGGGTAGCCGGCTTTCGAGGAGGTGGGCGGGGCGGCATCCTGAGGCGATGGACCTGAGGGAATGGCTCACTGCGCGAGGCGGCATCGCCCACCGATCGGACGCTGCCGAACACGGCTTCGCCCCGAGACAGGTTCGTGGGGCGATCCGCTCCGGAGCAGTGCGCCGCCTGCGCGCTCAGTGGGTGGCCCTGGCATCGGCTCCCGACGACCTGGTGGCGGCTGCCGCGGCATCCGCGCGGCTGACCTGCGTGTCGCTCGCACGTCGTCGCGGGTGGTGGGTGCCGGATCGAGCGCCGGGGGGTCTGCACCTGCAGGTCGGGCCCAATGCGCACCGCCACCGAGATGACGCGACCCTGCATTGGGGCGCGCCGCTCGTCGACTGCGGCCCGCGGCGACTCACGGCGTCCGTCGAAGACGCTTTGGCGCACATCGCCGGCTGCTGCCTCCACGAGGACGCACGGGTGATCTGGGAGTCGGCCGTCCGCATCGAGCGGCTCGACGTCGAAGCTCTTCGACTGGTGGAATGGCGTGAGCCGCGGTCGCGCGCACTGGCCGAGGAGGTCATCGGACTGTCGGACTCCGGCCTGGAGACGATGGTGGTCGTACGGCTCAGTGGTTGGGGTGTGCCCCTGCGCCAGCAGGTCCGGCTCGCGGGTCGCCGGGTCGACATCGTGATCGGCTCACACCTGGTCGTGCAGATCGACGGATACGCACATCACTCCTCGTCGGCGCAGCGGGGATCCGATGTCGCCCATGATGCCGAGCTGCGCCTGCGCGGGTACACCGTGTTGCGCCTGTCCTATGCGCAGATCGTGCACGGGTGGGAAGACGTCGAGCGCACTCTGCAGGCCGCGATCGCGCGGGGGCTGCATCTTCCACCCCGTCAGCGCCGATGATGGCCAACGGTTCGTGCGGCCACAGTGACCTTCTGCGGCCACGACTTCTCGTCGTGGCCGCAGAAGTGCGCCCTGGCCGCAGAAGACGCGGAGGGCGACAGCAGTCGCGCTCGCTCAGGCGACGGTCACACCAGCGTCTGCTGCCAGGCGGCGTGCAACTGAGCGAACTTGCCCGTGCCGCTGATGAGGGTCTCCGGGGTGTCGTCCTCGATGATCTTGCCGTGCTCCATCACGAGCACCCGGTCGGCGATCGCGACCGTCGACAGCCGGTGCGCGATGATGATCGCCGTGCGGTCCTTGAGAAGCGTCTGCAGCGCATCCTGGATCAGACGTTCCGAGGGGATGTCGAGCGACGCGGTCGCCTCGTCGAGGATCAGCACCGCAGGGTCCGCGAGGAATGCCCGCGCGAACGAGATCAGCTGACGCTGCCCCGCCGACACCCGGCCACCCCGCTTGTTGACATCGGTGCCGTATCCGTCGGGCAGCGACGAGATGAACTCGTCTGCCCCGACCGCGCGGGCAGCCGCACGGATCTCATCCAGCGAGGCATCGGGCTTTCCGAGAGCGATGTTGTCGGCGACCGTGCCGCTGAACAGGTAGGCCTCCTGCGTGACCATCACGATGGCGCGACGCAGGTCCTTCGGATGCAGGCTGCGCAGGTCGACTCCATCGAGCGTGACCGTGCCGATCGACGGGTCGTAGAACCGGGAGATCAGCTTCGCCAGAGTGGACTTGCCCGCGCCCGTGGTACCCACCAGCGCGATCGTCTGCCCGGCAGGGATGTCGAGCGAGAAGTTCGGCAGGATGGTCTTCTCGCCGTTGTATCCGAACGTGACCTCGTCGAACCGCACGTGTCCGCGCGACTCCCACAGGTCGACCGGCTTCTCGGGATCCGGAACCGTCGGCACCTCTTCGAGCACTCCGGACACCTTCTCCAGGGCCGCGGTGGCGGACTGGTAGGAGTTCAGGAACATCGCGATCTCCTGCATCGGCGCGAAGAAGTTGCGCACGTACAGCACGGCCGACAGCAGCACGCCGACGGTGAGGGTCTCGTTCGAGACCCTGATGCCGCCCCACAGCACGACGATTCCGAGCACGAGCGCCGCGACGCCCATCAGGCCGGGCTCGAACGTGCCGAACAGCAGCATCGAGCGTCGGTTGACGTCCCGGTAGTCGCCGGCGATCTTCTGGAAGGTCACGTCGTTGCGAGGCTCCTTGCGGAAGGCCTTGACGGCACGGATGCCGGTCATGGTCTCGACGAACTGCACGATGACCTTCGCGCTGATGACGCGCGACTCACGATAGACGAGCTGCGAACGCGAGTAGAACCAGCGCATCAGGAAGAACAGGGGTACGCCGCCGATCGCGAGGATGAGCCCGGACTGCCAGTCCCACACGCACAGCGCGATGAAGGTGAACAGGCCGAACAGCACGCCGGAGACGAGCTCGTTCAGCCCGCCGTCGAGCAGCTCCTTGATCGAGTCGAGGTCGCTCGTCTGACGCGAGATGATGCGACCGGACGTGTAGGACTCATGGAATTCCAGGCTGAGGCGCTGGGTGTGCAGGAAGATCCGCTTGCGGAGGTCGAGCAGCACTGCCTGCGTGAGCTTGGCCGCGATGATCACGTACCAGGCGATCATCGCCGCCGCGACGGCGCCGGCGAGAAGGTAGATCCCGCCGATCATGAAGGTCGGCATCCAATCGGCGCGCTCGAGCACAGCGGGCAGGGCACGGTCGAGACCGATGCTGATGAGGATCGGTCCCGCGACCTGGAGCGCCGTCGAGATGACGAGAACGATGGCCGCCAGAGTGATCTGCGGCTTCAGCGGACGCACGAGCGATCCCAGCAGTCGGAGCGACCGGCGACGGATGGCCCGGCTCTCCTCCTTGGTGTAGCTGGAGCGGTCTTCGTCCTGGGTTCCGGTGATCGCGGAGCTCATCGCTGCACCTCCTTCTCGGTGATGATGTCTTCGTCGGCGGCGTCCTGGCGGATCCCGTCCTGCACGACGGCGTCGATCTCGTCTTCCTCATCGCGGATGATCGGGATCGCGCCGGTGCGCGCCGCCTCCTCAGCCTCGAGGCTGGAGATGACGTGGCGGTAGTGACGACTCGTCTTCAGCAGCTCGCTGTGCGTCCCGACGGCGGTGACTCGGCCCGATTCGAGCAGCGCGACCCGGTCGGCCAGAGCCACGGTCGAGGGCCTGTGCGCCACGATCATGGCGGTCGTATCGGCCAGCACGTGCCGCAGCGCCTCTTCGACGAGAGCCTCGGTGTCGACGTCGAGCGCCGACAACGGGTCATCGAGCACGAGCACCTTCGGCTTGGCGGCGACCGCCCTGGCCAGTGCGAGACGCTGACGCTGTCCGCCGGACAGGCTCAACCCTTCCTCGCCGATGACGGTTTCGACCCCCTCGGGGAGCGAGTCCACGAAAGAGGCCTGTGCCACGTCGAGCGCTTCGCGCAGCACTCGTTCGGCCTCGTCGCTGTGCACGTCGAGATCGGCCCGTCCGAGCAGGACGTTCTCGCGCACGGTGGCCGAGAACAGCGTGGCGTCCTCGAACGCCATCGCGATGTGCTGACGCAGCTCGGCGAGCGGCAGGTCGCGCACGTCGACGCCGTCGAGCGTCACGCGCCCGCCGGTGACGTCGTAGAGGCGCGTGGGCAGGGTGGTCAGGGTGGTCTTGCCGCTGCCGGTCAGCCCCACGAGCGCCATGGTCTCGCCCGGGCGCAGCACGAGATCGATGCCGTCGAGCAGATCGCGCTCGTTCGCGCCCGCGTCCTGGTACCGGAAGTGCGCCTTGTCGAATGCGAGCTCGCCACGGGGTTCCGCGATGTGCACGGGGTTCTCGGGGTCGGTGATGCTGTTCGTCTCGGAGTAGATGTCGAACACGCGATCGGTCGCCGTGCGGGCGTCGAGCATGAACGAGAACAGGAACCCGATCGATTCGATCGGCCAGCGCAGCACGACGGCCATGGCGAAGAACGCGAACAGCTGAGCCTCGTCGATCTGTCCCTGCGAGATCAGCCAGATGCCGGACATCAAGCTCAGCCCGAACGCGATCTGCGGCATGAGATCGAGCCAGAACCAGATCGACGCGATCGCGCCGGCCTTGCTCATCTCGGTCTCACGCAGCGTCTCGGCCTGGCGGCTGAAGCGGCTCAGAGCGTGCTTGCCCCGACCGAACGCCTTGAGCACGCGGATGCCGTGCACGCTCTCCTCGACGCTGGTGGCGAGGTCGCCGGCCTGGTCCTGGCTGCGGCGAGTGAGCGCGCCGTAACGCTTCTCGAAGAGGTAGCCGCGGATCCAGAGCGGAATGGCGGTGACGATGAAGATCACTCCCAGCAGCCAGTGCCAGCGGAACAGGAGCACGGATCCGATGATGATGGTCAGGACGTTGACCACCAGCAGGACGAGGCCGAAGGCCAGCCACCGGCGGATCAGGCCGATGTCCTGCATCATCCGGCTCAGCAGCTGCCCCGACTGCCAGCGGTCATGGAAGGAGACCGGCAGCGTCTGCAGGCGCGAGTAGAGCTCGGTGCGCATCTTGTACTCGACCTGTGTTGCGGGGTTGAGCACGAACTGGCGGCGCAGCCAGACCATGAGCGCCTCACCCAGCGCGAGGCCGAAGACCGCGAGCGCACCCCAGGCGATCGCATCGATCGCGCCCGTCCGCACAGGACCGCGGATGATCTGCTCGAGGACGATCGGAATCATCAGTGCGATGATCGCGGCGACGAGCGCGCTCGCGGCGCCTCCCGCGAGCCGCCAGATGACGGGCTTGACGAAAGGCTTCAGGCGCCACAGTGCGGCCGGTGTGGAAAGGGAGGAGGAAGGGGAGGCGTTCTGCGATGAAGGCGAGGAAGACATGTCTCTCAGACGAGTTTCGTATGGGGAAGCGGTTGCTGAAGGCGGCAGACGCAGCGAAGGACTCTCGGAGTCCGGCATCCGGTGGTCGTGCGTGTCGGAAAGTGGCTCTAGCGGAGCGGGCGCACCGGGGTCGAGCCGAGAGCGGCGATCTGCACAGCGGCGATCGATGTCATGGTGTCCTCCTCAGGGGCTCGGCTATGTCGTCCCGGTCGGTGCGACAGCCCACCAGCCTATTCCTGTGAACAAGCTGAGCACAAGAGAGATTCCCGATTCATGCCCGCGCGGCTTCTCGCTCCAGCAGGCTCGCCTTGACGTCGAGACCCCAGGCGAACCCGCCGAGGGTGCCATCCGATCGCAGCACACGGTGGCAGGGCACGAACAGCGCGGGGGCGTTGCGGGCGCAGATCGATGCCGCGGCGCGCACCGCACGGGGGTTGCCGAGCCGCGCTGCGAACGAGGTGTAGGTCAGCGGCTCCCCCGGCTCGATCGACCTCAGCGCCGACCATCCGGTGAGCTGGAGCGCCGTGCCCGTCTGCTTCACGGCGACCGCGTCGATCGCCGAGAGGTCCCCGGCATAGAACGAGAGCGCAGCGGCAGCCGCATCCGTCTCGCCCTCGCGCACCTCCGTCGGCCGCACCGGGACGGCGAGCCGTGCGAGGATCGTCGCCTGGTCGGCCGTCCATCCAGAGGCGAGCACCCGCTGACGGTCGTCGGCGAGGATGGTGAACGGTCCGTCGAGCGTCTCGACGGTCTGGATGATGGCGTTCATGAGGTCTCCTTCACAAGGGCGGTGGTCTGTCTCGCGCTCGGCCGTCGAACCGGACGTGCGGGCGCTGCTCGCCAGAGGTGAGCACTGAGATAACTGCGCCACGGGGCAGCCCGCTCGGCCCACGCGACCAGCGGCAGCGGATCCGCCGGCAGTCCGGACGCGGCGGCCCCCGCACGAAGTGCGACGTCGCCGGGGAGCAGCACGTCGGGGTCGCCCAGCACCCGCATCCGCACGTAGTCGGCCGTCCAGGGGCCGATGCCGGGCATCGCGAGCAGGGCAGCGCGCTGCTCGACTCCGTCGTCGCCGACCGTGAGAGCGAGGCTGCCGTCGGCGAGGGCCGTGGCTGCGCCGACGATCGCCCTGATGCGGGCGGCCGGTCCGCGCAGCACCGAGGCCCCGTGCTCGGCGATCGCCGCCATCGTCGGGAAGAGCAGCCCCTGCTCCGTGCGCTCCCCCAGCGCGTCGGCGAGCGCGGTGAGGGCAGTGCGCGCGGCGACGACGGTGATCTGCTGACCGACCATGGCACGGATCAGCATCTCGTGCGGATCCGCCGAGCCCGGCACGCGGATGCCCGGAGTGCGCGCGACCAGCGGAGCGATCTCGGGGTGGGCGCTCAGCGCCTCGTCGACCGCGAGAGGGTCGGCGTCGAGGTCGAAGATCCGTCGCACGGTCGACACCAGCGGAGCGAGGTCGCCGAGCTGAGCGACGCGCGCCCGAAGGTGCAGTCGCTGCGTCGAGTCCTGATGCACTTCGAACCACGCGGGCCCGCCCGCCATACGCAGGTGCCGAGAGAAAGATGTGGTCGCGGCCTCTTCGACCCCCGATACCGCACGCGCAGCCATCCACTGGAAGATTCCGGACGCATCGAGCGGCCCGCGGTACGGGAGGACGAGGTCGATCGCACCGGGAGCAGCGGACGCCGGGGTCTTCCGTCGAGCCCTGAGCTCGCCCGGAGTCAGAGTGAACACCTCGCGGATCGTGTCGTTGCACTGCCGAATGCTCGCGAAACCGGCCGAGAAAGCCACATCCGAGATCTGCATGTCCGTGCCCACCAGCAGCATGCGCGCCGTGTGCGCGCGATGCGCCCGCGCGAGGGCGAGCGGACCTGCCCCCAGCTCGGTCGAGAGCAGTCGGGTCAGGTGCCGTGTCGAATAGCCGAGACGCACGGCGAGGCCCGACACTCCCTCGCGCTCGACGACGCCCGAGGCGATGAGACGCATCGCCCGCGCCGCGACGTCACTGCGCAGGTCCCACGCAGGCGAGCCCGGGGCAGCTTCGGGCAGACAGCGCTTGCACGCCCGAAAGCCCGCCTCGTGCGCCGCTGCGCTGGTGGGATAGAAGGTGACGTTCTGCGGCTTGGGCGTGCGCGCGGGGCAGCTCGGACGGCAGTAGATCCCGGTAGAGCGCACGGCGGTCACGAACTGCCCGTCGAAGCGGGTGTCGCGCGCGCTGATCGCACGGTATCGCTCATCGAAGTCGGTCACGGGGAAGCTCATGCCTCCACTCTGCCACCGCCCTCTGACATCGACTGGCGGAAATCGGACATCACGGTGGACATCGGGATCGGCCGCATCATCCGACGACGAGACCCCTCGCACCTGCATCGGCGCGAGGGGTCTCGGATGTGCCTGGGCCTCAGGGCCGCCGCACTCAGTGGAAGAAGTGACGCTCCCCGGTGAAGAACATCGTGACGCCGGCCTTGCGTGCGGCGTCGACGACCTCTTCATCGCGCACCGAGCCACCGGGCTGCACGATCGCGGTGACGCCCGCATCGATGAGCACCTGCGCACCGTCGGCGAACGGGAAGAAGGCATCGGAGGCAGCGACAGAACCGGCTGCACGATCACCGGCTCGCTCGACCGCGAGGCGGCACGAGTCGACACGGTTGACCTGCCCCATGCCGACGCCGACCGTGGCGTTGTCCTTCGCGAGCACGATCGCGTTCGACTTGACGGCGCGGCACGCCTTCCACGCGAAGATGAGGTTCTCCATCTCCTCGTCGCTGGGGCGCTCGCCCGAGACGAGCTCCCAGTTCTTGGCGACCGAGACGATGTCGTCGGGGAAGCGATCGGCATCCTGCAGCAGAAGTCCGCCCGAGACGAGGCGCACATCCATGCGCTCCTGCTGCCAGTCCTCCGGCAGCTGCAGCAGACGCAGGTTCTTCTTCGCCTTGAACACCTCGAGGGCTGCGGGTTCGAACGACGGCGCGACGATGACCTCGGTGAAGATGTCCTTCAGATTCTCGGCCATCTTGAGGGTGACGGTGCCGTTCGCGGCGATCACTCCCCCGTAGGCCGACACCGGGTCGCACTCGTGGGCGCGGATGTGCGCGCTCGCGATCGGGTCGAGGGCGTTCGGGGCGGTCGTGGCGATGCCGCACGGGTTCGCGTGCTTGATGATCGCGACGGCCGGCTTCACCATGTCGTAGGCGGCGCGCAGCGCGGCATCCGCGTCGACGTAGTTGTTGTACGACATCTCCTTGCCCTGCAGCTGCGTCGCCTGGGCGATGCCGTGGCCGCCGACACGGGTGTAGATCGCGCCGCGCTGGTGCGAGTTCTCGCCGTAGCGCAGCGTCGCCAGCAGCTCGGCCTGGATCGTGAGGTGCGTCGGCAGGTCCTCGCCCTCGCCGAGCGTGCCCTCCGCGAACCATGAGGCCACCGCGGTGTCGTAGGCGGCGGTGTGGGCGAAGGCGCGGGCCGCGAGCTCGCGGCGCTGCGTCAGCGTGGTGCCGCCGTTCTCGATGGCGCTGATGATGCCCGGGTACGACTGCGGCGAGACGACGATCGCGACGTTCGCGTGGTTCTTGGCCGCGGCGCGCACCATAGCGGGGCCGCCGATGTCGATCTGCTCGACCACGTCGTCGCCCTCAGCACCGGAGGCGACCGTCTCGACGAAGGGATACAGGTTCACGACGACGAGCTCGAACGGTGCGATGTCGAGATCCGCGAGCTGACGTTCGTGATCCTCGAGGCGCAGGTCCGCGAGCAGACCGCCGTGGATCTTCGGGTGCAGCGTCTTCACGCGGCCGTCGAGCATCTCGGCGACTCCCGTGACGGCGGCGACGTCGGTGACCTCGAAGCCCGCCTCGCGGATCGTGGAGGCCGTCGAGCCGGTCGAGACGATCTGCACGCCCGCGCCGGCGAGAGAGGCGGCGAGATCGAGCAGACCGGACTTGTCGCTCACCGAGACGAGTGCGCGGCGAACCGGGACGGTGTCGCGATCGCGGTACAGCGAGTGGTCGTGGCGGGGGCCGGCCATGATGGGCTCCTTCGTGCGAGGGGGGCGTGCGTGGATCGGTTCAGGATGCTGAGGTCAGCGAGAGCTCACCGGTCGCGATGCGGCGCACCACGTCGATGAGAAGTCGGCGCTCGACGGGCTTGATGCGCTCGTGGAGGCTGTGCTCGGTGTCACCGGCGACGACCGGCACGCGCTCCTGCGCGAGGATCGGGCCGGTGTCGACGCCGTCGTCGACGACGATCACGCTCGCGCCGGTCTCCGAGACGCCCGCGGCGAGCGCGTCGCGCACTCCGTGTGCGCCGGGGAACTCGGGCAGGTATGCGGGATGCGTGTTGATCAGTCGTGGCGAGAGGTCGGCGACGAGGGCGGCAGGAAGCAGACGCATCAGGCCGCTGAGCACGACGAGATCTGCGTTCCAGACGGCGAGCTGGCGGCCGAGCTCCTCGCCCCAGGCTTCGCGCGATTCGTGCTCGTGCCACGGAACCGTGAAGCTCGGGATGCCGAACTCCTCGGCGTGGGCCAGGCCGTCGGCTTCGCGGTCGGCGCCGACGACCACCACCCGCGCAGGGAAATCGGGGTGGCGAGCAGCCTCGAGGAGGGCGCGAAGGTTCGAGCCGGTGCCCGAGATGAGAACGGCGACCGTGAGCACGCGCCCAGTCTACCGGGGCCGATGGGAGGCCCCGAGCCGCATGTCAGCCGACGGGATCGCGCGGATCGCGCCGCGGGAGCCGGAATCCGCCCGCGTCATCCAGCGGCGCCGTGTCGTAGGTCGACGGTCCGTCCGGCCAGCCGACCGTTCCGTCGCTGGGATCCGTGCGTGCGTTCGACACCGCATCGGATGCCGTCATCTCGGCGACCCAGCGGTCGGTGCGCTCTTCCGCGAGCTCATCGCGATTGCGGGGCGACAGGAGCAGGATCGCTGCGCCGAGCAGGACCTCTCCTCCCAGCGCGAGAGCGAACGGCAGCGGGGCAGGGCCGGCTTCGGAGAGCCGCCCCGGACCCATCGACCCTCCGGCGAACAGGGCGGCGATCGCGGCGACAGCGGCGGTCAGCACGCCGATTCCGAGGGCGATCGTCGCACGCGGGGCGAGACCGAGCGGCGTGCCCTCCCAGACGAGGCGGGACCGGACCGCCCATCCGGCGAAGGCACCGGCACCGATCGGGAGGATGATGACGATGAGCATCCAGATCGACGTGCTCTCGGGAAGCAGCCCGAGCACGGGGATTCCGGGGACCACGCCGAGCTGGGTGCCCGCCGGGGACACCGCTGTGCCGACCCCCACGGCGAATCCGGGTCCGGCGAGCCAGGAGGCCGCCCAGACGATGATGGTGGGCAGATACGCGAGATGCCCGAGAGTGATGACTCCGGCGCCGAGCGCATCGACCCGCGCCGCCTGGAAGAGAGCCACCATCTCGCCGCCTCGTGCCGCCGTGAGCACGGCGACAGCAACTGCGGAGACTGCAGTGGTCCCCACGACGGCGAAGGCCGCTCCGCGCACGGCCGCACTCGGAACCGGCCCCCAATCGCCCCACGAGTCGACGACGTCGTGGATCCGGTCGAGGAAGCCGCCGTCACCGTCCTCCCAGGCGATGCGGACGGCACCGCACACGGCGCCCACGAGATAGACGGCTGTCGGAAGCAGGATCGCCTCGACGACGGGCGTCTCGACGGCTCCGAGATGGGCGGTCAGTGCGACTCCGGTCGCGATCGCCGCGAACGTGAGGGAGCCGGAGAGCGAGCCGAGGAGCCAGGCCCCCGCGCGCGCGGCGCGGGTGCCGGAGCGGGCTGCGAAGAGCAGCGTGAAGATCAGGAACGCGAGCGGTGTCACCGAGAGCGTGAAGGCGGCGGCCGCCGGTGCGATGCCCGTCGTGCGGAGCACCTCGGTCGATACGTCGATGCTCAGCGGCACGCCGTGGCCGAACTGCCACAGGGTGCCGGTGAGCGGCCAGAGCGCTCCCCAGTCGGCCGTGACGCCGAACGAGAGCGTCCAGAGCAGGGTGAGCGGCGCCAGCAGGACCACGAGACCGACCGCCGCAGCGATTGCGGCATCGAAGGCGGCGAGGAGCGCGACGAGGAGGCGTTGCATATCGAATCGAGACTACGACGAGAACCCTGTCGTCGCCTGTGGGCGCGCGCGACTCGGGCGACACGATATCGTCTCCAGCGGAGGTTTCCCGATGACAACTGCCCCGTCCCCCACCCGCTCAGAGGCCCAACCCAAGAACGCCCTCGACCGCTTCTTCGAGATCAGCAAGCGCGGATCCACGATCGGCACCGAGATCCGAGGGGGCCTGGTGACCTTCGTCACGATGGCCTACATCGTGATCCTCAACCCGATCATCCTGTCCGGCTCGGCCGACGTCGCCGGCGACACGCTCGATTTCAGCGCCGTCGGCGCCGCCACCGCGTTGACCGCCGGCATCATGACGATCCTGTTCGGTCTCATCACCCGCCTGCCGTTCGGCTTCGCCGCCGGCCTCGGCATCAACGCCTTCGTGGCCTTCTCGGTCGTCGGTCAGGTCACCTGGCCCGAGGCGATGGCTCTCGTGATGATCAACGGTCTCGTCATCGTGCTTCTCGCGGCGACCGGCCTGCGCAAGATGATCTTCGACGCGGTTCCGTTCCAGCTGAAGATCGCGATCACGGTCGGAATCGGCCTGTTCATCGCCTTCATCGGGTTCGTGAACTCCGGCTTCGTCACCGCGACCGGCAGCGCTTCTCCGCCGGTCGGTCTCGGCGTCGGCGGATCGGTCGCGACCGTGCCCACCGTGCTGTTCATCGTCACGCTCATCGTCACCGGCATCCTGGTCGCGCGCAAGGTCAAGGGCGGGCTGCTCATCGGCCTCGTCACCGGCACCGTCCTCGCGGTGATCGTCGAGGCGATCTGGCATCTCGGAGCCGCATCCGACGACAACGCGGGCGGCTGGGGGCTCACGGTTCCGACTCTCACGGGATCGCCGTTCGGTCTGCCCGACCTGAGCCTGGTCGGCGCGGTCGACTTCAGCTTCGACTTCAGCAAGGTGAGCCTCGTCGCGATCGTGATGATCGTCTTCACCCTCGTCTTCTCGAACTTCTTCGACGCCATGGGCACCATGACCGGTCTCGCCAAGGAGGCCGACCTCGCGAACGAGAACGGCGACTTCCCGCGCATCAAGTCGGCGCTGGTCGTCGAAGGTGTCGGCGCGATCGTCGGTGGTGGTACGTCCTCGTCGTCGAGCACCGTGTTCATCGAGTCCGGAGCGGGTATCGGCGAGGGTGCGCGCACCGGATTCGCCAACCTGATCACGGGTGGCATGTTCCTGCTCGCGATGTTCCTCACGCCGCTCACCTCGATCGTCCCGACCGAGATCGCGGCCGCCGCGCTCGTGATCGTCGGCGCGATGATGATGGCGCAGATCAAGTACATCGACCTCACGGAGTTCGACGTGCTGCTGCCCGTGTTCCTGACCGTGACCGTGATGCCGCTGACCTACTCGATCGCCAACGGAATCGGCGCCGGCTTCGTCAGCTGGGTGCTCATCCAGGCGTTCTCCGGCAAGGCCCGCAAGATCAGCCCGCTGCTGTGGATCGTCGCCGTCGGCTTCGTGATCTTCTTCGCCCGAGGTCCCATCGAGGCGCTCTTCGGCGTCGCCTGAGCGACGACGAACAACACGAAGGGCGGATGCTGCGGCATCCGTCCTTCGTCGTCCCTACGCACCTGGCGTGTCGAAAGCGTCCGGGCATAGAAGAAGGCCCCGGAGTGGAGTCCAGGGCCTTCTCCTACAGTCTAGCGCTTAGAGCGACTCGACGATCTCACGCATGAGTGCGGCCGTCTCGGACGGCGTCTTGCCGACCTTGACCCCCGCGGCCTCGAGGGCCTCCTTCTTCGCCTGGGCGGTGCCCGCGGAGCCCGACACGATCGCGCCGGCGTGGCCCATGGTCTTGCCCTCGGGAGCCGTGAAGCCCGCGACGTAGCCGACGACCGGCTTGGTGACGTGCGCCTTGATGTAGTCGGCCGCGCGCTCTTCGGCGTCGCCGCCGATCTCACCGATCATCACGATCGCCTTGGTATCGGGGTCGGCCTCGAACGCGGCGAGCGCGTCGATGTGCGTCGTGCCGATGACGGGGTCGCCGCCGATGCCGATGGCCGTCGAGAAGCCCAGGTCGCGCAGCTCGAACATCATCTGGTACGTCAGGGTGCCCGACTTCGACACGAGCCCGATCGGTCCCTTTCCGGTGATGTTCGCCGGCGTGATGCCGACGAGCGCCTCACCGGGGGTGATGATCCCGGGGCAGTTCGGTCCGATGATGCGAGTCGTGTTGCCCTTGCTCTGGGCGTAAGCCCAGGCCTCTGCCGAGTCGCCGACGGGGACACCCTCGGTGATCACGACGAGCAGCGGGATCTCGGCATCGATGGCCTCGATCATCGCGTCCTTGGTGAAGGCGCCGGGCACGAAGGCGATCGACACATCTGCGCCGGTCTCCTTCATGGCCTCGGCGACCGAGCCGAAGACGGGGAGCTCGACGGCGTTGCCGTCCTTGTCGGTGTGCGCGACCGTGGTGCCGGCCTTGCGTGCGTTCACGCCGCCGACGACCTGGGTGCCGGCCTTCAGCATGAGCGCCGTGTGCTTGGTGCCCTCGCCGCCGGTGATGCCCTGGACGATGACCTTGGAATCCTTGTTGAGGTAGATCGACATTTCTCTAGTCCTTGTGTCTCTCTGCGATCAGGCGTTGGCGAGTTCGGCGGCCTTGTCGGCGCCTTCGTCCATGGTGCTGGCGAGCGTGACGAGCGGGTGCGCGTACTCGGCGAGGATCGCACGACCCTCGTCGACGCGGTTGCCGTCGAGGCGCACGACCAGCGGCTTGGACGCCGTGGAGCCGAGCGTCTCGAGTGCGCCCTTGATGCCGTTGGCGACGGCGTCGCACGCCGTGATGCCGCCGAAGACATTGACGAACACGCTCTTGACCTGCGGGTCACCCAGGATGACGTCGAGGCCTGCGGCCATGACCTCTGCCGAGGCGCCGCCGCCGATGTCGAGGAAGTTCGCGGGCTTGACGCCGTTGTGGTTCTCGCCGGCGTAGGCGACCACGTCGAGCGTCGACATGACGAGACCTGCGCCGTTGCCGATGATGCCGACCTCGCCGTCGAGCTTGACGTAGTTCAGACCGCTCTTCTTGGCCTTCGCCTCGAGCGGGTCCGCTGCGTCCTTGTCTTCGAGCGCCTCGTGCTCGGGGTGGCGGATCTCGGAGGCGTTGTCGTCGAGCGTGACCTTGCCGTCGAGGGCGATGATGTCGCCCTCTTCGGTGCGGACCAGCGGGTTGACCTCGACGAGAGTCGCGTCCTCGCCCTTGTAGACGTCGAAGAGCTTGACGAACACGTCGGAGACCTTCTCGATGAGGTCCTCCGGGAAGTTGGCGGCGCGAGCGATCTCGACGGCCTTCTCCTTGTCGATGCCGGTCAGCGGGTTGACCTCGACGCGCGCGAGCGCCTCGGGACGCTCGACCGCGAGCTCCTCGATCTCCATGCCGCCCTCGACCGAGCAGAGGCTCAGGTACGAGCGGTTGGCACGGTCGAGCAGCACGGAGAAGTAGAACTCCTCAGCGATGCGGGCACCCTGCGCGACCATGACGCGCTTGACGATGTGGCCCTTGATGTCGAGACCGAGGATGGCCTTGGCCGCCTCGTACGCCTCGTCGGGGGTCTTGGCGACCTTGACGCCGCCGGCCTTGCCACGACCACCGGTCTTGACCTGGGCCTTGACGACGACGACGCCGCCGATCTTCTCAGCGGCTGCCTTCACCTCCTCAGGGGTGTCGGCGACGATGCCGGCGAGGACCGGCACTCCGTACTTCTCGAAAACGTCTCGTGCCTGGTACTCGTACAGATCCACTGTGCTTCCTTCACTGGGCTGCGGCCTGGAATTCTCTCGATGTCGAGACATCGATCAATCCCCCAGCCTACTACCGCCGCCTGAGCGCCCCTACGTCCGCAGAGCGCGGGCGACGAGCCGATGTCGTCCGGTAGCATTCTTGTGCGTTGAATCAGGGGGAGACAATGACGGACACGTTCGACTGGTCGGATCCGATCGCCACACGGGCCCGCATCGAGCAGCAGGTCAGAGACGCAGAGCGCCGCGCGGCACAGGCCGAGCAGGTGCGCGACGACATCGCTGCCGTGCGTGAGCGGGCGACGTCGCCTGGCCGTGATGTCGCGGTCACGGTGGATTCCTCCGGTCGGCTCGCCGAGGTCACGCTCACGGATGCCGCATACGACCGATCCCCCGCAGCGCTGGGCGCTCTGATCGTCTCCCTCGCCGGAGATGCGCAGCGCGCGGCCGGCGCGAAGGCCGTCGAGATCGCCGCCGAGGCGTTCGGCGCGGACGACGCAGCCGTCGAGCACCTGCGTGAAGAGATCGCTCAGCTCCCCGACCCGAGTCAGGACGGCCAGCCACGGATCGAGTACCGCTGATGGCGGAGCTGATCGCGGTAGACACCGAGACGGTGCGCAGGCACGCGCAGCGCGTCGGCCAGATCGCGTCGGATGTCAGGCTCGCCGAGAACGCCGCCGGGTCGATGAACGTCGGCGGCGGGGCGTTCGGGGTGATGTGCGCATTCCTGGTTCCGCCTGCGCAACTCGTCTCGTCGATCGCCATCGGCACGATCTCCGCCGCGGCGACCATGCTCGAGCAGTCCGAGGAACAGCTCAAAGGTCTCGCCGATGACTTCGATGAGGGCGAGCAGCGACAGCTCGACACGATCAGCGGTCTGATGGCATCGGTCGAGGGCGGCGTCCGATGACGCCGCCGAACCCGCTGGTGGCCGGACCGATCGATCCGACGACGCCGTTCAGCGGCGCAGGGCTGCTCGAGGACGGCTATGAGCTCGTCAACGCCATCGAGAGCGGAGACTGGGTGGCCGGAGGCCTCGCATCGTTCTCCGCCCTGGCGAACACCGTCGCGACGGCGATGGATCCGCTCGGATCGCTGATCGCGGCGGGTCTGGGCTGGCTCATGGACCATCTCGAGCCGCTCAAAGGCTGGCTCAACGACCTGACCGGCGACGCAGGTGAAGTCGCCGGATTCGCCGCGACGTGGGGCAACATCGCCCAGCATCTGCAGCAGGCGGGTGAGACCCTCGATTCCCGACTCGCCGACGTGAGCTCGATGTCGGGCGAGGCGATCGCCGCGTACCTCCGACTCCAGGCGGACGTCGCCGCTCATATCTCCGCCGCGGGCGCGTGGGCGGGCGGCATGAAGACCGGCATGGAAGCGGCATCCATGCTCGTCCAGGTCGTCCATGAGCTCGTGCGCGACACGCTCTCGCAGCTCGTGGGCTCGCTGATCTCCTATGCGAGCACGCTGGTGATCTCACTCGGCACTGCAACCCCGTACGTCATCGCGCAGGCGACGAGCCGGGTCTCGGCGATGACCGCCCGGATCTCCGGCACGGTGCTCAAGCTCGTCGACGCCGTCACGGCTCTCGCCAAGCACCTGGACGAACTCAAGGCGCTCTTCCAGCGCCTCGGAGACCTCTTCTCGCGCGGTCCGGGCGGCGGAAACGCTCCCTCCGGTCCCGGAGCACCGCACAGCCCGAACGGCACACCTCCCCACACCCCGCCCGACGGCACGACGCCGGACGGGCCCGCCTCGCCCGGTCCCAGCGTGCGCGACCAGAGCATGCTCACCGACGAGCAGCTCCAGACATATCTCGAGCGCAACTACCCGCAGTACGCCGACGACTTCGCCGACACCGGCACGCTCCCACCCGACGTGCAGATCCCCAAGGGGCCTGAGGTCCTTCAGCCGGATGGGAGCATCGACTGGAGCCAGGTGCCCGGCGGCGGGTACGTGCTGGATGCCAACGACAATCCGATCCGACAGCCGCACACGCCGCAGCCCGGTGACGTGCTCGACCGCTACGGTCCCCCCGACGGTCGATACACCTCACCGGTGCCGGATGACGGGCCGTACACGTACGACCAGCGTTCCCTGCCCTACGTCGAGAATCCCGCGCATTACCACCGCTACGAGGTCGTCGGCGATCTGTCCGATCTGCGTGGTGCGTTCGACAGCGCCCCTCAGCACGTCAAGGACGAACTCCTGGCGGGCGGTCTCAAGCCCGAATACCTCGGTTCACAGGGGTACCAGGGAGACATCGCGCCCGGATTCGGCTCGCCGGGTGGCGGCTCCCAGGTGCAGCTTCCGCTCACCGCCGAGCAGCTCATCGCGCTGGGCCTGCTAAAGGAGATCCCATGACGAACCTCACCGCCGCCGACGCACAGCGCATCATCCAGGACGAACAGCTCACCGCCACCGCGAACTGGTTCGGGCGCACCGGCCGTCGCGAACGGTCGGCATGGATCGATCGCGACGGCGATGAGTGGATCGTGTGGGACACCGACGAGCGCGGCGACCGGTTCTTCGGCCCGTCGCGCTTCTCCTCCGAAGCCGAGGCTCTCGACCAGTTCCTGCGGATGGCACGGTCGCACAAGGCAGCGGATTCCACCGCTGTGCGCCGGATCGGGGACTCCGCATGACCGAGGTCTGGATCGGCCCCGACGGCCGCGCCCTCACTCGCGAGCCCGTGCCGGCCGGCGCGGAGGTCTGGGACATGTACGGCCCCGTGAACACCCGCTACGTCTACCTCGTCGAGAACGGGCAGCCCGCTGCGTATCCTGAGCGCTCGCTCCCCTGGGTCGAGAATCCGTCGGCGTACCACCAGTTCATCGTCCTCGGCGATTGCGTACACGTCCGTGCCGCATACGAGCGATCCGGCGATGCCGCGCTTCGCCGCGACCTGGATGATCTCGTGGACATCGGCTACTACCGCTGGGACGAGCCCATCTACAGCGGCAGGGTGGCTCCCGCATTCGGCGAACCCGGCGGCGCCACCCAGCTCGTGCTGCCCCTACCGCTCTCGTTCTATCTGCGACTCGGAGTCGTGCGCGAACTGAGCGTCCCTGGAGGACTGGCATGAACCGTGACACCGTGCTCGCCGACCTCCGCGCACGCGGCCATGCCGGGTACTCGCTCTTCGAGGACCCGCGCGGCAAGCCGAACGTCATCGTCCTGACCTTCGGCAGGAACGGTTTCCAGACCTGGATCCAAGACGAACGCGCACAACCCATCGCCGGTTCGCTCCGCGCCTTCGACGCGGAATCCGAGGCCCTCGCCGACTTCACCCACCGGGTGGAGATCTGGAACCGCGTCAGCGGCGTCCGTCCGACGGCATAGACGGCCACGCCTCCGTCCGGTCGCCACGGCCTCACGCCCTACGGCGGCCGCCCATGATCGTCGACGACATCGACAGGTCTAGGCTCATTCCATGCACGAATCCGCAGAACTGCGCACCGGCGTCGTGGCCGCTGCACTCGAGCTCTTCGCGTCACAGGGCTTCGACCAGACCTCCGTCGAGCAGATCGCGAAGGCCGCAGGCGTCTCACGCTCGACCTTCTTCCGCCAGTTCGGCGGCAAAGAGGATGTGGTCTTCGCGGACCATGAGGTGCTGCTCGACCAGTTGCGGACCTTCCTCGCGGAAGGGCATGACGATCCCTGGCGTGCGGTCTGCGCGGCATCCGAGTCGGTCTTCGCCCACTTCGCGCACGATCCCGAACTCGCGCGTCGCCGCTATCAGATCGTCCGCCAGGTGCCGGTGCTCCGTGAGCGCGAGATCATCACGGTGTTCCGCTACGAGCGGCTGTTCGACGACTATCTGCGCAGCTCGCTCCCCGGGATCGATCCTCTCGATGCCGTCGGGTTCTCCGCCCTCGTCACCGCCGTGCACAACCATGTGCTGCGGCAGCTGCTGCGCGGCAAGAAGAAGGTGCCGCTCTCGACGCTGCAGACGGCGCTCGCCGACGTCCGCCGCCGCTACGGGGTGCCTTCCGACGCGGTCTCCGAGGCTCCGGATGACGTGGTCGTCGCCGTGTTCCCTCGCTCGATGCCGATCGCCGAGGTCACCCGGCGCCTGCGCTCTCAACTCGACTGAACCAGGACTCTCTCCACCGGAGTCGTGAAACCGAGTTTCAGAGCGTACGATACTTGGTGTCACGAAGGAGTCACCATGAGCACCGCAGCCTCTCCCCTGCCCGGCGAGCGCGTCTCGTCGTACGACATCACCGGGCGACAGGACAGCGATTACTACGCCGTCTTCGCCGACATCCCCGACGCCGACCGGTCGGCCTGGGATCGCGCCAAGGCCTACATCGACGAGGTCGGGCCTCAGATGGCGGACGCCTGGGATCGCGCGGAGTATCCACTCGAGGCCGCGCGCCGAATGGGCGAGATGGATCTCGTCGTCGATGGCATCGAGCATCCTGCCCTCACCCGGCTCTCTCCCCTCGCTGCCGGGCTCGTGAACATGGAGATCTCGCGCGGCGACGGGTCGCTCGGCACCGTGCTCGCCGTCCAAGGCGGGCTCGCGCTGCGCACCCTGGCGCTCTTCGGATCCCCCGCTCAGCAGGAGAAGTGGCTCACGGCTCTGGCCGACGGCTCGGTCTTCGGATCCTTCGCCCTCACCGAGCCCGACCACGGGTCTGATTCGGTATCGCTGGAGACCGTGGCCCGCCGCGACGGCGACGAGTGGGTCATCCGCGGCGCGAAGAAGTGGATCGGCAACGGCGCCTCGGGCGGCATCACTTTCGTGTGGGCCCGCGTCGACGACGAGACGGCGCCCGAACACGGTGCGGTCCGGTGCTTCCTCGTCGAACAGGACACCCCCGGATACACAGGGACCCCGATCCGCGGCAAGGCCTCGCTGAGGGCGATCCACCAGGCTCACATCGTGCTCGACGACGTCCGGGTGCCGCTCGACTCCGTGCTCCCTGGCACCAAGAGCTTCAAGGACGCGTCGGTCGTCCTCTACGCCACCCGCTCAGGGGTCGCGTGGTCGGCCCTCGGCCACGCGACGGCCTGCTACGAGGCGGCGCTGGCCTACTCGACCCAGCGCATCCAGTTCGGCAAGCCGCTCGCCAAGTTCCAGATGGTGCAGGAGCGCCTCACGCACATGCTCGAGGACCTCACGGCCATGCAGCTGTACTGCCGTCGCCTCGCAGACCTCGAGACCGCGGGTGAGCTTCGCCCCACGCAGGCCTCGCTGGCGAAGTTCCACAACACGCGAGCAGCTCGACGCGTGGCATCCGTCGCCCGTGACCTCCTCGGCGGCAACGGCATCCTGCTCGAGAACGGTGTGATGCAGCACATGGCCGACATCGAGGCGATCCACACCTATGAGGGCACCGAGAGCGTGCAGGCGCTGCTGCTCGGGCGCGACATCACGGGGATGAGCGCCTTCACCTGAGCGCTCACCACCGCGGCGCCGACGAGGACGTCAGTCGCAGCCGCAGCCGCCGGCCGGCGTCTTCACCATGAAGCAGACGTCGCACACGCCGTAGTCGCGCTCTTCCGTCTTGGTCGCGCGCTCGGCCTTCGGCGCAGCCGCGACACGAGGGGTCGTCGTTCTCTTCGCCTTGACAGGCGCGATCGGGCGGAACTCGCTCGGGTGCGTCACGTAGAAGTACGGTGCGCGTCCCTCGCTCGGCTGCAGTCGCAGGGGCGTCGAGCCGATGACGATCGTCTCGTCCTCGGTGAAGCCGTTGGTGTAGGTCTTGCCGATGTGCAGCGGGGCGCCGTCGCCGCGGCGGATCGCCTCGATGTAGCGACCGCGGTCGATATAGGAGGAGATGCCGACGGCGTCGGTGATCGCGGAGATGAACTCGTGGTTCTCCTCGGCGATGCGATGCGCGCGGAGCGCCTCCGCGAGGGTTCGGTACGGACGGGAGTTGCCTGTGGGGGTCGGGCCCTGAACTTCATTCATTTCCTCAAGGATCTCACGCCCGGGCATGGAAGACTGGCCGAATGGCACGCGCGACGATCATCGGCTCCGGACCGAACGGCCTGGCGGCGGCTGTGTCCCTCGCGCGCGCCGGCTACGAGGTGCACGTGCTCGAAGCTGCCGACACGATCGGCGGCGGAGTCCGCACGACAGAATCGACCCTCTCGGGCTTCCGGCACGACGTCTGCGCCGCCGTGCACCCGGCCGCGCTCTCCTCGTCGTTCTTCCAGGCGTTCGGCCTCGCCGAACGGGTGGACTGGATCCTCCCCGACATCTCGTACGCGCACCCGCTAGACGGCGGCAGAGCCGGAATCGCATGGCGCGACATCGAACGCACCGCGGCAGGGCTCGGCGTCGACGAGCGGGCCTGGCTGTCGCTCCTGCGCCCGCTCAGCACTCACGTCGAGGGTGTCGTCGACTTCACCGGCAATCAGATGCTCAGGGTGCCTCGCGAGCCGATCACGGCTCTCCGGTTCGCGCTGCGGATGCTCGACCAGGGCACGCCGCTCGCCCGGCGCAGCTTCCGCACCGAAGAGGCCGCCGCGCTGATGGCCGGTGTCCTGGCGCACGCGAACACCCCGCTCCCCTCGCTCGCCGGTGCCGCAGCCGGGCTGCTGCTCGCCGCGCAGGCGCACGCCGGCGGATGGATGTACCCGCGAGGCGGGGCGCAGCGCATCGCCGACAGCATGGTCGCCGATATCGAGGCCCATGGCGGATCCGTCGAATCGGGCATCCACGTCACCGACCTGGGATCGCTCGACTGGGGCGACCCCGCCCGTGGTGATCTGCTGATGCTGAACACATCGCCCCGCCTCACCCTCACCCATCCGGACATCCCCGCGGCCTACGCGCGGGCGATCCGCAACTACCGATACGGCCCCGCCGCTGCGAAGGTGGATTTCGCTCTCGACGGGCCGATTCCCTGGGCGAATCCCGACGTCGCCCAGTCGCCCACCGTCCACATCGGTGGATCGGCCGCGGAGACGTGGGCGAGTGAGAACGCTGTCGCCGGGGGACGGATCAGCGACCGACCGTACGTCCTGACGGTGCAGCCCTCGGTCTTCGACCCCAGCAGGGCGCCGGAGGGCAAGGCGGTGCTGTGGGCGTACATCCATGTTCCCCAGGACTCCGATCTCGACGCCACCGAACTCATCACGCGTCAGGTCGAGCGATTCGCACCGGGATTCCGAGACCTCATCCTCGCGCACCACTCGGTGCCGGCGTCGTCGCGCGAGGCGGTCAACCCGTCGGAGATCGGCGGCGACATCCTCGGCGGGGCGTTCACGATCCCGCAGGCGCTGCGGCGCCCGGTCCTCGGCATCGCGCCCTGGCGCACTCCGATGCACGGGGTGTACCTCGCGTCGGCGTCGACACCGCCCGGCCCGGGCGTCAACGGCATGGCGGGATGGCATGCCGCCCGCACGGCGCTCAAGGATGCCGGCATGCGCGTCTCCCTCGACGACCTCTTCTCCTGACGGGCGAAATCACCCTTCTGCCACGACGCGACCGACGCCAGGATGGATCCATGCGCTACGAGATCCCGTCCCCGATGCTGGCGAAGGCGGCAGCATCCGTCCCCGATCCCGCGAAGACCGCCGGAGGGCTGCTGTTCGAGCCCAAGTGGGACGGATTCCGCGGGCTGATCGCCTGGGACGGCGAGACCGTCGAGATCGGCTCCCGCGGCGCGAAACCGCTGACGAGATACTTCCCCGAGCTCGTCGAGGCGATCCCGCGACTGCTTCCGAGGCCGTGCCTGCTCGACGGAGAGATCGTCGTGGCCACGGGACACGAGGGGGCGCAGCGACTCGATTGGGAGGCGCTGAGTCAGCGCATCCATCCCGCGGCCTCACGAGTGGCGAAGCTCGCCGCGGAGACGCCTGCGATGTTCATCGCCTTCGATCTGCTGGCCGTCGACGACGAAGACCTCCTGAGCACTCCGTTCGCCGAACGCCGCGCGCGCCTGGAGACCCTGATGGAAGGGGTCGAGCATCCCCTGCACATCACGCGCACCACCCGCGATCGGGACGCCGCCGTGCGCTGGCTCGCCGAGTTCGAGGGCGCAGGGCTCGACGGGGTCGTCGCCAAGCCACTCGATCAGCCGTACGCGCCCGGAAAGCGCACCCTCATCAAGATCAAGCATGCCCGCACCGCTGACGTGGTCGCGCTCGGCTACCGCGTGCACAAGTCCGGGTCGGGCGTCGGGTCTCTGCTCGTCGGCCTCTACGACTCCGACGGCACCCTGCGGCAGGTCGGCGGCGTGGCCGCATGGAGTGATGTGCGCCGCCGGGAGCTCGTCGAGGAGCTCGCCCCGCTCGTGCAGCGCGACGACTCCGGCGAGGCCCTCACCGGCGAGGGTGAGCGTTCGCGCTTCAGCGGGTCCAAGGATGTCTCGTTCGTCCGGCTGCGCCCCGAGCTCGTGCTCGAGGTGCGCTACGACCAGCTCGAGGGTTCGCGGTTCCGCCATACGGTGCAGTTCGACCGCTGGCGTCCGGACCGGGATGCGCGGTCGTGCACCTACGACCAGCTCGACACCGTGGCCGGGTACGACCTGGCCGAGGTCATCGGCTGAGGCTCACTCCTCGACGGGATCACCGTTCGCATCCCAGTGGGCGTCGACCTTCTTGCTGGGCTGCACGCGTGGGGGCTCTCCGGGCATCTTGGGAAACTCGGGCGGGAACGACAACTCGCCGAGGCCCGCCGCCTTGTCCCGCTCCCACCACTCGAGAAGCGTGTCGATGCGCCCCGGCTCGTCCTGCTTGCCCGCCCAGGGATCACCGACCTCGGCGAGTCTCTTCGGGATGCTGCGGACGGTGAAGACCGCGGGGTCGAGACCGTCCAGCTCGTCCCAGTACACGGGCGTCGAGACCGTGGCCCCGGGAAGCGCGCGGGGGCTGTAGGCACCGGCCATCGTGCGGTCGCGGTTCGCCTGGTTGAAGTCGATGAAGACCCGCTGACCACGCTCCTCCTTCCACCAGCTCATCGTGACCTGCTCCGGCATCCGTCGCTCCAGCTCGCGGCCGGCTGCGATCACGGCGTGCCGCACATCGAGGAACTCATGAGCCGGTTCGATGGGCGCGAACACGTGCAGTCCACGGTTGCCACTGGTCTTCACGAACGCGGTGAGACCGACCTCCTCGAGCACCTCTCTCAGCGCGTGCGCGGCGGGGATGGCATCCGCGAAACCCGTGCCGGGCTGCGGGTCGAGGTCGATCCGCAACTCGACGGGATTGTCCGGGTCGGTGGCGAGGGACGCCCAGGGGTGGAAGACGATCGTGTTCATCTGCGCCGCCCAGACGATCGCGCTCGGGCGATTCAGGACGATCTGCGGATGCCGACGCGCACTGTTGTAGGTCACGGTGACGGCGTCGACATAGTCGGGCGTTCCCTTGGGCGGGTTCTTCGAGAAGAACCCGTCGCTTCCCACGCCGTCGCGGAAGCGCTCGAGCGAGACGGGACGATTCCCGTTCGCCTCGAGGAACGGCACGCTGACGAGCTGGAAGTACTCCGCGAGCTCGGCCTTCGTGATGCCGTCCTTCGGCCAGACGACCCTGTTCGGGCTCGAGAGCGCGACCTCGCGCTCTCCATCGGGATCGATGACTGTCAGGGTCACGCGTTCTGAGGCCATGCTCCGACCCTAGAGGGCCGGTGCGACGCGGGGGAAGCCCGTCAGTCGTCGATGTCGATCGCGAGGATCAGCACCGAGGTGAGAGCGTCGCGCTCGACCACGATGCTGGGGCCGGCCGGATCGATGATGACCCCGGCCATATCGATGTGGCTGGAGAGGATCTTGGCCAGCTGCAGCGGCTCGAACGGCAGCGGTCGATCGCCCCGACCGAGCGCGAGCACCTCGAGCGGGTGCGAGAAGAGCTGGAGGAACCGCTTGCCGTCGGGAGTCTGCGCTTCGGCGATCCCGACCTGTCCGCCGGGATTTCCCTCGTTGACGGCGACCCACATGCGCTTCGTCGCGAGCGCCTCACCGACCTTCGATGCGGTGTCCTGCTCACGCGGCGCGGCGATCAGCGACTTGACCGTCATGTCGACGTCTGCCTGCTCGAGCGCCTTCTGCAGGAGCTCGGACGGGAACACCACGCGGTGCGGTGCAGAGGCGTTGTCGACGATGAGGCCGGCGAAGTCACCCGAGACGACCTGCTGCAGAACGGACGTGACAGGCTGGGCGACGGCAGATGTCGCCGTCGGGTCCTTCTCGAGCTGCACGGAGTCTCGGACAGCGGCGGCCGAACTGAACGCGAGCATGAACTGACGATCGCCATCACGCACGACCGCGACAGCGAGAGGCTTGCCCTCACTGATCTGCGCGCGTGCATCACCGTTGACGCGGATGTACATGTGCCCCTGCAGCGCCTGGCGGAGCACTCCGAGCAGCTGCTCGTTCGTGGCGCCCTGCTCGACCTCTTTCAGGGATTCACGCAGCAGGACGTTGTCCTTCATGCCCGGGACGGTCTCGGTCTGCTCGGGCGGCATCGCGGGCGCCAGCGGCAGTCGACGCTCGGGCTCGGCCACGGGGGCGGGTGCCGGCGCAGCGGGAGCAGGGGCGGGTGCTGTCGCAGGCGCCGATGCTGCCGGCGCGTCAGGACCGGGCAGCTCGACCTCCGGTCCCGCCTGAGCACCGACCCCACGGAACGCCTGGACGGAGATACCGATGGTGGGCGTGGCCTCGGCGGCGTCCGCCGGCGCCTCCGCACCGTCCGGAGTCTCGTCGGCGGACTCCTCGGTCTCGGTGTCGAACTGGTCGGCGACGACGTCGTCGGCGGACTTCTTGCGGCGGGAGAACAGGGCCATATCAGCCAGCCTAACCCGCCAGAGGGCTAGATCTTCTCGATCGGCGCGACCTTGATCAGGAGCTTCTTCTGGCCGGCGGAATCGAAGCGCACGTGCGCGATGCGCTTGGCACCCTCGCCCGTCACCGCGTCGACCCGTCCGTCGCCGAAGTCCGTGTGGCGGATGCGATCCCCGGCGGCGAGTTCGAGGTCGCCGTTGTCACGCATCTTCGCCGTCACGCGGTTGGGGAACTTGTCCATCGCGGTCGAGAGCGGCTTGAGAGAGTCGCGCCCCGGCAGCTGCTTCACCGCGAAACGGTCGCCGGAACCGGAGCCGCCGGAGCCGCCGGAGCCGCCGGAGCCGCCGAATCCGCCTGCCCGGCGCGCATTGAGCGCACGGGACTGCATGCCTCCCCGGGAGTTGACGTCGCCGGGCGACTGGCGCCAGTCGATGAGTCCGGCGGGGATCTCCTGCAGGAAGCGGCTGGGCATCGCGACCGAGACCTCGCCGAACTGGGCCCTGGTCATCGCGAGCGACAGGTGCAGGCGCTTCCGCGCGCGCGTGATGCCGACGTAGAAGAGCCTCCGCTCTTCCTGAGGACCGCCCGGCTCCCCCGCCGAGATGCGGTGCGGGATCAGATCCTCTTCGACGCCGGTCACGAAGACCGCGTCGTACTCGAGCCCCTTCGCGGTGTGCATCGTCATCATCGACACCGACCCTGATTCGTCATCGAGGTCATCGGCATCCGAGACCAGGGCGACCTCTGTGAGGAAGTCCACGATCGTCCCGTCAGGATTGTTGCGCGCGAAGTCCCGCGCGACGGCGACGAACTCGTCGAGGTTCTCGACGCGCGCCTCATCCTGTGGGTCGCGGCTCGCCCGCAGGGCGTCGAGGTAGCCGCTCTTCGACAGCAGCACGCTGAGCCCGTCGGCGACGGTGGTCGGAGCGGGAACCTCGCCGGAGGCGGGGAGCATGATCTCCGTCGCCTCGGCCAGCACGGCATCGAGCTGGGCGATGCCGGCCTGGATCTTCGGACCGAAGCCCAGCTGCTCGGGCACGGACAGGGCCTGCCGGAACGTGATGTCGTGGTCTTCGGCGAACCGGGCGATCGCCGTCTCGGTCACATCGCCGATGCCGCGCCTGGGCTTGTTCAGGATGCGGCGGACAGCCATCTCGTCGGCCGGGTTCGCGACGGCGACCAGGTAGGCGAGGGCGTCCTTGATCTCGGCACGCTCGTAGAACTTCGTGCCGCCCATGATCTTGTAGGGCACGGCGGAGCGGATGAAGATCTCCTCCAGCGCACGCGATTGCGAGTTCGTGCGGTAGAAGACGGCCATCTCGGAGTACGGCATGCCGGCGCGGTGCAGCGCCTCGACCTCGTCGGCGACGAATTGGGCCTCATCGTGCTGGGAGTACCCGGTGAAGCCGACGATCATGTCGCCGTCGCCCTTGTCGCTCCAGAGCTTCTTGTCCTTGCGGTCGAAGTTGTTGCCGATCACCGCGTTCGCCGCCGAGAGGATGTTCTGCGTCGAACGGTAGTTCTGCTCGAGCAGCACGACGCGAGCGCCGGGGAAGTCGCGCTCGAACTCGCTGATGTTGCGGATGTCGGCGCCGCGGAAGGCGTAGATCGACTGGTCGGAATCACCCACCACGGTGAGTGACGCGCCTTCGAGCTCCGGCGTGGTCTCCGGCTCGAAGATCATCATGCCGTCGGAGGCATACGGATCGGGCGAATCGCCCGAGACCGGACGCGTCAGCTCGTGGATGAGGGCGTACTGAGCGTGGTTCGTGTCCTGGTACTCGTCGACCAGCACATGACGGAACCTGCGCCGATAGGTGTCGGCGACCTGCGGGAAGGCGCGGAACAGATAGACGGTCTGGCCGATCAGGTCGTCGAAGTCGAACGCGTTCGCCTTCTGCAGCTGCCGCTGGTAGTCGGCGAAAAGCTCGACGAAGATCCGCTCGGCCGGGTCGTTCATGTTCGCCTGTCGCGCATACGCGTCGGCATCCGACAGCTCGTTCTTGAGCTTGGAGATGCGCGACTGCACGGCCCCGGGCGTGAGACCGTAGGCATCGGCCTCGTGCTGCTTGACCAGCCGCTTGATGAGCGCCCGCGAATCACCGGAGTCGTAGATCGTGAACGACTTGGTGAACCCGAACTGCTGAGCCTCACGCCGGAGGATCCGCACGCAGGCGGAGTGGAACGTCGAGATCCACATGCCCCGCGCCGCGTCGCCCACGATCGCCTCGACGCGCTCGCGCATCTCACCGGCGGCCTTGTTGGTGAAGGTGATCGCGAGGATCTGGCTGGGCCATGCCTCGCGTGACCTCAGCAGAGAGGCGATGCGCCGTGTCAGCACGCTGGTCTTGCCGGAGCCTGCACCCGCGACGATCAGCAGCGCGGGTCCGCGGTAGGTCACCGCTTCGAGCTGCTGCGGGTTGAGGCCGGCGAGGAGGTCGTCCTGTCCCTGCGCTCCGGTGGAGCGAGGGCCGACGGATCCGGGGACGATGAGGGGGGCTTCGGTCATGGCTCTACGAGTCTAGGCCGCGCCACCGACACTGCCGGCGGATGGGGCGGATGCACGGGATCCCGTGCATCCGCCCCATCCTCGTCGCGTCGCTCGTGTCAGCTGACGCGTCGGCGCCGACCGGCGACGAGCGCACCGCCGACGACGAGCATCAGGGCCAGAGCGATCAGGGCCACGGGCACCTCCGCGCCGGTCGCAGCGAGGTCGGCGGCACCGTCACGGTCGTCACCGGAAGGCGCGCCGCCGGGCTGGCTCGAGACCGGGCCTTCGCCAGGAGTCTGCCCCGGGTTCTCCCCGGGCCCTTCGCCGGGCGTCTCTCCGGTCACTCCGGGAAGGGTGCCGACTCGCAGCGCCTCGGCGGCGAAACCGTCGGCGAACCACCAGACCGGACGCTCACCGTCGACCGACAGCGAGGCCGGGGCGGTCGCGAATCCCTCGTTGTTGATGTCGGGCATGCCGGCAGGGCGGGCGAAGTGCGCGATGCCGGGCTGTTCGGTGCCGTTCAGCGTGATCTGGGCCGACTGCCCCTGGCAGCCGTCGTCGCAGACCGCCCACAGCACGTCGAGCACGCTGTCGTAGTCGAGCGCCATGACGCCAGGCAGACCGGGTGCGATCTCCGACACCAGCGTGGCCTGGCCGTCGGCGCCGAGCGCGAACGCGTAGACGTGACCGTTGTCCTCGACCGCGACGAAGAACAGGCCGCCGCCGTGTCCGGCGTAGTCTGCCGAGTCGTACGGGGCCGCGGTGTTGACGTCGAAGAGTGCGCCGTCAAGAGCGCTGTCCGGCACCCACTGCACCGCCTCCATGCCGAGGTTCGCTCCCACGGCGGGGAGCGACGAGGTCAGATCCCACTCCTGCTCGGAGACGAGGTCGTCGGCGGAGGCTTCAGGGTCGACCTTCAGGATGGTGTTCTGGTTCACGCCCTTGGCGCTGTTGTCACGCTCGGAGGCGACGTAGACCGATCCCTCGCCGTCGACGGTGATGCCCTCGGTGTCGGGGCCTGCGGCGTTCGGGTCGCCGGCATCCTTCTGGAATCGCACGCGCTTGCCCGACTCCCACCCGGCGATCTGCGAGAACGAGCCGTCGGCGTGGGCCTCGAGCTTCCAGATGCGCCCCTCGCCGTTGTCCACGGCCCAGAGGAACGATCCGTCCGACGTCTCCTGCACGTCGAGACCCGAGCTGTCCTCGAGGAACGTCGGCGCGGTGTCGAGCACCCGGACGTCGGCCGAACCCGGCCATGGCGAGACGGGGATCTCGCCGGCGCAGATGTTCGCCGCACCCTTCGTGCTCTCCGCGGTCGCCGCGAAGGTGCCGGCGATGTCCGGGCAGCGCCCCCACGTGGTGGCCGCGTGCCCTGCGCCCCACGTGGTGGAGTCGATGAGCAGATCTCCGTCGAAGACGCGAACGGAGTCGCCGTCACCCAGACCGAAGCCGAGGTCCGTGCCCTCGATGACGAGGTATCCGCCCGCGGCGATGGTGGTCGCGGCCGGAATGACGTAGGAGTGGGTGTCGTCGTCGTCCTTCACGACGACGCCAGAGACGTCGAGGGCGGATGCGGTCGGGTTGACGAGTTCGATCCAGTCACCGGGCGATCCGCCGTCGGACTCGACCTCGTTGATCCGCACCGGGTTGCCGCACGCGTTGCGCTGGCCCTTGGTCGAGACCGCGATGTCGGCGAACTCTCCAGCTCCGTCCGCGCATCGCGCGAGGACGCCCGCCGCATGCGCCGCGTAGACGTGCTCGTCGACGATGTTGAGGTTCGCGTCGCGCAGCGTGACGGTGTCGCCGTTGCCCAGACCGAACACGAAGTCCTTCGGCTGGTCGAAGACGAGGTACGCGCCGGGTTCGAGCACGGTGCCCGCGGGCAGCGGCGTCGTCTCCGCCGCGTGGCCGACCGGGTCGCCGTCCATGACGGTCCAGCCGGAGAGGTCGACCGGTGTGCTGCCCGAGTTGACGACCTCGGCCCAGTCGGTCGCGTCGCCGTCGGACTCGATCTCGTTGATCACGACGTCCGGCATGACGCACGTGTTCGTCGCCCCCGGGGTCGCATATGCGAGCACGAAGGCGCCCTCTCCGTCGGGGCAGCGAGCGAGGGTCGCGGCGATGGCGTCGCCGTCGATGGCGGCATGGCCGCTCCATGCCTGCGTGTCGTCGACCAGCACGCCAGCCGTGTCGAACAGGCGGATGCGGTCGGCGCTGCCGATTCCGATCGGATCGCGGAAGGCCGTCTCGACGCCACCGACGAGACCGATGGTGCCCTCCTCGACAACGAGGAACTCGCCCGCGGCGATCTCCGTGCCCGGCAGGAACTGCCAGCGGTGGTCGTCGGAGTTGTCGCGGATCTCGTAGCCCGAGATGTCGAGAGGGGCATCGCCCGCGTTGTGGAACTCCACCCAGTCCGCCGGCTGCGAGTCGACCTCATTGATCGCGATGGTGCCGCCCAGAGGTTCGTCGGATGCGAAGACGTTCGCCGCGCCCTTCGTGGACTCGGACGTCTCCGCCCATTCGACGATGCCGTCGACCTCCCGCGCTCCCCAGGTCACTGCAGCGTGAGCCGCCCACGATGTCTCGTCCACGAGCACGGCGCTCGGGTCGAACAGTCGCACCTGGTCTTCTTTGCCGAGGCCGAAGGCGAAGTCGCCCGCTCCCGCATCGGCCTGGTCGAGAACGAGATGCGCGCCGGGCTCGATCACCGATCCGTCCGGGAACGTGTACGCCTCATCTTCGCCGTCGTCCTTGACGACGAAACCGCTCAGGTCGACCGCGACGGCCGACGTGTTGACGAACTCGATCCAGTCGCCGGGTGCTCCCCCGCTCGACTCGACTTCGTTGATGCGGACACCGGGTTCGGCTCCGGTGGCGGCGAGCGGTACGGCGAGCAGGGCGGCAGCGCTGAGCGCGCAGACCGTCGTGACCGCAGCCGCAGAGTGCAGGCGGGACATAGGGCTCCTGAGGGAATCAGTCGGGTAGGACTCCACATCAGCGATCCCGCATGGCCGAACGACGGCGTGCAGGTGCACGGATGGTGAACGACCGGTGGCGGTTCGCCATCGGCCCGGGAGGCCGCGAACAGGCGGATGCTCAGCCGTCGATGCGAGAATCGGCCCGTGCGCACGATCCTCAACATCATCTGGCTGATCTTCGCCGGACTCGCTCTCTTCCTCGGCTACATGCTGGCCGGCATCCTGCTGTGCATTCCGATCGTGACGATCCCCTGGGCCATCGCCTCGTTCCGCATCGCCCGCTACGCGATCTGGCCGTTCGGGCGTGAGATCGTCAGCAAGCCGACCTCCGGAGTCGGCTCGTTCCTCGGCAACGTGCTCTGGGTCATCCTCGCCGGCTGGTGGTTGGCGATCGGACACATCGTCTCCGGCCTCGCGCTCTGCATCACGATCATCGGCATCCCGATGGGCATCGCCGACTTCAAGATGGTGCCCGTCTCGCTGATGCCTCTCGGCAAGGAGATCGTGTCGCGCCGCGGCGCCTTCGACCGCACGCTCTGACCGCGGATGCCGGCTCTAGAATTGCCGGGATGGATGCCGATCGCCTGATCGCCTGGGACGCAGAGCTGCGCCGGGCGCACACGAGACTCCGCGCCGCCCTCGAGGCCACGAGGGAGGCGGTGCAGGACGGTTCGGATGCTCCGGATGCCACGCGCGAGCTCGCGCTGTTCTGCATCGGCTTCTGCTCGGCCCTCGATGGGCATCATCTGAGCGAGGACCGCGCCCTGTTCCCCGCGCTGCGCGACCAGCACCCGGAACTCGGCGACGTGATCGCCAAGCTGATGCAGGATCACTCGATGCTGGCCCACCTGCTCGGAGGACTCCGCACGGCCGTCGAGATCGGAGAGGGCAGCGAGACGCTGAAGCGCCACCTCGACGGCATCGGCGCGATCATGGAGTCGCACTTCCGCTTCGAGGAGCGCGAGATCCTCGAGCCGCTGCGAGCGCTCCACCTCGATCGCCCCGTTCCGGACGTGCTCGGCCCGTTCTGATCGAGGTCAGCCGCGAAAGAATCCGACCCCGAGGTCGGGGTGATCGACGAAGACCCCGTCGACTCCCGTGCGAGCGATGACGCCCCATTCGGCCTCGTAGTCCCCGTAGGCGCTCTTGCCTCCGTGGCCGCGGAACTCCGCCGAGAGGAAGGCGTTCTCCGGCCGACAGGTCCATGTGAAGACCGTGAGCCCGCGCGCGTGCGCATCGGGGACGATCGAGTTGCCTGCGGCGAGCAGCATGCGCTTGTCGACGCTGATTCCGTCGACCCGGCCGACGAGCGCATCGAGTCCCTGCGGGGTGACGGTGGCCGCATACGTGGGCGCCTGCGTGCCCTGAGCGACGACCAGATCGTACGCGCGTCCCGACGCCTCGATCAGATAGACGTACGACGCCGCGATGCCTCGGGCCCTCAGCTGTCCGAGGATCGTCGACTCGAAGGACTCCACGATCAGCGGCAGCTCGCCCTCGGCCCACCCCGCCGCACGCAGGTCGCGTTCGATCAGCGGCGCGAGGTCGAGGCCGATGCTCGCGAAGTATGTGGCGTGCTTGACCTCGAGCACCACGCCGATCTCGCGTCCGTACTCGACCGAGCCGGCCCGGACGATGTCGAGCACGTCGGTCAACCGCAGGATCGCCTGCGAACCGTCGAAGCTCGCGCTCGACACGCGCACCTTCGGGAGGCGCTCCCGGCTGCGCAACGTCGTGAGCTCATCCCAGGTGAAGTCCTCGGTGAACCAGCCGGTGAGGGCCTCGCCGTCGACGCGCTTGGTCGTCTTCCGGTCGGCGAACTCCCGGTGCTCGGCCACATCCGTGGTGCCGGAGATCTCATTCTCGTGCCGCACGATGAGCACGCCGTCCTTCGTGGCGACGACGTCGGGTTCGACCGCATCGACTCCCATCGCGAGGGCGAGCTCGTACGACGAGCGACTGTGTTCCGGACGATAGCCGGGCGCACCGCGATGCCCGATCACGAGAGGCGATTTCCTGGGCACGCTCTCAGCGTAGAACACCCTGATGACCTGCCCTTCCGGGTATCGTGGAGGAAAGCGACCTACAACCCACTTTGGAGTGAGGCCCACATGAGCAACTTCGCCTTCAACAACCCGGCGTTCCAGCAGCAGGATCCGCGCAACGTCGCGACCTACCCGGGTGCCCCGCAGGGAGCGCAGGGGGCGCAAGCCGCGTCGTTCCAGCACGGCACCATGGACGCCGCGGCGAACGCACAGCTGGAGGGCATGTACGCGGCTCCCCCGGCCGGAGCGATCGAGACCGACCGCATGTCCGTCGAGGACACCGTCTGGAAGACCGCCGGACTCTTCGCCATCCTGCTCGTCACCGCCGCCGTCGGCTGGTTCCTGACTCTGGGCGGCGTCGCCGCTCCCGAGCTGAACCCTTACGACCGCTTCGAGCCGAACCTCATGCCGTGGATCGTCGGCGCGCTCGGCGGCTTCGTGCTCGCGATGGTCATCACGTTCACCTCGCGCAAGAAGGTCCGCCCCGCGCTGATCTTCGCCTACGCCGCATTCGAGGGCCTCTTCATCGGCGGCATCTCGGCGTTCTTCGAGGTCCTGTGGCCCGGCATCGTCATGCAGGCGACCCTGGCCACGGTCTCGGTCGTCGGCGTGACCCTCGCTCTCTTCGCCAGCGGCAAGGTCCGCGCGTCGAAGAAGGCCACCAAGATCTTCATGATCGCCATGGTCGGCTACCTCGTGTTCTCGCTGCTGAACCTCGTGCTCATGTGGACCGGCGTCCTCCCCCAGGGACAGGCGTTCGGCCTCTACAGCGCTGAGATCTTCGGCATCCCGCTCGGTCTGATCATCGGCGTCCTGGTCGTCATCATGGCGGCCTACTCGCTGGTCCTCGACTTCGACCAGATCCAGCAGGGCGTGCGCAACGGCGCTCCCCGCAAGTACGGCTGGCTCGGCGCCTTCGGCATCATGGTCACGGTCGTCTGGCTCTACGTCGAGATCCTGCGCATCATCGCGATCGTCCGCGGCAACAACTGACCGCGAACCGCCTCACTCAGAGGCCCGTCCCTTCGGGGGCGGGCCTCTTGGCATATCCGAGGCCTCCGGCGCAAGGGGTTGGCTGATAATCAGCTGAGAGGGCACAGTGGATCACACGAGCCTTGGCACCCCAGGGCTCACGAAACAAAGGAGCTGAACATGAGCTTTCTCGGATTCCTTCTTCTCGGCCTCATCGCCGGAGCCATCGCGAAGCTGATCCTTCCCGGCAAGCAGGGTGGCGGATGGTTCATCACCCTCCTGCTCGGCGTCGTCGGCGCCCTCCTCGGCGGCTGGCTCGGAAGCCTGATCCTGAACCGTCCTCTCACGGAGTTCTGGGACCTGGGCACGTGGCTCCTCGCCATCGGCGGCTCGATCATCGTGCTGCTGATCTACGGCCTGATCGTCAACCGCGGCAGCAAGGCCCGCAGCTGACCTCATAGCAACACAGGAAACCGCCCTCTTCCCCAGCGTCGCTGGAGAAGAGGGCGGTTTCTCTGTGTGCCGTCTGCTCAGCGCGCGTCGGCCTTGGCCTGCAGCAGCGCCCGCTCCCTGTCGTTGCCTGCGAGCGCTGCGGCGACGGCGAACTCGCTGCGCGCCTCCTCCGCGCGACCGAGTCGCAGCAGCAGTTCCCCCCGCGTCGCGGGCAGCAGGTGGTAACCGGCCAGCGCACCCGAGGCGCCGAGCCGGTCGATGATCTGCAGAGCGGATGCCGGGCCCGTCGCCATCGCGACGGCAGCCGCCCGGTTGAGCTCCACGACCGGCGAGGGAGCGATCCGACCGAGCGCCTCGTACAGGAGCACGATCCGCTCCCAGTCGGTGTCGTCGACGGACGCGGCTGTCGCATGGCATTCCGCGATCCCCGCCTGAAGGCCGTAGGGGCCGCGACCCGAGCCGAGTGCGTCAGCGGCCGCGAGCGCAGCACGTCCCCGCGCGATGCGGCTGCGATCCCAGCGACGACGGTCCTGGTCGGACAGGAGCACCGGTTCGCCGTGGGCATCGATCCGGGCGGGGAACCGCGCGGCGGTGAGCTCCATCAGGGCCAGCAGGCTGTGCACGTCGCGCTCGCGCGGCATCAGCGCGGCCAGCACCCGCGTGAGTCTGATCGCCTCGATACTCAGCTCGGGGCGCATCCAGTCGGGACCGCTGCTCGCGGCGTGCCCCTCGTTGAAGATCAGGTAGAGCACGCCCAGGATCGCTCCCAGGCGCTCTGCGTGCTCCTCCCGTGGTGGCATCTCGAACGGGACCTGCGCCGCACCGAGAGTCTTCTTGGCCCGCACGATGCGCTGCTGCACGGTCGCCGTCGGCACCAGGAACGCCCGGGCGATCTCCTCGCTCGACAGGCCGCCCACCACGCGGAGGGTGAGCGCCACCTGCGCCTCGCGCGAGAGCACCGGGTGGCACGAGATGAAGATCAGCCGCAGCACGTCGTCGTCGACCGCATCCGGGTCCCAGGGCGGCGCGTCTGCGGCATCCGCCTGCTCTCGCTCGAGGTCGTGGGCGAGCACGGCCATCCGGTCGTCGAGACGTTCGCGGCGCCGCCAGCCGTCGATCGCCTTGCGCTTCGCGACCGCCGTGAGCCAGGCGGCGCCGTTGCGCGGCACGCCCTCGACCGGCCACTGCCGCAGGGCATCGAGCAGCGCCTCCTGCGCGAGGTCCTCGGCGAGGCCGAAGTCGCCGACCACACGCGTCAGGGTCGCGACGATCTTCGCCGACTCGATGCGCCACACGGCGGCGACGGCCCGCCGCACGCCCTCGTCGGGTGCGTGGCGGACCGTCTCGCGGTGTGCGGAGTCGGTCATCTCACTGCTGGGCGCGACGCGCCTCTTCCTCTTCGCGCCAGCCCTTCTCCTTCTCGATCCACTCGTTGTCGGCCGGGAAGTCGGACTCGTCGGTCACACGCCGCACCTCGAGGAACGACCCCTTGCCGAGGGGAGCCCTGCTCGCCCACTCCGCCGCCTCTTCACGACTGGAGACCTCGAGGATCCAGAAGCCGTTGAACAGCTCCTTCGTCTCTCCGTAGGGGCCGTCGGTGATGAGAGGCTTCTCGGCGCTGAAGTCGACGACGAATCCCTCCGCCGCGTCGCTGAGGCCCTCGCCCGCAGCCAGCACGCCGGCCTTGATCATCGACTCGTTGTACTTGCCCATCGCCTCGATGACCTGCTCGAACGGCATCTCCTTGTACGCCTCGACCGCTTCGTCGTTCGAGCGCATGATCAGCATGTACTTCATGGTGTTCTCCTCGGTGGTGGGGCCGCCTGTCGACCCTCTCATTGAAGACGTCGAACGAAGGTGCCGCAGATCGACATCTCCGCGAAAAAACTCTGGGATTCTCCGGTGGCCGTTCAGTCGAGCTCGTCGACCGCAGCCCGGATCGCGTCGGCCGAGGCCCGCAGCAGGGCGAGTTCGTGCTCGCTCATGGGCGTCTCGGCCAACGGCACGGCCCCGGCAGCGCCCACCACCGAGGGCACCGACAGCGCGACACCGCGAAGCCCGTATTCGCCGTCGAGCACCGTCGCGACCGGAAGCACCGCCCGCTCGTCGTGCAGCACTGCCTCGGCGATGCGGGCGCAGCTGACGCCGATCGCGAGATTCGTGGCTCCCTTGCCGCGGATGACGGCATAGGCCGCATCGCGCACCTCGACGGCGATGCGGTCGAGCTCGTCGACGGTGAACGGCTCATCGGCGGGCCAGTCGAGAATCGGCACCGAGCCGATGGTCGCGTTCGACCAGAGCGGGAACTCCGTGTCGCCGTGCTCGCCCACGATGTCGGCGTGCACGCTCGCGGTGCTCACATTCGCGCGATGCGCGAGCCGCCAGCGCAGACGCGACGTGTCGAGCACGGTTCCGGATCCGAAGACGCGATGCGGCGGCAGGCCCGAGACACGCTGGGCGACGACCGTCATCACATCGGCCGGATTCGTGACGATGATGAAGACGGCGTTCGGCGCGCGCTCGACGAGCTGGGGCATGAGCTTCTCGAGCAGACGAGCGTTGATGCCCGAGAGCTCCATGCGGGTCTGTCCCGGCTGCTGCTTCGCTCCGGCGGTGACGACGATCACGTCGCTGCCCTCGACGACGGCGAGGTCGGAGCCGCCGCTCACGGCCGCGGAGGTGAACTGCGTCCCGTGCGCGAGATCGAGCACCTCGGCATCCACCTTGTCGGTGGCGATGTCGTAGAGCGCGACCTCGGCCGCACTCCCCCGGATCAGCGCCGCATACGCGACGCTGACGCCCACACTGCCTGCACCGATCACCGTGATCTTCGTCCGCGCCTTGGTCATACGCTCATCCTGCCCGAAATAACGCGAACGGGCACGGACCGTGATGGTCCGTGCCCGTTCGAGATCAGGTGAGCGAGACGCTCACTCCCATTCGATGGTCCCCGGCGGCTTCGACGTCACGTCGAGCACGACGCGGTTGACGTCGCGCACGCCGTTGGTGATCCGGTTGGAGATCTTGGCCAGCACGTCATAGGGCAGGCGTGTCCAGTCGGCGGTCATGGCGTCTTCACTCGACACCGGACGCAGCACGATCGGGTGGCCGTAGGTGCGTCCGTCGCCCTGCACGCCGACCGAGCGGACGTCGGCGAGGAGAACGACCGGGCACTGCCAGATGTCCTCGTCGAGTCCGGCCTTGGTGAGCTCCTCGCGAGCGATGGCATCGGCCTCGCGGAGGATCTCGAGGCGGTCCTGCGTGACCTCGCCGATGATGCGGATTCCGAGGCCGGGGCCGGGGAACGGCTGGCGCCCGACGATGGCCTCGGGGATGCCGAGCTCGCGGCCGATCGCACGGACCTCGTCCTTGAACAGCGCGCGCAGCGGCTCGATGAGCTCGAAGTCGAGGTCATCGGGCAGCCCGCCGACGTTGTGGTGCGACTTGATGTTCGCGGTGCCTGCACCGCCGCCCGACTCGACGACGTCGGGGTAGAGCGTGCCCTGCACGAGGAACTTGACCGGGGCGCCGCCCGAGGCCTTCGCCTCGGCGACGAGGTCGAGCTGCACCTTCTCGAAAGCGCGGATGAACTCGCGCCCGATGATCTTGCGCTTCTCCTCGGGGTCGGTGACGCCCTTGAGGTGACCGAGGAAGACATCTGCCGCGTCGACCGTGATCAGACGCACGCCGGTCGACTCGACGTAGTCCTTCTCGACCTGCTCGCGCTCGCCCTTGCGGAGAAGGCCGTGGTCGACGAACACCGCGGTCAGCTGGTCGCCGATCGCCTTGTGCACGAGCGCGGTCGAGACCGCCGAGTCGACACCGCCGGAGAGCGCGGAGATGACGCGGGCGTCACCGACCTGCTCGCGGATGCGCTCGACCTGCTCGGCGATCACGTTGTCGCTGTTCCAGTCGGAGGCGAGCCCGGCTCCCTTGTGCAGGAAGTTCTCGAGCACCTGCTGTCCGTGGTCGGAGTGCTTGACCTCGGGATGCCACTGCACACCGTAGAAGCCGCGCTCCTCGTTCGCGAACGCCGCCACCTTCGTCGCGTCGGTCGTGGCGAGCACGTCGAACCCCTCGGGCGCCTTGGCGACCTGGTCGCCGTGGCTCATCCAGACGTTCTGCGCTGCTGGCTGGCCGCCGAGCAGCGTGCCGCCGTCGCCGGAGATGACGGCATCCGTCGCGCCGTACTCGCGAAGCCCGGTGTTCGCGACCTCGCCGCCGAGCGTCTGCGCCATGTACTGGAAGCCGTAGCAGATGCCCAGCGTGGGCACTCCGAGGTCGAACACGGCCGGGTCGAGGCGCGGGGCGCCCTCTTCGTAGACCGACGACGGACCACCCGAGAGGATGATGGCGACGGGGTTCTTCCCGGCGATCTCGGCGGCCGTGGCGGTGTGCGGCACGATCTCGCTGTAGACACCCGCCTCACGCACTCGGCGGGCGATCAGCTGCGCGTACTGCGCGCCGAAGTCGACGACGAGCGCGGGGCGCTGCTGGGTCTCGGACTGTTCGGTCACCGGACACCTTCCGTGGCAGGGGCGGGGGCCGCGGCGGCCTCCCGGGAAGCGAGGTAGGCCTTGACGTCGCGGGCGACGATGGCCTCCATGAAGAACGACAGCAGCGGGATGACGCCGCCGAGCGCGAGCAGGATGAAGCGCAGGAACGGCCAGCGCATCAGGCTCCACATCCGGAAGCACGCGAAGAGGTAGACGACGTAGAACCAGCCGTGCGCGACGAGGATCGAGAGCGAGATGTTGAGTCCGTCGCCGGTCGATTCGAGGCCCTCGGGTCCCTCGACCACGGGTGCGAACCACAGCAGACCGCCGGATCCCCCTGCGAAGAGCTCGAGTCGGATCGGCGTGTACTTCAGCACCATCTCGGCGACCAGCAGGAGCAGCATGACTCCGGTGATGATCGACGCGATCTGGTAGAACTTCAGCGCACCACGGATCGCCGGAAAGCTGGCGACTTTCGGTTCGGGCATGGCTCCAGTCTAGCCGGGGAGAGTCCGCGTCGATTCCGAGTCAGGGCGCGGGCGGGCGGGCGACGAGAAGCTCGCCCGCGCCCGTCGCCTCGAGCACCCCGGCCGCGTCCGGCACGAGCAGCGAGGAACCGATGCGGAGTCTCCGTCCGTCGATCTCGATGTCACCGCCGCTCACGATCACGATCGAGAAGCCGCGACCGACGACGGTCGAGCCGTCGACGGGGATCCGCTCGAGTCGGAAGTACTCGTCCGCGGCGGCTGGGAAGACGGAACCGGAATCGGGGGCGGTTCCGATCAGCGCATCCCGGTCGACCGCCGAGCGCCCACGGGTGTTCACCGCGGCCAGCGCCAGCTCGAAGCCGAGGCCGAGATGCCCGGCCTCGGCACCGTCGATCGCGAAGCCGTCCCACTCGAGAAGGATCGACAGATCTTCGGGCTGCTGGAGTTCGAGCAGCAGGATGCCGGCGCCGATCGCGTGCAGTTCGCCCGGCGGCACCCAGACGACGTCGCCCGCAGCGACCTCCACCTCGTGCAGCAGACCGAGCAGTGCGTCCACGTCCTGCCGATCCACGAGGTCGGCGAGCGCCGCGGCATCGACGTCCTCCCGAAGTCCGACATGCACCGTGCCGCCCTGGAGCATGTACCACGCCTCTGCCTTGCCGTGTGCTCGACCGAGATGCGTCGCTGCGAAGTCGTCGTGCGGGTGTGCATGCACCGGCAGTCGCTGCCCCGCGTCCAGCAGCTTCACGAGCAGTCGCGTGTCCGCACCCCACCGTGCGACGTGGGCATCGCCCAGCCAGGCCGTCGGATCGTGCTCGATCACGTCACGCAGCACGCGGCCGTCCGGGAGCGTGGTGAGCCCGAGCAGGGGCTCGCCGTTGACCGTGGTCGTCGAGCCGATCCAGTCCTCCGGCTCGCGGGGAGCGTCACTGGCTTCGCCGCGGAAGGCGCTGATGCGCGCACCGCCGCGGTAGAAGCGCTCGGCGGGCCGGTTGGACGGCAGCAGGATCGGGTTCACACGTTCTCCTTCGATCGCACGGCTCCGGCGAGGAAGCCGCCGACGAACGTGTCGCCGAGCCCGACGGTCGTCGGGGTGGCGACGTCGAGCGAGAATGCGGCGACCCCGACGGAACCGGGCAGACCGGCCTCGACGGCGGCGACGAGCGCCTCCCCTCCCCCGTGGCGGGGCATCGCATCGGTGTCGTCGACGTCCGCGGCGGTCAGGCCGTCACCCACGCGGTAGCGGGTGGCGGCGACGCGGACGGCGGAGTCGAGGGCGGCACCGTGCCGAGCGGCATCCGGTCCGATGGCGATCGCCCAGTAGCGGGTGTGCACGACGAGTGCCCGCGCGGGGATGATCGCGTGCACCGCGCGGAGGGCGCGGATGACGTCGTCGGTGTCGAGGAGGTTCACCGCGCGTCCGAGGTACTCCTGCAGCTCATCCTCGTTCATGCCGTAGACATGGATCTGCGGCAGCAGATGGCGGCGCACGGTGTCGGCGAAATCGCGCGTGTAGAAGCCCGCGTCCTCGTAGTAGACGAGCGCGTCGTCGGGGAGGCTGCGCATCGCGCCCTGCACCTCGGCGAGCCGGAGCTCCAGCAGGTCGTGATCCTGCATCGTGTTGAATCCCGAGACGAGGAAGACGCCCGCGTCGGCCAGCGTCGTCGGCAGATCGGTGGCGAGCAGCATCCTCCGGTTCGGCGGATCGTTCGCGAAGATCAGCCGATTGGGCGCGGGCGACAGGACGTCGCCGTCCGCGAGGCGCACGTGCGCGCCGACCGGATACTGCACGATCAGATGCGGGTCGAGGGTGTCCTCGGTCGCCGAGCAGATGTACGAGATCGTGTCCGGCAGCAGACGACGGACGTTGTCGTCGATGCTGACGAGGTGCTGCACGCTCGGGATGCCGAGGGCGTCGAGCACGAGCCCCGCTCGCACACCGGTGCCCCCGAGCGTGATCGCGTGCTCGAAGTGCGACACGAAGTCCTCGATCACCTCGGACGAGGCGACGAAACGCTCCGCCCCGGTCCCCGAGGCGACGAACGCGAGCACCGCCACCAGCAACGACCGTTCGTCGGTGATCGGCGCCGTGGTGGTGAGCTCGTGCCGCCGCACTCCGTGCGCGTGCGCCAGCCTGTCGAACACCGACGAATCCCACTTCAGCTCGTAGTCGACGGTGCCGCCGAGTCCGAGTACGAGAGTTCTGCCCACGTCGCCGATCATCCTTCCGAGATCCGGGGTTCAGTACAGCGACGCCTTGCCGTCCGCACCGAACAGCTCGATCTTCTCAGCAGCGGTGGCTTTCATGGCCTCGAGCGCCGCCGGCTGGATCGCGTTCGGCTCGCGCAGACGCTGATCGGTGCCGAGGATCTCGCGCATGCGGTTGTGGTACGAGACCTTGATGTCGCTCGAGATGTTGATCTTGTTCACACCCAGCTCGACGGCGCGGCGGAGTTCCGCATCCGGGTTCGAGGATCCGCCATGCAGCACGAGCGGGATGCCGACCGCGGCCTTGATCTGCTCGAGCAGGTCGTGACGCAGCTCGGGGTTCTTGTCGCTCGGGTACAGGCCGTGCGACGTGCCGATCGCGATGGCGAGACTGTCGACGCCTGTCTCCTCGACGAAGCGCACCGCGTCTTCCGGGTTCGTGTAGATGATCTCGGCCGCTCCCGACTCGCCGTAGCTGTCGTTGGCGCCGATCGTGCCGAGTTCGCCCTCGACCTGGATGCCGACGGCATGCGCCGCGTCGACCACCTTGCGCGTGAGCGCGACGTTCTCGTCGAACGGCAGCAGCGATGCGTCGATCATGACCGAGGTGAAGCCGGCCTTGATGGCCGAGATGATCTCCTCGTAGCTTCCGCCGTGGTCCCAGTGGATCGCGACGGGCACGCTCGACCGGTGGGCGCGGGCGTGCATCGCGGGGATGAGGTCGGTGGTGATGTGCGACACCTCGTCGGGGTGGATCGCGATGATGACCGGAGCAGCCTTCTCCTCGCTGATGTCCATGATTCCGTTGAACATCGCCCAGTCGCTGATGTTGAACGCCGGGATGGCGAAGTTGTTGGCATTGGCGACATCGAGGATGGATTTGCCGGTGTAGAGCACGTGATTTCTCCTGTTTCGTGGTGGTCGTGGATCCGTCGGGACGACGTCAGCTCTTCACGGACCCCGCCGTGAGACCGCTGATGAAGTACCGCTGGAAGATGAGGAAGAGGATGAGGACCGGGATCGAGCCGAGCACGCTCATCGCCATGATCTGGTTCCACTCGTACGAGTGCTGCCCCATGAGCAGCTGGATGCCGATGGGCACCGTGCGCATGTCGATCGTGCGGGTGAGGGTGAGAGCGAAGAGGTACTCGTTCCACGCGATCATGAACGTGTAGATGCCGACGGACACGATCCCGGGGATCGAGATCGGCACGAGGATGCGCCACAGGGCGGTCATGGATCCGGCGCCGTCGACGCGGACGGCCTCGTCGAGCTCCTTGGGGAGGGTGTTGAAGTAGCCGGTCATCATGATGATCGCGTAGGGCAGCGTGAACACCATGTAGGTGAGGATCAGCCCGAGGTACGAGTTGTACAGCCCGAGCGCCACCATCAGACCGAAGTACGGGATCAGCAGGGTGATGGGTGGCACGGCCTGCACGCTGACGATGACAACGTTGAGGATGCGCTTGCCCCGGAAGTCGAACCGGCTGAACGCGTACGCCGCCTGGATCGCGACGAGGAGGGTGAGGATCGTGACGGAGCCCGCGACGACGTAGCTGTTGAAGAAGAACCGCATCGTCTCGGGGTTCGTGAAGATCGCGATGTAGGCGTCGAACGAGAACGTGTCGGTGACCAGACGAGGAGGCAGTTCGAAGATCTGCGTGTTCGACTTGAACGAGCTCGACAGCATCCACAGCACGGGCCCTGCGGCGAACACTGCTCCGAGGATGAGGCCGATCATGACCCCGGTCTTGGCGACGCGGCGCTGGTTCTGCACGGTGAGAGCCATGGTCAGTCCCTCGCTTTCTGGTGACGGACGTAGAAGACGGCGAGCACCATCGACATGAGCAGGACCAGCACAGCGGAGGTCGCCGCGAGCGAGAAGTCGTACTTCGCGAAGGCGAGCTTGTAGGTGAAGGTGCTGAGCACCTCGGTCACGTCGATCGGTCCGCCACCCGTGGTCATCCAGATGAGCGCGAACTGCTGCGACGTCCAGATCAGGTCGAGCAGCACGAGGCTGACGATGATGGGACGCAGCTGCGGGATGGTGACGTTCCAGAAGCGCTGCACGGCACCCGCGCCATCGACGGTGGCAGCCTCGTTCAGCTCATTCGGGATGCCCTGAAGGCCGGCCAGCAGGCTGACCATGAAGAAGGGGTATCCCGCCCAGATGTTGATGAAGATGATGGTGCCGAGCGCGAGCTGCGGCGATGCGAGCCATTCGATGTCGGTGTTGAGCAGGAAGTTCACCACACCGTTCGGCGCCAGGAGCATCCGCCACAGCACGGCGATCACGGCGACCGTGAACAGCCACGGCAGCACGTACAGGGCCCGGAAGAAGGACCGTGAGAACCGACCGAGCAGCGGGCTGTTGAGCATCATCGCGAAGGCGAGACCGAGCACCAGGTGCGCCACCACGCTCGTCACCGTGAAGAGGATGGTGTTGCCCGTCGCCTTCCAGAAGCGCGGATCCGACAGGATCTCGACGTAGTTGCCGATGCCGACGAACTCGGGCGACTTGTTCAGGATCACGTTGTCCTGGAACGAATAGCCGATCACCATGACGATCGGCACGATCATCAGCACGAACAGCAGGATGATGGTCGGCGAGAGGAAGGCGTACGACTCGGTCGTCTTGCGCAGCTGCCGTCGGCGACGTGACAGCGCGACTCCGGTGACGATCACCTCGGTGTCGTCGGACGTTCTCAGGCTCATGGGAAGCGTGGCTCCTTGGTTGGTCGGGTGCCGCATCGCATCGGGAGCGATGCGGCACCCCGTTCAATGCGGGTCGTGGGAGATCAGAACTCCGCGACCCACGCGTCCTGCGCCTTCTTGAGCGCGTCGTCGATCGACTGCTGACCGTCGAAGGCCGACTGCAGCTGCTCGCCGAGCTGACGCATCAGCTCCTCCGCCACGGGGAGCCCGGTGAACTCGTTCGCCGGGTAGCCCGCCTGGTAGATCTCGAACGCCGTCTTGAACAGCTCATCGTCCTCGACGAACCCGGGGACGGACTTCGAGTTGCCGGGGAACGCGTTCGCCATCGTCGAGAGCTCCGAGTTGGTCTGCTCGCTCATGAGGAACTCGACCAGCTTGAATGCCGCCTCCTTGTGCTCCGAGTTCTCGGCGACGCCGATGCCCCAGGATGCGTAGGGGATGCCGCGCTCGCCGTCGTATCCGTCCTCGGCCGGCAGCGCCGAGATCGAGAACTTCAGATCGGGGTTCGTCTCGCGGATCAGGTTGATGTGCGCGAGCGAGTCGATCATCATGCCGACACGACCGTTGGTGAACTCCTCGACCTTGTCCTGCTCCTTCATCGTGAAGGAACCGGAGGCGATCGAGCCGTCATCCCACATGCCGCCGATGAAGTCGACCGCCGACGTCACGTCGTCGTTCGTCAGATCGGGCTGACCGTCTTCGAGCATCGAGCCTCCGGAGGCCCACACCCACGACATGACGTCGTTCTGCACGCCGTTCGGCGCTTCCAGGGAGAGCGGGAGCACCCAGCCCGACACGTCGCCGCCGAGCGCCGAGACCTTCGATGCCGCATCGGCGAACTCCGTGCGCGTGGCCGGCGGGGCGGTGACGCCCGCATCTGCCAGCAGCGTGTCGTTGGTGAACATCGGGTAGACGAAGTTCACCACCGGGATCATGTACGTGCTGTCGTCGACCTGGATCTGGCTCGCCAGCTCGCTGTCGTCGTAGTCGTACTCCTCCATGAGTGCGGTGAGGTCTGCGATCACTCCCTGAGAGGCGAAGTCGTTGACCCACGCGCCGTCGAGGCCGACGACGTCCGGCATGGTGCCGGAGGCCGCTCCCGCGAACAGCTGCTCCTTGGTCGATGCGTACGGTCCGCTCACGAGCTTGACCGTGACGCCCGGGTTGGCGTCCTCGAATTCGTCGATGAGCGCCCGGAACTCACCGTCGGTGAGCTCGGGCTCCCACCACTGGGCGAACTCGATGGTGACGTCTCCGCCATCCCCTCCATCGGTTCCGCTGTCGCCTGCCGCGCACCCTGCCACGGCCAGGACTGTCACGGCTGCTGTCGCTGCGCCGGCGAGCTTCAGAATGCGTCGCCCTCGCCCCACTGTGATCATCACTTCTCCTCTTCGAGATCGTGCCGCATTCGCGCTTCAATGCTTGTTCATGCGGTTTTGAGCAATGTTATGCCGTAGTTTGCGAGATCGTCAAGCATTCTCTGCATCTATTTCGACTTGTAACTACAGATTTCACGACTGTACCCGCATTGTCACAGCGAAAACCAAGTTGGTCGCGTGGATACGTCGGATGCCGATCTCTGCCGAAGTCTGCGGGTTTATCTGCGCACCTGTGCTAGAGATGTCTGCATGGAAGCAACTCCGTCGCCCAAGCGTCGACTCCCCGCCGGCCGCAAAGCCGACCTCGCCGCCTACGTCGAACAGGTCGGCGAAGTGACCGTCGGAGGTCTCGCAGAGCACTTCCACGTCTCGATCGACACGATCCGTCGGGACCTCGATCAGCTCGACCGAGAGGGCGTCGTCATCCGCACCCACGGCGGAGCGGTCAGCGCCGAGGGGCAGCTCAAGGACCGGGCGCTCGACGTCCGTCTCCGGCTGCAGACGGAGGAGAAGGAGACGATTGCGCGTCTCGCGGCGGGACTCATCGACGACGGAGCGGTCGTGATGCTCAACGCCGGAACGACGACGCTGGCTCTCGCTCGGGCGCTTCGCAACCATCGCGACCTGACGATCGCCACGAACAACCTGCGGATCCCCGCGGAGATCTCGCCATCCGCCTTCCGCGACCTCTACGTGTTCGGCGGGGCCGTGCGGGCGATCACCCAGGCCACCACCGGACCCGTCGCGTTCATGATGACCCCGGGCGGCCCGGAAGTGGACATCCGCTGCGATCTGGCACTGATCGCCGTGGGCGCCATCGACGAGGCCGGGTTCTCGACGTCGAACATGGGGGACGCGAACATGATGGCCGAGATGATCCAGCGGGCCGAGCGCACCGCGATCCTTGCCGACTCGTCGAAGTTCGGCCGACGACTGTTCGCTCAGGTCACCACGCTCGACCGAGCCGACTACCTGGTGACGGATTCGTCCCCGGCGCCGGCGTTCGCCGCCGCTCTCGCGCAGGCAGAGGTCGAGGTCATCAGCCCCTCAGCCTGACCGCTCTCGTCATCGGGAGGCGACCGGGCCACCGGGGGTGGGGGGAACAGCCACGATCAGGCGCGACCCGGTGATCGCGGCGGCGACGATCGCCGCCGTGCCGGCGACCGGCAGCAGGGCGAGCGCGAACGCCGCGCTCGGACCGAAGGCGAACGCGAAGACCAGGAACGCCGCCCAGGCGACCACGCCGACTCCGACCCACGTCCACTGCATCCTGGTCGTCGCTGTGCGAAGTGCCGTGGCCGTGATCGGTCGCCCGTGATGGATGACGTTCTCCGTCCATTGGCGACCGTCCCACCACCTCTGGGTGCGTCGATGGACGTCGTACCAGCCCGGTGCAACGGGTCCGCCGCCGCTCATGAGGCGAACGAGGGCTGGGGCCACGAGGGCAGGGCGGTGCACGAGAGAACCCCCGAGAGCACGGATGCGCGAGACTCCGAGTCGCCTCGTCCGATGACAGCGTCGATGCGGGCGGTCAGGTCGTCTGAGGGAGTCATGCGTCGAGACTGTAGGCATGGTCCGCTTGCCACTGGTCGTGCCGACTCTCGTAGGCGTCTGCAGCTTCGCCGTCCCAACCTGCGAGCATCACCTGCGAAGCGCTGTCGAGAGCGGCACCCTCGGCCCGCAGATCGGAAAGCGACCCGAGCAGGACATCGATCATGGTCTGGATCTGGTCGAAATCGACCTCGACTGCTACCCCCATGCCAGCACCATAACATCCCTCCTCCGCGCTGCAACGCGGCACCCTGACGAACCACGGGAACGACGAAGGCCGCCGTGATCACTCCCGACGGCCTTCGTGCGTGTCAGGCGGGCGTGCCGCCTATCGAGGTCAGAACCAGCCGGAGATGAGGTCCCACAGCCAGTCGATGATGCCGCCGATGATGCCGCCCGCGCGGTTGACGGTGACGGTGGCCGTCGCCTCATCGCCGTCGGCCTGAGCGACCGCGACCGTGTACTTGCCCGGCTGCGTGCTCTTCGGCACCGTGACGGTGGTCGAGAACGTGCCGTCGGCGGTGACCTGAACGGTGCCGACGTCGAGGGCCGCGCCCTTCTTCGGTCGCAGCTGCACGGTCACCGTCTCACCCGGCTGGTAGCCCTCGCCGGTGATCGTGAGCTTCTTGCCCGCTGCCACCTTCGACGAGCCGAGGTCGATCGATCCTGCGAACTCGACCGGCTCCTCCCCCGCGATCGAGAACGGCACCTGCACGGTGGTCCCGGTATCGGCGACGGCGACGGTGAGCAGCTGCTCACCGAAGACACCCGCCGGAACCGTGAAGCCGAGCGACGCGCGCCCTGCCTCATCGGTCGTGTCGACGATCGTGGGATCGACGGCGCTCGCAGCGAGCTGGGTGCCGCCGAGCGACAGGGTCACCTCGCCGGGCGCCTGCTCCCCCGCACTGAACGCCAGCGACGAGAGAGCGACCGTCACCTGGTCGCCGGCGCTGTAGCCGTCGGCATCCGGTGCACTGACCGAGACTCCCACCGCGCGCTGCGCGAGGTCGGGGGTCGCCGTCTTGTTCGCATCGAACCAGTCGACCATCGACTGCAGGTCGATCTTGCCGGTGTCACGCTTGCTCGAGCCCTCCTTGAAGGTGAAGAAGTTGTCTCCACCCCCGGCGAGGAACGAGTTCGCTGCGACCGTGTAGTTCGCCGCAGGGTCGATCGGCGTGCCGTTGAGCGTGATCGACGTGATCCTCGATCCCTGAGCCGCGGCCGGATCGTAGGTGTAGACGAGACCCTCCGATACGCCGAGCTTCAGGAACGGACGGGCCGAGCCTGCCGGCTGCCACTGCTCTTCGAGCACGCCCTTGAGCTGCACGCCGCTCAGCGACAGGGTCACCAGCGTGTTGGCGAACGGCTGCACCGTGGCCGCCTCGCGGTAGGTGACATTGCCGTTCGGGTCGTTGGCGTTCGACGAGGCGTACGTCAGGTTGGCGCGGATGCCTCCCGGGTTCATCAGCGCGATGTCCGCACCGGTGGACCACTTCTGCACGTCGGCGACGAAGTTGCCGATGGTGGACTCCCCACCGCGGTTCTCCGAGCCGTTCGTCTGACGAGCGCGGTTGAAGTCGGCGGTGATGTCTCCGACCTTGACCGCGCCGAGCACGTCGGCCTCAGCCTTCGCCTTCGCGACGATGTCGGCGACCTCCGGGACGGCCGGGTAGAGCGCCTTCCCTGCCGAGGTGAGGGGCTTGATCTCGTTGGTGATCGAGATCAGGTCCTTCGTCTTCGGGTCGACCTGGATGTTCATCAGTCCGAGGTTCTCGCCGTACTGCCCGGCCGAGATGACCGGACGCCCGTCGATCACGTGGTTGTAGGCGAGGTGCGTGTGTGCCGAGACGATCGCGTTCACGTCATCGTCCACGCCGTAGACGATCTCGCCCAGGGGCGAATCCGGCGTGATGCTCGACAGCTCGACGCTCGATGCTCCCTCGTGAACGAGAAGGATGACGACATCCGCTTCGCCGTTGGACGCGTCTCCGTCACGCAGGTCGTCGGCCACGGCGTTCACCGAATCGACGATGCTGCGCACCTCGAGATCCGCGATGCCCTCAGGCGACACGAGCGAGTCGAGGTCCTCGGTGACGGCGCCGACGAAGCCGACGCGCACGCCGTCGAGCTCCTTCACCCAGGCCGGTGCGAGCGCGGGCTCGCCCGTCTCGGTGACGAACACGTTCGACGAGATGTACTCCCAGTCCGCGCGGTCCTGCACGCGGTCGCGCAGGTCCTCCCAGCCCTGGTCGAACTCGTGGTTGCCCGCGGCACTGACGTCGAGGCCGGCGGCGTTGAGCGCGTCGATCGTCGGGTTGTCATCGTTGATGAAGGAGGTGAACGTCGATGCGCCGATCAGATCGCCGACACCGGCGAAGATCGTGTTCGGGTTCTCGGAACGGAACTGCTGCACGGCTCCGGCGACGACCGCCGCGCCTGCGGCAGCGCCGTCGGCCTCGATGCGACCGTGGAAGTCGTTCATGGTGACGACGTCGATGCTCACCGGCGGGACCTCGGAGGAGACGCCGACGATGATCGGGTCGTGGTCGCTGGAGCGGAACGGTGTTCCCGCCTCGGTGGCGCCGAACCCGTAGCCGCGGTCGCTCCACTCCGGAGAGTTGATGCTCCACACACCCGCGCCCGTGATGGATGCGGCGAGCGACGGCGACGCGAGCACGTGGTCGAGCGAGCCGAGCTCGCCGTCGAACGTGTACGTGTGCTGTTCCGGAGCCTTCTCGCGTGCGACGTCGCTCCACCCCTCGCTCGTGAAGACCTCGATCGGGTCCTCCTTCGCGTAGGCGTTGAAGTCACCGATCAGCAGGATGTCGCTGCTGCCTGTCGTCTCCTCGATCTCGGTGGTGAAGGTCTTGAGCGAGTTCGCCTGCTTCACGCGGTCGGCGTTGAAGAAGCCCTGGCCGTCTGCCGGCTCGGCGCCGCCGCCCTCGGGTGCCGACTTCGACTTGAAGTGGTTCGCCACCACCGTGACGACGCGTCCGTCGATGTCGAACGCCTGCGCGATCGGCTCGCGGGCGTTGCCCCAGACGCTCTCGTCCGTCACGGTCAGGCTGTCGCCGACCGTCTCGACCGCGTCCTTCTTGTAGATGATCGCGCTCGTGATGAAGTCGGTCGTCGCCGAGTCGTTCAGCTCATCGGGAGTGCGGACGTAGTCCCACTCCGCGCTGCCGAGTGCGTCGTTGAGCCCGTCGACCAGATCGGCCAGCGCCTCGTCGAGCGAGCCGCCGAGCTTGATCGAGTTCTCGATCTCCATCAGCGACACGATCTCGGCGTCAAGGCCGTTGATCGCCGCGACGATCTTCGACTTCTGGATCTCGAACTGGGCAGCATTCGCCGCGCCTCGTGCGTTCGAGTTCTCGCTCTTCAGCGTGGTGAAGTAGTTGAAGACGTTGAACGACGCCACCTGCACGTCGCCGCCGACCGTCGGGGCGGTGTCCGTGCGCGGGTTGGTGGGCTGGAAGCCGACCTTCAGGTCGGCGGACGACGTGCTGTCGATCGGCACGACCGGCTGAAGACGCCAGTCGTCGAAGCCGTACTGGAGCACGTACCCGTTCTCGCTGAAGTCGACCGTGTCGCCGTTGCGGACGACGAGGTCCTTCGTGAAGTACGGCTGGTCGTTGGGGTGCCCGCTGTTCGAGACCTGGATCGACCACCCGTCGTCGAGCAGGATCCGGTTGGCGCGGTTCGCCGCGGTGATCGCCGCCGCCTCGGCTCCCGGACGCACGAGCTCCGTGCTCTTGACGTTGAGATCCGCCCCGGCGTTCAGCCAGAGGGTTCCGAAGTTGAAGAGCTGGTGGCTGGAAGCCAGGCGATAGGTGCCCGCCGGGGCCACGTACATGTTCTCGTACTGCTCACGGTCGCCGCCGACGGCGGCGTCGGGAAGCGGGGTGACCTCGGGAACGCCCACCCCTGCCTGCAGGACCGAGATGCCGGTCAGCGCTGCCGGGTTGATCTGCGTCTGGCCGAAGTACTCGCTGACCGAGCCGGTGACCGAGACGCGATCGCCGATCGCGAGCGTGGGAGCGAGCGCGTTGAGGAAGACGAAGACGCCGTCCGATGCGCCGGGGGTCGCGTCGACCGCGCCGCCGGAGCCCTCGGTCTGGATCACGATGCCCTTGTAGCCGCCGGTCCGATAGTCGGCGGTGACGATGCCCTCGACCGTGACCGTCTGGCCGTTCAGCGGCGAGACATCGGTCGTTCCCTGGACGTCGGCGATCGACACGTCGGTCGGCTCGGGCTCAGGCTCAGGATCGGGGTCGGGGTCGGGAACCGTGCCCGCATTCTGCGGCGTGATGGTGGCCGACAGGCTGAAGTCCGCCTTGTTGTCGTCGGTGTCCTTGCCGCCCGTGCGGTTGAGCGATTTGACGTCGGTGTTGCCCGTGGGAGGAGTCGCGGCGGCAGTCTCGAATGTGTTCGAGGTGCCGTAGCCGAGCACGTCGATGACGCCGTCGACACCCGTGACCGAGCCGGGGGTCAGTGTGACCGCCGCGGTGCCCTCGACCAGCGCGAGAGTGCCGTTCGTTCCGCTCGGGTTGAGGGTGCTGACGACGTCGGCCGTCGGCAGTGCTGCGCCGTTGGCTCCGTTGCTGCCCGCCTGCACGAGATAGTGGCCGCCGGCGGGGATGACGCCGGTCAGCGGCGCGACGCCGTTCGAACCGCCCGTTCCTGTCGCGGATCGATACTGCAGCGAGAGCCCGTCGAGGGTGACGGGTGCCGCCGTGGGGTTGTAGAGCTCGACGAACTTGTTGGTGAACGCCGCCCCGGCACTGCCCCCGGAGAGGTAGGCCTCGTTGATCACCACCCCCGTTCCCGAGACGTCTGCGGAGGCTGGCGCGGCGATCAGGGCGCTGGCGCCCAGTGCGGCGACGCAGGTGGCGGCGAGAACGCCGAGACGCCCCCGACTTCTGCGGTCTGACCCGGGAACCTGATGGTTCGCGGCGTCGGGAGCGGACATCATCTGTGTTGTCTCCTCGGGTGTGTTCTGGCGACGGCTCTCGTGAAACCGGGCGGTGCGGGCTCTCAGCCGACGCACATGTGAGCGAGCATACGGAGGCCCTCCGACAACCTCAACGGAGTTTTCCGATTGGTAACCAAGCCCTCACCGAACGTCCGGACCCGACCCTGACGAAGGTGGAATATCGGACCGCGAACCGCTCACATGCGCGCGATGCGCCGCGCGGATGCGGGTCGGGTCAGGCGGAATCAGACGGAGTCGCCGGCGGCGGTCGCTGCGTCCTCGAACTCCTCGACCTCACGCTCCCAGGCGTCCTTGGCGAGTCGATACCAGAGGTAGAAGGCGAACCCGGCGAAGATCGCCCACTCCGCGGCATAGAAGATGTTGAGCCAGTTCACCGGCGACTGCTCCTCGGGTGCAGGCGAGGAGATGTCCGTGAGACCTGCCGTCGCCGTGATCGAGGCGAGGTACGGCCGATACACGTCGAGCTCGTCGACGTCGTGCCAGTGGCTGAGCAGCGCAGCGGTCGACATGCGGTCCATGCGCTGGGGATCGTCCTTCGGCGGCACCGATGGCCCCTCGTCCGAGATCACCCGACCGACGAGGGATACGTCCTCTGCGCTCTCGTCGAGCTTCTCGACGGCCGCCTCGGCGACGGCACGGTCGGCGGTCCATCCGATCGCGACCGCGATCGACGTGCGCTCCGCGACCCGCAGCTGACCGGTCACCCAGTAGCCCTCGACGCCGTCGTTGAACCGGCTCGACACGATGAGGAAGTCATCGCGGATCCAGGTCCCCGACGTCTCGACCTTCTGCCCGACCAGCGGCTCGGGGAGGTACGCACCCGGCTCGACCACATCGGTCAGCGGTCGCACCTGCTCGGTCGCTCCTGCGGGCGGCGGATCGGTCTCGATCGCGCGCTCGAGCTGCCACTGCCCCAGCCACGCGAACACGCCGGCCACCACGAGGCACAGCACGAGCATCCCGATCCAGCGTCCCCGGAGCATGACCTCGCGGAGAGTCGGGGGGAACAGAGCAGCAGAAGTCACGGCGTGGTGCGGGCCTCAGGCCTCGTACGGTGCGAGGACGACCTCGACCCGCTGGAATTCCTTGAGGTCGGAGTATCCGGTGGTGGCCATCGACTTGCGCAGCGCACCGATGAGGTTCGCCGTGCCGTCGACGACGGGCGCCGGACCGTAGAGGATCTCCTCGAGCGTGCCGATGCCGCCGACCTCGACGCGACGACCGCGCGGGAGCTTGGGGTGATGCGCCTCGGGACCCCAGTGGAAGCCGCGACCCGGTGCATCGGTGGCGCGTGCGAGGGCGACACCGAGCATGACCGCGTCGGCACCCATCGCGAGTGCCTTGACGATGTCACCGGACGTGCCGACGCCACCGTCTGCGATGACGTGCACGTAGCGTCCGCCGGACTCGTCGAGGTAGTCACGGCGGGCCGCGGCCACGTCCGAGACGGCCGTGGCCATCGGAGCGTGGATGCCGAGGGTCGCACGCGTGGTCGACGCCGCTCCCCCGCCGAAGCCGACGAGGACACCGGCCGCACCCGTGCGCATCAGATGCAGGGCCGCGGTGTAGGTGGCTGCGCCTCCGACGATGACGGGCACGTCGAGGTCGTAGATGAACTTCTTGAGATTCAGTGGCTCGTCGACGCTCGAGACGTGCTCGGCCGACACGGTGGTTCCGCGGATGACGAACAGGTCGACCCCTGCGGCGGCGACCGTGTCGTAGAACTCCTGCGTGCGCTGCGGCGTCAGTGATCCGGCGACGGTCACTCCGGCTTCACGGATCTCGGCGAGACGCTGCGTGATGAGCGCGGGCTTGATCGGCTCGGAGTAGAGCTGCTGCATGCGCGCGGTCGCCTCTCCCTCACCGAGGGATGCGATCTCCGCAAGAAGGGGCTCAGGGTTCGCGTAACGGGTCCACAGTCCTTCGAGGTCGAGGACGCCGAGTCCGCCGAGCTGCCCGAGCATGATCGCCGTCTGAGGGCTCACGACGGAGTCCATCGGTGCGCCGAGCACCGGGATCCCGAAGCCGAAGGCGTCGATCGTCCAGGCGGTCGACACGTCCTCCGGGTTGCGGGTGCGCCGCGAGGGCACCACCGCGATGTCGTCGAACGTGTACGCGCGACGCGCACGCTTGCCTCGGCCGAGCTCGATCTCCATGGTCACCACCCCAGACTACCGGGCGTACGCGATGACACCGACGGCTGGGAGACTGAGAGAGAGGTCGGGAGGCAATATGTCGGATTCGGTGGAGGTCGCCGTCGTCGGTGGCGGCGTGATGGGCCTTGCGACCGCGTGGGAGCTCACCCGACGAGGGATGAAGCCCGTCGTCTTCGAGCGCTTCGCCCGTGGCCACCACCAGGGCGCCTCGCACGGCGCCACGCGCAACTTCAACAACGCCTACGACGAGGACCACTATCTCGACCTGCTCGTCCGCGCACGCGCCGGATGGGACGCCCTCGGGCAGGTGGGCGGCGAGCCGCTGCTGCGTCTGCACGGCCTGGTCACCCACGGAGATGTCGACGTCGCCGCGATCGAACGGCGGCTGTCCGAGCGCGGCATCCACGCCGAGATGCTGACGGCGCACGAGGCATCGTCGCGATGGTCGGGCATGCGCTTCGGCGACGATGTGCTCTTCTCCCGCGACGCGGGCGTCGCCCGCGCATCCGCCGCGCTGGGCGAGTTCGAGCGACGGATCGTCGCCGCGGGAGGCGAGGTGCGCTGGGAGACCCCCGTGACGCGGATCGACGAGACCGACGACGGCGTCGACATCGTGCTGCCTGACGCCCTCGTGCGGGCAGACGTCGTCGTCGTCGCGGCCGGCGCCTGGACCGAGCGGATGCTTCCCGGCATCCCTCTGCCGCGCCTGGAGGTCACCGAGGAGTTCCCCGCGCACTTCCGCCCCGCCGCCGACTCGGTATGGCCCTCGTTCAATCACTACGTCGATCCCGGCCGCTACCCGGCGACGGTCTACGGGATGCCGACGCCCGGCGAGGGCGTCAAGGTCGGGTTCCATCGCGTGGGCGACGTCGTCGACCCGGATGCCCGCCCGCACGCGGTGACGCGCGCGCAGGCCCTCGCCGACTATGTGGGCGAGTGGATGCCGGGCCTCGACCCGGCATCCGCGGAGCCGATCAGCTGCACCTACACCTCGACCGATGACAGCGCCTTCGTGCTCGACCGATCGGGGCGGATCGTCGTCGGCGCCGGCTTCTCCGGCCACGGCTTCAAGTTCGCCCCTGGCGTGGGCGCGACCCTCGCCGATCTGGCCCTCGATCTCTCCGCTCTCGCGGCGGAGCCGTTCCGACTGCGCTGAACTCAGCGGGCTCGCACCACGCGGCGCTCGTCCCACACGGGGGCATCGGCTTCGTACACCTCGCCGTCCGAGCCGAACACGAGGAACCGGTCGAACGAGCGGGCGAACCAGCGATCATGCGTGACCGCGAGCACGGTCCCCTCGAAACGACGCAGAGCGTCTTCGAGCGCCTCGGCCGACTCGATGTCCAGGTTGTCCGTCGGCTCGTCGAGCAGCAGCAGCGTCGCACCGGAGAGCTCGAGCAGCAGCACCTGGAACCGGGCCTGCTGGCCGCCCGACAGCGATTCGAAGGTCTGCTGCGCCTGCCGCACGAGTCCGTACCGGTCGAGCGCCGAGCTCGCGGCATCCCGCGGCATGCCGGCCCGTCGTTCGTCTCCCCTGTGGAGGATCTCGAGCAGCGTTCGGCCGACGAACTCGGGATGCGCATGCGTCTGCGCGAACAGCCCCGGCACGACGCGCGCTCCCAGCACGGCCTGCCCACGGTGATCGACCGTCGCGAGCTGCTCCCCGGTGGACGTCACGTGACCCAGCGTCGGGTCCGGATCGCTGCCCCCGCGTGCGAGGAGGCGGAGGAAGTGCGACTTCCCCGATCCGTTCGACCCGAGCACGGCGACCCGATCGCCGTACCAGACCTCGGCGTCGAACGGCCTCATCAGCCCGGAGAGCTCGAGCCCGTGTGCGACCACCGCGCGCTTGCCCGTGCGTGACCCTCGCAGCCTCATGTCGAAGTCCTGAGCCGGGGGTCGCTCCTCCGGCGGTCCGGCCTCCTCGAATTTGCGCAGTCGCGTCTGCGCCGCCTGGTACCGCGACGCGAATCCGTCGTTCACCGACGCCTTCACCTTGAGGTTCGCGACGAGGGTCCGCAGCTTCTCGTGCTGCTCGTCCCACCGGCGGCGCAGCTCGTCGAGTCTGTCCATGCGGTCGCTGCGCGCCTGGTGGTAGGTCGCGAATCCGCCGCCGTGCACCCACGCCGAGGCCCCCGCGCCGCCGGGCTCGAGGGTGATCAGCCGATCGACCGCACGGGCCAGCAGCTCCCGGTCGTGCGACACCAGCAGCACGGTCTTCGGCGTCTGCCGGAGCTGCTCCTCGAGCCAGCGCTTGGTGGGAACGTCCAGATAGTTGTCCGGCTCGTCGAGCAGCAGCACCTCGTCGGGTCCGCGCAGCAGCGCCTCCAGAGCGAGTCGCTTCTGCTCGCCACCCGACAGCGTCGTGAGATCGCGGAAGCGGGCACGCTCGAAGGGCACTCCCAACGCGGCGACCGTGCACTGGTCCCAGACCGTCTCGTGCTCGTAGCCGCCGGCATCCGCGTACTCCGCGATCGCCGTCGCATACGCCATCTGCGTGTCGTGCTCATCGCGCTCGATCAGCGCGTCCTCCGCAGCCTCGAGAGCCTGCGCCGCCTGCCGGATGCGATGGGGTGCGACCCGCACCAGCAGCTCGTGAACGGTCTGACCGGACTCGCCGTGGCCGACGAACTGGTCCATCACGCCGAGGCCGCCGTCGATCGTCACGACGCCGTCATCGGCGGGCTGGTCGCCTCGGATGATGCGGAGCAGCGTCGTCTTACCGGCCCCGTTGGGCCCGATGAGGGCGCTCGTCGACCCGGCTCCGACGCGAAAGCTCGTCTCGTCCAACAGCGGTCTGCCGTCGGGAAGGGTCAGCGAGACCCCCGCAACATCTATGTATCCCACCGTGCGTGGCCGTCCTTCCGCCCGCGTGGCGAGCCGACCAGGCTATCAGCGATCGGGCCGACCGGTCAGCGAGTGCGGCCGACCACCTGGATCGCCTCGGTGCGCGGCGCCGCCGGGAGCAGCATCCGGAACTCGGTGCCGACGCCCTCTCTGCTCGTCACGTCCATCGTGCCGCCGTGGGCGAGCACGATCGCCCGGGTGATCGTGAGGCCCAGACCGACGCCGGGCACGGCGTTGCGGGTCGCTGTCGACGCGCGGAAGAATCGGGTGAACAGCATGCCCTGCTCGTCTTCGGGGATGCCCACACCGGTGTCGCGCACGGAGAGCTCGACGCCTCCGTCGACGAGACGCACGCCCGCGGTGACCCGCCCGCCCGCAGCGGTGAACTTAATCGCATTCGAGAGCAGGTTGTCGAGGGCCTGTCCGATACGTCCCGAGTCGAGCGAGAGCACGACGGGAGTCGCCGGGATCTCGGCCACGATCTCGATGCCCTCGCGCTGCGCATGCGGGCCGGACGATGCGACGGCGCTGCGCACCAGCTCGGTGACGTCGGCGTCTCGGCGCTCGAGCGGGAAGCGGCCCGATTCCACCTGGGCGGTGAACAGCAGGTCCCCGACGAGGTTGAGCAGGCGCTGCGCGTTGCGCTCGATGATGTCGACGAACTCCTGCTGGTCGGTCGTCAGAGGCTGCGCGGGATCGTTCTGCAGCAGGTCGAGGAAGCCGATGATGGCGCTGAGCGGTGTCCGCAGCTCGTGCGAGATCATGCCGACGAACTCGTCCTTCATGCGCGCGACCTCCACCGCCCTGGTCTCGTCGGTGATCACCAGCAGGTAGCCGTGTCGGGAGCCGTCGGAGTCCTGGTAGGGAGTGACGGTGACGCGCGCGGGAACCGTCGATCCGCCGACGGTCGCCACGTCGATGTGCGAGTCCACCGGCAGACCGGCGTCGGCATCGTCGAACAGCGCACGCAGGCCGGGGTGCAGCCCGTCGTCAGCGCGTGCGGCGGCCTCGGTCGCGAACGGGGCGAGAGCGTGCGAGGGGAAGAACCGGTCCACCGGAACGGCGGCGAGCGCGTCCGGCACCGCCATGCCGAGCAGGCGCACCGCACCCGGATTCCATGCCGTGATCACCCCGCAGTTGTCGGTGGCGATGACCGCCTGGCCGGTGATGGAGTTCCACAGGCTCGTGAAGGACTCGGAGAGCGCGCGATACTGCTGCTCGCTCGACTTCAGCTGCTCGAGCATCGCCTCGTTGGCGGCGAGAGCGGCCGTGCGCTCGACGACATGCGCCTCGGCCTGGGCCGTGCGCAGTCTCTGCAGTCGGGAGAGCTCGTTCACGATCGCACCGACGGTGGCGAACACCAGCGGGCCGATGACACCGCGAAGCCAGGCCACGGGGTCTTCCGGCGGATCGATGATGTTCGGCATGAGCAGCGCGATCGATGAGAACACACCGACGATCACGACCTGGCGGCGACCGGGGGCTGCGGCGATCCAGATGACCGGGAGGAGCACGAACGAGGAGAAGAGGGATGACGGTCCGCCGGTACCCGCCCTGATCGCACCCAATCCGAGGATGTCGATCATCGGAATGAGCATCACGACCCAGCCGTCGTACACCCCGCGCACCGAGAGCACGGCCGCGAGTGCCGTCACCACCGCGATGGTGGCGAGGCCGAAGATCGCGACGCCGGTGTCGGTCACCGGGATGCCGGGGATCGTGAACATGAGGACGGAGGCGACCGCGACGGCGATCGCCGTGGGACCCTGCTTCATCAGCGGCGTCGGATTGTCGAAGTACCGGCGCCAGCTGCGCTCCATCGTCTGCTGGACGGTGCTGGTCGGAGTCATCGTGCCACTTCTCTGAGGAGTGCCCGCAGTTCGGCCCCGATGATCGGCTTGGGCAGTGCCGCGTCGGCGTCGGGGTAGTCGGCGACGTCGAGCACGGAACTCACGATCAGGAAGCACTCCGGGAAGCGGGTCTTGATGAGTCTCGCCAGCTCCGAGCCGCTGATGCCGGGCAGCAGCAGGTCGAGCACGGCGACGACCGGTGAGATCGTCGAGAATGCGGCGATCGCCGATTCGGCGTCCACCGCGGCGAACACGTCGAAGCCCTCGCGGTCGAGATAGCGCTTCAGGAGCGCCGTCTGGTCTGCGCTGTCCTCGACCACGAGGGCCAGCGGCCGCGCGGTCATCGCAGGAACAGCTCTCGCACGATCACGATGACGACGACGACGCCCAGGGCGAGGAGGGCCTGCGGGATCAGGAGCTTCTCCCGACGGGCGTCGGCGGCGATCTCCTCCTCCTCGGCGCTTCTCGAAGGTGCTTCGGTCATGAGTCGACCCGTCCGATCTTCTCGGTCTTGATCCATGCGGCGTCGGCGTGGCGCCACTCTTTGATGTAGGAGTCCACCGTGATGGCGCAGAGCAGCGAGCCGTACCCGCAGACGTAGAGCAGCAGCCCGGCGAAGAACCGTCCTGCCGGCAGGGGCTCGACGACACGGGCGAGCCAGATCCCGAGCATCGAGATCGGTCCCCAGAGGTAGAAGACGACAGCCCACATCAACCGCGTCTCGTCGGTGAGCGCGAGCCCGAGGTCGTTCAGGCCCGATTCGAACAGCCAGGGGAACAGGGCGATCGCCATCAGGATGAGGGCGCCGAGCCCGGGGAACATCAGCGCCTCACGCCACGACTGTCGGCCGATCCGCCCATCGAGCTGCACGGCGTAGAGCATCGAGAACAGATAGATGCACGCGGCGGCGATCCACATGAATCGGAACACGAACTCGGCGATGTCGCTGTGCAGGACGAGCAGCACGAGCAGCGCGGTGGCTGCGAGGATCATGAAGGCCGGCAGCAGCAGGATGGTGAACCACGCGAGCCCGAAGGCGAAGCTGCCGAGGTTGTGCACTCGGCTCGGGCGGAACCACAGATGCCGGTAGATCGACGTCAGCTGCACATTGCCGCGGGCCCACCGGAGGCGCTGCTTCCACAGACTGTCGATCGTGCGCGGCTCTTCGGCCAGCACGACCGCGTGCGGCTCGAACACCATCCTGCGCCCGGCCAGCTGCCCTTCGAAGGTCGTCATGGTGTCCTCGGCGAGCGTTCCCGTCGGGATCCGGCCGCCGATCGCCTCGAGATTCGCGCGTGAATGCAGCTGCGCACCTCCGGCGAGGCACGCGATCGCTCCCCCGACGTTCTGCGTCCGCCGGGCCGAGAGCTGCCCGATGACGTACTCGATCGCGATGAACCGGGTGAGGTAGTTGCGGTCGCGACTGCCCTCGGCGATATACGCGGTGACGGCGCCGACCTTCTCATCGGCGAGATGCCGGCTCATCTTGCGCAGCGAATCCCGCGCGAAGATCACATCGGCGTCCATGATCAGCACCGCTTCGGTCCACTCGTCCGCGAGCACGATGTCGAGTCCGTGGTTGAGCGTGTGCGCCTTGCCCTCGCCGCCCTTGTCCCGACGCAGATGCACGACCCGTCCGGGGAATGCCGCCGCCTTCGCGGCGACCACCTCGGGGGTGTCATCGGTCGATGCATCGTCGATGACGAAGATGCGCAGGCGGTCGGCCGGGTACTCGAGCTGCATCAGGCGTTCGATCGCCTGGCCGAGCACGAGGCCCTCGTTCCACGCCGGGATCAGCACCGCGACGCGGGGATGGTGCGGTGCCGCCTTGCCGTAGTGGTTGCGGAACGCGTGCACGGGCAGGGCGAGGAACTGCAGCCCGGTGTTGATCACCGGCAGGGTGCCGACCAGCACGCAGAGCAGGAGGATGACGACGACGACGGTCTCGACCCAGTTCAGTTCGGCCATCAGCTCGCCCTCCATCGGTCGAGGATCTCTGTCACGCGCGCGTAGCGTCCGACGTCGGACGCGATGTGGCTGTCCGTGGACGCGACGATCTCGGCGCCGGCGCTGCGCAGCGCGTCGAGCAGGGGGATGCCGGGGCAGCCCCACTTCTCGTTCACCTCGACCTGCGTGTCGGTCTCGGCCGCCGTCGTCGCCCACGCGGTGATGCGATCGGCACCGAGTTCCGCTTCTGAGAGACCGATCTTGGGCAGGATCGAGAAGCAGTGGGCGAGCTGATTGCCGGGGTGACGTCGCATCGCCGCGATCAGTGCCGACACGAGCTGATCGAGCGCGTCCTCGGCGGCCCAGCCGGCGTCGAGCCGTTCGCGGACGGCGCTCGGACCGAGGGGTCCGTCGATTCCGGGGAACTGGTGGTCAGCGATCAGGATGCGATCGATCCCGCTCGGCAGCTCGGGGATGTCCAGTTCTCCCGAGGCATCGAGGATCTTCGCCTCGACTCCCGTCAGTACCGTCAGACCCTCGGGCACGCGCAGCGCCCTCACCGCCGCGAGGTACTCGGGCACCCAGGGCGTCGACTGCCGCACGTGGTCGACCAGGCGCACGGTCGTGAGACCGGCAGCGGATGCCGCGGCGACGTTCTCGGCGAGAGTGGAGACCGCGTCATCCGAGAACGTCGAATGCACGTGGTGGTCGCCTCGCAGCAGCGCGTGACTCACAGTTCCTCCTGATGTCCCGCGTGCGCGGAGACGAGGATCTCGTCGACCTCGACGATCACGTCCTCGAGGAAGCGCACCGACGCGATCTCGCGGAAGGCGACCGTCGACGGGATCCCGCGGCCCAGGAACAGGTCGGCGACGAGCGAGGGGATGTCGACTCCCGCGGCGATCGTGAGCGGAAGCGCGCCAGGGAATCGGGGATTCACCTCGAGGAGCACCGCTCGGCCGTCGCGGTCGCGCCGGAGCTGGACGTTGGCGACGCCGACGAGTCCGATCGCCCGGGCGATGGATGCCGCCGCGTTCTCGAGTTCGTCGTCGTGCACCGTGCGCCCCGCGATGGCCACACCGGAGTCGACCCTGGCTCGGGTCCGCGGCACCGCCGCGACCACCGAGCCGGAGGCATCTGCGATCACATCGACCGAGTACTCCTCGCCCGGGAGGAAGTCCTGCACGATGAGTCCTTCGTCCTGCGGCAGCGCTTCGAGCGCCGCCCGGTCGGGGACGAGCCGTACGCCGCGGCTGCCGGCTCCCTGACGAGGCTTGGCGAAGACGGGGAACTCCCAATCGACCGCCAGCGCATCGGGGCCCGCGAGGACAGTACGCGGCGTGAGACCGGTCGACTCGCACCGCTCGGCGAGCAGCAGCTTGTCGAGGGCGATGGAGAGCGTGTCCTGCGAGGGCGCGGCGAGCACAGCCGGAGCCAGCTCCTCGCGCCTGCCGGCGAGCGCGATCAGCTCGACATCGACGGTGGAGATCACGAGATCGAGCCGGTCGTCCTCGACCATGCGGGCTATCGCCGAGACGAAGTCGTCATCGCGCCCCGGCGGCACGAGACGGCGGTGCGTCGGCGGCACGAGGTAGATGCCGCTCGCCCAGCCGTCCATGTCCGCGGCGAAGACCTCGAGGTCTTCACGACGAAGCAGCGAGCGGATGACGGCGACGCCCGCCGGGCCGCCGGCGCCCGTCACCAGTACGCGCGCGCTCATCAGCTCTCCCGTCGTGTGAGTTCGTGGGCGCCGATGAACTCGGCGGTCTCACGGACGACCTCGAGCGGCTCGACCGCCGATCCTCCGCCGAAGCGCGACCAGTAGCGAGCGGTGGCCGTCACGAACTCGGGTTCGAGGTAGTCCCGGGTCGCCGTCTGCGAGCCGAAGCATTCGAGCAGCCGCAGCTTCTGACCGATGTACTGGTCGATGCGGACGAATCGCGTCGGGCGGAAGTCGATCGTCGCCGAGGGGCTCTGGTAGCAGGCGACCGTTCCGACCCGCCGGGTCGCGGCGATCGTCGCCTCGCTCACCGCTCGGTGATCCTGGTGCCGATCGTTCGACGAGTGCGTGTAGACGATCGTCGGCTGGACCTCCTGCACGACCTCCTCGATCAACCGGACCGTGGCTCCGCCGCCGGAGATCTCGGTGTCGATGAGGTCTTTGACGAACAGTCGCGCACCGAGCATCTCCGCCGAGGCGAGCGATTCGTGCTGCCTGCTGTCAGCGTCTCCCCCGCGCGCACCGCGCGAGAGGGTGAGGATCGTGATCGAGTCGCCCGCCTGGGAGTGCGCGGCGAGGAGTCCTCCGACGCCGATCTCGACATCGTCGGGGTGCGCGCCGATGGCGAGCACCACCTCTTTGGTGCGGTTGGCCTCGCGGCGCGTGCGGCCCTCCGTCACGAGCCGGGTGACCGCCTCGACGAGCTTCACGTTGTCGAGCGGCTTGGTGAGGAACTCGTCGGCCTGCGCGCGCAGAGCCGAGACGGCGTACTCGACCGAGACGTGCGCGGTCATGACGACCACCGGCAGGAGCGGGTCGTTCCGACGCAGCTGCGCGAGCAGCTCCAGCCCGTCGAGTCCGGGCATCTCGATGTCCGTGACGACCACGTCCGGCGTGAAGGTCTCGAGCCGCGCGACGGCGGACTCGCCATCGTGAGCGACCACGACCTCGCAGCCGGCCCGCCTCTCGAGCACGGTCTTGACGAGCAGGGCGACGTCTGGGTCGTCGTCGACGACGAGGACGCGGGGAGCATCCTGGGGCATATCTGCAGCTCTCAGTGGGGAAGTCCCCCTGCCGGTCAGCGGCCGGCGTAGCACTCCCTGCGCCCTTCGCGCCGGGAGCTCGAGGGGAAGTCGAGCGGGTGTCTCTAAATACTGGCATATCAACAGACCGCCCCGATGGCGGCCACGGCTGCTCCCTCAGTACTCTCGAGGATGAAAGCGGTCTGCGGACGGCCGCCCCTCTCGAAACGGAGCGACCATGACCGACTCGACGCGGCCCGAAGACCCGCAGGACAGCCCTCCCGCGTGGGACGGAGCGCGACCGGCGGATGCCGCCGTGGATCCTGCCGCCTACCCGCTGGCCGGCCCGGGACAGCCCACGCCGTACACCTCCCCCGCCGGGCAGGGGCTGGCGGTCGCGGGACTCGTCCTGGCCTTCGTCATCGCTCCGCTCGGACTGATCCTGAGCATCGTCGCCGCCGTCAGGCTCGGCAAGGCCGGGGCACCGCGCGGCCTCGCCATCGCGGGAATCGCGGTCGGCGCCGTCATCACCGTGATCTGGATCATCGGCATCATCGTGCTCGTGAGCGTCTTCGCGAACCTGTTCGCGATGTGCGCCGACCTCGGTCCGGGCGTGTGGCAGGTCGGCGGAGTCACCTACACCTGCAGCTGAGTTCGCAGCCGAACAAGAAAGGGGCCGGATGCGATCGCATCCGGCCCCTTCTCGATTCGTCTCAGCGCTTGTAGTTCGGCGCCTCGACCACGATCTGCACGTCGTGCGGGTGCGACTCCTTGAGTCCCGCCGCGGTGATGCGCACGAACTTGCCGCGCTGCTTGAGCTCTTCGATGGTGCGGGCTCCGACGTAGAACATAGACTGCCGCAGTCCGCCGACCAGCTGATACGCGACGGCCGACACGGGGCCGCGATACGGCACCTGGCCCTCGATGCCCTCGGGGATCAGCTTGTCGTCGCTGGGCACGTCGGCCTGGAAGTAGCGGTCCTTCGAGTACGAGGTCTGCTTGCCGCGGGTCTGCATGGCCCCGAGGGAGCCCATGCCGCGGTACTGCTTGAACTGCTTGCCCGACTGGAAGACGATCTCGCCCGGCGACTCGTCGGTGCCGGCGAGCAGCGAGCCGAGCATGACGGCGTCAGCACCCGCGACGAGCGCCTTGGCGATGTCGCCGGAGTACTGCAGACCACCGTCGGCGATCACAGGGACGCCGGCCGGACGTGCGGCGAGCGACGCCTCGTAGACGGCCGTGACCTGGGGCACGCCGACGCCGGCGACGACGCGCGTCGTGCAGATGGAGCCTGGCCCCACGCCCACCTTGACCGCGTCGACACCTGCGTCGATGAGCGCCTGAGCGCCCTCGCGGGTGGCGACGTTGCCGCCGATGACGTCGATGTGCGCGAAGCTCTCGTCCGCCTTGAGCCGCGTGACGAGGTCGATCACGCCCTGTGACTGGCCGTTGGCCGTGTCGACGACGAGGACGTCGACTCCGGCGTCACGCAGCGCCTCTGCGCGCTCCCAGGCATCGCCGAAGAAGCCGATGGCCGCGCCGACACGCAGACGACCCTGGTCGTCCTTCGTGGCGAGCGGATACTTCTCGCTCTTGTCGAAGTCCTTGATGGTGATGAGACCGGCCAGCTTGCCGTCCTCATCGATGAGCGGCAGCTTCTCGACACGGTGATGCGCGAACAGGGCGATGACCTCGCCGGCGGCGACGCCCACCGGTGCGGTGACGAGACCCTCCGACGTCATGACGTCCTTCACGAAGGTGGTCTGACGCTCGAAGCCCGAGACGAAGCGCATGTCGCGGTTGGTGATGATGCCGACGAGGCGGCCGTCGGGGTCGACGACCGGCAGACCCGAGATGCGGTACTTGGCGCAGAGCGCGTCGACCTCTTCCACGGTCGCGTCGGGCGACGTCGTGATCGGGTCGGTGATCATGCCCGACTCGCTGCGCTTGACGCGGTCGACGTGGGCCGCCTGATCGGCGATGGAGAGGTTGCGGTGCAGGATGCCGATGCCGCCCTCTCGCGCCATCGCGATGGCCATGCGGGATTCGGTGACCGTGTCCATGGCGCTGGAGAGCAGCGGAGTCGCGACCGAGATACGGCGAGTGATCCGCGACGAGGTGTCTGCCTCGCTGGGGATGACGTCGGTGTGCCCGGGAAGGAGCAGCACATCGTCGTACGTGAGTCCGACGAAGCCGAAGGGGTCGTGCTGGTCCATGGATAGTCCTCCTGCGGGCGCGATCTGGGGCGAGGGTGTACCAATTCTAAGTGCGGAGCGGCTGAGGAAATTCCCTGCGCCCGCTGACATCGCGCGCAGGACGCCCCGGGTGACCTATCGGTATTTCGCAACTTCGTGATGGGATCGTTCTCACCGTGAGCAGATCGTGCCTTGGTCGAAACAGAGCCGACACATTACGCTCATACCGTCGTACATCAGGGCCGATGAACAACTCCGTCATGGCCTGTGTACTGGGCTGGAGGTTCTGTGCGTCCGACGATCTCGGCGAATCGAAGCGGAATGCGGTGGGTCATCATCCTGCTCGCGTCGCTCCTCGCCATCGCTTTCCTGTGGTTGCAGCCTCCTGCTGCGGCTTCCGCCGAAGAAACGGACGACGGCCAGGAGATCACAGACTTCTACTTCGCCGGTGTCATCACCTTCGATGACGACCCCGTCGAAGGCGTCGTGATGACGATCGAGGGCGGCGGCTTCGAAGGCGAGACCGAGACCGACGCCGAGGGCAAGTGGCGCCTGTACGTGCCCGAGAAGGACACGTACACGCTCACGGTCGACGAGGAGACCCTCCCCGACGGCGTGATCGTCGATGCGGCGCAGCTGCCCGAGGGCACTCAGCCCATCGCCGGCACGACGGCGTCGTTCGAGGTCGAGTTCGGCCTGACCGGCACGAAGATCCTCAACCTCTTCCTCGGTGAGGGCGAGAGGATGACGACGTCCTTCATCGACCAGCTCCTCTCACGTCTCGTGGGCGGCCTGAACTTCGGTCTGCTGCTGGCGCTCGCCTCCATGGGCGCGGCGCTCATCTACGGCACGACGCGGCTGTCGAACTTCGCTCACGCCGAGATGGTCACCTGGGGCGGCCTGGTCGCCCTCGTGACGACGAGCTTCTGGCATCTGCCGCTGTGGCTCGGCATCATCGCCGCCGTGATCGGGGGCGGTCTCTTCGGCTGGGCCCTGGATGCCGGCATCTGGCGTCCGCTGCGACGACGAGGCCTCGGTGTCGTGCAGCTGATGATCGTCAGCATCGGTCTGTCTCTCGCCCTGCGCTATGCGTTCCAGTACATGATCGGTGGTGGCACGCGCCAGCTCCCCGGGGCCAGCCCCGAGCCGTTCCGGTTCGGTCCGATCTCGCTGTCCTACATCGACCTGATCGGCATCGTGGTCAGCATCGTCGTGATCGTGGGCGTCGCGTTCTTCCTCACCCGCACCCGCATCGGCAAGGCGACCCGCGCCATCTCCGACAACCCGCAGCTCGCCGCAGCATCCGGCATCGACGTCGACAAGGTCGTGCGCTACGTCTGGATCCTGTCCGGCACGCTCGCCGCCATCTCCGGCATCCTCTGGGCCTACTTCCGCCCCGGCGTGAAGTGGGACATGGGCATGCAGATGCTGTTGCTCATCTTCGCCGCCATCACCCTCGGCGGGCTCGGCACGGCGTTCGGTGCGCTCGTCGGCTCCCTCATCGTCGGCATCGCGGTCGAGGTCTCCACCCTCTGGATCCCCTCGGATCTGAAGTATGCGAGCGCCCTGGTCGTGCTCATCGTGATCCTCCTCGTCAGACCTCAGGGCCTGCTGGGACGCAGGGAAAGGTTGGGCTGATCGCCATGGACTTCGGAAGCATCTTCTCGAACACAGCCGTCTATCTGTTCAGCCCCGTCACCCTCGCCTACGCGCTGGCGGCGACCGGTCTGGCCGTGCACTTCGGCTATGCGGGCCTGCTCAACTTCGGCATGGCCGCCTTCATGGCGGTCGGCGGATACGGCTACGCGATCTCCGTGCTGACCTTCGGGCTCCCCTGGTGGGTCGGCATGCTCATCGGTCTCCTGGGGGGCGCGTTCTTCGCAGTCCTCCTCGGAATCCCGACGCTGCGGCTCCGTGCCGACTACCTCGCCATCGCGACGATCGCCGCGGGTGAGATCGTACGACTGCTCTTCACCACCCAGATCTTCGACGAGTACACCAACTCGGCCGACGGTCTCGCGCAGTTCAACGGCGGGTTCCGCGACGCCAATCCGTTCCCGCCGGGCACCTACGGCTTCGGACCGTGGACCTACAGCGCGAACGACCTGTGGAACCGGGTGTTCGGACTCATCGTGCTGCTCGTCGCGATCCTGCTGGTGTGGTCGCTCATGCGCAGCCCGTGGGGACGCGTCCTCAAGGGAATCCGCGAAGATGAGGATGCCGTGCGCTCGCTCGGCAAGAACGTCTTCGCGTACAAGATGCAGGCGCTCGTCGTCGGTGGCGTGATCGGCGCAGCCGGAGGAATCGTCTTCGTCCTCCCCTCGGCTGTCGTGCCGGGCAGCTACACGACCTCGCTCACGTTCTTCCTGTGGACGATCCTGCTGCTGGGCGGCGCGGCCACCGTGTTCGGCCCGACACTCGGGGCCATCCTCTTCTGGGTCGTCTTCGCTTTCATGGCGAACCTGCTCCCGGCGATGGCGCGGTCCGGAATCCTGCCCATGTCCGACAGCCAGGCCTCGACCCTGGTGTTCATCTTCGTCGGCATCGCCCTGATGCTGCTCGTGATCTTCCGACCTCAGGGCATCCTCGGAGACAAGAGGGAGATGACCTTTGTCAAATGAACTGACCCCCGACGAGAGCGCCCAGACGGCGCCCGCGACCGGCAGCATCCGCCGACCGAAGACCACCGGGCTCGCCAAGGGCCCTGCGGCCCCCGGCGTGCCGAAGGTCGATCCCATCCTGATCGCGGATGCCGTGCAGCGGCGCTTCGGCGGTCTGACGGCCGTCGACGTCGACCACGTCGAGATCCCTCGCGGCGCCATCACCGCTCTGATCGGCCCGAACGGAGCAGGGAAGACGACCCTGTTCAACCTGCTCTGCGGTTTCGACAAGCCGAACAGCGGGACCTGGTCGTTCGACGGCACGAGCCTCTCGGGCGTCCCCTCCTTCAAGGTGGCGCGCATGGGACAGGTGCGCACGTTCCAGCTGACCAAGTCGCTGTCGCTGCTCACCGTGCTCGAGAACATGAAGCTCGGCGCTCCGGGACAGCGCGGCGAGGGCTTCTGGTCGAGCCTGTTCCCGTTCCTGTGGCGCAAGCAGGATCAGGAGATCGAGGTCAAGGCCCGCGAGCTGCTGGCCCGCTTCAAGCTCGACGCCAAGGAGAAGGACTTCGCCGCGGCGCTCTCGGGCGGCCAGCGCAAGCTCCTCGAGATGGCGCGAGCGCTCATGAGCGATCCGACCCTGGTGATGCTCGACGAGCCGATGGCCGGCGTCAATCCGGCGCTGACCCAGTCGCTCCTCGATCACATCCTCGACCTCAAGGGCCTGGGCATGACGGTGCTGTTCGTCGAGCACGACATGCACATGGTCCGCCACATCGCCGACTGGGTCGTGGTCATGGCCGAGGGCAAGGTCGTCGCCGAGGGCCCGCCCGACGAGGTCATGGAGGACCCGGCCGTGGTCGACGCCTATCTCGGCGCCCACCAGGACCTCGATCTCGGTGCCGTGACCGGTCGCATCCCCGTGATCGAGAACGCCACCGCCGCCAAGCTCCGCGAGCAGATCGAAGCAGAAGCCGAGGCGGAGCTCGAAGCGACGAGCACGCCGGATCACGACCAGAAGGACAACGCATGAGCGCCGAGACCTCCGCTGCGGCACCGCGAACGGACGACATCGTCGTCGAGCTGAAGGACGTGCACGCCGGCTACCTGCCCGGTGTGAACATCCTCAACGGCGCCAACCTCGTCGCCCGACAGGGCGAGCTGATCGGCATCATCGGCCCCAACGGCGCCGGCAAGTCGACCCTGCTGAAGGCGATCTTCGGGATGGTGAACGTCCGCAGCGGCGAGATCACCGTGAACGGAGAGAGCATCATCGGGTTGAAGGCCGACAAGCTCGTCAAGCGGGGCGTCGCCTTCGTGCCGCAGACGAACAACGTGTTCCCTTCGCTCTCGATCGAGGAGAACCTGCAGATGGGGCTGTATCAGAACCCCAAGATCTACGCCGAGCGCCTCGAGTTCGTCACCGGCATCTTCGCCGAACTCGGCAAGCGCCTCAAGCAGCGCGCCGGGTCGCTCTCGGGCGGCGAGCGGCAGATGGTGGCGATGTCGAGGGCACTCATGATGGACCCGTCGGTGCTGCTTCTCGACGAGCCCTCCGCCGGCCTCTCCCCCGTGCGTCAGGACGATGCGTTCATCCGCGTCTCCGACATCAACAAGGCGGGCGTGACGACGATCATGGTCGAGCAGAACGCGCGGCGCTGCCTGCAGATCTGCGACCGCGGCTACGTGCTCGACCAGGGCAAGGACGCGTACGAGGGCACCGGACGCGACCTGCTGAACGATCCGAAGGTCATCGGCCTCTACCTCGGAACTCTCGGCACCGACGCCGCCTGAGGGCTCCCACGACAGAGGGGCGGATGCGACTCGCATCCGCCCCTCTTCTGTCCCCTCGCGCAGCGGGCACGCACACGACGAAGGCCCCGGATCGAGGATCCGGGGCCTTCGCTCGTGATCAGTTGGTGCGGGAGATCAGGTTGTCGGCGCCGTACTCGTACGTGCCGATCGATGCACCCTGCGGGTCGCCGTTCTCATCGAACGTGATCTCGCCGGAGTAGCCGTCGTAGTCGGCGGTTCCACCGTCGTTGATGATCGCCGCGCAGTCCTCGAAGCTGGTGCACTTCTCACCGTCTCCGCTGCCGCCCGAGACCTCGGCCATCTTCGCAGCGATGTCCGCGCCCTCGGTCGAACCGGCGGCGAGAGACGCGAGTGCGACGAGCACGACCGCGTCGTAGGCCTCGGCTGCGTAGGTGAAGTCGTTGACCTCGGGGTTGCCCTCGCCGGTCCAGAACGTCTGCAGACGGTCGGTGAAATCGTCCTCGAGCGCCGGTCCCGGCTTCGTGCCCTGTGCGCCCTCGAGCGAGAACGGGAAGTTCGTGTCGGGCGAGGAGCCGTAGTCCGACAGGTTTCCGTCGACGAGGTAGAACTTGTCGGGCGAGATGCCGGCGTTGACCAGCAGCGGGGCGATGGTCTTGAACTGGTCGAACGACACGATCGCGACGGCGTCGGGGTTCTGAGCCTTGATCGTCTCGACCTGTGCGTCGAACTGACCGTCACCGACGTTGTACGACGCGTCAGCGACGACCTCGCCACCCGCGTTCTCGAACGTCGACTTGATGTTGTCGAACAGTCCGGTTCCGTAGGCGTCGTTCTGGTAGATCACGCCGAGGGTCTTGTGTCCGTCTTCGGCGATCAGGTTGCCGAGGACCTCACCCTGCAGAAGGTCGCTGGGCGCGGTGCGGAAGTAGAGACCGTTGTCGTCCCAGTCGGTGAAGTCCGGGCCGGTGTTCGAGGCCGAGATCTGCAGGATGCCGGCGCTGACGTTTCCGTCGAGGATCAGGCGTGAGACGCCCGACGCCGCGGCACCGACGATGGCGGTGACGCCCGCGCCCTGGAGCTTGCTGATCGACGTCTCGTAGGCCTTGGTGTCGGTGTCGCCTTCGTCTTCAGCCGTCAGGTTGATCGTGACGCCGGCAGCAGCATCGTTGACCTCCTTGACCGCGAGGCCGACGCCGGATTCCATGGGCGGGCCGAGGAACGACAGCGAACCGGTCTGCGGCAGCAGCGAGCCGAGCTCGAGCGTGAGGTCGGCCGACGATCCGCCGCCGCCACCACCGTCGGACGGCTCCTCAGAGGGCGTGCCGCTGCAGCCTGCGACGACGATCGCCGAGACGCTCAGCAGCGCGACTCCGGCGAGAATCTTGGCGCTGCGCGAGCGCGTGAATGAGGTCATGATGCTCCCTTGCGTGACTGGCCGTGGATTGTGACCACGGTCGGGTGCTCTAACACTAGGACTGAAAGGCTTCGCGTAGGGGTCGCCGATGTTTCGGTGCGTTAACGATCCGACACCGAGTTTCCGGACGGGTGAACCGGGAGTTCAGACGAGTGTCGGCTGATCGATCCGGCGTCCGCGACGCGCGGCGAGCAGCAGGTCGATCAGGAACACGAGGATCGCGACCCAGACGATGATGAAGCCCGCCCACCGCTCGGCCGGCATCGGCTCGCCGAGCACGACCGCGCCGATGATGAACTGCATGACGGGGGTGATGAACTGGATCATCCCGATGACGGTGAGGTTGATGCGCCGGGCGCCCGCGGCGAAGAGCAGCAGGGGCACCGCCGTGGCCACACCGGCGAACGCGAGAAGCACCGCATGCCACACACCGTGGGAGCCCATCGTGATCCCGGCGGGGGTGGCGGCGACGAGGATCAGCTGCACGACGGCGATCGGGATCAGCCAGAACGACTCGAGCGTGAGTCCGCTGACCGCATCGACCGCGGGGCCGATCTTCTTCTTGATGAGTCCGTAGACGCCGAACGAGGCGGTCAGCGAGAGGGCGATCCACGGGAACTCGCCGTAGAAGAGGACGATCACGATCACGGCGACCGCCGCGATGCCGATCGCCGCCCACTGGAGCCTGCGAATGCGCTCCTTGAGCACGAACACCCCGAGCAGCACGGTGGTGATCGGGTTGATGAAGTAGCCGAGGCTGGTCTCCACGATGTTCCCGGAGAGGGTTCCGATGAGGAACACCTGCCAGTTGACGTAGATCAGGACACCCGCCAGAGCCGTCCATCCCAGCAGCCTCGGCTGTCGGACGATGACGCCGAAGGCGGCCCAGCCGCGCATGACGGTGAGGAGGAGCAGGCAGAAGACGAACGACAGCAGCACGCGCCACGCGACGACCTCCCACGGACCGGTGGGCACGAGCAGCAGGAAGTAGAGGGGCAGCACGCCCCAGAGCAGATACGCTCCCCCCGCGTACGCGACTCCCGCCGTCTGAGTGGCTCGGGAGGCGGCGTTCGTCGGGGTCACCGCACAACCCTATGCCCGTCGCCGCGCCGCCTCCGCCCCACGAGACCAGCCGTCCGGACATTGACAGAAATCGATGCACCGGTGGCCGAACACGCAGGAAGGCCCGGATGCGTGATGCATCCGGGCCTTCCGAAGACGTTGTCTCAGCGGACGACGACTGCGAGCACGTCGCGAGCCGACAGGACGAGGTACTCGTCTGCGCCGAACTTCACCTCGGTGCCGCCGTACTTGCTGTAGAGCACACGGTCGCCCACGGCGACGTCGAGCGGAACGCGGTTGCCGTTGTCATCGATGCGGCCGGGGCCCACGGCCACGACCTCGCCCTCCTGGGGCTTCTCCTTGGCGGTGTCGGGGATGACCAGGCCACTCGCGGTGGTCTGCTCGGCCTCGACCTGCTTGATGACGATGCGGTCCTCGAGCGGCTTGATGGAAACCGACACGGTCTACCTCTTCTTTCTTGACGCTGACAGGAAGACTTTTCGCACTCTCAACCCGAGAGTGCTAATCCAGTCTAGGCGTTCCGCTGGCACTCACGCAATGCGAGTGCCAATGCGGCGAACAGCCCGCCGCATAAGCTGGGGCAGTGGAGATCTCCGAGCTGCGCGCACTGCTCACCCCCGAGGGCCTGAAGGCGCTGGACGAACTCGGCCCCGTCGACGAGGTCGCCGACGTCGCTCGGATCGTATCCCGGCTGCGTGCGGCCGGCCACTCGCCCGAGCTCGTCTCGGCCGTGGTCGGACAGGCACGACTTCGCACCAAGGCGAAAGGCAAGTTCGGCAACTTCGCGGCCCGGATGCTGTTCACCCGGGCCGGACTCGAGCAGGCGACACGGCTGGGCGTGGCCGCCCGGCATGCCCAGCGGATGCGCCGCGCCGGCATCACTCGCGTCGCGGATCTCGGCTGCGGCATCGGCGGGGATTCTCTTGCCTTCGCCGGTGCAGGGCTCGACGTCGTCGCCGTCGACGCCGACGAGGTGACCTCGGCGATCGCGGCGTACAACCTGGCGCCTCTCGGAGACAGCGCGAGGGTGATCCACGGCACGGCCGAGGCGCACGTGCCCGTCGAGGGCGACGAGAACCAGGCGATCTGGATGGATCCGGCCCGCCGCACCGCCGGGCACAGCGAGACGCGCCGGGTCTCGTCCGATGACTACTCTCCGCCGCTGGACTGGGCCTTCGCTGTGGCCTCGCGCACATCGACGGGCATCAAGCTCGGTCCCGGTCACGACCGCGATTCGCTTCCCGTCGACGCCGAGGCGCAGTGGGTGAGCGCAGACGGCAGCGTGGTCGAGCTCGTGCTCTGGACGCGCGCACTCGCCCGCGATGGCATCCGCCGTTCCGCCCTCGTGATCCGCGGCGAGCGCTCACATGAACTCACCGCAGGCGCCGACGCCGTCGACGAGCCCGTGCGGGAACTCGGCGCGTTCCTGCACGAGCCGGACGGGGCGGTGATCCGGGCGCGTCTGATCGGCGATGTCGCGCGCAGCCTCGACGCGGGAATGCTCGACGAGCGCATCGCGTACCTCACCTCCGACGCCGCGGTCACCAGTCCGTTCGTGCAGTCGTTCCGGGTGCGCGAGACGATGCCGGCGAACCCGAAGGCGATCAGCGCCGTCCTCAAGGCGAACGACATCGGATCCCTCGACATCAAGAAGCGCGGCATGGACATCGACCCCGCGGCCTTCCGCAAGAAGCTGGCGCTGCGGGGCGAGCAGACCGCGACGCTGATCCTCACTCGCGTGGGTGATCAGCGACGAGCGATCCTCGCCGATCGGGTGCCGGCAGCCGGCTGACGTCTCCCCGGCGCCTAGCCCTCGGAGTCGTCCGACGGGATGTCGACCTGGATCGGATCCTGGAATTCGCCGCCGAGCTCGAGCGTCTCACCGGGCCTCACCGTCGGCTCTGCCGTCGCCGTCGTGCTGTCTCCGGACACCACGAGGTAGGGCATGCCGTTCGACGTGTACGCGAGACGCACGCTCCAGTCGGAGATCATCCCTCCGGCCTCGTCCACGATGGTTCCGGCGACCTCGATGACGTCCGCCGACGATTGTCCCTCGCTCGCCGGGCGGCATTCGACGGCCTGGACGGCATCGACGATGAGGCAGTCCTGGATGTCGTCGCTCGCGACGCGCTGTGCGCGCCAGACCGGGGCATCGCGGAAGTACCCGACGACCGAGAAGGAGAACTCTTCGAAACCCTCCTCGACCAACTGCTCGGCGCGTTCCCGCTCGTCACCCTGGAACTGCGACAGCCAGGAGTTCTCGTCCGAACGCCATCGCTGGATGATGCCGACGACCTCCCCGTTCATCGCTCGCGCGGCGGATGCCCAGATCTCCTCGAGGCCCTCGTCCCCCTCCCCCGGCACCGCGACGCTCGCGTTCAGGCCGATGCCGTTCCCGTTGTCGAGATCGGACGCGGGCTGGCACTGATCCGCCGACTTATCGGCGGCGTCGAGCGTCAGGCACACCGTCTCGCCGTCGTCCTTCGTCGCGTACCAGACGAGGGCGTCCTCGTCCTGTCCGATCGCGCGCAGACTGCCCGGGTCGAACCCGCCCTCGGCCTGCAATTCCGCACGCCGCTCCTGCTGCGCGGAAGTCAACGCGACGGCATCGCCGGAACGCCCGAAGAGCGCCCAGCCGGTGCCGAGACCGATCACGAGCAGAAGTGCGGATGCCGCGGCGACCGCCTTCCAGTGCTGACGGAATGCGGCGCGGAGGCCTCCGGTCTCGGCAGACCGGCGTCCGTCGTCCGCGTGTTCGTCGGGAGCGCTGGGGGAAGCGTCGGCGACGGGTGCCTGACCGTCACGGAACGGCTTCTCCGACGTCGGCGGCTCGTGGGCCGGTCCCTGCCCGACCGGCGCGTCGACCCGGTCACGCGGGCCAGGGTCGACCCGGTCAGGCCTGCCAGGCTCGCCGCGCAGCGATTCGAGCTCTCTCAGCCTCGCCGCCTCGGCCTCGGTCAGGCCACCGTCGCGGCCGTACGCTTTGACCTGCAGCCCGCGCAGCTCGGCAGAGTCACTCTCCTGCAGCATCGTCGCCCTCCCAGCCCTTCGTCACGGTCAGGTACTGCTGACCGTAGCCGAACCGGTACTCGTAGCGGGTCGTCTTCCCCTCACCCACGACGTCGAGCACGAGCGTCCTGTCCGCGTCGGCGAGCATGATGCTGTCATCGCAGGCCATCGGAGGGTCGGGCATCGACCCGTCGTAGACGAGACAGTACCTCTGCGTGGACATGTCGATCCCCGTCCAGATCGGCACGTCATCGTCGTAGCCGGCGACCAGGATCGTCCGCCGGTCCAGTCCCGTCCGCTCGGCGAGGGCGGTCGCCGCCTCCGCCTCGTCGGGGCTGGCGAACATCGCCGTGGACTGCGGCGAGGTGATGTAGCTGCGGGTGACGACCGCCGGCTCGCCGGCCGGCGTGAGGAACATCTGCGCCTCGACGTCATAAGTCTGACTCTGGCTCACGGGTTTCGTGAGAGTGGCATTCACGCCCTGGACCACGGCCTGCTCCCGCGTCGTGCACGCGGGAGCCGTCGCGTCCTCGTGTCCGAGCACCAGGCACACGTCAGCGCTCTCGTTCTTCGTCGCGAACCAGATCACGACGCCTTCTTCCTCCGCCACGGCCCGCACCGACCCCGGGTCGAAGTCCCCCGATGCGACGATCGCGCTCTGCCACTCCTCCTGCTGGGCGCTGAGCTGCATCGGCGCGGGACCCCGATCGGTGAAGAGAAGCCAGCCCAGCGCGAGGCCGATGACCGCGAAGGCCGTGGCGACCGCGACCGCGAGACGCCGATGGTGTCGCAGCGCGATGAGCGGGGACTCACCCTGGGCCTCGATGTCCACGGCCGCCTCGGGAGGTGACGCGATCCCCTCCTCCTCGGCATTTCCCCGCGGAGCGTGCGCAGGGTCCGGCGCACGCGTCTCCGGACTTCTCGTCGCCGGCGGCCCCGCCAGACGCGTCTTCGCGGATTCCAGCTCGCGCAGCCGCGCTGCGTCCGCCGCGCTCAACGCCCCCGCACGGCCGTACGCCCGCGCCTGGAGCGCGCGCAGCTCGACGGATCGGTCCGCGTCGAGCATCGGCTATCCGAGTCTCTCGAACTGCATCCCGGCCCAGACGAGCCAGCCGAGGCTGTAGACGGTCGCACACAGACCGAGAACGAGCGCCCAACGAGCGATGGCGCGGCTCTCGACCGGTCGGCGCAGCGACATGATCGACGCGATCACGGCGACGATGGCGATCGGGATGCCCCAACCGACGAAGAACGACGCGGCCAAGGCGACGACCGCCGCCATCAGCGCCCAGGGAGCGAGGCGGGTGTCGTCCACGGCGGACGTGCCCGTCGCCGGCTCCCAGTCGCTCTCCCGACCGATGTCCTCGGCGACCGGCCCCGTGACGACCACCGGCTCGACTCCGACCGGGCCGGTGGGGAGCTTCGTGTATCCCTCGCGGCGCGACCCGGGTATGCGTGCCGACCCCGCCGGATGCTCGACCTCGCCGCTCGGGCGCTCGATCCTGGTCGGCGGCACCGCGGCACTCGAGGCGGGCCCCGGTTCTGCACCCGCCCGATCCGGAGTGCGAGGCACGTCGCTCAACACATCACCGCGACGCGCTCGTCGACCTGGATCTCGGTGACGGGAAGCGTCGAGTCGGCTCCGAACGCCAGCGTCGACGGGCGACGGCCGGACGCGATGAGCTCCGCGGCGAGCGCCGCGATCATCGCGCCGTTGTCGGTGCACAGCGACAACGGCGGGATGCGCACCGTCACGCCGGCCTTCTCCGCCCTCGCGAGGGCGACCTCGCGGAGTCGTCGGTTGGCGATCACTCCTCCACCGAGCAGCAGGCGGGGCACGCCGAGGTCTGCGCACGCGGCGAGCGCCTTCGTCACGAGCACATCGACGACCGCCTCACGGAAGCTCGCGGCGACGTCGGCGACGGGCACGGGAACGCCGTCTGCCTCGCAGCGCTCGACCCAGCGCGCGACAGCGGTCTTGAGCCCGGAGAAGGAGAAGTCGTAACGGTGCTTCGCGAGGTCGGAGGCGCGCGAAAGCCCTCGAGGGAAGCGGATCGCGTTCGGATCTCCGTCGAGTGCCGCTCGATCGATCTCGGGTCCGCCGGGGTACGGCAGCGACAGCAGTCGGGCGACCTTGTCGAATGCCTCCCCCGCGGCATCGTCCATGGTCTCGCCCAGCATCTCGACGTCGGTCGTGAGATCGCGCACGTGCAGCAGCGAGGTGTGCCCGCCCGATACCAGCAGCGCGATCGTCGGGTACTCCAGCGGCTCGGAGTCGGGAGTCAGGATGTCCGCGGCGATGTGTCCGACCAGGTGATTGACCGCGTACAGCGGCTTGTCGAGCGACACCGCCAGCCCCTTGGCGGCGCCGACGCCGACCATGAGCGCTCCCGCGAGGCCGGGTCCACTCGTGACGGCCACCGCGTCGAGGTCGCCGAGCCGCACGCCGGCCTCGGCCAGGGCGGCATCGATCGAGGGTTGCAGGGCCTCGAGATGGGCGCGGGCGGCGACCTCGGGAACCACTCCGCCGTAGCGGGCGTGCTCGTCCATGCTCGACGCGATCGTGTTCGAGAGCAGCGTGCGTCCGCGGACGATCCCGATGCCGGTCTCGTCGCAGCTCGTCTCGATGCCCAGCACCAGCGGCTCGGTCATGAGGTCGCCTCCTTCGCGGCATCCGACGCCGTCTCATCTCGATGCTCGGAGCGCGGATGCTGCAGGGCGAGGCGCATCACGATCGCGTCGACGTCGTCGGGCTGGTAGTAGCGGGGGCGACGTCCGATCTCCTCGAACCCCTCCGAGCGGTACAGCCCCTCGGCACCGGGGTTGTCTGCCCGCACCTCGAGGAAGACCTCTCTGGCTCCGCGTTCCACCGCGGCATCGAGAAGGGACCGCAGAAGCGCCCGGCCACGACCGCGACCGCGGTGCTCGACATCGAACGCGATGGTCTGGATGTCGGCGTCACTCGACCCCTGCAGTGCACGGACTCCGCCGTAGCCGATGATCGCGCCGTCCTGCTCGTCGACCAGATAGCGTCCGTGCGGGCTCGCGAGCTCCAGGGCCATCGCCTCCGAGCTCCACGCGTCGGTGGGGAACGAGCGGTGCTCTATCGCCATGATGGCGTCGAGGTCGTCGGGCGTCGCGTCGCGCAGGGTCATGACCCCACCTTCTTGGGCGCTCCCGGCACGGTGACGTCGGGCTGACGCAGATAGATCGGCTCGGTGCCCGCGAGTGCGCGCCCGGCAGCCAACGCCCTCGCGCCCACGCGAGCCAGATCGACGCCGGACAGCGTCTCCACATCGATACGACGGATCCCCTGGAGGTGCTCGTCGGCGTCGACCCGTGCGACCAGCACGGTGTCCGTGATGACGTGCGGGATGCCGTCGGCATCCGTTCCGTCGAAGACGGTGATGGCGACCTCTCGGCGGCGGGCGTCCGTCACGATGGCGAACGGCCCGGTCACGGCGTGATGCTCGACGGCCGTGAGCGCTGCGGCGAAGTGGCTCGGCACGGGGACGACGGGGATGCCACGCCCCAGCGCGAACGTGCGTGCCGTCGCGATGCCGATGCGGAGTCCGGTGAACGGCCCCGGGCCCATACCGGCCACCACATGATCGATCGGGCCTGATCCGGGCGCGTCGACGGCCCGCACGAGCAGCTCGCCGATGACCTCCGCGTGACGGAGCGGATCGGCGGCCGAGGCATCTGACAGACGCGTGCCGTCATCGTCGATGAGGGCGACGGCGGTGCCCAGGGAGGTGTCGACGGCGAGGATCACCTCTCCAGGGTAGTCGTCGTTCAGCCGGTGATCGCTGAGCGTCCGCCACGCGTGATCGACACGTGCCGCGGTGCGTCGGCGTCAAGCTCCGAGGGGTCGAGCTCGTCGTCACCGCCGACGGGACGCTCCAGCTCGATGTCCCACCAGGTCTCGGCCAGGTCCTCGGCCATCCCGCGTCCCCACTCGATCACCACGACCGATCGTGCGAGGTCGAGGTCGAGATCGTCGAGCTCTGCCCCTGAGCCGAGCCGGTAGGCGTCGACGTGCACGAGCGGCGCGCGTCCGACGAGCGAGGGGTGCGTGCGGGCGATCACGAAGGTGGGGCTCTGCACGGGGCCGCGTACGCCCAGGCCCTCCGCGAGTCCGCGGGTGAACGTCGTCTTGCCTGCGCCGAGCGGGCCGGTGAGGATCAGCAGGTCGCCCGCTTCGAGCTGCTCGCCGATGCGGAAGCCGAGCTGCTCCATCGCGTCCGAGGTCTCGATCTCGCGGCGCCCCAGGAAGGACGGGTCGACGCTCATGCCGACCGCCGGGGAACACGGGCGCCGATGCGCGTCACGATCTCGTAGTCGATGGTCGATGCGGCGTTCGCCCACTCCGATGCCGAGGGCACGCCGAGCGTCGGGTCGCCGAACAGCACGACCTCGTCGCCGATCGACACCGGGGCGTCCCCGACGTCCACGACGAACTGATCCATGGCGATGCGGCCGACGTTCGTGTATCGGCGCCCGGCGATCGATACGGGCAGGCGCCCGGATGCGTGGCGCGGCACGCCGTCGGCGTATCCCAGCGGGACGAGCACCAGCGTCGTGTCACGGGAGGTGCGGTGGTCGTATCCGTACGACACCCCGGCGCCGGCCGGCACGCGGCGGACGGCGGCGATCGCCCCCCGCAGCGTCATGGCCGGGCGAAGCCCCAGCTCCGCAGAAGAGCGGTCGTCGAACGGCGAGAGGCCGTAGATACCGATGCCGATGCGCACGGCGTCCAGACGCATCTCCGGCAGGTCGATCGCGGCCGCTGTCGCCGCGATGTGCCGGATCTCGGGATGGATGCCGAACGACGCCGCCGCCGTGACCGCCTCCTCGAACTTCGCGAGTGCCTCACGGTCGTCCTGGGGCGACGTGTTCGAGAGGTGGCTGAAGAGCCCGACGATGCGCAGCCGCCCGATGCGTTCGAGGCGCGCGGCTTCGGCGAGCACACGACGCCAGTCCGCCGGGGCGATGCCGTTGCGCGACAGCCCGGTCTCGAACTTGAGGTGCACGCCGACCGGGCGGTCGACCGAGGCGACCGCTCCCGCCGCTTCGAGCTGGTCGAACGACGAGATTCCCACCTCGATGTCGTGCGCCGCAGCCTGGTCGAAACGCTCGCCCGGCGCGTGCAGCCAGGCGACGATCGGAGCGGTGATGCCCTGACGACGGAGTTCGAGCGCCTCAGGGATCTCGGCGACCCCCAGACGAGTGGCACCCCCGGCGAGGGCGGCGACGGCAGTCGCGGCAGCCCCGTGGCCGTAGGCGTTCGCCTTCACGACGGCGATGACCTGCACGCCGGTGAGTCTGCGGAAATGGCGGACGTTGTCGCTGATGGCATCCAGCTCGATGCGGGCTTCGCGGAACGGAACGGTCACAGCGGCTCTCCTTCGGCGACCACGAACGCTGCGGCGAGCCCCGCGTCATGGGTGAGGGTCAGGTGCAGTCGGGTGATCCCGCGCTCTGCGACGACGTCGGCGGTGGAACCGGAGAGCACGAAATGCGGGCGGCCGGATGCCTCGGAGGCGATCTCGATCTCGATCCAGTGCACGCCGTCAGAGCCGCCGAGCGTCTTGATCAGGGCTTCCTTCGCGGCATAGCGCGCGGCGAGCGACGGCAGTCTGAGACCCCGCTCCCCCGGCGCGAACAGCCGCTCCAGAAGCCGCGGCGTGCGCTCCATCGTCCGCTCGAACCGCGGGATGTCCACGAGGTCGATGCCGGTCCCGATGATCACCAGTTCAGCCTAGTCGCGGCATCCCGAATCGGTCGGCCCAGCCTCTGCACGCCGCCCGTGCCCCGGACGGGTGACGTGTCTCGACGAGCCGCCTCCGGAGGCCGACGACGCTTACTCGACGGTGACGGACTTGGCGAGGTTGCGCGGCTGGTCGACGTCGAGCCCCTTGGCCGTGGCGAGCGCCATCGCGAAGATCTGCAGCGGGACGACAGCGAGCAGCGGCTCGAACATCGCGCCGGCGAGCGGGATGCGGATGACTTCGTCGGCGAACGGCAGCACGGCCGCATCGCCCTCTTCCGCCACCACGATCACTCGAGCTCCGCGAGCGCGGATCTCCTGGATGTTCGAGACGACCTTGGAGTGGACCACAGCCGAGTGTCGAGGCGAAGGCACCAGCACGAAGACGGGCTGTCCGGGCTCGATCAGTGCGATCGGGCCGTGCTTCAGCTCGCCGGCGGCGAAGCCCTCCGCGTGGATGTACGAGATCTCCTTGAGCTTCAACGCGCCTTCGAGTGCGATCGGGAAGCCCACGTGACGACCGAGGAACAGCACCGAACGAGTGTCGGCCATCCAGCTCGCGAGCTGGGTGACATGCTCCTGCTCGCTCTCGAGGACCTTGGCGATCTTCTCGGGAAGGGCGGTGAGCTCGGCGACGTCGACCGACGCGTCCTGGACGGAGCCGCGCACGCGCCCCACGTGCAGGCCGAGCAGCAGCAGAGCGGTGATCTGCGCAGAGAAGGCTTTCGTCGACGCCACTGCGACCTCGGGCCCGGCGTGGGTGTAGACCACCGCATCGGACTCGCGAGGGATCGTCGCACCCTGCGTGTTGCAGATGGAGAGGGTGCGCGCGCCGCGCTCCCTCGCGTACTTGACGGCCATCAACGTGTCCATCGTCTCACCGGACTGGCTGATCGAGATCACGAGGGTGTCGTCGCCGATCACCGGGTCGCGGTAGCGGAACTCGTGCGCCAGCTCGACGTCGACGGGGACCCGCGCCCACTGCTCGATCGCGTACTTGCCGACGAGCGCCGAGTACGCGGCCGTACCGCAGGCGGTGATGATGATGCGGTTGATGCCGAGGAACAGGTCGTCGAGCCCGTCGAGCTCGGGGATCACGACCTGGTCGCCCTGGATGCGGCCACGGATCGTGTTGGCGACCGCCTCGGGCTGCTCGGCGACCTCCTTGGCCATGAAGCTCGACCAGCCGCCCTTCTCGGCGGCGGCGGCGTCCCACGAGACGTCGAACGGCTCGGCCTCGACAGGCGTGCCGGCGAAGTCGGTGACGGTGACGGCGTCCGGGGTGATCGAGACGATCTGGTCCTGGCCGATGGCCAGTGCCTTGCGGGTGTGCTCGATGAACGCGGCGACGTCGGAGCCGAGGAAGTTCTCACCCTCGCCGAGGCCGATCACCAGGGGCGAGTTGCGGCGAGCACCCACGACCAGGCCCGGGTGGTCCTGATGCATCGCGAGCAGGGTGAAAGCGCCCTCGAGGCGGTTGACGACGGCGCGGAACGCGCCCTGCAGGTCTCCGCCGTTGTTGCGGTACTCGCGGCCGAGCAGCGCGGCAGCGACCTCGGTGTCGGTCTCGCTGCGGAAGCTGACGCCATCGGCGAGCAGCTCGTCGCGGAGCGAGGCGAAGTTCTCGATGATGCCGTTGTGGATCACGGCGAGCTTGTCGTCATCGGCGAGATGCGGGTGCGCATTCTCGTCGGTGGGCCCACCGTGGGTGGCCCAGCGGGTGTGCCCGATGCCCGTGTTGCCGTCCGACAGCTCGGCATCCTTCAGCGAATCGCGCAGCATGGCGAGCTTTCCCGCCTTCTTGCGCATCCCGAGGGAACCGTCGCCGTCGATGACGGCGACACCCGCGGAGTCATACCCGCGGTACTCGAGACGGGCGAGGCCTGCGAGCAGGATGTCCTGGCTGGGCCGCGGGCCCACGTATCCGACGATTCCACACATGTCGTCAAGAGTAAGGCGGGCTTTTTGCGAAGGTTCCGAACGAAATAGCCGACCGGTCAGAGCTTCCGCAGGAGCACGCTCTCGACGCTGTGGTCGACGCCCTTGTTGAGCACGAGACGCGCGCGATGCTTGGTCGGCATCACGTTCTCGACCAGGTTCGGCATGTTGATCTCGTTCCAATAGCCGAGAGCCGTCGTGATCGCCTCGTCATCGGTCAGGTGGGCGAAGACGTTGAAGTAGGACGAGGGATTCGAGAACGCGCCCTGGCGCAGTGCGAGGAACCGATCGACGTACCACTTCTCGATGTGCGAGGTGTCGGCGTCGACGAAGATCGAGAAGTCGAAGAGGTCGCTGACGGCCACGTCATTGGGGGCGGGCGGCGGCTGGAGGACGTTCAGGCCCTCGACGATCACGACGTCGGGGCGACGGACGACCACATGGGCGTCGGGGACGATGTCGTAGCGCATGTGCGAGTAGAACGGCGCCCGCACCTCTGCCGCACCGCTCTTCACCTCGGTGAGGAACTCGAGCAGCGCCCTCCGGTCGTAGGACTCCGGAAAACCCTTGCGCTCCATCAGGCCCCTGCGCTCGAGCTCGGCATTCGAATACAGGAACCCGTCCGTCGTCACGAGCTCGACGCGAGGGGTGCCCGGCCAGCGGCTCATCAGCTCGCGCAGCAGACGGGCGATCGTCGACTTGCCGACGGCGACCGAGCCGGCGACTCCGACCACGAACGGGGTCGTGGAATCGTCCTCCTGAAGGAACGAGCTGGTCGCGGCGCCCAGCCGCTTGGTGGCCGTCGCGTAGAGGCTCAGCAGTCGACTGAGCGGCAGATAGACCTCGCGCACCTCGGCGAGATCGAGCCGGTCGCCGATGCCCCGGAGTTCGACGACCTCGGTCTCGGTGAGCGGCTGGTCGAGTCCCGCCGCCAATCGCGCCCATTCATCGCGCCCGATCTCGCGATACGGAGACAGCGGCAGCGTGGGGTCGGCGGTGGTCACGGATACATCGTAACGGCGCACGAGTAGTCTCTATCCGTGCGCCTGGGAGTACTCGACATCGGTTCCAACACCGTCCACATGCTCGCCGCCGACGTCCGCCCCGGCGGCAGGCCGCTGGCGACCACCAGCGACCGCACCGTCCTGCGCCTGATGCGCTACCTCACGGATGACGGATCGATCTCGGAAGAGGGGGTGCGCGCACTCGAAGCGGCCGTGGCCCAGGCGCGCGCGGTCGCGGAAGCCGAGCGGGTCGATGAGCTGCTCGCCACCGCGACGAGTGCGGTGCGCGACGCCCGGAACGGCGCCGACGTGATCGCCCGCATCGAAGCCGCCCTCGGCCAGCCTCTGCAGGTGCTCGATGGAGAGACCGAGGCCGAACTCACCTTCCTCGCCGTTCGGCGCTGGTTCGGCTGGTCGGCAGGCCAGCTCCTTCTCCTCGACATCGGCGGCGGATCGCTCGAGGTCGCGGCGGGCGGCGACGAGCTTCCCGACGCCGCGGCTTCCGTCCCACTCGGAGCCGGTCGGATGACCGTGCAGTTCCTTCCGCAGGACCCGCCGGGCGAAGACGACGTCGAGCGGCTTCGCGAGCACGCGAGCGCCACCCTTGCCGAGGTGCTTCCCCGATTCACCGCGCTCCCGCGGCCCGATCACGTCGTCGGCTCCTCGAAGGCGATCCGATCTCTGGCTCGACTGGCCGGCTATCCGGTTCCCGGCTGGTCGGGGATCCAGCGCATGGTGCTGCCGCGAGCAGCGCTGGGATCGTGGATCCCTCGACTCGCTCGCCTGCCCGCATCCGCGCGGCAGGAGCTGCCCGGGATCACGGCGGATCGCACGTTCCAGATCGTCGCCGCCGCGGTATCGCTGCACACGGCCATGACGGCGCTCGACGTCGATGAGCTCGAAGTGTCGCCGTGGGCTCTGCGCGAGGGCGTGCTGCTGAGATACATCGAGCAGTTGAACTGGAGCGCGCCGCGCGACTGACCAGGGGTCGGTGCCGCACGGCGCGCTCGACGGTTCAGAGGGAGAGGCGCTCCCGCACCACATCGACGAGGCGGTCCGCGTACGACTGCGCGGATTCCGCATCCGGTGCCTCGACCATGACTCGGACGAGCGCCTCGGTGCCCGACTTGCGCAGGAGCACCCGGCCCGTCTCGCCGAGTTCGGCTGCGACCTCGCGAACGGCCTGCTGCACGACGGCGTCGGACTCGAGCGCGTCCTTGTCGACGTCGCGGACGTTGATCAGCACCTGCGGGTAGACGGTCATCACGCTCGCGAGCTCGGCGATCGTCTTGTTCTGGCGCGCCATCTCGGCGACGAGGTGGAGCCCTGTGAGCAGACCGTCACCGGTGGTCGCGAACTCGCTCATGATGACGTGTCCGGACTGCTCTCCGCCCAGGGCATAGCCGCCCCGGTTCATGTCCTCGAGGACGTAGCGGTCGCCCACCGCGGTCTGTCGAACCGTGATCCCCTGCTCGCGCATGGCGATGTGCAGACCGAGATTGCTCATCACGGTGGCGACGAGGGTGTCGTCGGTGAGGTGACCGCGTTCCTTCATCGCGACCGCGAGGATCGCCATGATCTGATCACCGTCGATGACGTTGCCCTGAGCGTCGACAGCCAGGCATCGATCGGCATCGCCGTCATGCGCGATCCCGATGTCGGCACCGAGACGGACGACAGCCTCGGCGAGCTGGTCGAGGTGCGTCGAACCGACGCCGTCGTTGATGTTCCAGCCGTCCGGATCGGCACCGATCACGGTGACATCGGCCCCGGCATCGCGGAAGGTCTCCGGCGAGACGCCGGATGCGGCGCCGTGGGCGCAGTCGAGCACGACCTTGATGCCGTTGAGTCGGTTCGGCAGCGAGCCGAGCAGGTGGACGACGTAGCGGTCTTCGGCGTCGGAGAATCGGATGATCCTGCCCACGCCGGCACCGGTCGGACGCAGCTTCTCGCCGGCCATGGCCTCTTCGATCCGCTGCTCGACGACATCGGGCAGCTTCACGCCGCCGCGGGCGAAGATCTTGATCCCGTTGTCGGGTGCCGCGTTGTGCGAGGCCGAGATCATCACGCCGAAGTCGGCGTCGCGGTCGGCGACGAGGAACGCGAGAGCCGGCGTCGGGATCACTCCGGCCTCGAGCACGTCGACGCCGGAGGATGCGAGTCCTGCGGAGACGGCAGCTGTCAGGAAGTGACCGGAGACCCGGGGGTCGCGGGCCACGACTGCAGTGAGTCGCTTGCCTTCGGCTTTACGAGCCTCCGCAGTACGGCCCTGGCCCAGGACGACAGCAGTCGCCTGGGCCAGGGTGAGCGCGAGGTCGGCGGTGAGGATGCCATTGGCAAGCCCTCGCACGCCGTCCGTGCCAAAGATCGGCATCGGAGCGGTGGACCTTAACGCTTCGAGTACTGAGGCGCCTTGCGGGCCTTCTTGAGTCCAGCCTTCTTACGCTCCTTGACGCGAGCATCGCGCGACAGGAAGCCGGCCTTCTTCAGGGTCGGACGGTTGTTCTCCTCGTCGATGCCGTTGAGCGAACGAGCGATGCCGAGACGCAGTGCACCGGCCTGGCCCGAGGGGCCACCGCCCGAGATGCGCGCGATGACGTCGTAGCCGCCGGCGAGGTTGAGGATGGTGAACGGGTCGTTGATCAGCTGCTGGTGCAGCTTGTTCGGGAAGTAGTCCTCGAGCGTGCGGCCGTTGACCGTGATCGTTCCCGAGCCGGGGACGAGACGCACGCGGGCGATGGCCTGCTTGCGACGGCCGACAGCGGCACCCGGGACGCTCAGCACGGGGCGGGGAGCCGCCTCGACTGCGTCGGTCTCGGGAGTCGACGTCGAGAAGTTCTGGGGGTTTTCGGTGGTGTCCTGGATGTCAGCCACGAGTATGTCCTTAAGTCTTTACGGCGCTTACTGGGCGACCTGGTCGAGGGTGTACGTCTTCGGCTGCTGAGCGGCGTGCGGGTGCTCTCCACCGACGTAGACCTTGAGCTTCGACAGCTGCTGACGGCCGATGCTGTTCTTGGGGAGCATGCCACGGATGGCCTTCTCGACAGCACGGACCGGGTTCTTCTCCATGAGCTCGGCGTAGGTGACCGACTTCAGGCCGCCCGGGTAACCCGAGTGGCGGTAGGCCAGCTTCTTCTGGAGCTTCTGACCGGTGAGCGCGACCTTGTCGGCGTTCACGATGATGACGAAGTCACCCGAGTCGATGTGGTTGGCGAAGGTGGGCTTGTGCTTGCCACGCAGGAGCGTAGCGGCGTGCGAGGCCAGACGGCCGAGAACGACGTCAGTGGCGTCGATGACGACCCAGTCACGCTGGACCTCGCCGGCCTTAGGGGTGTAAGTGCGCGTCACGATAGTGCTGCTTTCTTGTTCGAACGGAGAAGTTCGTGAATCCCACTCCGGGGTGGTTCTTCCCTACAGGGAGGAACACGCCAGTGGAGGGCTCACGTTCGTGGCACTCGGCAGTCGAGTACCAAAGTGACAGCTTACGTCATTCCGAGCGTTCTCCCAAACCGGGCCGGTCGGCGGTCAGTCGAAGCGGGTGGTCACCAGGATCGGACGGTGGTCGCTCATCCCCTGCGGGAGCGTGGTGACCCGCTGGATCTCGAAGCCGACAGAGGTGGCGAAGTCGTAGTGGCCGCGGAACACGCGGTACCGGGTGTAGGTGTGATCGTCGCTCAGTGTCAGCGCGTATCCGTGTTCGCGGATCGTCTGACCGAGGTTCTCCTTGAACACGGGGTAGTTGTAGTCGCCGACCATCAGCTGCGGCAGTCCCTCGCCGAGCGTCGCCAGCTCGGTGAGCGCCGCCCGGATCTGATGCCGCCGCAGGGAGTTCAGGGCCGTGAGCGGCGCCGCATGGAACGACGCGGCGATGAACTCGCGCCCCGCGTCGATGTCCCGCAGCCGTGCGCCCAGGACCCGCTCGTGCGCGGGCTTGGCGATGCGGTCGTGCAGCGACTTCTTCAGCTCGATCGTGCGAATGCCCTGCAGGTGGAACTCGCTCGCGCGATAGAACATCGCGAGTCCCAGCCGGTTGCCCTGCGTCGCATCCGCGAGGGTGAGGTCTCCGATGGTCTCCGGCAGGTCCGCGACATCGCACTCCTGCAGGCACAGGATGTCAGGATCGTGCGTCGAGGCCAGCGCCGCGAGCTCTCCTGCGGCGCGGTGCTTCTGCAAGTTGTACGAGATGACCTTCATCGCACTTCACGGTAGTGCGTCAGTCTTGGATTCCGGTGGCAATCGTCCGCCCTCGCGTCGTCGCGTCGCCGCGGCGTCCGACGTCGCCGGGGAACAGTGCATCCCGCGCGAGCTGGCGCTCTCTGCGACGTCGGCGCGAATCCGCCCAGCCGATGACGAAGCCCGAGGCGATCAGCACGACGGCGGCGACGAGGGGCCACCGTGCGTCCATCGCCGTCCATTCCGCCCAGATCGCGCCGGTGCCCACGATGAGAGCACCCGCCCCGACCACGGACAGACCGATCTGCAGCCGGACCATCGACCGATTGCCCGCGAGCAGGGACTCGACCAGGCTCGTGTCGACGCGACGCGGCACGCCGTCAGAGACCCACCGCACCAGCGCGCGCTCGCGCGAGAACTGCAGGACGACTCCCCCGAGCCAGGCGACGATGCCGAGGGCGGCGCACATCGCGATCGCTGCGCCGCTGGTCAGGCTCAGCACATCGATGCCGTTCTCGATGGGCTCGTCCCAGTAGACCGGGTCGCAGGTGCGGCACTGCTGTCGCATGAACACCGACAGCATGAAGGCCGCGAGCGAGAGGAGCGTCGCCGTCAGCAGGATCTTCGCGATCCGGCCGACCGTCCGCGCGCTCGGCACCGCGAGCCAGCGGGGCACGACGGTGCGCATCGCCGCGTCCCTGCGGTCGGTGTCGCGCCTTTCCGCGAGCGGCACCAGCCGCTTCCACCGGCTCCACTGCGTGCTCATCCGCGGCCCAACGCGCTCGACGGCTCGTCGCCCGAGTCGTCGCACCGCCGCGGCGCCGGCGGCCAGCACGGCGATGACGAGGAGCGCGACCCAGCTCACCGCATCCTCACGGAGATCTTCCGTGAAGAGCACCCCCAGCGCCAAGAGGGCGCCGAGTCCGACCACGCACCAGAACATCACCGTGCCGGTCTTCTGCAGGAGTGCGGCCGGTGACGCCTGCAGCGTCTGGCGCAGGGAGTGCTGCGGCACGGCATCCGGGTTCTCGAGCGCAGCGGCTTCGACGGCGCGCAGTGCCGCGAAGCGTTCGGCGACCACGACGACGGGGACGAGGGCTGCCAGCAGCGCAGCCGCGAGCAGGAAGACGCCCATGCTCGCTCGGAACAGAGGGTCGAGGTCGATCTGCCAGTACAGGGACAACAGCGCCTCCTCCCCCACGATGCCGACCACGATGATGCCGACGAACGTGTAGAGCGTGCCGACGATCAGCCCGATGCAGGTGTCGACCAGCGCTCGCCAGAACGCCCAGCCCGGGGAGGTGACTTCGACGAACATCGCAGCCCGCCGACTCATGCGCTCGTGCCGTCACGACGGGCGCGCGTCTGCTCCGCCCTGGTCAACAGCAGATCGTCGGCGGGATAGCCGACCTCGGTGAGCGTGAGTCCCCGCGCCGCCAGGACCTTGAACTCGCTGGTGCGGGTGAGCGCGTCGCGCAGCACGACCAGATCGTCGATGTCGAGACGCCTTTCCCCCACGGCGACACACGCGCCCACGAGGGCCCGCACCATGCTGTGGCAGAACGCGTCGGCCTTCACCTCGGCGACCAGCACACCCTCGGCGTCCCTCGACCAGCGGTAGTCGAGGAGCGTCCGGATCGTCGTGGCCTCCTCGCGAGGTTTGCAGTAGGCCGCGAAATCGTGGAGTCCGATGAGCGTCCGCGCCGCGGCATCCATCGCCTGGTCGTCGAGAACGCCGCGGTGCGCGGTCGTGTCGTGGCGCCGAAGAGGGTCGTACCCCGCCGTCGAGTCGGCGAGACGGTAGCGGTAACGCCGCCAGACCGCAGAGAATCGGGCGTCGAATCCAGCGGGAGCGATGGACGAGCGCGTGACGGTCGCATCAGGGTAGGCGCCGAGCACTCCCCTCATCCGTCGCGCGATCGACGCCGCAGGGTCCTGCGGCGCACGCCCCTGACGCGACTCGATGCGGGCCCACTGCTCCTCGTCGAGGTCGACGTGCGCGACCTGACCCAGGGCGTGGACCCCGGCATCCGTGCGTCCTGCGACGACGAACTGCACCTCGGAGCCGACGATGCGAGCAAGCGCGGCCTCGAGAGTCCCCTGCACTGTGCGCAGGGTGGGCTGCTTGGCCCACCCGCGGAAGTGGGTGCCGTCGTAGGCGATGTCGAGCCGGATGCGCACGGATAAAGCCTAGGGCGTACCCGCGCGCGATCCGGCTCGGACAGGATGCCGCAGCTCAGATGCCGCCGTCGATCGAGCGGATCAGGCCCGGCTCGTCGGGCACCATCACCTGGGTGTCGCGGTTGAGGCTCTCGCCGCGGAAGAACCTCTTCGACCGCGGGAACAGGTACCAGACGAACATGAGCACGAGGCCGAACGCGAGCGCTCCGATGCCGATCACGAAGGTGCCGCCGATGCCGAAGAGCACCGTGTAGCCGTAGTCCACGTCCCACATGTCGATCGCCGACTGCACGAAGGCCCAGGTGAGCATGGCCGCGCCCAGCACCGGGAACAGCCCCTTGAAGAGGAAGTCGCGCGCCGAGCGGGTGAGGTCCTTGCGGAAGTACCAGGCGCAGGCGAACCCGGTGATGGCGTAGTAGAACGCGATCGCCAGACCGAGCGACAGGATCGAGTCCTGGAGGATGTCGTCGCTGATCAGGGTCATGCCGATGTAGTACGCGATGGCCACGACCCCCATGACGATGGTCGAGAAGGACGGAGTCTTGTAGGTCGGGTGCACGTCCTTGAACTTCGCCGGCAGAGCGCGGTAGACGCCCATCGCGAGGGTGCCGCGGGCGGTGGGGAGGATCGTGGTCTGCGTCGACGAGATGGCCGAGAGCACGACGGCGACCACGAGCACCCAGCCGAACGGGCCGAGCAGGCCGTCCTTGATCGCCAGGAAGAAGTCGTCGGCGTTGGCCTCGTTGCCGAGCCCGGTGCCCTCCGACCCGAGACCGGCGTACATCATCGCGGCGATCGTGACGCCGACGTAGGTGACGAGGAGGATGACGGTCGTCAGCAGCGCCGCGCGACCGGGGATCTTCTTGGGATCCTTGGTCTCCTCGTTGAGCGCGAGGCACGTGTCCCAGCCCCAGTAGATGAAGAGAGCGAGCAGGATCGACTCGGTGAATCCGGGCCAGCTGGTGAACGCGAACGGGTTCAGCCATTCCATCTCGAACGGCGTCGGGTTCGGGGCGGTACCCGCGAAGAACTGCCAGAGAGCGGCGACGACGAAGATCGCCAGGGCGAGGTACTGGATGCCCAGCAGAACGTTCTGGATGCGCTCACCGATCTCGACGCCGCGCCAGCTGACCCAGGTCATCGCGGCGATGAACAGCACAGCGACGAGGACGATCCGCCAGTCGTTGTTCTCGAGATCGAACCCGATCAGGGACCAGAAGTAGACCGATGCGATCTGGGCGAGGTTGGCGAGCACCACCATGCCGGCGACTGCGACACCCCAGCCGCCCATCCAGCCGACCCAGGGACCGAACGCCTTCGTCCCCCACGTGAACGTGGTGCCGCAGTCGGGGACGGCGTTGTTCAGCTCACGGTAGGCGAAGGCGATCAGCAGCATCGGCACGAACGCGATGATGAACGCGATCGGTGCCTGAGCTCCGACGGCCAGCACCACATAGCCGAGCGTCGCGACGAGTGAGTAGACGGGGGCCGTCGAGGCCAGGCCGATGACGGTCGAGCCCCACAGACCGAGGGTGCCGGCGGCCAGGCCCTTGCCGTCGGGGCGTTCGAGATGGATCGGCGTCGTAGCTGACATGCTCAGAACATACGGGTACCGCGTATATCGCGTCAATCCTTTTCTTATACCGACGGATTCCGTGGGCGTCTGCGCAACTGAGCGACGGAATCAGTCGAGTGAGTCACGAACGATCATTCCGTCGGCGTGGTCGGCGACCCACTCGACGAGCGGCAGCATCCGCCCCATGAGATCCCGCCCGAGAGGAGTCAGGCTGTACTCGACGTGCGGAGGCACCGTCGGGAAGGACTCCCGACGCACCAGCCCGTCGTCGGCGAGGGTTCGCAGGGTCGAGGCGAGCATCTTCTCGCTGATGCCGCCGACCTCGCGGCGCAGTTCGCCCCAGCGATGGGTGCCGTCGGAGAGGGACGAGAGCACGAGCACGCCCCACTTGCTCATCACGTGGTCGAGGATGACGCGGGTGCTGCATCCCGGCTCGAAGATCTGCGGAGTCGACTCACGGATCTGTGCATAACTAACCGTCATGTAGGTACCTTACTTCAAAGTGGGTACCCACAGTATGGAATGTTCCGACACGGTGGCCAGGTTATCGCCTCTGTCACCTACGAAAGGACACCCCATGACCATCCTCGTCACCGGTGCGACCGGCAACCTCGGACGCCTCGTCATCGCCAGCCTCCTCGAGCGCGGCGCCGACCCGCAGTCGATCATCGCCGGCGCCCGCGATGTCGCGAAGGCCGAGGATCTCGGCGTGCGGGTCGCGCGGCTCGACTACACCGACCCCTCCTCCGTCACCTCCGCCCTCGAGGGCGTGGACAGCGTCCTGCTGATCTCGGGTTCCGAGGTCGGGCAGCGCGTCGCGCAGCACCAGGCGGTCATCGACGCCGCCCGGTCCGCCGGTGTCACGAAGTTCGTCTACACCAGCGCTCCGAAGGCCACGACGAGCGATCTCGTGCTCGCCCCCGAACACAAGGCCACCGAGGAGCTCATCACGGCGTCCGGTCTCCCGGCAGTCATCCTGCGCAACAACTGGTACACCGAGAACTACGCCGCTGACCTCGCCCGTGCAGCCGAGACCGGAGTGCTCGCCTCCGGAGCCGGCGACGGCCGCGTCGCGTCGGCCAGCCGCAAGGACTTCGCCGAGGCCGCAGCCGTCGTGCTGCTCGAAGACGGTCACATCGGGCAGGTGTATGAACTCGGCGGCGACGTCGCGTGGGACTACACCCAGCTCGCAGCCGCGATCGCGGAGGTCTCCGGCCGCGACGTGACCTATCAGCCGCTCACGGCCGACGAGCAGCTCGCCGGACTCCAGGCGGCCGGTCTCGACGAGGGCACGGCGGGCTTCGTCGTCGCTCTGGATGCCGGCATCGCGTCGGGCGCGCTCTCCGAGTCCGACGGCACGCTCGCGCGCCTCATCGGCCGTCCCACGACGCCTCTCGTCGAGGGCCTGCGCGCCATCGCCTGATCCGCCGTTCGGCATCAGGCCGGCCGCCCCACCAGGAGGCGCCGATCCTCACCCAGGACCGGCGCCTCAGCGCGCTCACGCGGACTCAGTCCGACGATGCCTCCCGAGGATGGACATACGCGATCGTGAGCACGATCTCGACGGGCCCCAGCCCGTCCTCCGCCAGGACCTTCCCCAAGGCCGCGCGGACGTCGTGCAGCAGCTCGACGGCACTCGCCGAGTACTCGATGCCGAGCGATGCCTCGACCACGACGCCCTCGTCGGCGACGCGAACCGCCACGAGCGGCTCGTCGACCCGGCTGATGCCGATCGCGACCGCACCTTCTCCGACGAGATTCGACACCAGTGAGCCCGCCCGGTAGACGCTGCGCACACCCGGGGTGGCCAGCACGGCCGCCTCGAACCTCTCAGCGAGTCCCGTGGGATCGGTAACGCTCATGGTGTCTCCTCCGCCGCGCTGCTGATTCTCTGGATGTCCCGCACGGTGACGTCGATCGCGGTCACCGTGAGGGACGTCTGCCGCCGCAGACGCTCGGCGACCTCTTCGCGGAGCCGGTCCACCGCCTGCGGGATCGACTCGCCGTAGACGGCGTTGACCTCGATCGCGATGCGGATCGGCTCGCCCACGGCGGTGACGTCGCCGTCGAGTGTCGACCGCCCGACCAGAATGCCGGGCACAGCGTTCTCCGCCGAGCGGATGAGGCCCCGGACGGCACCCTCGGTGATTCCGAAGTCGGCCGCGGGGTCGGTCTCTGCGAACGGGATCCGACGCCCGGCGCGGGCGTCCAGGGCGATGCCCGAGAGGATGCGATCGACCCAGCTGTCATCGACCTCGGGCATGGCGGCGGCATCGGCGTCGATCAGCTGACCGCCGAGGCCGTGCAGCCGCTCGAGTGCGTCGAGAGCGAGCTGGCATCCCGGCGAGCCCTCGATCGACGGGTCGAGGGGAACCCTCCCTGCTTCGAGATAGTCGCTCAGCTCTTCGAGCGTGTGCCCGTCGAGATCGCCCGGTTCGAGACCGAGCTGACGGACGTCGGGGGTCGCCTGATCATCGCTCATCGCCAGGCCTCCATTCGCACGATCATGAATTTGCGGGCTCTGGCGAGAAGGCCACGCGCCGTCGACACCGATATGTCGAGCTCGGCGGCGATCTCGTCGTACGAGTACCCGCCCATCTCCCTGAGCACCCAGCACTCCCGCTGGGCGGCCGGCAGCTCCTGCAACGCCGCCCCCAGCGCCTCGATCCCCGCGCGGGCCTCGACGACGCGCGCCGGAGCACCCTGCGGCGGCGCGGCCTGCTCCACGTCGTCGACGTCGATCATCGGTCGCAGTGCGCGGATGCGATCCACCGCCTTGCGGCTCACGATGCGCATCAGCCAGCTCTTGACCTTCGCGGGGTCGTCCAGTTCGGAGAACCGCTGCCACGCGGTCACGAACGTCTCCTGGACGATGTCGTCGACATCGGCCGAGGCGTTCAGCATCCGCTGCGTGTACGCGCGCATCATCGGCGTGTACCTGCGCACCAGCACCGCGAATGCGGCGACGTCCCCATCCATCGCCCGACCGGCGACGATCCGGTCGTCGGCCTGCTCGAGTGCAGAGCGAAAGCGTTCCCCAGCCATGCGTCGACTCCCTTTTCCATTCCCCCGAAGAGATTCGGAGCGGACCCGTGATCGGATCGGATCATCGACCCGATCACGAGGTCACGAGATGCTGATCCGATCACTCGTTCGCATCTCGATGGATCACAGGACACGCGTCTCCACGGCGTCGTCGGCGGCGGCGCCGTCGTCGTCCGACGCGTCATCGGAGGGGATGTGGACGTCGTTGATGGTGACGTTGACCTCGACCGCCTGCTTGCCGACGAACTCGCTCATCGCGACGGAGATCGCCGCGCGGACATCGTCCGCGACCTTCTGCAACGATGCCGGGTACTCGGCGACGATCGTCACGTCGACCGCGACCTGCGTCTCGCCCACTTCGACGCTGACACCCTGGGTCAGGTCGGTGGAGTTGAGAGCATCACGGATGGCTCCGACGGCGCGAGCGGCTCCGCCACCGAGCGCGTACACACCGGGAACCTCGCGAGCCGCGATTCCCGCGATCTTCGCGACCACGCCGTTCTCGATGATCGTCGCACCCGTCGAGGCGACGGTCGAACCTGCCGGGGCGACCTGGACCTTGGGCTGCTGTGCGTTCGAGACGTTCGCCATCATGTGCTCCTTCGTCAGTGTGTTCCGATCCCCTGCGGGGAGGGCCGCAGTGCAGCGACACCACTAAGACGGATGCTACGAACGATTCGTCACAGATTGGTCGTCATTCATGACGGAGGCCGCTCCCCGACGGGGAGCGGCCTCCGCTGAGAGGGGACGTCAGCGAGCCGTGCGGGCGAATGCGACGGATGCCAGCGCCGCAGCCTGGTCGCCGAGCACCGCGTCGTCGAACAGCACCCTCGGCGAGTGGTTCCACTCGATCGTGCTCGGGTCCGCGTCGGGCGGCGAGGTCATCAGCGCGATGAAGGTGCCGGGCACCTCGTCGAGGACGAAGGCGAAGTCCTCTGATCCCATCATCGGCGTCGGCATGATGACGACGCGCTGCTCGCCGAAGACACCCTGCAGCACGTCGACGGTCTCGGCCGTCTCTGCGGGGTCGTTCACGGTCACCGGATACATCGTGTCGAAGCGCACGTCGGCGGTGAGGCCGTGCGCGGCCGCCACCCCCTCGATCACCCGAGGCAGCCCCTCCTGGAGGGTCGCGAGCGACGCGGGCGACATGTTGCGGACGGTCGCAGCGAGCTCGACCTGCTCGGGGATGACGTTGACCGCTCCCTCACCCGTCGAGAGCCGGGTCACCGACAGCACCACGGGATCGAAGGCATCGAACCGCCGCGTCACGAAGCTCTGGAGCGCCAGCACGATCTCGGCCGCGGCGGGCACCGGATCGAGCGTCTGATGAGGCTGCGAACCGTGCCCTCCCCTGCCGTCGACCGTGACGAAGAGCTGGTTGGATCCTGCGGCCACCGCTCCGCTCCTCGTCGCGAAGAGGCCGCGCGGACCGGGTGCGACATGGATCGCATACGCGGCGACCGGACGTTCACCGGCCGCGTCGAGCAGCCCCTCCTCGATCATGACCTTCGCGCCCCCGTGTCCCTCCTCCCCCGGCTGGAACATGAAGATCACCGAGCCGTGCAGCTCGTCGCGTCTCTCCGAGAGAAGCCTCGCCGCGCCCACGAGGCCCGCGGTGTGCAGGTCGTGCCCGCACGCGTGCATGGTGCCGTTGGTGGAGGCGAACTCCAGACCGGTCGTCTCCTCGATCGGCAGGGCGTCCATGTCACCGCGCAGCAGCACCGCGGGCCCCGGCCACCCTCCGCGCAGAACCGCCACGACCGAGGTGGTGCGCGTGCCGGTGGTGATCTCGAGGGGCAGTCCTTCGAGCGCGTCGAGAACCTTCTGCTGCGTGCGCGGCAGGTCGAGTCCGAGCTCGGGGTCGGCGTGCAGAGCTCGTCGCAGGGCGACCAGGTCGGGCAGGATCGCGACGGCATCGGCCGCGAAATCGGGGGCGCTCACGAGTGGGCCTTTCGTGCGGAGGTGTCGGTGAGGCGCGGCATCCGCATGAATGCGAGCGCGAGGGCGGAGATGATGAACGCGCCGGCGCAGACGCTCCAGATGGTGATGTAACCGCCGATCGACGAGCTGAGGGATCCGGATGCGGTGAAGCCCGCGAGCAGCACGGCGAACACCGCGCCGGCAGCCGACCCTCCGAGGGTGCGCAGCGAGTTGTAGACCCCGGCCGCGATCCCGGTCGAATCGCTCGGGGCCAGTTCGGCGACGAGCGCGGGGAGAGCTCCGAGAAGGAAGCCCATACCGACACGATCGGAGCACGGAGCTCACAGTGCACTCTTAGGTTCAGAGTGCAATATTGCACTTCATGAGCGAGAGTGCAGATTCATTGCGAGAGCAGCGCAAGAGGGAGACGTCCCGCGCACTCACCGACGAGGCTCGCCGACTGACGACCGAGCACGGTTTCGCCGGCTTCACCGTCGAGGAGCTCTGCTCTGCGGTCGGCGTCTCGCGGCGTACGTTCTTCAACTACTTCGAGAGCAAGGAGAACGCCGTCTTCGGGTTCGCCGCGATCGACTCGCGACAGGAAGCGCTCGAGGCCGCCTTCGTCGCGCAGGACGGCGAGCTGCTCGACGACTTCATCGGGTTGACGATCGCGCGATTCGAGCTCTTCAATCCCCTCGACGACGCACCGGCGCTGTTCGCGGTGATCGAGCAGGAGCCTCGACTGCTCAAGGCCGCATTCGAGCAGCTGGCGAAGAACGAGAGGCGCGACGGCGAGCTCGTCGTTCAGCGAAGCGGTGGAGGCGACGATGCCGCGCTGCGCGCCGAGGTCATGGTCCACACTGTCGGCGCCCTGGTGCGCCTGTGCATGGACCAGCTGCTGCACCACCACTCGACCGACTCCTTCAGCGACCTCGTCAGCCGACGCCTCGAGATCGCTCGCACCGTGTTCGCACCATCACAGAAAGCCCACTGAATGTCCGCCACCGCCACCAAGGATGCGCCCTTCCTGCTCACGAAGCGCCGCATCTGGATCATCTTCAGCGCCCTGATAGCGGGCATGCTGCTCTCGAGCCTCGACCAGACGATCGTTTCGACCGCCATGCCGACCATCGTCGGACAGCTCGGCGGCGTCGACCACCAGGTCTGGATCACCACGGCCTATCTGCTCGCGACCACCATCGTCATGCCCATCTACGGCAAGTTCGGTGACGTCCTGGGCCGACGCAACCTCTTCCTCGTCGCGATCGCGCTGTTCACGCTCGCGTCCGTCGGATGCGCCTTCGCCACCGACTTCTGGATGTTCGTGATCTTCCGCGCACTGCAGGGCCTCGGCGGCGGCGGTCTGATGATCCTGTCGCAGGCGATCATCGCCGACATCGTCCCCGCGAACGAGCGCGGCAAGTACATGGGTCCCCTGGGCGCCGTCTTCGGTCTGTCGGCCGTCGCCGGCCCCCTGCTCGGCGGGTTCTTCGTCGACCACCTCACCTGGCAGTGGGCGTTCTACATCAACATCCCGGTCGGAATCGCCGCCTTCATCATCGCCCTCGTCGCGTTGAAGCTGCCCAGCAAGAAGGCCCAGAAGCCGATCGACATCTTCGGCGTCATCTTCCTCTCGATGGCGACGACCTGTCTGATCTTCTTCACCGACTTCGGCGGCGACAAGGAGTTCGGCTGGGATTCGCTCGCCACATGGGCCTGGGGAGCCGGGCTCATCGTTGCCGCGACCGCGTTCGTCATCACCGAGGCCAAGGTGCAGGACCCGATCATCCCGCTGAGCCTTTTCCGCAATCCGATCTTCGTCAACGCGACCGCGATCGGTCTCGTGCTCGGCATCGGGATGTTCGCGGCGATCGGGTTCGTCCCGACGTTCCTGCAGATGTCGTCGGGCACGTCGGCCGCCGCATCCGGTCTGCTGATGATCCCGATGATGGTGGGACTGATCGGAACGTCGATCTTCTCGGGCATCGCGATCTCGAAGACGGGGAAGTACAAGATCTACCCGATCGTCGGAACGATCCTGACGGGCATCGCGATGATCTCGATGACCACCCTCTCGGCCGAGACGCCGATCTGGCTGATCTGCGCCTTCCTCTTCGTGTTCGGCGCCGGTCTGGGCCTGATCATGCAGGTCGTCGTGCTGGTCGTGCAGAACGCCGTCCCCGCCGGCGAGATCGGCACAGCTACGAGCACGAACAACTACTTCCGCGAAGTGGGTGCATCACTCGGAACCGCCGTCTTCGGCACGATCTTCACCACCCGCCTGACCGAGAACCTGCTCGGCGTCTTCGCCGACGCCGGAGCATCACCGGATGCCGCCTCGCAGGCGGCGTCGACGATCGACCCCGCGACGCTGAACTCGCTGCCGGACGAGGTCAGGGACGGCATCGTCACGGCCTACGCGGATGCCCTCGCACCGGTCTTCTGGTACCTGGTGCCCTTCATCGCTCTCGCTCTGGTGCTCTCGCTGTTCCTCAAGCAGATCCCGCTGTCGGATCAGGCGGGGCTCGTCGCTCGGGGCGAGGCCATCAGCGGCGAGGAGGCGGAGCGTCTCGAGGCGGAGCAGCGCGGCGGCTCCGGTCGAAGTGACGCCGCCCCCGGCGACGAGGACCGCATCGCAGCCGGTCGGCGCGACATCCCGCCCGCCGGTCGCTGACTTTTTCACGAAAGACGGGCCCGCTCCTCAGATGAGGAGCGGGCCCGTCTTTCGTGCGTGGTCAGGGGAGGTCGCCGACCTCGAGCTCGTCCGGGTGATCCGCGTTGTCGCCGTCGGCCTTCTGGCTCTCACCCGGGGTGGCGGGGTCGACCTCGGGGTCCGGGTCGTTCGTCACGAAGTCGGCGTCCACGCCGGTCGCGTCGATCTCGGCGCCTTCGTCCGGTGCTGCGTGGGGGTCTGACATGAGTCGCTCCTATCGTCCGGGTACTGGACGACCAGTGTGACCGCCGCAGGCCTCGCCAGGGCATCCCCTTGACATCGCGCACGCCGAGCCGCATCCGATCCGGTGGGCACCGTGCGAACATCGTGCCCGGAGTGCGTGCGGATCGATCCTGAGCCCGGGTACGCAAAAACCCCCGGGAATCCCGGGGGTTTTCATCTGTAGCAGGAGCGGGGCTTGAACCCGCGACCTCACGATTATGAGTCGTGCGCTCTGACCAGCTGAGCTACCCTGCCACACCGCATCCGCATCGCAGATACGAACGCTGTGAGCCCCGAGTCAGGATTGAACTGACGACCCCTTCCTTACCATGGAAGTGCTCTGCCACTGAGCTATCGGGGCGTGCTGCCCCTCGCGGGGCAACCACACGAGAATACCATCACTGTGGCGTCCTCATGAAATCGAGGTGTCAGTACGAGGTACGACCCGCGTTCTCGCGCAACCACGGCAGCGGATCGATCGTGCCGCCGTTGATGATGATCTCGAAGTGCAGGTGCGCTCCGTAGGAACGACCGGTGTTTCCGGTGTGGCCGACGACGTCGCCGACCTTCACGGTCTGCCCGGGCTTGACCTGCAGCGAGCCGTACTGCATGTGCGAGTAGTGGCTCGTCACGATCTGTCCGTCGATCACGTGGTCGATGTACACGGTGACGCCGTAGGCGCCGCCCTGCTCGGTGGCGATGCGCACCACGCCGTCGGAGATCGCCTGGATGGGCGCTCCCTCACCGGGGACGAAGTCGATTCCCTCGTGCAGACGACCCCAGCGCATGCCGTATCCCGAGCTCATACCCACGCCGACCTTGAACGGCCACTGGATGGCAGCCTCGGCGTCGTTGGTGAAGACCTCGTTCGAGTAGTTGATGCCCTCTTCCGATGCCACCTGGATGAGAGACACGCTCGAGAAGCTGTCGGAGCGCGCGAGCGGCTCGTTCTGCACGTCGGAAGACGTGACGAACGCCTGGATCTCGTCGTCGGATGCAGCCTTCGACGCCGTACCCGATGCAGCGACGAGGGACGTCGCCGCGAGCGACGGCGTTCCCTGCACTGCGGCGACGGCTTCGGCAGGAAGGGTCATGCCGACGGCGAGGAGACCGGCGAGGCTCATCACGCCGACGGTCGCGCCGACGGCGAGGAACTTGCGTGCAGACGGGCGACGGCGCACGACATGCTCGACCGGAGTCTCGTCAGCCTCGGCGGCCTCAGTCGGGTCGTCGGCGGGCTCGGCCGCGGCCTCGGGTGCCACGCGACGGAATGCACGGGCAGCCGTCTCGAAGGCATCCTCGTCGCTCGAACGGTGGCTTGCGTCGTCCGCGCGCTCCGAGTCGGGCTGATCGTGCTCGGCTGCTGCGGGCATCGCAATCGGCTCGGCGACGATCGGCTCGATGACGATCGGCTCGGCGACGTCCGCGGGAGGCTCAGCGGTCTCGCTCACGACGACGTCGGCGGAGTCGGATGCTGCTGACGCCGCCGCGACCGCGGTCGCGGCGATGAAGACCTCTGCGGTGTTCAGTCGCTGGCGGGCGGCACGTCGAGACAGGGGAGCCTCGGAGGGGACGGGCGCGGCTTCGGAGACGGGCGCGGCTTCGGAGACGGCTTCCGTCACTCCTGCCGCGGAGGCCTCGAAGGCCGCAGTGCGGGGACGGCTGGAGCGGCGCGTGGGCGCAGAGGCAGCCTGGGGATTCTCGAAGGGCAAATCAGATTCTCTCGGGTTCAAACGTCAAGCTCGGGGGCGCTTACGACCTTCACCGATTCGGGCCGATGAAAGTAACGATCGGATAAACCCTAGCCTGATCCACCTGTGAATGCCATGAATCGTTCACGTTTCATCTCGAAGAATATCGAGGACGCGCTGATGGACCTCAGTGCCACCCGCGATGAGCATGGGTCTCGCGGAGGCACGGTCGATCAGCGAGACATCGCCCCCCGCCTCGGTGACCAGCAGCGCGCCTGCCGCGTGATCCCACGGCTTCAGGCCGCGCTCGAAGTAGCCGTCCAGCCGCCCGGAGGCCACGAAAGCGAGGTCGAGGGCGGCAGAGCCTGCGCGGCGGAGGTCTCTCGCGATCGGCATGATCCTGCGCACGGTCGCGAGGTCGCCGTCATGCGTCGCGGGGTCGTAGCCGAATCCGGTGGCGAGCAGCGCTCCCGCCGGCGTCTCGGTCGTGACCGACAGCCGCACGTCGCCCAGGAAGGCGCCATGACCTCGAGCGGCGGTGAACATCTCGGCGGTTGCGGGCGCGTAGACGGCAGCGGCGAGCGCCTCCCACTCCCCCGCGACTGCGCTGCCCCTCACTGCCGCGATGCTCACGGCATAGGAGGGGATTCCGTAGGCGTAGTTCACCGTGCCGTCGATCGGATCGACGACCCAGGTGATGCCGGTCACGCCGGGTTCAGCCTCCGACTCTTCGCCCAGGAAGCCGTCGCCGGGTCGAGCGACCCTCAGCCGGTCGCGGACGAGCGCTTCGACTTCGCGATCGGCATCGGTGACGATGTCCGCCAGCGTCGACTTCGTGGCGGCGAGGTGCACGCCCTCGTCGCGACGGCGCCGCGCCAGGTCGCCCGCCTCGCGTGCGATCCGGCGGGCGAGGTCAGCCAGTTCGAGTTCGATGCTCACTGGGGAGGCAGCGGCGGAGCCGGCGGGTAGGCGTCGTGAGCAGTGGGAGCCGGCGGGTAGGCGTCGTGAGCCGCGGGCGCGGGCGGAGCCGGAGGCGTCGCCGGGCCCTGCGAGTACGGCTCAGGCGCGGTCGGGAACGGCGCGACGGGGAACCCCTGCGGCGCGGGAGCGACAGGGAGCGCCTGCTGCGGCTGCGGCGACGGGTGGCCGGTGTAGTAGGCATTCCAGTCCGGCGAGCCGTCGGGCAGCACAGGCAGGGGCGTCACACCGTCTGCGTAGGTCGGCCATGCCGGAGCGGCTGCGACACTCTGCGCCGCGGCGGCGGCACGAGCGCCGGCCGGCTTGCGAGGAGCGAACAGGGCGTTGAGCAGCGGGATCAACGTGGTTCCGACCGCGGCCAGGATCGTGAGTGCGACGACGATTCGCCAGTACAGCTCGCCGTAGTCGAAGGTGTGCGGGAAGGTGAGGAAGAAGATCAGCATGGCCACGAGGCCGCCGAGGAACACGATCGTCGCGATGTAGATGATGCGGGTGAACGTCGTCACGTGACGCTGCGCGGCCGGAGTGAACAGCCTCACATGCAGCAGGGCGAGCTGCAGGATTCCCACCACGAGCAGCAGCTGGAAGAAGCGCTCTGCACCGGTGAAGAACGCGTCGTCCTCGGGCAGCCAGATCTTGACCGCTCCGACCAGCAGAGCCACGATCCAGCTGACCATGCTCGACAGCGCGAGCCAGTCGGGACGGTTGGGGGCGAGTCCCGCCTCGAGGATCGCGATCCCCGCGAACGCGGCGAGCAGGAGGATCGTGAGGAATGCCCGCCCGATCAGCCCGTCCTGATCACCGATCAGAACCCACACGACGCAGACGAGCGCCGCGGCGATGAGTGCGCCGATGGCGATCCAGATCGCCCCTCTGATGAGAAGGGACATGTTCTTCTTCTCGACCAGCGCGGGGGGCTGCTGGGTGATCTCCGGCTGCGACATCGCGTTCCTCTCGTTGAGCGGCGTTGCGTTCATCCTTGCATGCGCCGGCGCGGAGGCAGGAGCCTCGACATGATCCGTGGATACATCGGGGCGAACCGGCTCCCGCGGGAATCAGCCCTTGCGTGCGGATGCCGCGGCGAACGCGGCGATCCGGGCCTGAGCGTCCGGGGTCGCCAGGGAGGCACCGATCGAGCGCGCCTCCTCGCTCAGCTGCTCGGCGAACGTCCGCTCGGGCTGAGAGCGGACGAGGCGCTTCGCGTGACCGTACGCTTCAGCCGCACCGGCGAGCCAGAAGCGGGCGATCTCCTCCGCACGCGCCCTCACCCGGCCGGCTTCGTCCGCAGAGTCGGCCCCGTCGACGGCCTCTGCGACGAGGCCCCATTCCACGGCTTCCGCGGCCGTCAGGAGGCGGTCCTGCAGCACCAGCTGCAGCGCGCGGCGCTGTCCGACCGCTCGAGCGAGCTGAGCCGAGACCGACAGGTCGGGTGTCAGCCCGATGTTCGCATAGAGGCTGCCCAGCCGAGAGCGTGAGCCGACCACGGCGTAGTCGCTGCTGAGCAGGATGCCGAGCCCGCCGCCGGCGGTCGTCCCGTGGGCTGCGGCGACGACCGGCACCGCAGACTCGGTCAGCGACCGGATCCCGGCGTTGATGACTTCGGCCAGGGCCGTGATCTCTTCACCCGATCCCATCGTCGTCGCCATCTCGATGACATCACCGCCGGCGCAGAACGCGGGGCCCGCCGCATCGATCAGGATCGCCTTCACATCCGTGCGCGACGTCGCCTCGGCCGTCGCGTCGCGCCACGCGTGCGCCAGATCGGAGTTGAAGGCATTGAGCCGTGCCGGACGGTTCAGTGTGAGCCGGGCCAGCCCCTCATCGACGGTGAACAGGATGGCATCGTTCATGGCTTCTCCTTCGAGCGCAGACGTATGCGACCAGGCTAACCGTGATCAGGCCTGCTGCCTCACGCGGCCCACGAAGGCCTCCATTCGCCGCCTCGTGCCGTCGAGACGGACGTCCACCTGTCCGGGGGCGAGGATCTCGTTCGGGGCGAGCGGGTGGGCGAGTCTCACGTTCTCGTGACAGGAGAGATCGGCGCACATGTAGGTGCCGACGGAGTCGCCCCGCTCACCGGCCTCACCTGCGAGCCGTGCTGAGAACAGCGCCACCTGGTTTCCCGGCTGCATGGTGTGGCAGATGTTGCACATGCCCGAACGACCTCGGCCGGGGTCCGAGACTCGCAGCACGAACCCCGAGACCTCACCGTCGTGCTGAGTGAGCACGTAGCCGCGCCGACCCGCACTCGGGTCTCGCCACGCGAAGAAGTCCAGGTAGTCCCAGTCGATCAGGACGAAGTCGTGGGGCATCTCCATGACCCGCAGCTCGTCGGCATCCGCATTGACGAACGAGGCACGGACGTCTGCTTCGGTGAGCGCTCGCATCGCTCCAGTCTATGAACACCGGTGCGCATGGGGTCGCGACCAGGCGTCCGAGATCGCGCCGAGGCGCGGCCAGGGTGAGTTCCAGGGCGAAATACCGCGTGCTCGATGCGCTCCCTCACGACCCCGACGCGCCCGCACCTATCGTGAACACAGGTCGACGAGAGCACGAACCCCCAGGTTCACCCCTCCCACGCTCCCGACTCTGAGGCGCACCACGCGTCACCCGAACTCGGGGTGCGCCTCGATCGACCGGTCAGTCGCTCATTCCTCGAGCAGCCCCAGCTCTGCGGCGCGCAGAAGAGCCTGCTCCCTGTTCGACGCACCGAGCTTGCGGTACGCGCTGCGACGTTGGACCTTCACCGTGTTCGGTGAGACGAAGAGTGCCGCGGCGAGCGCGTCGGTGGACGACGTCCTAAGCAGCTCTCGCATCACCGCGAGTTCTCTCGACGTGAGCCTGACCGGGGGCGGCAGCGCCGGGAACGGGCATCCGTCCGAGGCGCGCGCGAGATAGAAGTCGAGGAATTCCTGCTCGGTCGGCGCGCACAGTTCGCGCACCTCGCTCAGCACGTCAGTGGAGAAGAGCGCGAGCGGAGCCTGAGAGCGCTGCTCTCGCATCACGGCGACGGCGCGAGACATCGCGCGGGCAGACGCCTCACGCCTGCCCAACCGTGCTGCCGCGGCTGAGGACGTGATGGCTGCGAGGCAGAGCCGGTCGAGGTCCGGGTCGCGTTCGGCCTGGGCGACCTCGGCCGCGGCGTAGGAACGCGCGTCGTCACCGGTGAGGAGCGCGACGAACGCCTCGACGGCGAGCCGAGCCGGATCATCGCCCGGGAGCCCGGCCGCAGTCCGTCGGGCCGCCGTCTGGTCGCCGAGCGCCAGCGACGCCATCGCCTGCGCGACGGTCAGCCGGGACGATCCGTAGTCGGAGACCGCCGAGTTCACGCCCCGTCCGAGCGAATGGGCGATGGCCAGCGATGCCTCGGCCGCGTGCCCCTCACGCACCTCGATCTCGCTCTGAGCGCAGACGAGGTAGGGCCAGAGCTCCGTCGTTCCCAGGTGGTGTGCGATCGAATCCGTACGGCATCTGGCCTCGTCGAGATCGAGCGCCGCGATGGCGATGACGACGTGGGCGATCTGCTCCAGTATCCCGAACTGCTCCGATCGCCAGGCGGGCGGCAGATCGGCGCCGTCGATCTCGTCGAGGACCCGCCGCGCATCGGACAGCCGTCCCCGCAGGGCGTATACGCCGGCGAGAGTCGCAGCGCAGTGATACCAGCCGCCGTCGTCATCGGGCATCCGCAGACCGACACCGTCTTCGAGGATCATGACGGTATGCGCGACCTGAATCGTCATTCCGAGCTCCAGGACCTCGATGGCATCCGAGATCCGACCCAGCTGAAAGAAGCTGAGCCCGCAGTTGCTGAGCAGCAGCGCCGCGAATCCGGTGCACTCCGCACGCTGCTCGGTATCCATCGTGTGGAAGACCTGAACAACCAGATCGGCGGACATCCCGGATCGCCGGAACTGCCCGGCGAACCGCTCGGCCAGCGCCTTCGCGCTGAGCATCCAGAACCGCTCGACGGGGTCATCGTCGACGCCCCGGCGGCCGAGTGACAGCGCGGCGCCCTGAAAATAGGCGAACGCGCGCAGCCGTTGACCGAGACGCAGCAGGACCAAAGCCAGCAGCATGCCGAGCAGCGGATGACGCGCGAGCACGAGAGGATTCTCGCGACGCAGCAGCGTCTCGACTTCGCGAGGACTCGAGCGGGAGAGGATGAACCAGGACTTGCGCCCGAGGCGCACCGCGAGGACGTAGTCCCTCGCTCTCATCGCATTGGTCAGCGCCTCGAGATGGCGGCCGTGCTCGGAAGCCCACAGCGCGACTGTTCGGCGGATCGGTGCCACGGCGTCGAGTGGCCGCTGATCGAGTCGGCGCGCGAGCGCTTCGCGCAGCAGCGGGGTGTAGACGAACCCGAGACCGTCATCCGCCGGTTCCCACATGCCCAGTCCGTAGAGCTCGGCCCGATCGAGGTGCTCGTCCCCGCCATCCGGCCAGCCGAGACGCCGGACGATCTCGCGCGTCACTCTCCCCGGCACCGAAGTCCGAAGCAGGAACTCCTGGAAGTCGGCCGGAGCATCCGGACCGATCAGGCTGGCCATCAGAGCATCAGCGAGCCCTTGCACCTCGACGGCGGCGATCTCGACCGGGTCCCGATGGGTCGCGAGAGCAAGGCCCAACGCCCGGGCTGCGAGGGGCAGTGCGCTCTCCTCACCGAGCGGATGCGGCGGGAGCGCCTGACCGGATACGCATTCCACCACCGCCCGAGCCTCGTCACACGTGAAGAAGAGATGCGCGGGTCCGACGACGCACACGTCCGCGGACGCGAGCATCTGCAGCGTCCGCGTCACCGTCGAGCGGCGCGTCGCCACGACGATCCGCAGGAGCGGTGCGGCGTCGAGAAGATCGAGAGCCCGCCCGAGAAGCGACCGCTCATCGGCCCGCTCCGCATTGTCGATCAGTAGGACGCACGGGCGACTCAGGTCGCCGAGCAGGCGCCCGAGTTCGCCGCCCGGATCCCGGATGCTGTCGAACCCACGCAGCGCCGAGCGAGCGGTGCTCCGATCAGCGATCAAGTCCTGGACGATGACCTTGGTCAGGATCTCGCGAAGCATGAGGTGCTCGTTCGTGACGCTCTCGTCGAACCCGAGTCGCACCGCAGCAGCCGCTCGTTCTTCCTGCATCGTCGCCCACTGGCTCAGCAGAACCGACTTCCCACCTCCGGCGGGGCCGCTGATGACCGTCAGGGCATGCCCTCGATCGAAGATCTCCGTCAGCCGCGGACGATCGAGCATGTGCAGGGGAAGACGCGCGCCGCGCGCACGTCCGCCTGTCCCCTGCTCCATCGCCGGCCTCCCCCGAGAACGCGAAACTCTCCGCGATCCGATCGTAGGTCTGCGAATGATTCCGGAATACTGCGAAAGCCGACGTATACCGAGATATCGGCTGAGTATGCCGCTCTTCGGCTATTCGGCAGCGCGCTGCATCGCCTCGTCGGCCTCCATGACGATGCTCCGCATCGCTGACGCGGCGGCATCGGCATCTCCGCCCGCAACCGCGAACGCGACATCCCGATGCCACTGCACAGCGCTCTGATTGGCCACGTGCGGCATGAGGTCATGCGCCGTGCGCCCCCTGAGCACTGCCTCGACCATGCCGCCCAGAGCGGCGAGCATCCGATTGCCGGACGAATCCAGCAGAAGACGGTGAAGCCTGATGTCCGCGGCGAGGTAGCGCTCTCGGTCGGCCTCGTGGTCCTCCTCGCTCATCGCGACGACGAGTGAGACGAGCTCGACCTTCTGTTCCGACGTCGCGTTCACCGCAGCGAGTCGCGCAGCGAGCGGTTCGATCACGGAACGGAGCTGGCTGAGCTCGCGAAGCTGCTCATCGCGACCGGGGCCCGCGAGTCGCCACGCGATCACCTCCGGCGCGTAGACGTTCCAATCGGCCCGCGGCCGCACCTCGACACCCGATTTCCGCCGCACCCAGACAAGACCGAAGGACTCGAGGACCCGCACCGCCTCACGGGCGGCGGAGCGGGACACTCCCCGCTCCTGAGCGAGCTCCACCGTCAGCATCCGCGAGCCCGGGGGGTGCTCGCCGTCGACGATCGCGCGACCGAGCTCGGCGACGAGCGAGTCGTGGACAGGGCTTGCAGGGCCGGCGACGGTCATATGTCGAGTATGCCCGCCACAGGGTCGTTGACGTGGGACGTCTCAGGCGATTGTTTCGGTTATGTTGCGCATGACGTGGTATGCGTGCTTATTATGTACGGCATAAGGTCGTAAACCACGCCCGGATCAAGGAAGCTCATGGCACTCTTCACCCCCGCCGCCGACGCGCTCATGACGGCAGTCGCCGACACGGCAGCCCCTGACCGCCCCGCCGGTCAGCTGATCACCGCCGCAGTGCTCGGGATCGCGATCATCATCGTCCTCATCACGTGGGTGAAGCTGCATCCCTTCCTGTCGCTCACCATCGGCGCGCTCGCCACCGGCGCGATCGCCGGCATGGACATCGCGGCATCGGTCACCAGCTTCTCGACCGGATTCGGCACCACGATGGGCGGGGTGGGAATCCTGATCGCCCTCGGTGCCATCTACGGAAAGCTCCTCGCCGACTCGGGTGGTGCCGACCGCATCGTCGATACGCTCGTCAGCCGTGCCAGCGCACGGTCGCTGCCGTGGGTCATGGGACTCATCGGTGCGGTCATCGGTCTCCCGATGTTCTTCGAGGTCGGCCTCGTGCTCCTCGTGCCGGTCATCATCCTCGTCGCACGGCGCTCCGGGGCGCCACTCATGCGCATCGCGATCCCGACGCTCGCCGGCCTCTCGGCCATGCACGGCCTCGTGCCGCCGCACCCGGGCCCGCTCGCCGCGATCGACGCGCTCGGAGCCAACCTCGGCCTCACCCTCGCCTTCGGTGTGATCGTCGCGATCCCCGCCGTGATCATCTCTGGGCCGCTCTTCGCCCGCTTCGCAGAGCGCTGGGTCGACGTCCCGGTCCCCGAGCTGTTCGTGACGGACGAGGACGAGGGCATCGAGCAGCGTCGCCGCCCGTCGTTCGGTGCGACGCTCTTCAGCATCCTGCTCCCCGTGTTCCTCATGCTCGCCAAGGCTGTCGCCGACATCTCGGCCGCAGGCTCCGACGCCCCGTGGAAGGTCGCGCTCGACTTCCTCGGCACGCCGGTCATCGCCCTGCTCATCGCCGTGCTCGCCGGATTCTTCATCCTCGGCCGCGGCGCCGGATTCGACCGCACGAAGATCAACGACATCGTCGGCTCGTCGCTCGGCCCCATCGCCGGCATCCTGCTGATCGTCGGCGCGGGTGGCGGATTCAAGCAGGTGCTGGTCGACACCGGCATCGGCAACGTGATCGCCCAGTTCGTCTCCGGGTCGTCCGTCTCCGTGCTGATCCTCGCGTGGCTGGTCGCTGTGGTCATCCGCATCGCCACGGGATCCGCGACCGTCGCGACGATCACCGCCGCCGGCATCCTGCAGCCGCTCACCGAGACCCTCGACTCCCCCATGGTCGCGCTGCTGGTGCTCGCGATCGGCTCGGGCTCGGTGTTCCTGTCGCATGTCAATGATGCGGGTTTCTGGCTCATCAAGGAGTACTTCGGCCTCAGCATCCCGCAGACTCTGAAGTCATGGACAGTACTCGAATGCCTCATCTCCGTCACCGGTCTCGCCGGCGTCCTCGTCCTGAGCATGTTCGTCTGAGCGCGCCATGATGTCCGTCAACGCACCCGTCCTCGTCTTCATGGGCGTCGCCAGCACCGGAAAGTCGACCGTGGCAGCGATGCTCGCCGGCCGTCTCGGCTGGGCGTTCGAAGAGGGCGACGACCTGCATCCCGAGGCGAACGTCGCCAAGATGGCTGCCGGCCACGCTCTGAACGACGAGGACCGCTGGCCCTGGCTCGACCGCATCGCCGAGTGGATCGATGAGCGCATCGACGCCGGCGAGCCCGGCATCGTGACCTGCTCCGCCCTGCGACGCAGCTACCGCGACATGCTTCGCCGGGATGCGGTCACGTTCGTGCACTTCGCCGGCGAGCGCGAGCTGATCCTCGAGCGGATGCTGCGCCGCCAGGGGCACTTCATGCCCGCCACACTGCTCGACTCGCAGTTCGCGACGCTCGAGCCACTGGAGGCGGACGAGCGGGCCATCGAGATCGACATCGCTCTGACGCCGGCTGAGCAGGCCGCTCAGATCGCGTCACGGCTGCGGTTGCACCCAGACTACTGAGACGATGCCTCGGCCCGCGACACTCTGAGTCATGAAGAACTCGATGTGGCGCGCTGTGCGGATCCTGGTCGCGGCGACGACGCTCAGCGTCGGGCTGACCGGCTGCTCGTCCTCCTCCGGCGGAACTCAGCCTGCGAACGATGCGTCGACTGCTGAGACGACCCTTGGCGCCGGTTCGGTCAGCGACGCCCCTCGTGCGAGCCCTCTCAGCTGCGATGGCGTGGCTGTGATGTTGACGGTCGATCCGCTGTCAGCCACCGCCGGGCAGACGGTCTCCGTGTCAGTGCATCCCCCCGAGTGCCTCGACGAGCTCTGGGCGGGCGAGGTGATCATCCGCTCCCCCGAGGGCGATCTGCGCACCGGTTCACGTCTCGAGGTCGGAGCGACCTCGGTGTCGGTCGAGGTGCCGCCCGATCTCACGGGGACGCCGATGCTGATGCTCGTACCCGATCTCGATTGCGAGCGATCAGGTGCGACCGGCGACTGCCACTATCCATACGCGGAGATCGAGATCCGCGCCGCTACTCCGTGAGCAGACCCAGCCCTGCGATCCCCTCGACGACCAGGTCGTGGTCGTCCGATGACGGAAGTCCCGACACCGTCGCGACCGCGACGACACCCACACCGTCGACGCGGATCGGCACCGACCCACCCGCGACCGCGTAGACGACCGGATCGAGCCATCCCGGCTCGTACATGTCCCGGCCGCCCTGCTCGATGCGCGCTTCGAGCAGAGCCGTGCTGGTCTCGAACCTGAGAGCGGTCGCCGCCTTCTTCGCCGCCCATGCGTCGTTGTCGGCCGTCGCGCCCGGCAGAGATGCGTGGAAGAGGACCCCTGACGGGGTGCGCACGTCCACGGCAACCGGGTGGCCCTCGGCCAATGCCCGTTCTGCGATCGAGCGACCCAGCTCCCATGCGTCCCTGCGGTCGAAGCGGCGCAGGACGAGTTCGACGTGCTCCTTCTCGAGCTGCGCGATCCGTGTCTGGTCACTCATGTCCGGTACCTCTCGTGTGCGTCTGTTCAGCCGAGTTCCCCCGATCCGTACGGTCGAATCGGCTGCTGCCTCTGGAAGGCGTACTCGCCACCCTGACGCCCTCCGAAGGGGCGTCCGTGATCGGCGAACTCCTCACGATAGAACGCCAGCCGCCAGGATCCGATCTCGATCCGCGATCCGGTGCGCAGAATCCGGGCATCCTCGGAGCTGTGCGGCAGATTGGGCCGCCCGCCGCCGGTGGGGGCGTACGAATACAGGACGTACTCGTCGTCCTCGTTGTGGCGGACTTCGGCGTGCAGCGCCTCCACTCCCTCGAGCCGCAGGTCGGCGTCCTTGCCCGAGCCGATCGTCGTCCGTCCGGGAAGGAGATCGAACTCACGCGGCCTGGTGCTGTTCCAGTCGCCGTTCCCGACCGCGAAGATCAGCCGTGGTCGACCGGATCCGGGAAGGTAGTGGGTGGTCGTCACCCGCCGCGGCACCCGACGTGCCAACGTGGGAACGAGGGGGAAGAGAGTGGGCGGCGGGGCGGGGAGGCGGAACCGGCTGCCATCGTCCCGGTGCTTCACCTCCGAGAGCAGCGCCGACAGATGTCCGAGCCTGATGTGCGACGATCCGGCGATCGCACGGCCGACAGGCCCTGACCTGACGTCGCCGAGCTGGAGCAGAGTCCCCTTCGGCCCTTCCACACGCACGCTGAGGCCTCGTCGCGACAAGGCATCGGCGAGAGGTGCCAGCTGCGTGAGCTCGCGGCGACCCATGCCGGTGAGGCCCGCAGTGGACTCGAACGAGATGACGACCGCCCGACCCGCGGCACGCACCGTGAAGCGAGTCGGAGATGCGCCGTCCGAAGCGACGTGCTCGACCTTCAGGTCGATATCGAGACGGATCATGGTGGCAGGCCGTCAGGCCGGCCGGCTCTCGCCGGACTCGCTGTCGCTGGTCGTCACGCGCAGCGTGCCGTTGAACTTCCACGTCGCGCGAGGCGCATCCGGCCCGATATCCCGAGGGACTTCCACGGTCATGTCCTCGAACGTGTAGTTGACCGCCGCTCCGCGACCGGTCAGATAGGCCCACATCTCTCGGCCGAGATCCGTCCAGTCCGTGATCGATGCTCCACTCGGCCCCGAGGCCTCGGAGAACAGTTCGGACGTTTCCTTCTCATCACTCATGGGGTGCTCCTTCGCTGGTGCCCGGTGGTGTTGAAGCGATTATGCGCGCCCCCGATCACTCTGTCCATATGTTTTTGAATACAGTCCAGAAATTGTCTTCCGCTCTCCGAGGCAGCTCAGAGAAACTTCGCGGCCGGTGCATCCAAACGGTGGTGACCAGCGGAATAACCCTGTGTCACGACCCTCGCCGTGACTCCGATCGACAATGGAGTTGAACGATGACTGGAAAGATCCGCGCCTCCCTCGCAGGGGTGGCCGCACTCGCCCTCGTCCTGACCGCCGCGCCCGCACAGGCCGCAGAGACAGCACGCCCCTCGGGGAACATCGTCGATGTTCTCGTCACCGCCTCAGGAGGAGGCGCTCCAGACCGAAACGCCAACGACTACGACCTGCTCGTCCAGGCGGTGCTCGCCACCGGCCTCGACAGCACGCTCGCAGATCCGGCGGGAACGTTCACCGTCTTCGCTCCGAACGATCGAGCCTTCCTGCGGCTGGTGTCCGACCTGACGGGCACCGCACCCGCATCCGAGGCGGCGGCACTGACCACGCTCACGACCGCCTTCACCACCGACCAGATCGCCGACATCCTGCTCTACCACGTCGTCGCGGGCAAGAAGCTGGGCCCGATCAAGGTCATCACGTCGAAGTCGCTCACCATGGCCAACGGCGGGGTCGTCCGGCCGCGCGGCGTCTTCTTGCGTGACGAGAGCGCCACCCTGCGGGACCCGGCCCTGGTGCTGTGGCGGGTGAACATCATCGCGAACAATGGAGTGATCCACACGATCGATCGCGTCCTGGTTCCTGCGATGTGAGCACGCCGTGAAAAGGAAACGCCCCCGAGGACGGGGGCGTTTCTCCGGCTCGTGGATCTCGTGATCGAGAACAACGAACAGAGGGTGGGGTTTTCCCGTATCTCCTCCCCGAGTCCTACCCTTTACAGGGATCGGGGCCCGCGATTCCTCGCGTTTCCCACGCGTTCCTTTCGCGATTCCCACGGATACCCCCGACTGCCCTACTCCTGCTTGAGGTGCCAGCGGGCGAAACTCAGGATTCGGCCGCGGCGCCGTCGTCCTCAGGTTCTGGCTCTCCCCAGGGGATCGCCTACCTGAGGGCCTGCTACGTCGAGACTGAGCTCGCCCTGCGACGCTCTCGTCGTGCCTGTTGTCTCATCGGTTGAGCTGCCACTGCCCAACGGTCGCGCACAGTGCGACCCAGCCAGCCCAGGGACCTCTGGGCGGCCTGCCGACAGCTCACGCAAGAAGCAGAACTGGCACCGAAACGAGGAAAGCCCCCGGTATTCCCGGGGGCTTTCCTCGTTTGACCTGGCATTCTGAGATACGAGAACAAAATCCTCGAGATCCGGGAATACCCCATGGTGGCGAGTGAGGGATTCGAACCCCCGAATGCTGAGCAGTCTGATTTACAGTCAGATCCCTTTGGCCGCTTGGGTAACTCGCCAGAGCGCACCCGTCCGACTTCGACAGCCAACCGGGGGCACGATAGATAATCATACCTGCCGAGGGCAGGCGTGAGAAATCGAGCGGTCAGCTGCCGAACACGCCGCGATCGGTGTCAGCGATCGACTCCGGAGTCCGCAGCAGGCCGCCCTCGGCTCGGCACGTCGCAGCAGCCACATCCATGGCTCGATCGAGCAGGTGCTGCCAGCCTTCCGCATCGGAGGGTGTCCCCTGAGCAAGGCCGGCCGCCACGGCCGCGAGAGTCGCATCTCCGGCTCCCACGGTGTCGACGACGCGACCGGGCAGCGTCGAGATGGGCGCCGTGACGATGCCGGCATCCGACTCGAGGGCTGCACCATCGGCGCCTGCGGTCGCGAGCACCGCGCTCACCCCGAGCGCGCGCAGCCGCGCCCTCAGCGCATCGAGATCGCCGTCATAGAGGAGAGCCGCATCATCGGCGCCGATCTTGACGATCGACGCTCCTGCGGCGGCGCGCTCGAAGCCCTGCACGAACTCGGCACGGTCGCTCAGCATCCCCGACCGTGGGTTCGGGTCGACAGCGAGGCGAGTGTCGCCGACGGCGTCGAGCAGGGCGTCGACCTCACCGGGCACGTCGAAGGGGAAGCAGCTGACGGCCACGAGATCCGAATCGGCGATCGCACGGACAGCCGCGTCGGAATAGCGGATGCTGCGCCGCTGCGCGGCCTCGTTGAACACGTAGACGGGCTCGCCGTCGGGACCACGCTGCACGATCGCCCGGGACGAGCCCAGCGGCGCCTCGCTGGCGATCAGCCGCACGTCGTGATCGTCGAGGTATTCGCGAATGTGCGCCCCCGCTTCGTCGTCCCCGACCATCGCGATCAGGGTGGTCGGCACACCGAGCCTGCGAAGACCGACGGCGACGTTCAGTGCCGCGCCGCCGACCAGCTCACGCACCCCGCCGACGTCGTGGATCTCGTCGATCAGCGCGTCTCCGACGACGACTGCACCGGGCATAAGGGAGGAATCATCACTCATTCCGCCGACACTACCGCGAGAGCGGCTTCCGCGGCGGTTCGGTCAGCCTCCCTGCACGGGCTGGGCACAGCGCTACGGTGAGCGCATGAACGCTCGAATCGCCGCCGGCGCTGCGGCTCTCCTGCTCCTCGCCGTGCTCACCGGCTGCGATCCGACCGGTTCGGGCACCACGCCGTCGAACGATTCCGCTGAACCGTCGTCGAGTCCGGGACCGGACGAATCGGAGAGCCCGTCGCCCTCCCCCACACCGACAGAGACTCCGATCGCTCTGCCGACCGACTGCAGGGCGATCCTCTCGGACGACGTGCTCGCACAGCTCGAGGGAGTGCCACTCAATGACGCGGCCTTCGGACCGTCCGGGGTCGGAGACGACGGCGAGCTCACCTGCATCTGGGCGGATCCGAGGGCGGACACCACCCGGCTGGTCACCACCATCTCCCTGATGAACCGAGGGCCGGCCCTCGACATGCTGAACGCTCTCGTGGCCGACGAGGGCTACACGTGCTTCACTCCCGACGGCGGCACGCGCTGCGAGAAGACCTGGCAGAACGAGCAGTACCCTGTCACCGACGGTCGCACCCTCTTCTGGCGGGACGACGTGCTGATCGACTCCCAGTACTCGAATCTCGCGCCCGAGGGATACACCTCGAGCATCGTGGCGCACCTCTTCGACTGATCCGTCCCCCTGTCCACGGCAGGCACCCCGGATCCGGGCACGAAGAAGGCCCCGGGCGAATCGCCCGGGGCCTTCTCACTCACTCACTCGATCAGTTGTACGTACCCGGCGTGATGTCGTCCGTCGAGAACGCGTCGAAGTCGACGTAACCGAAGTCGCCGTCGGCGTACGCACCGTCGGATGCGAAGATCCGGTTCGGGTAGCGCTCGCTCTTGGCTTCCTCCGTCGCCTCGACCGTGACGTCGCGGTACTTCGAGAGACCGGTTCCGGCGGGGATGAGCTTTCCGATGATGACGTTCTCCTTGAGACCGACCAGCGGGTCGCGCTTGCCCTCCATGGCGGCCTGCGTGAGAACGCGGGTCGTCTCCTGGAAGGAAGCGGCCGACAGCCACGACTCGGTCGCGAGCGACGCCTTCGTGATACCCATCAGCTCCGGACGGCCGGACGCGGGGCGCTTGCCCTCTGCCACAGCCTCGCGGTTGATCGCCTGGTAGCGCTTGAGGTCGACCATCTCACCCGGGAGCAGGGTCGTGTCGGCGTGATCGACGACGGTGACCTTGCGGAGCATCTGACGGACGATGACCTCGATGTGCTTGTCGTGGATCGGCACACCCTGCGAGCGGTAGACACCCTGGACGCCGCCGACGAGGTAACGCTGCACCTCGCGGGCACCCATGACGCGCATGACCTCCTTGGGGTCGAGCGTTCCGACCAGGAGAGGCTGACCGACCGTGACGTGCTGACCGTCCTCGACCAGAAGCGTCGCACGCTTCAGGACCGGGTAGATCACTTCCTCGTCACCGTTGTCGGGCGTCAGGATGACCTTCTTGGCCTTGTCCGTCTCGTCGATCGTGATGCGGCCATCGGCCTCGGCGATCGGCGATGCGGCCTTCGGGGTGCGAGCCTCGAAGAGCTCCTGCACGCGGGGCAGACCCTGCGTGATGTCATCTGCCGACGCCGAACCACCGGTGTGGAACGTACGCATCGTCAGCTGGGTACCGGGCTCACCGATCGACTGTGCCGCGATGATGCCGACGGCCTCGCCGATGTCGACGGTCTTACCCGTCGCGAGCGAACGGCCGTAGCACTGCGCGCAGACACCGACGGCGGAGTCGCAGGTGAGGACCGAGCGCACCTTGATGCTCTCGACACCGAGACCGACCAGCTTGTCGATGAGAACGTCACCCACGTCGTCGCCGGCAGAGGCGAGGACCTCGCCCTTGCTGTCGACCACGTCGGAGGCCAGCGTACGAGCGAACACCGAGTTCTCGACGTTCGCGTCGCGCACGAGCTCACCCTGCGAGTTCGGAGCGGCGATCGGGAGCTCGAGGCCCTTCGACGTGCCGCAGTCCTCTTCGCGGATGATGACGTCCTGCGAGACATCCACCAGACGACGGGTCAGGTAACCCGAGTCGGCGGTACGCAGAGCGGTGTCGGCGAGACCCTTACGGGTACCGTGCGTCGCGATGAAGTACTCCGCAACCGACAGACCCTCGCGGTACGAGGAGATGATCGGACGCGGGATGATCTCACCCTTGGGGTTGTTCACCAGACCACGCATACCGGCGATGTTCCGGATCTGCAGCCAGTTACCACGAGCACCCGACGACACCATGCGGTTGATGGTGTTGTCCTCGGGGAAGTTGGCCTTCATCGCAGCCTGGACCTCGTCGGTCGCCTCGGTCCAGATCTTGATGAGCTCCTGACGACGCTCGACGTCGGTCGTGAGGCCCTTCTCGTACTGGGACTGGACCTTCGCGGCCTGCTTCTCGTAGCCCGCGACGATCTCAGCCTTGTTCGGCGGCGTGAGGATGTCGCTCAGGGCGACGGTCACACCCGAGCGCGTGGCCCAGTAGAAACCGGCGTCCTTGATGCGGTCCAGCGACGCAGCCGTCTCGACCTTGGGGTACTCCTCGGCCAGCTTGTTGACGATCTGCGACAGCTTGTTCTTGTCAGCCTGCTCGCGGACGAACGGGTATCCCTTGGGCAGCGTGTCGTTGAAGATCGCCTGACCGAGCGATGCGTCGACGAGACCGTGACGCTCGTAGCCCTCGGGAGCTTCGCCCTCGAGGAACGTGAGACCCGGGATGCGGATGCGGACCTTGGCCTGCAGGTCGAGGGTTCCCTCGTCCTTCGCCAGGATCGCCTCGCCCACCGAACCGAATGCACGGCCCTCACCGGCTGCGCCCGCCTTGACCGTGGTCAGGTGGTGCAGACCGATGATCATGTCCTGCGAAGGCAGGGTGACCGGGCGTCCGTCGGACGGCTTCAGGATGTTGTTCGACGCGAGCATCAGCACGCGGGCCTCGGCCTGAGCCTCGACCGACAGCGGCAGGTGGACAGCCATCTGGTCACCGTCGAAGTCGGCGTTGAACGCCGCGCAGACGAGCGGGTGCAGCTGGATGGCCTTGCCCTCGACGAGCTGAGGCTCGAAGGCCTGGATGCCGAGACGGTGCAGCGTGGGCGCACGGTTGAGCAGCACCGGACGCTCGCGGATGATCTCCTCGAGCACGTCCCAGACCTCGGGACGCGTGCGCTCGACGGCGCGCTTGGCCGCCTTGATGTTCTGCGAGTGACCGAGGTCGATCAGGCGCTTGATGACGAACGGCTTGAAGAGCTCCAGAGCCATCTGCTTGGGCAGACCGCACTGGTGCAGCTTCAGCTGCGGGCCGACGATGATGACCGAACGGCCCGAGTAGTCGACGCGCTTGCCGAGCAGGTTCTGGCGGAAACGACCCTGCTTACCCTTCAGCATGTCGCTGAGGGACTTCAGGGCACGGTTACCGGTACCGGTGACGGGACGACCACGGCGACCGTTGTCGAACAGTGCGTCGACGGCCTCCTGCAGCATCCGCTTCTCGTTGTTGACGATGATCTCGGGAGCACCGAGGTCGATCAGACGACGAAGACGGTTGTTGCGGTTGATCACACGACGGTAGAGGTCGTTGAGGTCGGAGGTCGCGAAGCGGCCACCGTCGAGCTGCACCATCGGGCGCAGCTCCGGCGGGATCACCGGAACGACGTCGAGGACCATGGCGGCCGGGCTCATGCCGGTCTCCAGGAACGAGTTGACGACCTTCAGACGCTTGATCGCGCGGATCTTGCGCTGGCCCTTGCCCTCGGAGATCTGCAGGTGCAGGCTCTCCGCCTCGGCTGCCAGGTCGAACGCCGCGAGGCGACGCTGGATCGACTCGGCGCCCATGTAGGCCTCGAAGTACTGACCGAAGCGGTCCTGGAGCTCGTGGAAGACGTCGTCCTCGGGACGCAGTGCGCCGACCTCGAGCGTGCGGAAGTCCTCCCACACGCGCTCGAGCTTGGCGATCGCCTCGTCGGCACCCTTGCGGATGAGCGACATCTCCTTCTCGGCGGCGTCCTTGACCTTCTTCTTCGCGTCGGCCTTGGCGCCCTCCGCCTCGAGGGAAGCGAGCTCCTCCTCCAGGCGAGCCAGGCGCTCGGCGATCTTCGCGTCGCGGCGGTCTCCGAGCGTCTTCAGCTCGAGACGGATGTTGTTCTCCTGCGTGCCCAGGTCGCGGTGACGAGCATCCTCGTCGACCGAGATGACCATGTAGGCGGCGAAGTAGATGACCTTCTCGAGGTCCTTCGGCGCCATGTCGAGCAGGTACCCGAGACGCGAGGGAACACCCTTGAAGTACCAGATGTGGGTGACGGGAGCGGCGAGCTCGATGTGACCCATGCGCTCACGACGGACCGAGGACTTGGTGACCTCGACGCCGCAGCGCTCGCAGACGATGCCCTTGAAGCGGACACGCTTGTACTTGCCGCAGGCGCACTCCCAGTCGCGGGACGGGCCGAAGATCTGCTCTCCGAAGAGACCGTCCTTCTCCGGCTTCAGGGTGCGGTAGTTGATGGTTTCAGGCTTCTTGACCTCGCCGTAGGACCAGGCGCGGATGTGGTCCGCGGTGGCCAGGCCGATGCGAAGCTCATCGAAAGTGTTTGACTCGAGCACAAATTCTCCTGTGTAGGAATTCTTCTGAAGAAATCGGGGAGGTGGGCCGCCGACCGGGCGTGACGCGCGGTCGGCGGCCTGGACCTTAGATCTCGTCGATCGAGGCGGCCTCGAAGCGGCTGGAGATGTTGATGCCGAGTTCCTCCGCAGCGCGGAAGGCCTCGTCGTCGGTGTCACGCAGGTTGACGAGCGTGCCGTCTGCCGAGAGGACCTCGACGTTCAGGCAGAGCGACTGCATCTCCTTCATGAGCACCTTGAAGGACTCGGGGATGCCGGGCTCCTGGATGTTCTCGCCCTTGACGATCGCCTCGTACACCTTGACGCGGCCGAGGATGTCGTCGGACTTGATCGTGAGGAGCTCCTGGAGCGCGTATGCGGCGCCGTAGGCCTCGAGGGCCCACACCTCCATCTCACCGAATCGCTGGCCACCGAACTGCGCCTTACCACCGAGCGGCTGCTGGGTGATCATCGAGTACGGACCCGTCGAACGTGCGTGGATCTTGTCGTCGACCAGGTGGTGCAGCTTCAGGATGTACATGTAGCCCACCGAGATCGGCGCCGGGAACGGCTCACCGGAGCGGCCGTCGAACAGCTGCGTCTTTCCGGTCGAGTCGATCAGGCGGATGCCGTCACGGGTCGGGGTGGTCGCATCGAGGAGACCGGAGATCTCCTCCTCGCTCGCACCGTCGAACACCGGGGTCGCGACCTTGGTGCCGGGGGCAGCCTCGAACGCGTCCTTGGGGAGCCGTGCAGCCCACTCCGGGGTGCCTTCGACCTTCCAGCCCTGCTTCGCGATCCACCCGAGGTGGGTCTCGAGCACCTGGCCGAAGTTCATTCGACCGGGGATGCCCAGCGGGTTCAGGACGATGTCGACCGGGGTTCCGTCCGCGAGGAACGGCATGTCCTCGATCGGGAGGATCTTGGCGATGACACCCTTGTTGCCGTGACGACCGGCGAGCTTGTCACCCTCGGTGATCTTGCGCTTCTGGGCGATGTAGACCACGACGCGGCGGTTGACACCGGAGCCGAGCTCGTCGTCGCCGTCCTCGGCGTTGAACTCCTTGACGGCGATGATCGTGCCCTGCTCGCCGTGGGGCACCTTGAGAGAGGTGTCACGGACTTCGCGGCTCTTCTCGTTGAAGATCGCGCGGAGCAGACGCTCTTCCGCCGACAGCTCGGTCTCGCCCTTCGGCGTGACCTTGCCGACGAGGATGTCACCGGGGCGGACCTCGGCACCGATGCGGATGATGCCGCGCTCGTCGAGATCCTTCAGGAGCTCGGGGCTGACGTTGGGGAGGTCACGGGTGATCTCCTCCTTGCCGAGCTTCGTGTCGCGCGCGTCGACCTCGTACTCCTCGATGTGGATCGAGGAGAGGGTGTCGTCCTTGACCAGGTCCTGGCTCAGGATGATCGCGTCCTCGAAGTTGTAGCCCTCCCACGTCATGAACGCGACGAGGAGGTTCTTTCCGAGTGCCAGTTCGCCGTTCTCGGTGGCGGGGCCATCGGCGATGACCTCTCCGACCTCGACGCGGTCGCCCTCGTTGACGACGACCTTCTGGTTGTACGACGTGCCCTGGTTCGAGCGGTCGAACTTGCGCAGGTGGTAGTCCTGCGTTCCACCCTCGTCGAGCATGACGGTGACGCGGTCTGCGGAGACCTCGGTGACGACACCCGGCTTCTCAGCCGTGAGCACGTCGCCGGCGTCGATGGCCGTGTAGCCCTCCATACCGGTTCCGACGAGCGGCGAGTCGCTGCGGAGCAGCGGCACAGCCTGACGCTGCATGTTGGCGCCCATGAGTGCGCGCTGTGCGTCGTCATGCTCGAGGAAGGGCACGAGCGAGGTCGCGACCGACACCATCTGGCGCGGCGAGACGTCGATGTAGCCGATCTCCTCCGGAAGGAAGAGGTCCACCTCACCGCTACCGCCCTTGGGGCGCGCGAGGACGTGGCTCTCGCGGAAGCGACCGTTCTTGTCGAGCGGGGCGTTCGCCTGCGCGATGTTGAAGTCGACCTCTTCGGAAGCGGTCAGGTAATCGATGTGCTCGGTGACGACGCCACCCTCGACCTTGCGGTACGGGGTCTCGATGAAACCGAACGAGTTGATGCGCGCGAACGTCGCGAGAGCACCGATCAGACCGATGTTCGGGCCTTCAGGGGTCTCGATGGGGCACATGCGGCCGTAGTGCGACGGGTGGACGTCACGGACCTCGACGCCTGCGCGGTCACGGCTCAGACCACCGGGGCCGAGAGCCGAGAGGCGGCGCTTGTTGGTCAGACCCGCGAGCGGGTTGTTCTGGTCCATGAACTGCGACAGCTGCGAGGTTCCGAAGAACTCCTTGATCGCGGCGACGACGGGGCGCACGTTGATCAGGGTCTGCGGCGTGATCGCCTCGATGTCCTGCGTGGTCATGCGCTCGCGGACGACGCGCTCCATGCGGGACAGACCGGTGCGGACCTGGTTCTGGATCAGCTCGCCGACCGCGCGGATGCGACGGTTGCCGAAGTTGTCGATGTCATCGGTCGCGATGCGGATGTCGGCCTTCTTGCCCGAGCGGATGCCGGGGAAGGTCTCTTCCGTGCCTGCGTGCAGACGCACGAGGTACTTGATCGTCGCGACGATGTCCTGAACCGTGAGGACCGAGTCGGTCAGCGGAGCGTCGAGACCGAGCTTGTGGTTGATCTTGTAACGACCCACCTTCGCGAGGTCGTAGCGCTTCGGGTTGAAGTAGAAGTTGTCGAGGAGCGCGCGGGCGGCCTCGGCGGCGACCTGCTCGCCCGGACGCAGCTTGCGGTAGATGTCGCGGAGCGCATCTTCCTTCGTGACGATCGTGTCCTTCGCGAGCGTCTCCTCGATCGAGGTGTAGCCGGCGAACTCCGTGAGGATCTCCTCGCTGGTCATGCCCAGCGCCTTGAGGAACACGGTGACCGACTGCTTGCGCTTGCGGTCGACGCGCACGCCGACCTGGTCGCGCTTGTCGATCTCGAACTCGAGCCATGCACCACGGCTCGGGATGACGCGAGCCGACACGATGTCCTTGTCGGACGTCTTGTCGGGGGTCTTGTCGAAGTACACACCGGGCGAACGCACGAGCTGCGAGACGACGACGCGCTCGGAGCCGTTGATGATGAACGTTCCCTTGTCGGTCTGCAGCGGGAAGTCGCCCATGAAGACCGTCTGGGTCTTGATCTCACCCGTGAGGTGGTTCATGAACTCGGCCTCGACGTACAGCGGAGCGGCGTACGTCTTGCCGCGCTCCTTGCACTCCTCGATCGAGTACTTCTCCGGCTCGAGGTAAGGGTTGGTGAACGACAGCTGCATCGTCTCGCCGAGGTCCTCGATCGGAGAGATCTCCTCGAAGATCTCGCCGAGACCGCTGTTCTCGTTCACGTCGGTGCGGCCGGCCTTCTTGGCCTCTGCGACTCGAGCCTTCCAGGCGTCGTTGCCGACGAGCCATCCGAAGGATTCCGTCTGCAGAGCGAGAAGGTCAGGGACCGTCAGCGTGTCGGAGATCTTGGCGAACGAAAGACGGGAAGCTCCGCGTCCGTTCTTGGTGGTGGTGGATGTGGATGCGTTGCGAGCAGCAGCCAAGGGAATAACCTCCGTGAGCCCCGCAGGGCTTCTCGATTCCTTTGTCGTCAGGTGGAGTGTGCGCTCAAAGACTCAACGAAATGCCGACCACCATATGAGGGCACGGAGAAGCGAGCGCAACTACCAACTATACGCGCGATCTTGCGACATGGCAAGCGCAATCCTTGACCTTCTTCGGATGCTGCGGTAATGGCACCCGGAAGCATCGTCCGCAGACCCAGTGCGCCCGCCCCGGAGCTCGCGCTCGGGGCGGGACGCATCGTCGTGGTCAGGAGGCGATGTTGAGTTCGTTCCCCGGGATCGACGCCAGCAGACGTCGCGTGTACGGGTCTCGAGGATTCGTGAAGATCTCCTCCGAGGATGCCGCCTCGACGAGCGAGCCGTCCTTCATCACGCACACGTAGTCGCTGATCAGGCGGACCACGGCGAGGTCGTGGGAGATGAAGAGATAGCTGAGTCCGTACTCGGTCTGCAGGTCGCCCAGCAGGTTCAGGATCTGATCCTGCACGAGGACGTCGAGCGCTGACACCGGTTCGTCGCACACGATCAGCTCGGGCGAGAGCGCGAGTGCACGGGCGATCGCGACACGCTGACGCTGACCGCCGGACAGCTCGGACGGATACCGGCGCAGCATCGACTGCGGCAGCGCCACGTCGTCGAGCAGCTGCCGGACGCGCTTGCGCCGATCGGCGCCGCTCCCCCGCTTGTAGAAGTCCAGCGGCTCGGAGATGAGGCGCTCGATGGTGAACATCGGATTCAGGCTCGAGTACGGATCCTGGAAGATCGGCTGCACCTTCTGCCGGAAGTCCCGGGTCTCCGCACGGGTGAGCGAGGAGACGTCCTTGCCCTCGTAACGGATGAGACCGCTCGTCGGCTCGATGATCTTCAGCAGCATCCGCGCGGTCGTCGTCTTGCCCGAACCGGACTCGCCCACGATCGCCACCGTCTCGCCGCGCGGGATGGCGAGCGACACGTCGTTCACGGCGACGAAGTCCTCTTTCTGCCCTCGGACCGGATAGACCTTGGTGAGGTTCTCGATCTCGACGATGTTGTCCGCTGTCGGCAGGGCGAGCGCGCCCGAGGCATCCTCGGCTGCGTTCGGATCGGACGGACGTTCCTCGGCGTGGAACGCCTCCGGGCGCAGACGCGCGGCAGCCACAGACGGCGCCGCCTGCACGAGCGACTGCGTGTAGGGGTGCTGCGGATTCTCGAGGATCTGCTTCGCCGGCCCCTGCTCGACCACCTTGCCGCGGTGCATCACGATGACGCGCTCGGCACGCTCGGCCGCGAGTCCCAGATCGTGCGTGATGAGCAGCACGGCGGTGCCGAGCTCGCGCGTCATGTCGCCGATCTGGTCGAGGATCGTCTGCTGCACCGTCACGTCGAGTGCGCTCGTCGGCTCGTCCGCGATCAGCAGGCGCGGTTTGCACGCCAGGCCGATCGCGATCAGCGCGCGCTGGCGCATGCCGCCGGAGAACTCGTGCGGGTACTGCTTCGCGCGCTTCTCGGGATCCGGCAGTCCGGCGGCTGTCAGCGCCTCGACGACCTTCTGCTGCACGTTCTGCCTGGTGGCGAGTCCGTGGGCGAGCAGGGTCTCGGCGACCTGGGTGCCGATCTTCGCGACCGGATTCAGGTTCGACATGGGGTCCTGCGGCACGAGGCCGATGTCGCGCCCGCGGATGGTGCGCAGCTCGCTCTCGGGAGCGCGGGTGATGTCCTTGCCGTCGAGGCGGATGCTGCCGCCGGCGACGCGCCCGCCACCGGCGAGCAGCCCGATGATGGCCATGGCAGTCGTCGACTTGCCCGACCCGGACTCCCCCACGATCGCGACGGTCTGGCCCGGCGCGATCTCGAGGTCGACTCCCTCGACGGCGTGCACGACGCCGTCCATGGTGGCGAAGTCGACCGCCAGCCCTTCGACGGACAGCAGCGGAGCGTCCGTGGTCCGTGTCTCTTTCGCAGCGTTCATCGTGCTCTCGTCCTCGGGTCCATGGCCTCGCGCAGGGCTTCACCGAACAGGGTGAAGCCGAGCGCGGTGACCGCGATGCAGATGCCGGGCAGGAATGCCAGCCATGGCGCGATGGCCAGCTCGGCCTGGGCGTAGGTGAGCATGCGGCCCCACTCGGCCGTCTCGGGACGACCGCCGCCGAGACCGAGGAACGACAGCGCCGCCGCATCGATCACCGCCGTCGCGAGCGTGAGCGTGCCCTGCACGATGACAGGTCCGATGGCGTTCGGCAGCACGTGCGACATGGTGATCTGCCCGCGACCGAGCCCCAGCGTCTGGGCGGAGAGCACGTAGTCGCTCGATCGCTGCTGCAGCATCGACGCCCGCAGGAGGCGGGCGAAGATCGGAACCTGGGATGCTCCGATGGCGATCATCACCGCGAAGGGCGTCTGACCCAGGATCGCGGCGATGGATACCGCCAGCAGCAGGTTCGGCACCGACAGGATGATGTCGACGATGCGCATGATGAGGGTGTCGACCCATCCGCCGAACGTGCCGGCGAGGAGTCCGAGGATCATTCCGCCGACCAGACCGAGCGCGGTCGAGATCACACCGATCAGCAGCGACGCCTGCGCGCCCCAGATGAGCTTGGAGAGCACATCGCCGCCGAACCGGTCGAGCCCGAGGGGGAACTCCGGCAGCTCCCCCGGACCGGGGATGTGCGTCGGCGTGATGTACTTCGCGCCGGGCAACGCCGTCTCGGGGTACGGAGCGAGCAATGGCGCGAGCACCGAGACGAGGACGAACACCAGCACGATGCCGGCGCCGATCCAGGCCGTCGGGTTGCGGCGGAGGCGGCGGAACACGTCGCGCCAGAACCCCCCGGGCCCCTCTTTGAGGCCGGCCTGATTCACGGCGACCGTGTCGACGACCGAGCCGCTCGCCGCGGACGGACCCTGCGCGGGTGGGAGCGAGATGGTCATGACGCCACCCCCTTTCGGAGAACGAGACGGATCATCACTGCACCCGCACTCTCGGATCGATGAAGCTGTACGACACGTCGACGGCCAGGTTGATCAGCGCGTAGGCGATCGCGATGAAGATGATGAACCCCTGCAGCACGGGGAAGTCCCGTGTGAAGATCGCCCTCGCGAGGAAGGACCCGATGCCGGGGAACGCGAAGACGGTCTCGGTGAGCACTGCCCCCGAGATCAGGAGCCCGGTCTGCAGACCGATCGTCGTGATCACCGGCAGCATCGCGTTGCGGAGGATGAAGCGACTGCGCAGCGTCGACGAGCCAACGCCCTTCGCCCGCCCCGTCCGCACGTAGTCCGCGTTCTGCACTTCGAGCACGCTCGCCCTGGTGATGCGGACGATGATCGCGAGCGGGATGGTGCCGAGCGCGAGTGCCGGGAGCACCAGGTGCATGAGGGCATCCCACGAGGCGTCGAACTCGCCGGTGATGATGCCGTCCCACACATAGAACCCCGTCGGATGGGTGGCGTCTATTCGTGGGTTCTGCCTGCCGTCCGACGGCAGCCAGCCGAGCTGCACGGCGAACACGTACTTGAGGATGAAGGCGAGGAAGAACACCGGGATGGTGATGCCGATGAGGCTCAGCACGACCGACGCGTGGTCGGTGAATTTGCCGTGGCGGCGAGCGGCCCAGTATCCGAGCGGGATGCCCACGCCGACCGCGAAGATGAGCGCGACGACGCTCAGCTCGATCGTGGCCGGGAATCGGCGGAAGAACTCCTCCGTGACCGGCCGGTTGGTCTGGATCGATGTGCCGAAGTCGCCCTGCAGCAGGCGGCCGACCCAGATGAAGTACTGCTCGATGATGGGCTTGTTGAAGCCGTAGAGCTCGTTGACCCTCGCGATGGCCTCGGGTGTCGCCTTCTCGCCGAGAAGCGCGACGGCCGGGCCGCCGGGGAGGGCCCTGACCCAGGCGAACAGCAGGATGCTGAGGCCGATCAGGGTGGGGATGAGGAAAAGCAGTCGTCTGCCGATGGTGCGCAGCAAGAGGTCTCCGTTGATCAGAAGGTACGCCGGGCCCGGGTCCCCGCGGCGAGCGCGGGGACCCGGGTGGGCAACTCAGTCGGTCAGACCTACTCGGTGAGGACGATGTCCGTGAAGACCTCGTCGTTCACCGGGCTGGCGGGGTAGCTCTCGACACGCGGGTCGAACGCCAGTGTGGGCGCCGGGTGCGCGAGCGGGACACCGGGGATGAACTGCGCGACCATCTCGTTGATCTCCTCGTAGAGGGCCGTCTGGTCCTCGAGGTTGGAGACGCCGCGAGCCTCGTTGAGCTTCTGGAACAGCTCCGGGTTGTCGAAGCCCCACTCGGAGCTCTGCTGCCCGAAGAAGACGCCGACGAAGTTGTCCGTGTCGTTGTAGTCACCGGTCCAGCCGAGCAGGTGGATGCCGTGGTCCGACGTGCCGGTGGTGCGGTCGAGGTACTCGACCCACTCCTCCGAGACCGGGGTGGTCTCGACGCCGACCTCGGCGAGCTGCGACGAGAGGACCGTGAAGATCTGCTCGGGGTCCGGCATGTAGGGACGCGAGACGTTGACGGGGTAGTTGAAGGTCAGCTTCAGCGGGTTGGCCTCGTCGTAGCCGGCCTCCGCCAGCAGCTCCTTGGCCTTCTCGGGGTCGTAGTCGTAGGTCGTGACATCGGGGTTGTAGCCGTTGACGGTGTCGGGCACGAACTCGATCGCCTTCTCGGTGCCCTCGGGCAGGACCTGGCTGATCAGGGCATCCTTGTCGACCGCGTACGAGAGCGCCTCGCGGACCTTCGGGTCCTGCAGCTCAGGGAGCGCCTGGTTGAACGCGAGGTACAGGATCGTGAACGGAGGACGGGAGACCATGGTGAAGCCGTCGTCCTCGAGTGCCTGCGTGTCGGCCGGACCGACGAGGTCGTAGCCGTCGATGGAGCCGGACTCGAGAGCCTGACGACGCGCGGTCGGGTCGTCGATCGTGCGGAAGATGATCTCGTCGATCTGACCCGCCTCGCCCCAGTAGTCGTCGTACGCCTTGAGCGAGACCTGCTCGCCCGGCGCCCACTCGTCGAACTGGTACGGGCCGGTGCCGACCGGGTGCCCCATCGCGTACTCCGAGAGGACGGGTGCCTCGGCCGAGCCGCTGACCTCGTCAGCACCGAACTCCTGCAGGGCCGAAGGGCTCTGCATGGAGAAGGACGGCAGCGACAGCGACGCCACGAACCCTGCGAACGGCTTGTTCAGGTCGATCGTCACGGAGTAGTCGCCGTCGGGGGTGCAGGACTTGTAGACGGCGTCAGCCGGGTTCTCCGCGTAGCCCTTGAAGAGCTTGTTGTAGTAGTAGCCGAACGCCTCGGAGGCCGCGAGGCCGGTCCAGTTGAACCAGCGGTCGAAGTTCGCGCATACGGCTTCGGCGTTGAACGGCGTGCCGTCGTGGAAGGTCACGTCCTCCTTCAGCGTGAAGGTGTGGCTCATGCCGTCTTCGGACGATTCCCATGACTCGGCCAGCAGCGGTGCCGGGTCGGCCGTGCCGGGCTCGGTGCCGACGAGGCCCTCGAAGATCTGACGCGAGACGCGGAAGCTCTCGCCGTCCTGGGCGAACGCCGGGTCGAGGCTCGCGGGGTCGGAGGACGCCGCGAACACGAAGGTTCCGTCGACATCGCCGGACGCCTCTCCGCCGTCGTCGCCGCGCTCGCTGGCGACGCATCCTGAGAGGACCATCGCGGCGACTGCCGCTCCGGTGACGGCGATGAGACCTCGCCGACGCATGACTGAGTGGTGCATTGTGTGACCTTCCTGTCGAGCGCTGCTGTGCGCGTTCCGAAGACATCGTCGACTTCGGAAACGGTGATTCCTTGAAACTACCCAGTGCGCAGACCGATGCCAAACACCTGCAGGTTTCATTCCTGTTACGGATGTCCGGGGGTGTGGCCGATCCGGTAATCTCCAGAGCGTGCCCGACACGTCTCCCCTCGCCGTCTGCGTCGGCGAGGGCCTCGTCTCCTTCGTCCCGGCCATCGCCGCGCCCCTCGAGGACGTGCGGACGTTCCACCGCTCGCTCGCCGGAGCGGAGTGGAACACGGCGATCGCACTGGCCTCGGCCGGCATCCGCACCGCCGTCGTCTCCCGTGTGGGCGACGACGGGTTCGGGCGCTTCCTCGCCGCCGAGCTGCGCCGGCACGAGGTCGACGACTCCGCCGTGGAGATCGACGCCGAGGCGCCTACCGGCCTCTACGTCAAGGAGCTGTCACCGCGTCCGGACGGCTCCGTCGACGGGACCATGCACTACTACCGCTCCGGCTCCGCGGCCGCGGCCCTGTCGCCGGCGACGCTCGACTCCGACGCGGCATCCGCGCTGCTGTCACGGGCCGCCCTCGTGCACACCTCGGGGATCACGCCTGCTCTCTCGGACACCGCCCACGCAGCGCAGAACGCCCTCTTCGATGCGCCGCGCGACGGGCGGCTGCTCAGCTTCGACGTGAACTGGCGACCTGCGCTGTGGCGCGGGCGACAGGACGAGGGGCGCGCGGTGATCGCGGACTACGTCCGCCGCGCCGACATCGCGTTCTGCACACGCCCCGACGCCGAGGCGGTCTTCGGCACCGGCGAGCCCGATCGACTGCGCGAGCTGTTCCCCGAACCGAGGTATCTGCTGGCCACGAGTCCAGACGGCGCTGTGGCCTTCGACGGCGCCGAGCGCACCGACAGCAGGTCGCTCGATGTCCCCGTCGTGGAGTCCATCGGCGCCGGAGATGCGTTCGCCGCCGGATTCCTGGCCGGCGTCCTGTCGGGACTCTCGCTCACCGGCAGCCTCGCTCGCGCGCACCGGATCGCGACCAGGGCACTGGTCAGCACCCGAGACCACATCGACTGATCAGCGGCGCTGTTCCTGCCGGTCGCCACGGGCACCGGTGACGGTCGACGGGTATCTCATCGCCTGCCTCTAGCGACGTCGACGCGGCGCCGCAGCGTCGTGCGTCAGCTGCAGCGGGATGACCACGGGTTCGCCCCGGTGCTGGACGACCCGGACGAAGAGGATGTCGACCAGCGCCAGCTGCGCGATGCGGCTCGACATCGCGGCCATGCGGAACGGCGACTCCTGCGCGTAGGTGATCAGCGAGACGTCTGCGGCGAGCGCGAGCGTCGAGTCGGGCGCGCTGGTGATGGCCACCGACAAGGCGCCCGCATCTCTGGCGATCTCGACAGCCCGGACGACCTCCTGCGTCTCGCCCCCGTGGGAGAACGCGATGACGACGTCCTCCGGGGTCCGCAGCGACGCCGTCGTGAGGGCGAGGTGCGGATCGGCGGAGTGCGCGACCGAGCACCCGATGCGCGCGAGCTTCTGCTGAAGGTCCTGAGCGGTCAACGACGATGCGGCCTGCCCGAACAGATCGACGTGGCGCGCCGCCACGACGGCCCTGGCGACGCGGTCGAGCGCGTCGGCGTCCAGTCCGAGCGCCGTCTTCTCGATCGCGTCGATCTCCTGTGCCGCGAGCTTCGCGGCGATGGCGGACGGCTCGTCATCGGGATCGATCGCCGTGGTGTCGAGGCCGAAGCGCGCCTGCTGCGCCTGGGCGAGCGTGATCGTGCGGGCGACCGCGACCCGCAGCTCCCGGTATCCGCTGAAGCCGAGCGACTGCGCGAAGCGAGCCACGGTCGACAGCGATGTGTGACAGAGCTGGGCGAGGTCGTTGATGGCGAGGTCGACGACGAGCGTAGGGTCTCCGAGGATCGTCTCCGCGACCCGTGCTTCTGCAGCACTCAGTCGGGGAACGGATCGGCGCACCAGCGCGAGAACATCGGCGTCCACGGTGTCATCCTGCCTCAGTCGGCGGCACCTGCGCTGTCGGGCGACGGATCGGCGCGGCGCGACGAGCCCCCGATCAGTCGATCTCTGGCGGCCTGGGCTCCGATCCGGCTCGCGGATCCGACCTCCACGAGCGCGAGGGGCAGCGGCTGCCGTGCCGCGAGTCCGACGTTGACCACGACCGCGTCGGGATCACGCAGGGCGGCGCGCTCGACGAGCGCACGCTGCCCGTCGTCGGTGTCTGGACGATCCAGGAGGACGACCGTCAGTCCGTCTGCGGCGACAGCCGCGTCGAGAGCCCCATCCTGCTCGTCGATCGTCGTCCGTGCGACGTCGACGCGCACGCGATGACCGTCTGCCGCCAGAGTCTCAGCCACGTATGCCGACGCGCTGTCGACCGCGAGCGTCGAACGTCGACGAGCATCGACGACGGCGAGCGCCTCGGCATCGCGCGCCACTCCTGTGATCGCGCGTCGGACGATGTCCGATCCGTCGTAGTCGACGGGAGTCGCAGTCTCGGCACGGACGCTCAGGGTCTGAGCCAGGCGGGAGACCCTCCCGGCCGCTTCGGCGAGTCGCTCGCGAGAGAGTGAGCCGTCGTCCACCGCCGCGAGGATCCCGTCGCGCGCGGCGAGGAAGTCTCGACGGTCCTGGTCGGGGAGCGTGGCCTCACCGCGGTTCGTCGGGTTGCCGATGCACAGCAGATCCGCTCCGGCCGCGAGGGCCCGCGCGGCGCCTTCGCCGATGCCGACGGTCTCGCGGATGGCCGCCATGTCGAGGGCATCCGTGATGATCACGCCGTCGAAGCCCCAGCCGCGGAGCAGCCCGAGCACTCGGGGGTTCAGCGTCGCCGGCTCGGCGCCCCAGGCGGGAACGACGATGTGCGCGGTCATGACGGCGTCGACACCTGCAGCCACCGCCGCGCGGAACGGCTCGAGGTGCACGCGCTCGAACTCCTCGATCCCCAGCGAGATCTCGGGCAGTGCGTGGTGCGAGTCGGTGTGCGTGTCACCGTGCCCCGGGAAGTGCTTGACGCACGCCGCGACCGCCGTGCTCTGCAGGCCCTCCACGGCCGCCTGCACGTGTCGGGCGACGAGCTTCTGGTCGCTGCCGAAGGAACGGACGCCGATCACAGGATTCCGCGGATCGGTGTTCACATCCGCGACGGGACCGAGCACGACGTTGCCGCCGATCGCGGCCACTCGTCGAGCCAGCTCGGCACCCGATGCCCGCGTCGCCTCGACGTCGTCGACGATGCCCAGCTGAGCCGCCCCCGGAAGCGTGGAGCCGGCTGCGGACTCGAGGCGTGTGACGTTGCCGCCCTCCTCGTCGATCCCGATCAGCGCGTCCGGATTGGCCCGGAGGATCTCGTCGCTCAGAGCCGGAAGTCCCTCGCCGACGTTCTGACTGAAGTACACGACACCCGCGAGGCCGTCGCGCAGCTCGTCGAGAAGCCATTCGGGGGCCTCCGTGCCGAGGAACCCCGGCCAGAGCACCCCGTTGGCGAGGCGGACGAGGTCGTCGGTCATCCCTTCACCGCTCCCGCGACCATGCCGGCCGAGAGACGACGCTGCACGATCACGAAGAACACCATCACCGGGATCGTGATGATCGTCGACGCGGCCATGATGCTGCCCCAGTCGTTGGAGTGCAGGCCGAAGAACGACTTCAGTCCGATCGAGACCGTGTACTGGTCGGTCGCGCTGCCGAGGATCGTCATGGCGAAGATGAATTCGTTCCAGGCCGTGATGAAGCTGAAGATGCTGGTCGCGACGAGACCGGGCATCACCAGCGGCAGCAGGATCGAGCGGAACATCCGCCACCAGCTGGCGCCGTCGATGTACGCGGCCTCCTCGAGCTCGACGGGCACGGCGGCGACGAATCCGCGCAGCATCCAGATCCCGAACGCCAGCGAGAGCGCGACGTACACGACCATCAGGCCGAGGATGCTGTTGAGCAGCCCGAGGCTCTTGACCTGCAGGAAGAGCGGGATGACGAGGGCCTCGAGCGGAACCATCTGCACGACGAGGATCATCATCAGGATGGTCGTGCGGAACTTGAAGCGGAACCGGGCGACTGCGACAGCCGCGAGCAGACACACGAGGGCGCTGACCAGGACGGTGACGAGAGCCACGATCGCGGAGTTGCGGAGGTAGGTGCCGAAACCGCCGTCGGTGAGGACGAAGGCGAAGTTGTCGAACGTGAACTCCTGAGGCAGCAGCGACTGCCCTCCGCTGGACGCCTTGGCGTCGAGCGCACTGGAGACCATCCAGTAGACGGGGAACAGCGTGAAGATCAGGACGGCGGCGATCGCGATGCCGGTGCCGACGCGCGACATGACAGACGGGCGGGGGTTCACAGCTCGTCCTCCTTCATGAGGGAGCGGATGTACACGATCGTGATGCCGATCAGCACGAGGGTGAGCAGCACGGCGAGCGCGGCACCGAAGCCGTAGCGGTTCTGGCCGAAGGATTCGACGTACGACCAGACGCCGAGGTTCAGCACCGACCGGTTGCCGCCGCCTCCACCGGGCATCAGGTAGACCTGCGCGAAGACCTTGAAGTCCCAGATCGTCGACAGGATGATCACGACCGAGAAGACGGGCTTGAGAGTGGGGAAGATGATCTTCCAGAACCGCATCCACGCGTTCGCGCCGTCGAGCGCGGCTGCCTCGAGCATCTCCTTCGAGACGCCGAGCAGGCCCGCGAGCACCGTGATGGCGACGAACGGGAAGCCGTGGTGCACGACGTTCAGCAGCACGATCGCGTAGAACGACCACTGATTGGTGAACCAGTTCACCGGGTCGTCCATCAGGCCGAGATCCTGCAGGACGGTGTTGAAGATGCCGCGGTCGGCATCGAAGATGAACGTCCAGACGTAGGTTCCGGTGACGGCGGGCATCGCCCACGCCACCATGATGCAGCTCGAGACGATGGTGCGCCACACCGTGCCCAGCTTCGCGAGCAGCAGCGCCACGAGCGTGCCGACCGCGACCGTGACGAACACGGCGACGGCGGCGAAGCCGACGGTGTTCGGCAGGACGACGGTCCACAGTGTCGGGTTGGTGAGCGCCTCGACGTAATTGTCGACGCCGATCCAGTTGTTCTCGCCGGTGTTGATCTCGCGAAGACCGTAGTCCTGCAGCGAGAAGATGACGACCTGGATGAGCGGCCAGAGCATGAGCACCGCGAGGATGACCAGCCCGGGGGCGAGAAGAAGCCAGGGGCGGGCCGTGATCAGCGAGAAACCCCGCTTGGGCGGCCGGCCGCCGGCCACGGAGGCGGAGGTGGACTCCGCCTTCGTGACCGGCAGTGGCGCTTGCACCATCGACATGAAGGGATACAGCCTTACTGGTTCAGCAGGTCGGTCATCTCAGCAGCGGCGTCCTTCGTCGCCGTGGCGACGTCCTTCTGCCCGCTGAGGATCGCCTGGATCATCGAGTTGGTGGTCTTCTTCGCCTGAACGGCACCGAAGTTCGGGGTGACCGGCACGGATGCGCCGCCCTCGACCATCTGCTGCGCGAACGGAGCGACGAGCGGGTCGGTCGAGGCCAGGGCCTCCTCCATCGCGGACTGCACTCCCGGGAAGTATCCGGTCTCGTCAGCCCACTTCTCGGCGAACTCGCCCGTGGTCATCAGCTTGACGAACTCCCATGCGAGGTCGGCGTTCTCGGTCGTGTTGAAGACCGACAGGTGCGAGCCGCCGAGCACGGACGGAGCGATGCCGCCGTCCTCGCCGGGGATCACGGCGGCGCCGATCTTGCCCTCGAGCTCGGGGTTGGCCTCGATCAGAGCCTTCGGGGTCCAGGAGCCCGAGAGCATCATGGCGACGTTGCCCTGCGTGAACGAGTCACGGAGGTCCGTCTCCTTCCAGGTCGTGGCCCCGGCGGAGGAGAAGCCGTGCTCGGTCGCGAGTCCGGTGTAGAACTCGATTCCGGCCTGCGACTCCTTGCTGTCGAGTTCGCTCGTCCAGGTCTTGCCGTCGAGGGTCGCGACCTCGCCGCCGGCGCCCCAGACCCAGGGGTACACCTGGAACTCCGCGTCACCCGCGACGGGGAACGGCAGCATGTCGGGCTTGGCGGCCTTGATGGCCTCGCCAGCGGTGACGATGTCGTCCCACGTCTTCGGGGCCTCGAGACCGAGCTCCTCGAACACGTCGGTGCGGTAGACGATGGAGCGGACTCCGGCGTACCAGGGCATGCCGTACAGCTCGTCTTCGTAGGTGCCGGCGACCGCGAGGCCCTCGACGAGGTCGTCACGCAGGCCGTCTTCGGCGTCGACGTACTCGTCGAGCGGCTCGAGGGCACCGGCGTCAGCGAACTCCGCGGTCCAGGTGGTTCCGGTCTCGGCGATGTCGGGCGTGGTGCCGCCGGCGATCGACGTGACGAAGCGATCGTGAGCGTCCGCCCACTGGATCTCCTCGATCTTGACCGTGGCGCCGGTCTCGTCTTCGAAGGCGCTCGAGACCTCGTCGTAGAACGCGCTCGCGTCCGGGTTCGTGCCCTTCATGATCCAGACGGTGAGCTCCTGGCCCTCTCCGTCGACGGCTCCGCCGGTGTCGGCTCCGCCGCCGGCACAGGCCGCCAGGCCCAGGGTGGCCACGGCGCCCAGCGCCACGACCGGAAGAATGCGCTTGTGCATCAGGGATCTCCTCTTTGAACGTCCTGGCGGCATCGGGTGCCTACCACGTAGGAAAAAGTATTCATCACTAACTAATTCCCTGCAAGTTATTCTCGGAAACGTCATGCGGCCGTAACATCGAGCCTCCGCGGCAGACTCGCGGCGAGTCAGCAGCCCTCAATCCTCCCATCGCGTGAGCCGACCACACGATGTCGAGGCGGAGTGAGCGCGTAGTCTCGGAGGATGGGCAGGACGCGAGCGAAGGACACCGAGCACCCGCAGGTCCGTCTCGACCACGGAGGCATCGCCCGCATCGTGCCGTCGGAGTTCACCAGCGGATTCGAGCTCATCGTCGACGACACCCCGCAGTCGCACGTCGACCTGGATGACCCCACGCACCTGCACTTCGAGTACATCGTGCGGATGGGCGCCGTGATCGACCAGCTCGCTGCCGGCCCCCTGACCGCGGTGCACCTCGGCGCGGGCGCACTGACGATCCCCCGCTACATCGAGGCGACCCGCCCCGGTTCTCGGCAGCAGGTGATCGAGCTCGAGGCACCGCTGGCCACCCTCGTGCGCGAGCACCTCCCCCTGCCGCGAGGCGCGGCCATCCGGCTCCGCATCGGAGATGCCCGCGAGGGCGTCCGCCGCCTCCCCCCGGCGATCGTCGGCACCTGCGATCTGGTGGTGTCCGACGTCTACTCCGGAGCCCAGACGCCGGCCCACCTCACCAGCATCGAGTTCTACCGCGAACTCGCCGAACTGCTCGCGCCCGCCGGCGTGCTGCTCGTGAACGTCGCCGACGGGCCGGGCCTCGCGTTCGCCCGGCGACAGGTCGCGACGATCGCGGAGGTTCTGCCCGAGATCGGCGTCCTCGCCGACACCCAGGTGCTGAAGGGGCGCAGGTTCGGCAACCTCGTGATCGCCGCATCGGCGGCTCCCCTGCCCACCGAATGGCTGCCCAGGATGCTCGCCGCGGGGCCACATCCCGCCAAGATCGCGCAGGGTGCCGAGGTGACCGCCTTCGTGCAGGGTGCGCGCGTGGTGACCGATGCGGATGCCGTCGCCTCCCCTCGTCCGGACGCCTCGCTGTTCCTCCGCTGAGGCCTCGATCGAGATCGGATGCGGGGCCGTGGGGCGTGCCGCCCCGACGACTGCGCCGACGCGAGGCACACTTGACGGGGGACGCTGCGGAAGGAGAGCAATGAGTTTCATCCAGGGATACGACCCGGAGAGCCTTCGCGAGCTGGTCGACCTCGGTGAATGCGCCGCACGGCTGGAGGAGATCGAGAGCCAGCGGAGCCTTCCGGCACTGCTGGAGCGGGTCTGGCTGCTGAAGGTCCTCGACCGTCTGGACGAAGCGCTCCCCCTCGCCGATGAGGCCGTGCGCCAGTCGCGCATGGCGGGCACACGCAAGGACGTCCTGCGCTCGAGGGTGCTGCACGCCACGATCCTGCAGCACCGCGGCGCCCACGCCGCCGCCGAGCAGGAGCTCGCGACGTGCGCCGCCGAAGCCGAGGGACAGCGCTGGCTGTCGATCGCCGCGTTCGCGCACCACCATCACGGCAGGAACGCCTACGAGGCCGGCGACTACGAGACCGCTCGCGAGAGCTTCAAGCAGTCCCTCTTCCTGCGCCGTGAGGCCGGGGCCGAGGACCGAGAGCTCGAGACGGTGCTGCTCGCCATCGAAGCCGCCGAGCGGCGCCGCACGACGCAGCTCGTCGCGGGCTGACGGCAGCACACGCCCGCCGGTGCCCCGCTGAGGGGCGATGTCGGCGGTATGGCTTAGCCTGATCGCATGGCGGAACTTGACCGGGTGCGCGTCTGGGGCGAGGCACTGATCACGCTGCACCTCGACGACAGCTGGTCATTCGGCTTCGACCACGCGAAGCGTCGGGCGGGGCAGTGCGACTACACGAAGAAGCGCATCACCGTGTCGCGGTATCTGGCTGCGCGGTTCGAGGACGACGAGATCCATCAGGTGCTGCTGCACGAGGTGGCGCATGCCCTCGCGGGTCATGAAGCGGCCCACGGCCCGACCTGGAAGCGCGTGGCCCGAGACCTGGGCTACGTCGGCGGAACCACCCACCATGGCGAGACGGCGGTCGAACTCGCGCCGTGGGTCGGCCAGTGCCCCGCTGGTCACGTGACCTACCGCCATCGGCGTCCGTCACGCGCCACATCGTGCGCGCGGTGCTCCCGCTCGTACGACGCGCGCTATCTGTTCGACTGGACTCGGCGCGAGATCACGGCCGACACAAGGCTCGCGGCGCAGATGTCGCGCTGATCCGCGCACGACGTCGACCCGCCCCGAGCGCCGCGAACCGCGAGAGTGCGGTCAGCGCGCGTGAGGACCTGATTCCGGATCGGCCTCGGGCGAGGGTTCCTCCTGCGCTCGATCCGAGGCTGCCGCGTCGGCGGGTGCGTCCCGGTCGACGGGAATGTCGTCATCCTCCCGCTCCTCAGGCCGCCCGCGCGCCGCACCGACGTCGCTCGCACGCCCCGCACGCCGACGCAGGAGCGCTGCCACGGCTCGCCACCCGACGAGGAAGACGCCGAGCACGAGGGTCGTGACGATGATGAACGCGATCTGCGCGGTGTCCCCCGCCACGACGCGCAGCAGCAGCCCGCCGACCACGGTGACGAGCCAGACGACGGCACCCCAGGCCAGCGACCACGGACGACGCGGTCTCGCCGGCAGAAGCGCGGCCACGACGTGACCCAGCAGGAGGGCGACGATGAACGGCCAGGCGGTGAGCAGGAACCCGCCGGGATCTTCTCCGTGCGAGGCACGGCCGATCACGGCGAAGACGAGCACCAGGACGGCATCGACGATGAAAGCGGGGACGAACCTCATGCCATGACCCTACGTCGCGGAACACGAAACCCGTGCCGGATGCACGGCCTGTTGCCGAGCGCGTGCAGGGACGAGATCCACAGGCGCCTCACCCCCGAGCGGGGATGGCCTGCGCGCCGGGGACGACCGCAGACCGCTCAGTCGAAGGCGACGAAGAGCCCGTCACGCAGCACGGGGACGACATCCAGGGCGTCGAGCTCGGCGGCGTCCGACACCGTCGTCGGCGCAGCACCGGATGCCCGCATCCGCTCGGTCGCGGCGACCCCGTCCGCGAGCTCACGCGCCGAACCGCTCGCGCTGACCATGTGGCGCAGCGCTCTCTTCAGCGCGCGGAATCCCTCGGCGGCCACGGCCGCATCGGGCGCCGTGTGGTCGATGCCGAGTTCGGTGAGCGCGGCGACGATCGCGCCGGCTCCCAGGTGGTCCTCGACCGCGAAGCGCACGGTGCCCGCGGCGTCGGCTTCGCCCGCGGCGATCACGCTCACGGAAGTACGTGACTGGTTGCGCTCCTGCAGCGTCGCGATCGCTCGTGCCACTGCCGCCGCGTTGCGGAGACTTCCGATCAGCACGACCGCGTCGCCGGCGCGGGCGGCGACCGCGGCACCGTTGCGGGACCACTCACGCGCGTCGTCGAGCGAGACCGCGGAGCCCGACGCGACAGCGTCTGCCACCGTCGACGAGAAGCGGAGCACGTCGACCACGACGACGACATCGGCGGGCGCGACGCGATCGAGCCCGTCGACGCCCCACTCGAGACGCACCTGATACGTGGACTGGTCGAACGGAGACGGCATCCGTCCAGCCTAGAACGACCGCCCGGGTGCCGATGCCCCGATGACCGATTCGGTCATCGGGGCATCCCCAGGCGTCGTCGTCAGTCGGCGGCCAGTGCGTCGACGGGCGCCACGCGAGTGGCGAGGCGGGTCGGCGTCGCGGCAGCCACCAGGGTCAGCACAGCGGTCGCCGCGACGATGATGACCACGGGCAGCCAGGGCACGTGCGGTGCGACGAGCCCGGCGGCCTCGAAGTCGGGCAGGGTCGGCACGGAGCCGAGCAGCGACTGCGCCGCGATCCATCCGTAGGCGATGCCCAGGATCAACCCGGTCAGCGTGGCGGCCACCGTGATGTGCGCCGCCTCGAGCAGCACCATGCGGCGCACCTGCCCATTGGACAGGCCGATGGACCGGAGGAGTCCGAGCTCGCGACGACGCTGCACGACGCCGATCGTCAGAAGGTTGACGAGACCGACCGCGGCGATCACCGCCGACACCGCCACGAGCACCATCATCACCGATGCGAAGGCGTCGAACGGGGTGAAGAACTCCGCAGGCGTCTCACCCTCGACCTGACCGATCAGCATCTGCTTGACCGATTCGAGCGCGACCGCGAACATCGTGACCAGTGTGACCCCCATCACGACGCCGATCGCCATGCGCGACGAGCGCTCGGGATAGCGGAGGGCGTTCTCGGCCGCGAGCCTTGCCGTGGCACTCGATCCGAACATCCGCCCGACCAGACGCAGCACGGGAGGCATGAACAGCACCGATCCGAGCGCGAGTCCGGTGAAGGAGAGCAGTCCGCCGACGAAGGCGACGACCACCCCGAGCGGGTGCACGAGGCCGACGACGACCCCTGCCGCCAGCAGCACGGTGCCGGAAGCGAGCAGGATCCATGCGCCGATGTGCCGCCCGGGGCGGGACAGCTCTTCGCGAGTGCGCTCGACCGACCCGCCGATCGCCTGCAGCGGGGTGACGGCGAGGACGCGTCTGGAGCCCACCCATGCCGCCGCCCAGGTCGTGAGCGCGACGCCGACGACCGGCAAGGCGATGAAGGGCTGGGCGAGAGAGAACCCCTGCGGCACGTTCTCGATCAGTCCGGAACCGATCTGCACGCCGACCGCGGCGATCACGAGGCCGGCGAGAAGCCCGAGTGCCGCGCCGATGACCCCCACCGCGAAGCCCTGCCGGCCGACCACGGCCCGCTGGGACCTCGCGGTCGCGCCGATGAGGCGCATCAGGGCGATCTGACGCGTGCGCCCGGCGATGATCGTCGAGAACGTGTTCGCGGTGACGATCGCGGCGACGTACATCGCGACGCCCGTGAGCAGAACCGAGAGCAGTCCCACGATGAACGCGAGCGTCTCGCTGTCGCCGATGAAGGGGTCGGCCTGCAGCACGGCTCCGAGGTAGGCCGTGGTCTCGACCAGCACCACTCCGAAAGCGGCCGAGAGCGCTGCGACCAGGATGCTGGCGCCCATGCCCCGGTCGCGCAGCCAGGCGAGGCGCGGACCGGTCGCGGACGTCTGCGGTACGACGGCGAGAGTCGGAGACTCGATGACGGCGCTCATGCCGCGACCTCGGCGGCGAGCATGTAGGCCGAGATCTCCTCGGCGGTCTGGCGCGGGTGGTCGGCGACGATCCGGCCGTCTCCGAGGAACAGCACCCGGTCGGCGTGGCTCGCCGCGATCGCGTCGTGGGTGACCATGGCGATGGACTGTCCGTGCTCGCGGCTCGCGGTGGCCAGCAGCTGCAGCACCTCGCGCCCCGTGCGGGAATCGAGATTGCCCGTGGGCTCGTCGGCGAACACGAGATCGGGCGCCGTGGCGAGCGCACGGGCGATGGCGACGCGCTGCTGCTGGCCCCCCGAGAGCTGATGCGGTCGGTGCTGCAGACGGGATCCGAGCCCGAGCGTCTGGATCAGTCCATCGATGCGCGCCTTCTCGATCGCGCTGGGTCGCCGCCCGTCGAGCTCGAACGGCAGCATGATGTTGCCGAGGGCGGTGAGCGTCGGCACGAGGTTGAACGCCTGGAAGATGAAGCCGACCCGGCGGCGGCGCAGGATCGTGAGATCGAGGTCTCCGAGCTCCGTGATCTCGGTGTCGCCGATCCAGCTCCTCCCCTGCGTCGGGGTGTCGAGGCCGGCCATGATGTGCATGAGCGTGGACTTGCCCGAACCGGACGGTCCCATGATGGCGGTGAACTGTCCGCGGCGGATGCCGACGCTGACGTCGTCCAGCGCGTGGACGGTGCCCTCGCCGGCGCCGTAGGTCTTCTTGAGGTGCTGGACGCGGGCTGCGAGCCCGAGGTCGGTGGTCGTGATCTCCATGCCTTCGACGCTACGGACGCCGGCTGCTCCGCCGCGTCGGCCTGACGGCGCATCCCCCTACATCGTAAGGATGATCCCGCGGACAGGAATCGGCTCAGGCGAGTCCGTGCTCGAACGCGAAGACCACCAGCTGCACCCGGTCGCGGAGGGTGAGCTTCGTCAGGATGCGGCTGATGTGGGTCTTGACGGTCGCCTCGCTGAGATATTCGCGAGCGGCGATCTCGGAGTTCGAGAGCCCCCGGGCGGCGAGCGCGAAGATCTCGCGCTCACGCTCGGTCAGCGCGGAGAACTGCACGGGCACCGGCTTCGGCTCCTCGGCGAAGTGCTCGAACAGCTCGCGGGTCGCCGACGCGGCGATGACGCTCGAGCCCGCGTGGACGGTGCGGATCGCGGCGAGGAGGAACTCGGGGTCGGCGTCCTTCAGGAGGAATCCGCTCGCCCCCTGACGGATCGCGCGAGCGGCGGCCTCGTCGAGGTCGAAGGTCGTCAGCATGACGATGCGCGGCGGGTCGGGCTGAGCGAGGATCTCGGCGGTCGCAGCGAGCCCGTCCATGACCGGCATCCTGATGTCCATCAGCACCACGTCCGGTCGAGTCGCGTGCACGAGAGCGACGGCTTCGCGGCCATCGCCCGCTTCTCCGACGACGTCGAGATCGGGCTGCGAGGCGAGCAGCATGCGGACTCCGGCGCGGAACAGCGCCTGATCATCGACGAGGACGACCCTGATCATGCGACTTCTCCGATCGGGAGCGAGGCGCGGACGACGAACTGCGCTCCCTGGCGCTCCGCCTGAAGGCTACCGCCGACGAGCTGCGCCCGTTCACGCATGCCGATCACCCCGTGACCGCCGCCGATCTGCGGCTGATCCCGTCCCACGGTGTTGCGCACCTGGATGTCGACACGGTCGGGAAGCCACGCGAGGTGCACGTCGACCGCGCCGTCGCCGTGACGGATGGCGTTCGTGAGCGCCTCCTGGAGGATCCGGTACACCGCGAGCTGGATGGCTCCCGGCGGCTCCCCCGGCGGCATCGGATCGACGGTGATCCGGGGCTCGACTCCTGCCTGACGCACCTGCGCGAACAGCGACTCGAGGTCTGCGAGCGTCGGCTGGGGACCGTCCCCCTGTCGGTGGCGCAGCTGCGTGAGCAGCAGACGCACGTCGCTCAAGGCGCTGCGAGCGGTCTGGGCGATGGTCCCGAGTGCCTCGGTGGCCATCTCGGGCTTCGCGGCGGCCGCATACCTGGCGCCGTCGGCCTGCGCGATCACCACGGCCAGCGAGTGCGCGACGATGTCGTGCATGTCGCGGGCGATCCGCACACGCTCCTGCTCCTCCGCCGCGAGCGACTCCGCCTTCAGCTGCGCCGAACGGGTGCTCCGCGCGCGCAGCACCACCCGCCACAGCAGACCGCAGACCCACGCGAATCCGAGCGCGAGCACCGAGACGACCAGGAGCAGCGTGCCGGTCGTCAGCTGATCCCACCCGCTGGCGCCGGAGGTGACGCCCGTGACGACGACCAGGTAGACCGCCGAGACCAGAGCACCGAGCAGCGCCGAGCCGAAACCCCACCACAGCACCGCGCGGGACCCCCAGGCGGCGGTCGCGTAGAGCACCAGGAGGATCGCCACATCGATCGGCAGCGGACCGAATCCGGACAGCATCTGCACGATCGCGCCCGCCCAGGCCACGGCGAGCGCGAGTCCGGGGGCGAGCCTGCCGATCGCGACTCCGCCGAACATCAGGATGCCCGCGGTGACGATCGCCGCGACCGCCGCACCGCTGATCCCCTCGCCGACCGCCCCCGGGCCGTAGAAGACGACGGAGAACGGCGTGAGGATGACGAAGAGCAGCGCCGCCCCGACGATGTCGAGCACGAGCGCCGTACGGGAGAGCGGGCGGATCACTCCCCCACGCTACGCGGCACGGCATCCGCCTCGCATCCGCCTGCAGATGTATCCGCAGTCCGGTCAGGCGCGGGCGATGATCTCGCCGTGCGGCACGAGGTACCAGCCGTCGCCGTCGTCGGCCCAGCGCTTCCACGCGTCGCTGATCTCCTGCAGGTCGCTCGACGTCGCCATCTCGCTGTCGACCAGCTGCCGCGCGAGCGCCGATTCGAGGATGCGGTCGGCCCACATGCCGCCCCACCAGGCGCGATCCTCGGGATTCGCGTAGGTCCAGTTGGAGGTCGTCGCGGTGACGTCATCGAATCCGGCCGCGCGGGCCCAGGCGAGAAGGCGGCGCCCCGCATCGGGCTCGCCGCCGTTGGCCCTCGCCGCTCGCCGGTAGAGGTCGAGCCAGTGGTCGAGTTCAGGGAGCATGGGGAACCAGATGAAGCCTGCGTAGTCGGCGTCACGTGCCGCCACGACACCGCCGGGCGCTGCGACCCGGCGCATCTCACGCAGCGCCTGCACCGGATCGCCGACGTGCTGCAGCACCTGGTGCGCGTGGACGACGTCGAAGGTGTCGTCGGCGAAGCTCAGCGCGTGCACGTCTTCGACCGCGAAGTCGAGGTTCGTGAGCCCTCTGCTCGACGCGAGATCGCGCGAGAGTGAGAGCGCGTTCTCATCGATCTCGGTCGCCGTAACGTGGGCGACGACGCCCGCGAAGTCGACCGTGATGCTGCCGGGCCCCGCTCCGACGTCGAGAAGCCTGGTGTTCGCGGTGAGGTGGGGGCGCAGGTACTCCGCCGAGTTCGCGATGGTGCGGCTGCTGTGAGAGCGGAGGACGGTCTCGTGATGTCCGTGCGTGTAGGTGGCCATGCCTCACTCTGGCAGGAGAGTTCCCACTCCGGCGAATCGACCGTCAGTGCAGTTCGACGACGGCGCGTCTGATCGACTCGCGGTCGGGTTTGCCTGAGGCCAGCACGGCGAGTTCGTCGACCATGATCAGCCGCGCCGGCCTCGCGTGCCTGCCCAGCTCTTCGGCGACGAGGTCTCGTGCGTGCGCGAGCTGCTCCGACTCGCTTCGTCGCAGAGCTTCGCCTCTGGGTGCGACGATGACCGAGGCCTCACCCCATCGCTCGTCCGGTACGCCGACGACCACCGCGCCGGTGAGTCCCGGGACACTGCGAACCAGCCGTTCGACGCGGTCGAGGGAGATGTTGATTCCGCCCGAGACGATCACGTTGTCGGCACGACCGTGCACCCGCACGACGCCGTCGTCGTAGAGCCCGAGATCGCCGGTGTGATACCAGCGGATGCCGTGCTCGTCGCGCGAGAAGTTCTTCGCCGTGAGCTCCCCGTCGCCGAGATAGCCGTCAGCGAGCATCGGACCGGCGATGCGCAGCTCTCCGTCCACCGTGCGCACGGCGACGGTGTCGAGGGGGACGCCGTCGTAGACGCATCCCCCGCTCGTCTCGGTGGAGCCATAGGTGCGGACGAGTCGGATGCCGAGATCGGCGGCGCGGTCGCGCAGCGGTTCCGGCAGCGCCTGGCCACCCACGAGGATCGCCCGGTACGCCTGAAGGGCCGCACGCACAGGTCGGTCGTCTGCCGCATCGAGCAGCGTCGACAGCTGCGCGGGGACGAGCGAGGTGTACAGCTCGGGGATGCCGGCGGAACCGCCCGGCAGCGGGCGGAGCATCGACAGCGTCGCGTCGGCGAACGAATCGGGTGAGAACCGACCGCTCAGCGCGACAGGGTGCGTGCCTGCCATCAGAGACCGCACGATGACCTGGAGTCCGGCCACGTATCCGGCAGGCAGGGCGAGCAGCCAGCGCCCGCCGCCCACTCTCGACGCCGTCGCCTCGGCACTCGCCCGCAGCGCCTCGCCGCTCAACGCGACCCGCTTGGGGACCCCGCTGGAGCCCGAGGTGGCGATCACGACGGCCGTGCCGTCCGGCACCCATTTCGGGGCGTCTCCGAGCATCCCGAATCCGAGCGCCGGCCCGCCGTCGAGCGCGCGCGCCAGAGCGGCCCGCAGTTCGGCCGGATCCTCGGCATCCGTCGGCGTCAGCGCGACCATGTGCGTCTCGATCCGCTCAGTAGTGCCAGGGGAACGAGGTCCAGTCGGCGTCCCGCTTCTCGAGGAACGAGTCGCGACCCTCGACTGCTTCATCGGTGCCGTAGGCGAGGCGGGTGGCCTCGCCGGCGAACACCTGCTGCCCCACGAGCCCGTCGTCCACCGCGTTGAAGGCGAACTTCAGCATGCGGATCGCCGTGGGCGACTTGGTGAGCACGGTGCGCGCCATCTTCAGCGCCTCGCGCTCGAGGTCGGCATGGGGCACGACCCGGTTGACCGCCCCGGCCTCGTACGCCCGCTGCGCCGAGTACTCCTCGGCGAGGAAGAACACCTCGCGCGCGAACTTCTGCCCGGTCTGCCTCGCCATGTACGCCGATCCGTACCCCGCGTCGAAGCTGCCGACATCGGCGTCGGTCTGCTTGAACCGCGCCTCCTCGGCGGAGGCGATCGTGAGGTCGCACACCACGTGCAGCGAGTGCCCTCCGCCGGCCGCCCAGCCCGGCACGACGGCGAAGACGACCTTCGGCATGAAGCGGATGAGGCGCTGGACCTCGAGGATGTGCAGGCGACCGGCGCGAGCCGGATCGTGCACGGTCGTCTCGTCATCGGAGTACTTGTATCCGTCGCGGCCGCGGATGCGCTGGTCGCCGCCCGAGCAGAACGCCCACCCGCCGTCCTTCGGACTCGGTCCGTTGCCGGTGAGGAGGACCGCGCCGATGCGGGGGTTCTGCCGTGCGTCGTCGAGTGCCCGGTAGAGCTCGTCGACCGTGTGCGGGCGGAAGGCGTTGCGCACCTCGGGGCGGTTGAACGCGATGCGCGCGACTCCGCCGTCCGTGCTCACGTGGGCGGTGATGTCGGTGTAGTCCTCGGCGCCGGGCGCGAGCACCCATTCGTCCGGGTCGAACAGGTCTGAGACGAATGCGCTGGTCACACCATCCAGCCTATTCCCGCCCGGGTTGCACACGGAGACGGCGTCGCCCCGAAGAGGCGACGCCGTCTGCGTGCGGTGATCAGCCGCGGCGAGCGCGAGCGGTCTTGATCCAGCCGTCGACGATGTCCCAGATCGGGAACGCGATGAGGGCGAACCCGGTGATCACGGTCAGGATGCGCATCGTCTCATCGGTCACGCCGTTGTCGGTGAAGACGAAGCGGAGGAACTCGGGGTTGAGCAGCTCGCCCTGCACCAGCAGCGTCAGCGACCAGACGGCGAACACCGCCGCGAGCAGGGTGTTGACCACAGCGGCACCGATCGTCCAGCGGCGCCGAGCGTAGACCACCACCGTCAGCAGCGCCTCGGCGACGAACAGCCCGAGGAAGAACGTGATCCCCCAGGGCCACAGACCCGGGTTCAGGATCGCGATCGGAGCTCCTTCCGTCGGGAAGAAGCCGATGAATGCGTCCCAGAAGACCGCGCCCACCCCCAGCACGAGGAACACGAGCGCCGCGATCGCGTCCGCCCTGGCGGCTCCGTTCTGGGTCGGCTCGGGCAGCTGGTCGACGTCCCACTTCACCCCGGTGTCCGCTCCGGTGCGCTCGAGGATGAAGAAGACCAGGGTCACCCAGAAGCAGACGTGCACGATGACCGAGATGCCGACCGTGACGGCGGCGCCGATCATCGTTCCGATGGGTGCGCGCTCGATCGCCTGCGCGATCGCGACTCCGCCCATCGCGCACACCGGCACGATGATGAGCAGCAACTTGAGCAGCCGCCACCACACGAGGTAGTACCGGGGTCCGATCAGGTGCAGCGGCCGGTCGGCGTAGCCGGCGGCGAGGACGCCGGGGTCGCCCAGCTCTGTGAGGACCGCCCGTTCGGCCTCGGCCGGGTCGTCCCCCTGTTCGAGTCTCGCGTCGATCGCGTCGGCGATGGATCCTTCGAGCTCGGCGCGGACGTCGTCCTGCACCTCGGGTGTGAGGCTGCGGATCGTGGCGCTGATGTATCGCTCGGTGAGCGTGGCTGTCGAGGGCATGTCAGTTCTCCTCAGCTGTGAGGGTCGCGATCGCCGTCGTGAGCGATCGCCATTCTTCGGTCAGGGTGTCGGCGAGCCGGATGCCGGCTTCCGATGTGCGGTAGAACTTGCGGGGCCGCGCCTCGTCGGTGTTCCACTCGCTCGTCAGGTACTCCTGCTTCTCGAGACGCCGAAGCAGCGGGTACAGCGTGTTCGCATCGGTGGCGAAGCCGCGGCGCTCGAGGTCTTCGAGCAGCCCGTAGCCGTACCCCGCCGTGCGCAGCAGCTGCAGGCTCGCCAGCACCACGGTGCCGCGGCGCAGTTCCTGCAGATGCGTGTCGAGGGTCTCGTTCATGTCGATCACATTACTGTGCGTCACACACCATTGTCAATCACACATTTATGTGAGGGACAAGGCGCGTACGGTGGTCGCATGGCGATCGAGATCCTCCGCATCGACGCGACCGATGACCGGTCCGTCGATGCATGGTGGGATGCGTACGCCACCGCCGAACGCGCGGATCGCGGCGCGGATGCCGTCGTGTGGTCGCTCGAGGAGTCGCGCAGCGAGCTGCAGCAGGAGTCGGCCGTCGTCGACCGACGCGCCTATCTGCTGCGCCACGCCGACCGGATCGTCGGCTCCGCGAGCCTCGCGCTCCCCCTGAAGGACAACACCCACGTCGCCCATCTCGCGATCAGCGTGCCGCCCGAGCACCGACGGCGCGGCATCGGCTCCGAGGCCCTCGCGTTCCTCGAGGCAGAGGTCACGGCGTCCGGTCGGACGATCGCGCAGGGGGCGACGTCGTGGCGCCACGCACTCGGTTCGGAGGGTGCCGGATCGCCGGGGCGTGAGTTCGCACGCGCCCGCGGCTACAGCCTGGCCCTCGGCGACGTGCAGAGCAGGCTCGACCTCCCGGTCGACCCCGCACTGCTCGACCGGATCGAGAGCGACATCGCATCGGCGATCGCTCCGTACGAGATCCGCAGCTGGGTCGGCCGCATCCCCGATGAGGTCGTGGAACGCTGGACGATCCTCGACGCCGCCCTCGAGACCGAAGCCCCGACCGGCGAACTCGCCATCGAACCCCAGAGACCCGATGTCGACAGCATCCGCGAGAGCGAGGAACTGCTCGACCGCCAGAGGCGCGTGTCGTTCGGGGCCATCGCCCTCGCGGCCGACGGCGAGGCCGCGGCGTATTCGCAGCTCGTCGTGTCGACCGACGACGGCAACGCCTATCAGTGGGGCACGCTCGTGCGCACCGCGGACCGGGGGCACCGGCTCGGCATCGCGGTCAAGGCAGCCAATCTCCGGATGCTGCAGAGGGAGGCGCCGCAGACCCGCGCCGTCTACACCTACAACGCCGAGTCGAACGCGCACATGCTCGCCGTCAACACCGCGCTCGGGTTCCGCCCCAGCGAGCGGATGGGCGAACTGCAGAAGCGCCTGCGCTGAGGCGGACCCGTCGGCACGGCGGATCCCCGACGAGGCGCCGACAGAGCAGAATGAGCACATGCTCCCACCGCTCGCAGATCTGCTCGGCTCGGCCAGGGTCGTCTCGCTTCCGATGCACACCCGCTTCCGCGGGGTCGACAAGAGAGAGGCGCTGCTCGTCGAAGGGCCGGAGGGATGGGCGGAATTCTCTCCGTTCGTCGAGTACGACGATCTCGAGTCGGCCACCTGGCTCGCGGCGGCGATCGACTTCGCCTGGAGGACGCAGCCCGAACCTCTCCGCGAGCGCATCGGCGTGAACGCCACCATCCCGGCTGTCGAGGCGGCGCAGGTCGCCGAAGTGCTGGCCCGCTTCGCCGGCTGCCGCACCGCCAAGGTCAAGGTCGCGGAACCCGGGCAGACGCTCGCAGACGACATCGCCCGTGTGCGGGCCGTGCGCGAGGCCATGGGGCCGGAGGGTCGCATCCGCGTCGATGCCAACGGCCTGTGGAACGTCGACGAGGCCGAGCACGCCGTGCATGCGCTCAACGAGTTCGATCTCGAGTACGTCGAGCAGCCGTGCGCGACAGTGCCGGAGCTCGCCGAACTGCGCACCCGGGTGAAGTACATGGGCATTCCGGTGGCCGCCGACGAGAGCATCCGCAAGTCCTCCGACCCGCTCGCGGTCGCGCGCGAGAAGGCCGCCGACCTGCTCGTCATCAAGGCGCAGCCGCTCGGGGGCATCACGCATGCGCTGCAGATCATCACCGCCGCGGGCCTGCCCGTCGTGGTCTCCAGCGCGCTCGACACCGCGATCGGACTCTCCCAGGGTGCGGCGCTCGCCGCCGCCCTGCCGACTCTCGACTACGACTGCGGGCTCGGCACGGCATCCCTGTTCCTCGACGATGTCGCCGACCTGCGCCCGGTGGACGGCTCGATCCCGGCAGCTCGGGTCACCCCGGATCCCGATGCTTTGGCGCGGCTCGCCGCCTCGGACGACCGACGGGACTGGTGGCTCGATCGCCTCACGCGGTGCTACGCCGTGCTCGACGCGCGCTGACCGCCGTTCGTCTGCGAGGTCACTCCGCGAGCAGCAGCTGCACGAGCCGCCCGAGCTCCTCGCCGCTGGAATGCCGCAGCTGGTCGGAGTCCTGACCGGCCATCGCTCCGCGAACGGTCATGCCCTCCCAGATGATCATGAGCATGCGCGCGGCCTCTTCGGCGGGAACCTTCAGCTCGAGCGAGCTCACCGAGACGATGTCGGTGATGATCACGGCGATGCTCGAGACCATCTCGCGCTCCTGCACGAGGTAGGCAGCGCCGAACTGATGGTCACGCAGAGCACGGATCCGGATTTCGCTCATCAGCATGACGCCCAGGCGGTCATCGCCGCCCGCGTCCATGATCCGCTGGACGAGCTCGACCGGGTCGCATCCCTCTGACAGACCGCCCTCGGCGGCGATCTCGTCGACGCGGTCACGCACCGCATTGACGCGCTGCTCGCCGACGCTGCCGGCGAGCACGAGGAAGAGCTCGTCCTTCGACTCGAAATTCGAATAGAACGCGCCGCGGGTGAACCCGGCGCGATCGCAGACCGCTTCGACGGAGGCGCCGTCGAGGCCGACCTCGGCGAAGACCTGCGCGGCCGCATCGAGAAGCCGGGCTCGCGTGTTCTCCCGGCTGCGGGTGGCGGGTGTCGTCATCGAATCCTCCTGCCTCTCATTCTCACACCCCGCACACAGACTCCGGGGCTCGGACCACCTTACGATACAGGTATGTATTGGATACACCTGTGTATCCAGCCCGTATTCCCTGAGGAGCCTCGTGTCCACACTCCTGTCCTCGCTCGGTCGCTGGTCCTACCGGCACCCGTGGCGCGTTCTCGTCTCCTGGCTGCTCGCCCTCGGCATCGCGGGGGCCGGCGCCCTCGTCCTCGGGGCTGGCACGGACAACTCCTTCTCGATCCCGGGCACCGAGTCCCAGGCCGGCCTCGAGCAGCTCAACCGCTCGTTCCCCGCGGTCAGCGGCACCAGCGCGCAGATCATCGTGGTCGCCGCCGACGGCGACTCGATCACGGATGACGCATATAAGACCGACATCGAGGATGCCGTCGACCAGCTCGCCGACCTCGACGACTCGGTGCTCTCGGCGACCTCCCCGTTCGACGAGATGGTCAGCGGCATGATCAACGACGACGAGACGGCCGGTATCATCCGCCTGCAGTTCGACGGCCAGGCCAGCGATGTATCGGCGGAGACGCAGGATGACCTGCGAGCCGTCGTGGCCGAACTCGCCGATGAGCTGCCGGACGGATCACAGACCTCCCTCGGCGGAGAGCTCTTCGCCACCTCCATCCCCGGTGTCACGCTCACCGAGGCCGTGGGTCTGCTGATCGCGCTGCTGGTGCTGATCGTCACGTTCCGCTCGTTCGTCGTCGCAGGACTCCCGCTGCTCACGGCAGTGCTCGGTGTGGGCATCTCGATGGCCGGCATCTTCGCCGCCACCGCCTTCGCCACGGTCTCGTCGACCACTCCCCTCCTCGCCCTGATGCTCGGGCTCGCCGTCGGAATCGACTACGCACTGTTCATCATGGCCAGGCACCAGGATCAGGTCCGCGAGGGAGTCGACCCCGAGGAGTCGACAGCGCGGGCTGTAGGCACGGCAGGCTCGGCGGTGGTGTTCGCGGGCGTGACCGTGCTGATCGCCCTGATCGGACTCGGGTTCGCGGGCATCCCGTTCCTGACGACGATGGGCATCGCGGCCTCCGCCGCCGTCGCGGTCGCCGTCGCCATCGCCGTGACGCTCACCCCCGCGCTGCTGGGCTTCATGAAGGGCCGGGTGGCCGGCCGGCCGCGCAAGGCTCCGAAGGCGAAGAAGGGCAAGGCAGCCCCCGCGCAGCGCCGTCGCTTCAGCGAGCGCTGGGTGACCGGCGTCACCCGGCGTCCGATCCTCGTATCCCTGGCCGTCGTGCTCGGGCTCGGCATCGTCGCCGTGCCCGCCCTCAGCCTGAATCTCGCGCTGCCCAACGCGGGCGTACTGCCGCAGGACTCCGAAGCGCGGCAGAGCTACGACCTGGTCGGCGAGCAGTTCGGTCCCGGGTTCAACGGACCGCTGATCCTGACGGGCACGATCGTCACGTCGACCGATCCGCTGACCCTGATGGAGGATCTCGGCGACGAGGTCGCCCAGATCGACGGGGTCAAGGAGGTCGCCCTCGCCACCCCGAACGAGACCGCAGACACCGGCATCGTGCAGATCATCCCCGAGACCGCACCCGATGACCCCGCGACGGCCGATCTCGTGCGAGAGCTGCGCTCGCACCACGACGAGTGGCTCGACGAGTTCGGCATCGACCTGAAGGTGACCGGGTTCACCGCGGTGGGCATCGACATCTCCGACCAGCTGGGCAACGCCCTTCTCCCGTTCGGCATCTTCGTCATCGGCCTGTCTCTGATCCTGCTCACGATCGTGTTCCGCTCTCTCTGGGTGCCGGTCACGGCAGCCGCCGGCTATCTGCTCTCGATCGTCGCCGCGTTCGGCATCGTGGGAGCCGTGTTCGAGTGGGGCTGGTTCGCCGACGCCCTCCATGTCGCGAAGGTCGGTCCGATCATCAGCTTCATGCCGATCATCCTGATGGGTGTGCTGTTCGGGCTCGCGATGGATTACCAGGTGTTCCTGGTGTCTCGGATGCGCGAGGACTTCGTGCACGATCCCGACGGCAGGAGCCCCGATCGCGCGACTCGCCGAGCCGCGGCACTGCGTGCCGTGCGCAGCGGCTTCACGGGATCGGCGAAGGTCGTCACCGCTGCCGGCCTCATCATGTTCGCCGTCTTCGTGGCGTTCGTCCCCGAAGGCGACTCGTCGCTCAAGCCGATCGCGCTGGGCCTTGCGGCCGGCATCGCGATCGACGCGTTCCTGGTGAGGATGACGCTGATCCCTGCACTCATGGCCATCCTCGGGGAACGCGCATGGGAGATCCCGGCCTGGCTGGAGCGGGTCCTCCCGAGCGTCGACATCGAAGGAGAGGCGGTCGAACGCGAGCGTCACCTGGCGGGCTGGCCGGGCGATGACTCGATCGTCGCCGCCGACGACCTCACGATGACGGATGCCGGCATCGACGGCCTCCACCTGCGCCTCGCACCCGGGGCCTCCGCCGTGCTCACCGGATCGTCAGCCGGCGCATTGCGCGCGCTCGCTCTGACGATCGCCGGGCGGGCGACTGCGGACGACGGCCGCCTCCGGGTCGCAGGCCATCTTCTGCCCGGTCGATCCGCGTGGGTGCGGGCGCATGTCGGAGCGGTCATGGCCGCCGATGCCGCGAGCCTGTCGGCCGACCTCGCCGAGGCACTGCGCGGACGGCCGGCTCTCGTGGTGATCGACGGAGCCGACCGGCTCTCCCGCCCCGAACGCGATCAGCTCGCGGCGCGACTGCGCGACTCCCGCAGCACGACGGCGATGCTGCTCACCGCGCTCGATCCCCAGGCGGCCCTGGAGATCCTGGCCGATGCCGGCCGTTCATCGGCTGACACGATCGACATCGACGCGCCAGCCGCACAGTCGCAATCCGAGTCCTCGGTGCCCCGCATCGTCGACGGCACCACCGAATCGACCGAGGTGAACGCATGACCCTCCCCATCGAACGCGCCCGTTCGCGCAAGCCCATCACGTGGCTGACGATCCTCGGCGTCCTGCTGCTTCCCGCGGCAGTGGGCGGCATCCTGGTCGCTGCCCTGCAGAATCCCACCGAGCGTCTCGAGTCGATGACCGCGGCGATCGTCAACCTCGACGAGCCCGTCGAGATCGACGGACAGCTCACTCCGCTCGGTCGACAGCTCGCCTCGGGGCTCGTCGAAGGATCGGACGAGCTCGATTCCAACCTCACCTGGGTGATCTCGAACGAGGACGACGCCGCCGACGGTCTCGCCGACGGCTCGTATCAGGCCGTCATCACGATCCCCGAGGAGTTCTCGGCCGCAGCGACCTCGGCGGGGCAGGCGATCTCGGACGGCGGCGGCGCCGCGGAGCAGGCCACGATCCAGGTCACCACCCCGGAGGACGGGCTCGTCGCCGATGACCTGATCACGAGTCAGATCGCGAACGTGGCGGCCTCGAGCATGGGCACACTGCTGTCGGAGGCGACGACGGAGAACATCCTCGTCGGCTTCACCACGATCGGAGACCAGATCGGCGAGGCCGCGGACGGCGCCGCCGAACTCGCCACCGGCGCGCGGGATGCGGCCACGGGAGCCGCGGCGATCCCCGACGGCGCGACTCAGCTCGCCTCCGGTGCCACGGAGCTCGGAAACGGCGCATCCTCCTTGGCATCCGGGCTCGACACACTCGCGTCGAAGACCCGCGAGGCCGCGAACGGCGCGAGCCAGATCGGCACCGGGCTGACCGCAGGCGCGACGGAGCTGCAGAATCAGGCCGGTCAGCTGCCCGCTCTCGTGGGAGCTGTCGAGACCGGGACCGCGGCCGCGACGGATGCCGCCACCCAGACCGCCGGGCTTGCTCAGCGCCTCGGCGCGATGGCCGCGAGCTGTGACCCCATGACCTCCGGTGATCTGTGCGCCGAGCTCGCCGCCGAGGCCGCGAACGCTGCGGATGCCGCGACGTCGGCCGGAACCGCATCGGGGTACCTCACGACCGTCTCTCCCCAGATCGCGACTCTCCCGGGCGCATTCACCACTCTCGCGGCCCAGCTCGGCGAGGCGGGTGCGGGGGCGACGGGTCTCGCAGACGGTCTGAACCAGTTGGCGTCGCAGGGTCTCGACGAATCGGCGAGCGGTGCACGAGCACTGGCGACGGGCGCATCCCAGCTGTCGGACGGAGCGACCGAGCTCGCGACCGGTGCCGACGAGCTCGCGACCGGCCTCGACACCCTCGCCACGGGAACCGGCGATCTCGCGGGCGGCCTGCGCACCGCATCCGATTCGCTCCCCTCGTTCAGCGACTCCGAGTCGACCTCGCTCGCGTCGGTGATCGCCGATCCGGTGGCGTCCAAGGGCGCCGACGGCGCCACGATCTTCGGCCCGACCGCGATTCCGCTGCTCGCCGCCGTGGTGCTGTGGTTCGGGTCTCTCGCCTCGTTCCTGGTCATGCGGGCCTACACCGCGCGCACCCTGACCTCCCGACGCTCGTCGGCCGGACTCGCCCTGCGCGCCTTCGCCCCGGCTGCCGCCATCGGTGCAGCCCAGGGTCTGCTGGTGTCGCTCATCGTGCAGATCGTCGCCGGATACGACGCCGCGGCCTGGTGGGCCTTCGCAGGAATCGCCGTGCTCGCCGGGGTCGCCTTCGCGGCCGTGAACCAGGCACTCGTCGCGGTCTTCGGCGGCGTCGGCCGCTGGGTCAGCGCGCTCGTCGGCGTGCTCGCGATCGCGACCGGTCTGATCTCGACCGTGCCGGGATGGCTGGCGGATCTCGGCGCATCGCTGCCGACCTCCCCCGCGTTCGCCGGGCTGATCACCGCGAACGGAGGCGCAGCCGCAGCCCTCATCGTCTGGGGCGTGCTGTCGCTCGTCGCGACCACCGTCGCGGTGGCGCTGCGGCGCACCACCTCCGTGAAGGCGGCCCTCGCGACGGCGTGAACCACCTCGCCGAGCACCGCTTCGGACCACGACGCAGGACGCGCCGCGCATTGATCACGATGCGCGGCGCGTCCTGTATCCGCTCCGAATCCGTGCCCGCTCGCGATCGAACGGTATTCGGACGTGTGCCCGCGCACGTACGATCAGAGGATGCGTCGCCCCTTCATGACCTCTCCCGCCCAGCTCGAGTCACTCGAGGGACAGCAGTATCTCGTGCTGCGACCCACGCGGGCCGTGTCGGACGTGTACCGGGCCGAGCAGAGGTCGGCGCTCGGCCGGATGGATGCTCCGCACCCGCACACCGAGCACGTCACCCTGCGCGCGTTCCATGAGCCCGAGCGCCGCGAAGAGCTGCTCGCGCTGATCCGCGAGTGGGCGGTGGCGCAGCGTCCGATCGAGGTCGTCGCCGAGGCCGTCGACGTCTTCCCCGCCCCCTGGCAGGTCGTCATCCTGCGGCTGCGGCGCACCGCATCCATCGTGTCGGCGTACTCCACGCTCAGCGAAGCGCTCGAGGGAACGGACTTCCGCCGTCTCGACGAGCGCAGCACGGACGACTGGACGTTCCACCTGTCGGTGATCTATGCGAAGACGCTCGCGCCCGCGGCGTGGACGGAACTGTCGCACAAGTCGCGGCGCTCGCTCAGCTCGCGCCCCGCCGAGACCATCAGCGAAGTCGAGCTCGTCTGGTACGAAGACGGAGCCGAGCACTCCGAGGTCATCCCCTTCGGACTGCGCTCGTTCAGATGAGCCGCGCTCGGGCGCTCAGCTGAGGCCCGAGTATGCGTGCAGACCCTTGAAGAAGACGTTGACGATCGTGAAGTTGAAGAGCACGGCCGAGAAGCCGACGATCGCCAGCCACGCCGAGGGGTTGCCGCGCCAGCCGCGCGTCGCGCGAGCGTGGATGTACCCGGCGTAGAGAACCCAGATGACGAAGGTCCAGGTCTCCTTGACGTCGAAGCCCCAGAAGCGGCTCCAGGCGTAGTAGGCCCAGATGGAGCCGGCGATCAGCGTGAACGTCCAGAGGATGAAGCCGATGATCGTGAAGCGGTAGGCCATGCTCTCGAGCCGTTCGGACCCGGGGAACGTGCGCAGGAATCCGGGGCCGGTCTTCTCCGCGCCCTCGGAGATGAGGCGCTCGCGACGCGACTGCATCAGCTGGATCACCGAGAGGGCGAAGGCCAGAGCGAAGAACGCGGTGCCGAGCGAGGCCACGAAGACGTGGATCACCAGCCACACGCTCTTCAGCGGGTCCATCAGGGGCGAGACGTCGACGTAGAAGTTCGTGGCGGAGAGACCCAGCAGCACGACGACCAGACCCGTGATGAACGTGCCGAGAAAGCGCAGATCGATGCGCGTCAGCACCACCAGGAACACGGCGACGATCAGCAGCGTTCCCATCATCGCGAATTCGTAGAGGTTGGCCCACGGCACTCGCCCGGCCGCGAGACCACGGGTGAGCGTGGCGGCGAAATGGAAGATGAACGCGAGCACGGTCAGCGAGGTCCCGATGCGGGCCATCACGAAGCGCTGAGGCGCGGCCTCGGAGCCGGATGCCGCGGCAGCCGTCGCCGCCTTGCCGCCGCGCGAGCGGGTTCCGGCTCCGACGAGTTCGAACTCCTGCACGGTCGCCGCGTCCGCGGACAGCTGCGACCGACGGGCGAGGTCGAAGGCGTAGGCCACGAAGGCCGCCGCATAGATCGCGATCGCCGTCCACAGCAGGATCGGCGAGATCACTTCGAGATCGAACATGGTGTCAGTCTACTTTCGGGGTGTCGGATGCGGGGCGCGCGGAGTCGCGGTCGGCGGGCGTCTCGGGTGCCGTCGCCGCCTGGTCGGAGCCATCGGCGTCGGAGCCGTCAGCCTCAGGGTCTTCAGCCTCTGAGGCGTCGGTGTCGGTGTCGGGCTCCTCGACCTCGACCGCCGTCGTGACTCCGGCCGCGTCCATCAGACGCGCATGGCCTGCCACGAGGTCGTCGACGGCCGTCGCGAGCGTCGGGTCCTCGCCGCGAGCGAGACCGGCGTACTCGAGAGCGACGGTGCCGTCCTGTGCCGTCGCCTTGACCCACACCCGGCGTCGCGGGATGAACAGGGCGAGCATCAAACCGCCGAGCGCGAGAAGCGCGAAGCCGAGCACCCAGGGGCCAGACGCGTCGCGGTGGATCTGCAACGAGGCGAAGCGCTTGACCGATTGCGACGCGTCTGTCGCACCCGCCGGGGACTCGTCCTCGAAGGTCACGGTTCCCAAGCCGTTCGGCAGGTCGGCGGTCTGTCCGGGTGCCAGCTCGATCGATTCGAGGTCCGTCGTGCGCCCGGTGACCTTGGTCATACCGGTGGTGTCGAGCACGTAGACCGACCGCGGGATGCCCTCGTTGATGCCCAGGTCGCCGGTGTAGACGTCGAGCGTGAGGGTCGGGTTGGTGAGGTCGCCGAATCCCGAGAAGAACGCGCCGGTGTCGAGCACCCCCGTCGTCGGGTAGAAGAAGCCGACGAGGCCGACCTGCTCGCTGAGGCCGTCGGGGATCTTGATGACGCCCAGCGAGGTCATGTTGTTGTCCTGCGGCAGGAACGGCGTGCTGTTCGTGAACACCACGTCACCATCGGGGTTGCGCACGGTGATCGTCGGCGCGTAGCCGTTGCCGAGCAGGAAGACGTTGTCGTCGGCGACGCCGAGGGGCTCGTTGACCTTGACCGATCCGGTGCGCTCCTCGCCGTTCTCCTGCACGGTGACGTTGGCCGAGAAGTCGCCTGCCTGGCCCGAGCCCGGCTCGCCGAACGGCTGGTACGTGACGTCGAAGCTGTCGAGACGCATCGAGTAGGGCGCGAGTGCTCCGTCGCTCACGAAGCGGCCGCGGTTCATCGAGTCGTAGTCGAGCAGGGTGTTCGCGAACGTCTCGCCCTCGACCAGGACGCGCTGTCCGGTGTACGCGAACCCTCCCCCGACGCCCACCGTGATCAGGACGCCGACGAGAGCGAGGTGGAAGAGCAGGTTGCCCGATTCACGCCAGTAGCCGCGCTCGGCCGAGACCGACGACGATCGCTTGTCGTCGTACCGCTCGACCCGGTAGCCCAGGGCTTTGAGCTGCTTCTGCGCGATGTCGATCGATGCGGCGGCCTCTGCCGGAGCATCCGTCGAGGCGCGCTCGACCGCGCGGAAGTCGGCGAGGCGCTTCAGACGTGCTGGGGTGCGCGGGGGGCGTGCCTGCAGGGCCTTCGCATGGTGGCGGATGCGCGGGATCACACAGCCGACGAGCGAGGCGAACAGCAGCAGGTAGATCGCCGAGAACCACGGCGAGAGGTAGACGTCGAACATCTTCAGCCCGTCGAGCACGGGGAAGAGATCGGGGTTGTCGCGCTCCCACTGCGTGACGCCGTTGGGGTCGGCCATCCGCTGGGGGAAGATCGAGCCGGGGATCGCCGCGATCGCGAGCACGAGCAGCAGGATCAGCGCGGTGCGCATCGAGGTCAGCTGACGCCATCCCCAGCGCAGCCAGCCCAGGAATCCGAGGCGGGGCTGGGTGATCGACTCTTCGCCGTCGACGTGGTCGGACGGCCGGAGGGGGTCGCTCGACCTCTCGGTTGTGCTGCTCACGTCATCCTTCCGATGCGTCTTCTTCTGATCAGATCGGGAGGTCGACACTGCTCATCACCGCCGTCAGTCGGGACATGATGTCCGTCCAGAGCCCCGTGACCATCAGCAGGCCGAGGAGGATGAGCAGCACGCCGCCGATCACGTTCACGACGCGGATGTGCCGGCGCAGGAATCCGATCGCCTTCGTCGCCCATCCGAACCCGAGCGCGACCAGCAGGAACGGGATGCCGAGGCCGAGCGAGTACGCCAGCCCGAGCAGGCCCGCCCGCACCGGGTCGCCGGCGTTGAACGAGAGGGCGAAGATCGCGGTGAGCGTGGGTCCGAGGCACGGCGCCCATCCGATGCCGAGGGCGATGCCGAGCAGCGGTGCGCCGATCAGGCCAGCCTTCGAGTCGACGTGGAATCGCAGCTCGCGCTGGGCGAACCCGAACAGACCGAGGAACACGAGGCCCATCAGGATGATCACGCCGCCGAGGATGCGAGTGATCAGCTCGCCCCACTGCAGCAGGAAGACGTTGGCGAGCCCGCCGAGCGCGGTGAGGGACACGAACACGAGGCTGAAGCCGAGGATGAAGAGCAGCACGCCCACGACGAGTCGGCCGCGAGCGGGGGCCTCGACCGTCGACACCGCCGAGCCGTCCGTCGGGTTCGGGACGCGGCGGGGGGCGACCGCTCCCCCGAGGAATCCGAGGTAGCCCGGCACCAGGGGCAGCACGCACGGCGACAGGAACGACACGAGGCCCGCGAGCAGCGCGACGGGGATCGCGAGCCAGAGGGCTCCCGATCCGATGATGACTTCGGGGTTCACGCCGCTCCCGGGAGACTCACGAGTCCTCCGCGAGCGCGTCCTTGACGAGCGTCGAGAGGATCGAGGTGCCGTCGATGGGCCCGATGATGCGGGCGGCCACGCGACCCTGCTTGTCGAGCACGAGAGTGGTGGGGGTCGCCTGGATCGGCACCGACGACGCGAAGGCGAGCTTCGCCTCGGCCGTGTCGACGTCGATGAGGCTCGGGTAGGTCACACCGAACTCGGCGGAGAACGCCTTCGCGGTGTCGGCCTGATCGCGCGTGTTGATGCCCAGGAAGGCGACGTCGTCGCCGCCATGCTCCTGCCAGACGCTCTCGAGGTCTTCCGCCTCGAGGCGGCACGGGGCGCATCCGGCGTACCAGAAGTTGACGACCGTGACCTTGCCCGCGAGGTCAGAGCTGGAGAAGTCCTCGCCGTCCTCGGTGAGTCCGCCGAAATCGGTGACGGGTTCGCCGCGTTCGGCGACCGGAATCTCGACGATCGCTCCGTCTGCCGCGACATAGCCCGGGTTGTCACCGCTGAGGAACGAGTCGTTCACGGGATCGGGAGCGCAGGCGCTCAGACCGATGGCGAGCACCGCGGCGAGCGCGGCCCCGACCGCGCGGCGAGATGGCCGGATGCGGGAGGAGCGGCCGCTGCGGATCGGACGAACCGTCGAGGCGAGTGGCACGATTCCCAGTTTACGCGGGGGTTCCTATGCATGGGCCGGATGCCCCGGGGGTGCTCGCCCACCGTCAGAGACGCGCGAGGACGTCCTCCACGCTGGCCCGGAAGCGCGGGCAGGTGGCGATGTCGTGCGACCGGCATCCCATCGCGTGCTCGGTCATCTCCCGCGATCGGCGCATGTCCTCCATGCGCCGATCGAGATCGTCGAGGTGCCGCTGCAGCACCTCGTGACGCCCCGCACTGCCGTCGTCGAGGAGCACGGCGATCTGATCGAGGGTCATCCCGGCTGCCTTGCTGCGCTGGATGACGGCGATGCGCACGACGTCGTCCTGGCCGTAGCGACGCCTCCCTGCGGTGTCCCGCGCGGGGCGCAGCAGGCCGACCGACTCCCAGTGCCTGAGCACGTTCGTGGGCAGCTCGAAGCGCTCGGCGACCTCTCCCACGGACCACGGACTCTCGATGCTTGACTTCATGTTGACATGAAGTCACAGACTGAGGACGAACGCAAGCGAGCACCCCTCGGAAGGACCCCATATGTATGACGCGATCGTGATCGGCGCAGGCCCCGCCGGCCTCCAGGCGGCATTGACCCTCGGGCGGATGCACCGCCCCACGCTGCTTCTGGATTCGGGCGAATACCGCAACGGCACCGTGCTGCACATGCACAACGTCATCGCGAACGACGGAACTCCCCCGGCGGAGTTCCGCGCGACGGCGCGAGCGCAGCTCGCCGAGTACCCGGATGTCGAGCTCCGCGACGTCGGAGCACAGACGATGACCGGCTCAGACGGCGGCTTCGTCGTACGACTCGCCGACGGCGAGACGGTCGAGACCCGACATGTCATCCTCGCGACCGGCGTCGCCGACGATCTCCCCGACATCCCCGGACTTCAGGACCTCTGGGGCACGAAGGCCTTCAGCTGCCCGTTCTGCGACGGTCACGAGCACGCCGGTCGCTCGATCGGCATCCTCGGGCCCGCTCCTCGAGCCGAGCACCTGATCGGGCTGCTCGGGCGCATCGTCGGCGACATCACGGTGTTCCCCGTCGAGCAGCCGTTCGCGGCCGACGAGACGCGGACTCTCGAAGGCCTGGGCGTTCGGGTCAGTGCGGAACCGGTCGCCGCCGTCGCGCCGGAGGCGGCTGATGTGCGCATCACCACGGCGTCGACCGCGCACACCGTGGCCGGCGTGTTCGTGGCATCCGGTTCACTGCGCCACCGTGCGCCGTTCGCCGATCAGCTCGGCCTGGAACTGCTGCCCTCCGGCTCGATCGAGATCGACGACTTCGGGCGCACATCGCAGCCCGGGGTCTTCGCGGCGGGCGACCTCGCGCACCGGGCGTCGCTTCCCGGACCCATGGCATCGGTGCTGCTCGCGTCCGCTGCCGGTCAGATGGCGGCGGTCGGCGTCATCCAGTCGCTGATGGCGCACTGACCGCAGCGGAAGGGAGACCGAGGCGAGGGATCAGACTGCTCCCACGTCCACCGCACCGCCGGTCGCCGCAGGTTCGGCGTAATCGACCTCACGCCACACGTCGCCCACCAGCTCGAACGAGGTGACGCTCGACAGTGCGCAGCGCCGGGTGCGCGGGTCGTGCTGCAGGGGCAGACCCGCCACCCGGAGGTGGGTGATCCAGATCGGCGCCTGATGGGACACCATCACCAGATCGCCGTCGTCGACCGACCGCCACGCCTCGGCCATCATGCCCAGCATCCGCTCGGCGATCGACGCGTAGGGCTCACCCCAGCTGGGCAGCGACGGCTGCCGCAGGTGCCACCACTTGAGCGGGTTCAGAAGCGAGCGGCGCATCTGCGTGCCCTCGAACACGTTGGTCGGCTCGATCAGACGGATGTCGATCTCGGGCGAGAGGCCGAAGCGCTCGGCGAACGGCTCAGCAGACTCCTGCGCCCGCTCGAGCGGAGAGGAGTAAAGCCCCGCGACCGGACGATCGAGCCCGGCGATGTGATCGGCGGCGGCTCGCGCCATCTTCCGTCCCGCCCTGCTCAGGTGATAGTCGGGGAGCCGACCGTAGAGCACGCGCTTGGGGTTGTGCACCTCGCCGTGGCGGACGAGGTGCAGTCGCGATGCCACCACGTCACGCCCTGCTGTAGCGGGAGTCGCCGAAGCCGAGGATGAGATACCCGATATAGGGGAAGACGAAGAGCAGGAAGAAGGAGAAGAGCCCTCCCTTGCCGAACCGCTCGCCGAGTCGGACCGCCACGATGATCCCGAAGACGAAGCCGACGATGGGGATGAGATAGAGCAGTGCGAGCCAGCCGGACATCCCGGCGATCTTCACGAGGAACACCACGTTCACGATCGGGATGACGGCGAGGATGCCGGGGTACCCCGCCTTGGTGAACACCTTCCACAGACCGACCGCGACGAGGACGTAGAAGACGAGCACGATGAGTCCGGTCGTGCCGGAGAAGATCGACGCGTACAGGTCGGAGATGCCGTTGGAGTCCATGGTGACCCTTTCTGTCGTGGCGATCCTACTGACCGATATGCCGCGGGCAGAGGAGGCGACACCCGCCCACGTAGAATGGGCGGGTTCATCATTTCCCAGATCAGGAGGAATCCTCCGTGCTTCGCACCCACTCGGCAGGCTCACTGCGAGCCGAGCATATCGGTCAGACCGTCACCCTCTCGGGTTGGGTCGATCGCCGTCGTGATCACGGAGGAGTCGCGTTCATCGATCTTCGGGATGCGTCCGGCATCGCGCAGGTCGTCATCCGCGATGAGGAGATCGCGCACCCGCTGCGCAACGAGTTCGTCCTCAAGGTCACCGGCGAGGTCTCGCGTCGCCCCGAGGGCAACGCGAACCCCAACCTGCCCACCGGCGAGATCGAGCTCATCGCGACCGACGTCGAGGTGCTGAACGAGTCCGCTCCGCTGCCGTTCCAGGTGTCGACCGCCGTCGCCGACACCGAGACGGTCGGCGAGGAGGCGCGCCTCAAGTACCGCTATCTCGACCTGCGTCGCCCCGCCGCGGCATCCGCTCTGCGTCTGCGCTCGAACGTCTACAAGGCCGTCCGCGATGTGCTGCACGGCGAGGACTTCACCGAGGTCGAGACGCCGACCCTCACGCGCTCGACGCCCGAGGGCGCCCGCGACTTCGTCGTGCCCGCCCGTCTGCACCCGGGCAGCTGGTACGCCCTGCCGCAGTCGCCGCAGCTGTTCAAGCAGCTGCTCATGGTCGGCGGCGTCGAGAAGTACTACCAGATCGCCCGCTGCTACCGCGACGAGGACTTCCGCGCCGACCGCCAGCCGGAGTTCACGCAGCTCGACATCGAGATGAGCTTCGTCGACCAGGAAGACGTCATCACGCTGATGGAGTCGCTCATCGTCGCGATGTGGAAGACCATCGGCGTCGATGTGCAGACCCCGCTGCCCCGCATGACCTACGCCGAGGCGATGGCCAAGTACGGCTCCGACAAGCCCGACCTGCGCTTCGGACTCGAGCTGGTCGAGGCGACCGAGTACTTCGCGGAGACCCCGTTCCGGGTGTTCCAGGCCGAGTACGTCGGCGCGGTCGTCATGCCCGGCGGTGCGAGCCAGCCCCGCAAGCAGCTCGACGCGTGGCAGGACTGGGCCAAGCAGCGCGGTGCGCGTGGCCTCGCGTACGTCCTCTTCAACGAGGACGGCTCGCTCGGCGGCCCCGCCGCCAAGAACCTGTCCGAGGCGGAGCAGGCGGGCCTCGCCGAGTTCGTCGGCGCATCCGCGGGTGACTGCGTGTTCTTCGCCGCCGGATCGACGAAGGAGAGCCGTGCACTGCTCGGCGCCGCCCGCGTCGAGATCGGACGTCGTCTCGGCTTCCTGAACCCCGACGAGTTCGCGTTCACGTGGGTCGTCGACGCTCCGATGTTCGAGCCGGCAGCGGATGCCGTGGCGTCGGGTGACGTCGCCGTCGGCGCCGGAGCCTGGACGGCCGTGCACCACGCGTTCACGGGGCCGAAGCCGGAGTTCCAGGACACGTTCGACACCGACCCCGGTTCGGCTCTCGCCTATGCATACGACATCGTGTGCAACGGCTCCGAGCTCGGCGGCGGATCGATCCGCATCCACCGCGAAGACGTGCAGAAGCGCGTGTTCGAGGTCATGGGCATCAGCGACGAGGTCGCGCAGGAGCAGTTCGGCTTCCTGCTGGACGCTTTCAAGTTCGGCGCCCCGCCGCACGGTGGAATCGCCCTCGGCATGGACCGCGTGCTGCAGCACCTGTCGAAGACCGAGTCGATCCGCGACGTCATCGCCTTCCCGAAGTCGGGCAACGGGTTCGACCCGCTGACAGCCGCTCCGGCACCGATCACGGCCGAGCAGCGCGCCGAGGCCGGCGTCGACTTCGAGCCCGAGGACGACGAGGCCTGACGCCGCATCGCCCGTCGCACCGAGACCCCGTTCCGCTCAGCGGAGCGGGGTCTCTGCGTATGCGCCGGGCCGGATCCCGGACGCATGCACCGCGCGCATCCCCCGCTCGGCCGAATGCGTCAGGATCGGCCGGACTCGCCGAATCCGGCCGATACACGCGCAGAACACCGCGCGGACGGCGAGCGGATGCCGGAGCGCAGGCGGATGCCGGAGCGCAGGCGCGGAGGCGGAGGTGCGGCAGCGCGGATGCTCAGCGCAGCTGCGCGAGCGCCGGAACGATGTTCTCGGTCCACACGTCGACGCCGAGTTTGGCGATGAGGGCGACCACCACGACGAGGAACACGACGCGGATGAAGGTCGTGCCGCGCGAGATGGCCATGCGGGATCCGAGGTAGCTGCCGGCGACGTTCGCGACCGCGAGGATGCCGCCGAGCAGCCACAGCACGGCGCCGTGCGGGATGAAGAGCAGCAGGGCGCCGGTGTTCGTGGCCAGGTTGACGATCTTCGCCTTCGCGCTCGCCTGCAGGAAGTCGTAGCCGAGCAGCGCGACGAGCGAGATCACCAGGAACGTGCCGGTGCCCGGCCCGATCAGACCGTCGTAGAAGCCGATCACGAGCCCTGACAGACCAGCCATGATGTGGTGCTTGTGCCCGCTGAAGCGCAGCCGCGTCGCGGCGCCCATCTGCGGGCGGAAGGCCGTGAAGAGCGCGACGGCGAGCAGCGCGACCACGATGATCGGCTTGAAGGCGGCGGCCGGCAGAACAGTCGCGACGGCAGCTCCCCCGAATGATCCGACCAGGGCGATCGCGGCCATCGGCAGAGCCGTGCGGATATCGGGTTTCGCACGTCGGTAGTAGGTGACGCTGCTCGTGGCCGTGCCGAACACGGACGCGAGCTTGTTGGTCGCGAGAGCCTGGATCGGCGAGATCCCGGGGATCAGCAGCAGGGCGGGGAGCTGCAGCAGACCACCGCCGCCCACCACCGCATCGATCCACCCGGCAGCGAAGGCCGCGACGACGACGAGGATCAGCGTGCCCCAGGTGAGCTGTTCGAGCCCGAGCACACTGCCGATGTCCATCCGTCCAGGATGTCAGACCACGCGGCACCTCGAACGCCACTGCAGTCCGACCCGTCACACCCTCGACACCTGTCGTTCACCCGAGCCGCGATCATCGGCAACCCTCGGCTCATAGTGTCCTCTCGCAACCCGAATCCGGCTCACAGCGCCGGGCACCGAGAGGACCCTGATGACCAACTTCCACCGCCGCGCACGAATCGGCGCCGGCATCGCCCTGTTCACGACCGCCGCGCTGGGTCTCACCGCCTGCGCCACCGGCGCGGAGACCCCGGCCGCAGGCAGCGACGCTGTCGACGCCGCATCCGCGACCTCGGTCGAGGACTTCGGTTCCTTCTCCGACCTCGAAGAGGCCGCGAAGGCCGAGGGCCAGCTCAACGTCATCGCGCTTCCGCGTGACTGGGCGAACTACGGCGAGATCCTCGACCTCTTCGCCGAGAAGTACCCCGAGATCACGATCAACGAGGCCTCTCCCGACGTGTCGAGCGCCGAGGAGATCCAGGCTGCGAAGACGAACGAGGGCCTCGACACCGCGCCCGACGTGTTCGACCTGGGTCTGACCGTCGCATTGCAGAACACCGACGTCTTCGCGCCGTACCAGGTGCAGACGTGGGACGAGATCCCCGACGCTCTCAAGGAGCCGACCGGCCTCTTCGTCGGCGACTACGGCGGATACATGTCGATCGGCTACGACTCCTCGAAGTTCGAGGCTCCCACGTCGCTCGACGATCTGAAGGATGCCGCCTACAAGGGCGCCGTCGCCATCAACGGAGACCCGACGCAGGCCGGCGCGGCCTTCGCCGCCGTGGGCCTCGCGACCGTGCAGTCCGACGGCACCCTCGACGACTTCCAGCCCGGCATCGACTTCTTCTCCGACCTCCAGAAGGCTGGCAACCTGCTCAAGGTCGATGTGACCACCGCCACCGTGGCCAGCGGCGAGACCCCTGTCGTCTTCGACTGGGACTACCTGAACGCGGCGCACGCCACCGACAACAAGGACTGGAAGGTCGTCGTCCTCGACGGCACGGGCTACGCGGGCTACTACAACCAGGCGATCAACAAGGATGCTCCGAACCCGGCCGCCGCACGCCTGTGGCAGGAGTTCCTCTACAGCGACGAGGTGCAGAACCTGTGGCTCAAGGGCGGCGCACGCCCGGCCCGCATGGAGGCCATGACCGAGGCCGGCACCATCGACGCCGACCTGGCTGCTGCTCTTCCCGAGGTCCCCAGCGAGACGGTCGTCCCGACCGAGGAGCAGTCGACGAACGCCGGCACGCTGCTCGGCGAGAAGTGGGCCGTGGCGGTCCAGTGACGACTGCCACCGCAGCGGGGGCGGATGCCACGGCATCCGCCCCCGTCTCCCCCGCAGCGCACAGCGCTGGGCCTGCGACCTCGTCGCGGGCCCAGCGCTCCGCGCCGTCCGTCGCCTGGCTCGGTCTCGTGCCGTTCGCCGCTTACGTCGTGCTCTTCCTCGCCGTTCCCACCCTCCTCGCGATCGGCTCCGGCTTCTTCACGAAGGACGGGTCGTTCACCTGGTCGAACCTGTCGGCCCTGGCAGACCCCGTCGTCCTCACCACGTTCGCCAACTCCGCCGGCCTGTCGCTACTGACCGCCGTCGTCGGCGCGATCGCGGGTGCTCTGGTCTGCTATGCCCTGCTCGGCATGAACCCGGACGGCGCCGTGCGCTCGACCGTGGATGCTGCGGCCGGCGTCCTCGCCCAGTTCGGCGGCGTGATGCTCGCCTTCGCCTTCATCGCCACGATCGGCATCCAGGGGGTCGTCACCCTCTTCCTCAAGAACGACCTCGGTATCGACATCTTCGCGAACGGCACGTGGCTCTACGAGCTTCCCGGGCTGATCCTCCCGTACATCTACTTCCAGATCCCGCTCATGGTGATCACCTTCATGCCCGCCCTCGCAGCCCTCAAGCCGCAGTGGGCCGAGGCGAACCTCACGCTCGGCGGCACGCGCGCGAGCTTCTGGCTGCGCATCGGCGTCCCCGTGCTCGCACCCTCGTTCCTCGCGAGCCTCCTGCTGCTCTTCGCGAACGCCTTCTCGTCGTACGCCACCGCCGCCGCCCTCGCCAGTCAGGGTTCGCAGATCGTGCCGCTGCAGATCCGCGCCGCCCTCACGAGCGAGACCCTTCTCGGCCGTGAGAATCTCGCCGGCGCGCTCGCGCTCGGCATGATCGTCATCGTGGGAGTCGTGATGGCCCTGTACTCGCTCATCCAGCGTCGGGCCGCGAGGTGGCAGTCATGAACCGCCTCGGCCCGTCACTCGCGACCCGCTGGATCATCGGCGTGGTCGTCGGCGCATTCTTCGCGATCCCGCTCGTCTCGACCCTGCTCTACACGCTGCGCCAGACCGACGGCAGTCTCGGCCTCGAGCGGTGGGCCGCGCTCTTCGATCCCGCGAAGTCGGCGGCGATCAGGCCGATCTGGATGGGCCTGGGCAACTCCCTGGTCCTCGCGGTCGTGACCGTCGCGATCGTGCTCCTGCTGCTCGCACCGACCATGATCCTGATGAACCTGCGCTTCGCGAAGCTCACACCCGTCTTCGAGTTCGCCGTGCTGCTGCCGATCTCGATCCCCGCGATCGTGCTGGTCGTGGGTCTCGCACCGATCTACCTGCAGATCGGACGCACCCTCGGCACCGGCACGTGGACGCTGGCCTTCGCCTACGGCATCACCGTGCTGCCGTTCGCGTACCGCTCGATCCAGGCCTCCATCGACGCCGCCGACCTGCGCACGCTCGCCGAAGCCGCCCGATCCCTCGGCGCCGGCTGGCCTACCGTCGTGCTGAAGGTGCTCGCTCCCAACCTGCGTCAGGGACTCCTCGCGGCGTCTCTCATCTCGATCGCCGTCGTGCTCGGCGAGTTCACGATCGCCTCGCTCCTCAACCGCCAGGTGTTCCAGACGGCCATGGTCGTCGTGCAGAAGCAGGACCCGTACGCTCCGGCGATCTTCACCCTGCTGGCGCTGCTGTTCGTCTTCCTGCTTCTGCTTCTCATCGGCCGCGTCGCCCGCGGCACCGGAAAGGCCCGCTCATGACCCTCCCCCAGACCGCCGACAACATGCTGCTCGCCGAAGCCGGAGAGGGCACACGCGTGCAGCTGCAGGGCATCGTGAAGAGCTACTCGGGCAACACGGTGCTGCACGGCGTCGATCTCGACATCGCCCCCGGTGAGTTCGTCTCGCTGCTCGGCCCCTCCGGCTGCGGCAAGACGACGCTGCTTCGCGTGCTCGCCGGACTCGAGGGGCTCGACAGCGGTGCGGTGCTGCTCGGCGGCAACGATGTCTCGCGGGTGCCCACGAACAAGCGGGACATCGGCATGGTGTTCCAGTCGTACTCCCTGTTCCCGCACCTGCGGGTCGCGGAGAACACGGCGTTCGGGCTGCGTCGCCGCGGCGTCGGCAAGGCCGAGGCGGCAACGCGCGCCCTCGACGCCCTCGCGCTCGTGGGGCTCTCGGACTTCGCCGATCGCTACCCGCATCAGCTCTCCGGAGGTCAGCAGCAGCGCGTCGCGCTCGCCCGCGCTCTGGTCACCGAGCCGAAGGTCCTGCTTCTCGACGAGCCGCTCTCTGCCCTCGATGCGAAGGTGCGGGTGCAGCTGCGCGATGAGATCCGGCGCATCCAGCTGCGGCTCGGCATCACCACAGTGTTCGTCACGCACGACCAGGAGGAGGCCCTCGCGGTCTCCGACCGGATCGCCGTGATGAACGCCGGCACCATCGAGCAGATCGGAACCCCGGAGCAGCTCTACACGACGCCGTCCACGGCGGGCGTCGCCGCCTTCGTCGGGCTCTCGAGCGTCGTCTCGGGTGTCGCCGAGGGTGATCACGTGGTCGTGTGGGGTCAGAAGCTTCCCCTGCAGTCGCCGGCCGACGGGCCCGTCGACGTGTATCTGCGCCCGGAGAACGTGCACTTCGCATCCGAGGCCGATGCCGCGACCGATGCGCTGGTGCAGGAGAGCACGTTCCTCGGCAGCATGCGCCGCACGCTCGTGCGCACCGAATCAGGCGAGCTGGTGCGCCTCCAGCACGCTCCGGGCATCCACCCGGCCTTCGGCGATCGCGTGCGGATCGCCGTCGCTCCCGAGCCCGTCGCCGTGCATCCGCGCGGCTGACCGAACCCTATCGCTGGCGCAGTACTCCGAGATACCGTGATGCTCGAGGGCCTCGTGCCCTCCTCACCGTCGAGAAAGGACACCTCATGGCAGGCACGTTCGAGCTGTACACCGACAAGTCCGGCGAGTACCGGTTCCGCCTCAAGTCCGGCAACGGCGAGGTGATCGCGATCAGCGAGGGCTACTCGTCGAAATCGTCCGCGCTGAACGGCATCGACTCGGTGCGCCGCAATGCCGCGGATGCCGAGGTCGTGGAGGCCTGACCTCGCACCGCACTCTCCGCACACGAGACCCCCTCGCGCTGACTCAGCAGGAGGGGGTCTCGTCGTGACAGGTGAGACGCGAACTCAGAGGACGCGAGCCAGGAAGTCCTGCGTACGCGGATGCTGCGGGTTCGCGAGCACCTCGCGCGGGTCGCCCTCTTCGACGATGTAGCCGCCGTCCATGAAGATCAGACGTGATCCGACCTCGCGGGCGAAGCCCATCTCGTGCGTGACGACGAGCATCGTCATGCCCTCGTCCGCGAGCGAGCGCATGACCTGCAGCACCTCGCCGACGAGCTCGGGGTCGAGCGCCGACGTCGGCTCGTCGAACAGCATCATGTCCGGGTTCATGCACAGCGCCCGCGCGATCGCGACACGCTGCTGCTGACCGCCCGACAGGTGTCCGGGAAAGGCGTCCGCCTTCTCGGCGAGCCCGACGCGTCCGAGCATCTCCTTCGCGACCCGCTCAGCCTCAGCCTTGGACCGCTTCTTCACGCGCTGCTGCGCGATCATGAGATTGCCCATCACATCGAGGTGGGGGAAGAGGTTGAAGCTCTGGAACACCATGCCGATGCGGGTGCGCACCCGGTCGATGTCGACATCGGGATCAGTGATGTCGATCCCCTCGATGAGCACCTTGCCGCCGGTCGGCTCCTCGAGCAGGTTGACCGAGCGCAGCAGCGTCGACTTGCCCGAGCCCGACGGGCCGATGATGCAGACGACCTCTCCGGCGGTGACGGTGAGGTCGATGCCCTTGAGCACCTCGTTGTCGCCGAAGCTCTTCACGAGCCCCTGCAGGTCGATCGCGGGGGCGTGGACGTCAATCAGATCGGTGATCATCGCTGCCTCGACATCCTTCGTTCCAGGTACGCGCTGAAGCGCGTGAGGGGGATCGTCACGATCAGGTAGAGGGCCGCCGCCATGATGAGCGGCGTTCCGTTCGCGTTCTGCGTGCTCGCGTCACGCGCGAAGTTCGTCAGCTCCTTCGACCAGATGAAGGAACCTGCCACGAAGAGCAGCGACGTGTCCTTCAGCAGCAGGACGAACTCGTTGGTCAGCGGCGGGATGATGATGCGGAACCCCTGCGGGACCACGATCCAGAACGTCGTCTTCATGGGCGACATGCCGAGCGAACGTGCTGCCTCGGTCTGCCCCTTCGGAACGGCCTGGATGCCGGCGCGGATCGTCTCGGCCATGTACGCCGATGCGACCAGGATCAGACCGATCAGGCCGAGCACGACCGGTCCGCCGAGCTTCGTGCCCGGCACGCCGAGTCCGATCGGCAGGATGAACGCGATGGCGAAGATCGTGAGGATCGCGGGAAGCCCGCGGAAGAGCTCGATCCACGCCGTCGCGATCCATCGGAAGGGTCCGATGGACGACAGCTTCAGCAGCGCGAGCACGACGCCGAGCAGCAGACCGCCGGCGAACGCGACGGCCGTGAACCACAGAGTGTTCACGAGCGCCGTGGTGATGATGCCCGGAAGCATCTTCGCCGCGACCTCCGGGTTGAAATACAGCTGCGCGATGCGGGCCCAGTCGGTGCTGACGATCAGCCAGACGGCGACCGCGATCAGCACCGCATAGACGGTGTACCGATACAGCTTGCTTTTCGTGGTGCGCCTCAACGCCATTGTCAAGGTCTCCCTGTCCTACGTCGCTCGCCGATTACTTCGCGGTGAAGTAGGTGTCGTAGATCGTCTGGTAGTCGCCGCTGTCGCGGAGATCCTGCAGCGCGCCGTCGATCGCCTCGCGCAGAGCGTCCTTCTCGCCCTTCGCGTATGCGAAGCCGTACGACTCGCCGGTCTCGTACTCCTCGACGATCTTGTACGCGCTGTCGGCCTTCTCGTGCTCGAGGTTCACCGGCTGGTCCTGAAGGATCGCGTCGATCTGTCCGGCCTGCATCGCGGGCCACAGCTCTCCGTCGGAGGGGTACTGGACGAGTTCTGCGCCCTCGGCGTTCTCGGTCGCGTAGGCCTCTCCGGTGGTGCCCTGCTGCACGCCGACGTTCTTGCCCGAGAGATCGTCGATCGATTCGATGCCCGAGTCGGTGCGCACGAGCAGCGACTGCAGCGACTCGTAGTACGGCTCGGAGAAGTCGATGTTCGCCTTGCGCTCGTCGGTGATCGTCATGGCCGAGGCGCCGACGTCGCACTGTCCGGCGGCGAGCGTGGTGCCCGACTGCAGCGCGTCGAATCCGACGTCCTGCACCGAGAGCTTCAGGTCGAGCTCCTTCGCGATCGCGTCGAGCAGGTCGATGTCGAAGCCGGTGTAACCCGTGCCGTTGTCGCCGCCCTCGAACTCGAACGGTGCGTAAGGGATGTCGGAGCAGACCGTCAGGGTGCCCGCCTCGATGAGGTCGTACTCGTCGCCGGCCGCAGGCTCACCCGATCCCGCGTCACTGCCGCCGGTCGCGCATCCGGCGAGGGCGAGGGTGGCGGTCGCGGCGAGCGCGATCCCGGCGATGATGTTGCGACGCTGCATGTCAGCTCCTGAAGGACGAGGGTGTGGTTCCCCACGGACGGGTAGGAGAACATCTAAACATGCACCACCGGGCCGAACCCGCCGTCGGCCGCCTTCTGCGGATCACATTTGTGTTGCAAGTGTGACCGAATATGACGGGCGTGTTACGCACGATGCGGCACCGATTGTTCACCTTGCCTGAGTATCCTCTGTGCCGACAGCCCGAGCCGACACGCTCCGGACTCAGAGGAGACCCGATCATGGCAAAGAAGACCTCAGCACAGCGCACCGCCGAAGCCGCTCTCGACGCGGCGAAGGATGCGGCGAAGGATGCGAAGAAGCTGATCAAGTCCCTGCCCAAGAAGGACGCCAAGAAGCTGAAGCCTCTCGTCGAGGACGCGAAGGACGCGGCGAAAGTCTCGAAGAAGAAGGTCGCGGATCGGCCCAAGAAGGTCGCGAAGTCGGCGACCGCGGCGACCGCGCGCCTCACCCAGGCCACCGCACGCCTGGAGGCCGAGAAGAAGGCGTCGGACAGGAAGTCCGCGGCGAAGAAGGATCAGAAGAAGGCCGACAAGAAGTCCGCCGTCGAGCCGACGCCGGATGCGAAGCAGCCGGCCCCGAAGAAGGCCCCCAAGAAGGCCGTGGCCAAGAAGGCCGTGGCCAAGAAGGCCGTGGCCAAGAAGGCCGTGGTCGCGGCTCCGACCGTCGAGCCGACGGTCACGATCACGACCCCGACGTCGGCACCCGCACTGGCACCAGCACCAGCACCGGCACCGGCACCGGCACCGGTACCAACAGAGACCTCTGCAGCGGCACCGGAGCTCAGCGCGCTGACCCTGGTCCAGCTGCGCGCCCGCGCCCGCGCCGAGGGCCGCACCGGATACTCGCGCCTGACGAAGGCCGCTCTGCTCGACCTCCTTGCGCGCTGACGTGCAGGAGGCGCTCGACCGGGGCGCCGATGCGCCTCCTCCCCGCACGCTGATCGACATCCTTCAGGAGACGACCCGGCGATACCCCGACGCCTCGGCCATCGAGGACGCGGACGGGGCGCTCAGCTACGCCGAGCTGCTCGCGCACGTCTGGCGTACGGCGGCCCTGCTGCACGAGAGAGGCGTGCGCCGCGGCGACCGCGTCGGCATCCGCATGTCGTCCGGACACCGCGAGCTGTACATCGCGATCCTCGGCACCATCGCGGCGGGTGCCGCCTATGTCCCCGTCGATGCCGACGACCCGCAGGAGCGTGCCGATCTCGTGTTCCACGAGGCCCGCATCGTGGGCACGATCACCGACGCCGGCTACATGCCGGCCGGGGCGACCGAGGCGGTCGATCTCCTGGGCGGCGAGTCACCTCATCCGCGCACCTCCGCGATCCCGATCGTCGCGCCGCCGACTGTCGACGACGACGCCTGGATCATCTTCACCTCCGGGTCGACCGGCGTGCCCAAGGGCGTCGCGGTCTCGCACCGTTCGGCCGCGGCCTTCGTCGACGCCGAGGCACGTCTGTTCCTCCAGGCCGCACCGCTGAGTCCCGGTGATCGCGTGCTCGCAGGCCTCTCGGTCGCCTTCGACGCGTCCTGTGAGGAGATGTGGCTCGCGTGGGGCCACGGCGCCTGCCTGGTGCCCGCACCGCGAGCTCTCGTGCGCTCGGGCGAAGACCTGGGGCCGTGGCTGCTCGGCCACGGCATCACCGTCGTCTCGACGGTGCCGACGCTCGCCGCCCTCTGGCCGCAGGACGCGATCGAGAACGTGCGCCTGCTGATCTTCGGCGGGGAGGCCTGCCCGCCCGAGCTCGTCGCCCGGTTGGCGTCGGACGGACGTGAGGTGTGGAACACCTACGGCCCGACCGAGGCCACGGTGGTGGCCTGCGCCTCGCTGATGGACGGCACAGGTCCGGTGCGCATCGGCCTCCCGCTCGACGGGTGGTCGCTCGCCGTGGTCGATGCTGACGGACAGCGCGTCGCCGAGGGCGAGACCGGCGAGCTGATCATCGGCGGAGTCGGTCTCGCCCGGTACCTCGACCCTGCGAAGGATGCCGAGAAGTACGCGCCCATGCCCACTCTCGGCTGGGACCGGGCCTACCGCTCCGGCGACGTCGTGCGGGTCGAGTCCGAGGGACTGATCTTCCAGGGGCGCGCCGATGACCAGGTCAAGATCGGCGGCCGCCGCATCGAGCTCGGCGAGGTCGAGGCGGCGCTGCAGGCGCTGAGCTCCGTCTCGGCGGCGACCGTGGTGGTGCAGAAGACCGAGACGGGCATGCCGATCCTCGTCGGCTATGTCGTGCCCGACGAGGGGTTCGACCGGCGGGTGGCGCGTGGTGAGCTCTCGGAGACGCTTCCCGCTCCGCTGATCCCCCTGCTCGCCGTCGTCGACGACCTGCCCGTCCGCACGTCCGGGAAGGTCGACAAGGCGGCTCTCCCCTGGCCGCTCGATTCCGGCGACGCGAACGACTCGTCCCTGTCCGGCACGGCGGCGTGGCTCGCCGAGCAGTGGTTCGCCGTGCTCGGCGTGCGCCCGGGCGACGAGGACGCCGACTTCTTCCAGCTCGGCGGCGGGTCGCTCGCGGCCGCCCAGCTGGTCTCCCGCCTGCGCACCCGGGCGCCGGAGTTCACGATGACCGACGTCTACGATCTGCCGCGGCTGCGCCAGATGTCGGATGCCGTCGACGATGAGGCCGATGACGAGGACGCCGAGGAACGCGTCTTCAGCCAGCCCGTCCCGACCCCCCGACGGATGCAGTGGGTGCAGACGATCGCGGGTCTCCCGCTGTTCGTGTTCACCGGCATCCGCTGGCTGCTCTACCTGCTCGCCGCGAGCTGGCTCCTGCGGCTGTCCCCCGGATTCGAATTCCTGCCCGCTGTTCCGGTGTGGACGATCATCGTCGGCCTGCTGATCTTCGTCACCCCGGTGGGGAAGATGACGATCGCCGCCGTCGCCGCGCGTCTGCTGCTCGCCGGACTCCGCCCTGGCGACTATCCGCGCGGCGGCGGAGTGCATCTGCGTCTGTGGCTCGCGGAGCAGATCGCCCAGCAGGTCGACCCGGTCGGCCTGGCCGGTGCTCCCTGGGTCGTCTACTACGCACGAGCTCTCGGCGCCCGCATCCACCGAGATGTCGATCTGCACACCGTCCCGCCGATCACGGGCATGCTCGACATCGGCTCCGGAGCCTCCATCGAGCCCGAGGTCGACCTCACCGGCTATTGGATCGACGGCGACACCGTGCGCATCGGCGGCATCCGCATCGGCGCGGGAGCGACCATCGGCGCCCGCAGCACCCTCGCCCCCGGCACGAAGATCGGTCGCGGCGCCGAGATCGCGCCCGGCTCAGCCGTGTTCGGTCGGGTCCGCGCCGGGCAGCGCTGGGCAGGATCGCCGGCGGCACGCGTCGGCGGAGTGTCACGGCCGTTCGCGGAGGGTCGCCCACCCAGCCGCACCCGGTGGTTGTGGGCCTACGCCGTCTCCTCCGCCGCGCTCGGCGTCCTCCCTGTCCTCTCGCTCGCCGCCGGCGCCTGGGTGCTCGCGCTGGGCATGCGCGGGTCCGACTCCCTGACAGCGGCCGTCCCGAGCATCCTGGCGCTGCTGGTTCCCGCAGTGCTGCTCGCCGGCTTCGTCTTCGCCGGTCTCGTGCTCGTCCTCGTGCGTGTGCTCGGAGCCGGTCTCGGCGAAGGCGTGTACCCGGTGCGCTCGCGCATCGCCTGGCAGGCGTGGACGACCGAGCGTCTGCTCGATTCCGCCCGTACCTTCCTCTTCCCGCTGTACTCGAGCAGTGCCACTCCCTTCTGGCTCAGGGCCCTCGGGGCCGAGGTCGGGCGCGACGTCGAGGCGTCGACCGTGCTGCTCATCCCGAAGCTCACGACCATCGCCGACGGAGCGTTCCTCGCCGACGACACCATGGTCGCGACCTACGAGCTGCAGGGCGGATGGATGCGGCTGGGCACCGCGCGCATCGGCAAGCGCGCGTTCCTCGGCAACTCCGGCATGGCCGCCGGCGGGCACAACGTGCCTCGCGACGGCCTCGTCGCCGTCCTGTCCGTCGCTCCGCCCAAGGCCAAGGCGGGCTCATCGTGGCTGGGCTCGCCCGCCGCGCGACTGCGCCGTGTGGTGAACGACTCCGATCTCGAGCGCACGTATCGCCCGCGCCCGGGACTCCGCCTCGCGCGGGCTCTGTGGGAGCTGTGCCGCATCATCCCGGTGTTCGTGACCTGCGCGATCGGAGTGAGTGTGATGCTCACGCTCGCCGCGGTGGTCGAGGCCTGGGGACTCGCATGGGCTGTGCTGCTCTCGAGCGCCGTGATGCTCGCCGCAGGCGCCTTCGCCGCTCTGATCACCACCGCCGCCAAGTGGCTGATCGTGGGGCCGATCCGTGCCGGCGAGCATCCGCTCTGGTCGAGCTTCGTGTGGCGCACGGAGGTGTCGGACACCTTCACGGAGATGGTGGCCGCACCCTGGTTCGCCAACGCCGCATCGGGCACTCCTGCACTCGCCATCTGGCTGCGCACCCTCGGCGCGAAGATCGGCCGAGGCGTCTGGACCGACAGCTACTGGCTGCCCGAGCCCGACCTGGTCACCCTCGGGGACGGTGCGACCGTGAACCGCGGATGTGTGGTTCAGACGCATCTGTTCCATGATCGAGTGATGAGCATCGACGCAGTGACCCTCGAGAGCGGTGCGACCCTCGGTCCGCACAGCGTGATCCTGCCCGCGGCCACGATCGGATCGGATGCCACGGTCGGGCCCGCCTCACTCGTGATGCGGGGAGAGTTCGTGCCGATCGGCAGTCGTTGGAGCGGCAACCCCATCGGGCCGTGGCGTGCCGTCAAAGTGCGCTCCTACCAGGCCTCGAACGCATGACCGTCGACCCCTACACCCCGCACAGCGGCGATCGGCGCTACGGGGTGCTGCACTACGACCTGGCCATCGACTATCGCGTGACCACGAACCGCATCGCGGGCACGGCGACGATCCGGCTGCAGATGCAGGAATCGGCGAAGCACGTCTCGTTCGACCTCGTCGGGCTCAAAGTCACGAAGGTGCGGGTCGTCGGTGATCGCGCCGCCTCGTTCAGACAGGACGACCGGCGGCTCAAAGTGGTCTTCGGGGGCGAGCGGGCGAGCGGTCAGGAGCTCACGGTCGCGGTCGAGTATTCCGGTTCTCCGTCGCCCCGGCGCACTCGATGGGGGCTCCTCGGGTGGGAAGAACTCGAAGACGGCGTACTCGTCGCGTCGCAGCCGACCGGCGCGCCGACCTGGTTCCCCTGCAACGACCTGCCCTCGGACAAGGCGACGTATCGGTTGGAGTTCACGGCCGATCCCGAGTACACCGTTGTCAGCGGCGGCGCAGCCACGCGATCGACGCAGCGCGGTCGCACCCGGTGGATCTTCGAGCAGCCGGTGCCGACCGCGACATACCTGATGACCGTGCAGATCGGCCAGTACGACGATGACAGGGTCGCTCTCGGCACGACTCCCGGGCGTCTGTTCCACCCGCGGGCTCTCGCGGGTCGCGTGCGCTCCGACTTCGCCCCGCTGCCGCACATGATGGAGACGTTCGTCGACGCCTTCGGCACGTATCCCTACGAGTCCTACAAGGTCGTCATCACACCCGACGATCTCGAGATCCCCCTCGAAGCGCAGGGCATGGCCATCTTCGGTGCGAATCACGTCGACGGAGCCGGGGGCAGCGAGCGCCTGATCGCGCATGAGCTCGCGCACCAGTGGTTCGGCAACAGCGTCGGCGTCGCCCGCTGGCGGGACATCTGGCTGAACGAGGGATTCGCCTGCTACGCCGAGTGGCTGTGGTCGGAAGCGTCCGGCGCGTCGACCGCCCACGAGAACGCTCTGGTCCATCACGCCGCCCTCCGCGGCCTCGCCCAGGATCTGCTGCTCTCGGATCCCGGTCCGAACGACATGTTCGACGATCGCGTCTACAAGCGCGGCGCCCTCACCCTGCATGCCCTGCGACTCACGATCGGCGATGAGCGGTTCTTCGCTCTGACGCGGGAGTGGACCGCGCGGTTCGCGCGACTCGCTGTCACCAGCGACGACTTCCTCGGCCTCGTCGGCGAGGTGGCCGACGACCAGGCGCGCACCCTGGTGCGGACCTGGATCGACGAACTCCCGCTGCCCGCACTTCCTGCATCCCGGTCCTGAGACCGAGCGGGATCACCCCCGAGCGACGCTCAGCACGTACCCCGGTGGGCCGACCAGCGTCGTGACGTCGATCGTGGCGGCACGACCCGGAAGCGCTGCCGACCACACGCAGGGATCCGTGTTCGCGCGCAGTCGGAGGAGCACCTCTGACGGCTCTGTCTCGAATCCGCGACCATCCGCCTTGACCGCCGCCTCGATGCGTGTCCACCCCGCGAGATCCGGGGCTGCGACGTCAGGGAACATCGTTCGCAGCTCGTCGACCCGGCCGGCCGCAGATGCCTGCTCGACATCGACGCCGAGCGACGCCGCAGTCCCCACCGCTGCCGGAGCCACTGCGACGACGACGAGACCCTCCGCATGACTCACGCTGAGCAAGACGCCGTCGGCGCGCGGCCGACCATGGTCCGCCCCGCACCTGGCACAGCGGCTCGAGATGACGACGTCGTGCGTTCCGGTGATCCGGCGCACGAGGGCGCGCATCAGTGCCCTGCCGGCGAGGAACGCCTGGGCACGGCTGCCGCTCAGCTCGCGGAGGCGTTCCCGCTGACCCATCGCCGCGGCATCGGCTTCAGTGAAATCGTGCAGCTGCGAGGGCGATGCCCAGGCGATCGTGATGTCACGCCAAGTGGTCTCTCCTGCGATTCCCCCTGCGCTCATCACACCGAGAACCGCCGATCAGAGGTTCAGAGTTCGAAGTCGACGGCCACACGGGAGGCGACGACCGAGCGCACGTACGCCACGACCTCTTCGTGCGCCGGGTGCACCTGATACTCCTCGAGAGCAGCGATCGAATCGACGTCCGCGACGAGGGTGACGTCCCAGTTCGCGTCGGGATAGGCGACGTTCGCGCCCGCGGTGATCGAGCGCAGCTGCGGTACGACGCCGTCGAGAGCGTTCAGACGACGGGCGACCTCGGCGGCCTGCTCGGCGCGTGTCGCCGCATCGTCGGCTGCGAGCTTCCAGGTGACGACGTGACGGATCATCGGGCTTCCTTCTCGAGTGCGTCCTGCTGCACGGCTGATTCGAGCGCGTCGCGCAGTCGGTCGGCGGACAGACGCCAGTGCGCGTGCAGGTCGCCGTCGATCAGGACGACGGGGATCTTCTCCCACCACAGCTCGTAGAGCACAGGATCGTCGGCGATCGAGGCCTCCACGATCTCGATGCGCTCGGCTGCCGCGTCAGGCAGGTCGGCGACGACGGCGTCGATGATCTCGGACGCGACATCGCAGAGATGGCAGTCCGGCTTGCCGATGAGGGTCAGCGTGGTCACGCCGACGGCACCTCGATATCGCGGCCCTGCGCGATCCACTCGCCCGTTCCGCCCTCGACGTTGGTGGCGTCGTATCCGCGGGACTCGAGCGCTTCGACGACGCGCGCCGACCGCCCACCCGCTTGGCAGATGACGTCGAACGACTCTGCGGGCAGCTCTTCGAGCCGGTTGCCGATCTCGGACATCGGGATGTTGACGGCCCCGGGTACGTGACCGGCGGCGAACTCATCCACCTCTCGGACATCGATGAGCGGGGTGTTCGACCGCTCGGCGAGCTCGGTGACGGTGATCGACTTCATGGCATGCTCCTGCGACGAGTGGGAAACCGGGGGCAGAGACACAAAGCGCCCGTCCGGAGACAGGCGCTCGTGTCTGGTCGCTTACTTCTTGTTGCGACGCTGGTGGCGAGTCTTACGAAGCAGCTTGCGGTGCTTCTTCTTCGCCATGCGCTTGCGGCGCTTCTTGATGACAGAACCCACGGAAACCTCACTAAGTCAGTGGCTGGGTGTCGTCGGTGACGGACACCCGGGTACGGGCACGGAAAAATGCCTCGGATCAGTCTAGCAAACCGTGGAGCGTCTGCTGCACGCGCTCACGAGACGACGCCGAGGACGTCAGCCGACGTCAGCTATCGGTCGCTGCAGGGCCTCGGCGACCGCGGATTCCGGAACACGGAAACTGCGACCGAAGCGGATGGCTGGCAGCTCCCCAGCGTGCACCATCCGATAGACCGTCATCTTCGACACACGCATGAGTTCGGCGACCTCGGCCACCGTAAGGAACCGGACATCTGGAACCTCGGGCATCCCACGTACCCCTTTCTGGATTGTGTGCACACTCTATGGGCAAGGTGGGACACGTGTAAACCCATGTGGCCTGTGTGATCAGTGTGCATCCCCGATGGTCGCGAAGGCGCGCACGGGAAAGGTCCCGAATCCGCGCACGGCCGGCGGAACGGGCGAGGTCACAGCGGAGACATAGGACGTATGCCGGAACCGCTCAGACTGCCCTGCGAGGCTGACCACACGACTCACGATGGCACCATCCGAGTCACGCGGGCTGGGGCCCGCGGCCTCGCCCCTGACGACACGCCCCCCGATCGTCAGGGGCGATGTGTGTCTCCGGCCGCGATCAGCCGCCGAGACGCTTGAGAGCCGTCGCGACCACGTGCTTGGCCGATGCCGCGGCACGGCCGACGACCTCGGCCGCGTGTGCGGCTCCGTCGGGCAGCGGCAGTCCGGGGTAGTCGATGTCGGGTGCGTCGTCGCCGTAGGCATCCATGAGGAAGGGCACGAGCCAGTCGTCGACGGCCTCGAGCGGCTCGACGGCCAAGCTGTAGAAACGACGCTGCCCGTCTTCGCGGACGCTGACCAGCTCGGCCTCGCGCAGGACCTTCAGATGCTTCGAGACGGTCGGCTGGCTGATGCCGAGGTCGGCGACGATCTGGCTCACGCTCGTTCCGGCGTCCCCTTCGGCGGTGCGTCGCAGGAGAAGCTGGAGAATGTCTCGCCTCGTACCGTCTGCGATCACGTCGAAGATGTCCGTCATGTGATCAGGGTAGTCGTCCCCGGCACGGAGTACCATGACGAAGGCTCGGCGATCAGCGCCGTGCATCCGCGTACGTCGGAGCAGGAAGATCGAAGGGGGACGCGATGTCGGGCATCGTTTCGGCGTCGTCGCCTCGACAGCGTCTCCAGAACGCCGCCTCCTGGGGCAAGCACATCATCACGTCGTCGCCCTCGCGCTTCGCGATCGTCATCTTCGCGCTGCTCATCCTGGTCTTCACGGTGCTGCTCTCGCTGCCGATCGCCTCGGCCTCGCGCACGGTCACGCCGTTGGCGGATGCACTGTTCACCGCGGTCTCCACCATCTGCGTCACGGGACTCGCGACCGTCGACATGGCGACGTACTGGTCGCCCTTCGGTCACGTGCTGATCTTCATCGGCGTCAACATCGGCGCGCTCGGCGTTCTCACCCTCGCCTCGTTGATGGGCATGCTCATCTCCAAGAGACTGGGACTCCGCGCCAAGCTCCTCGCCGCGGGAGACACCAACCCCCTTCGCGCGCACGGTGGCGTGGTGAACGAGAGCCAGACCGTCCGGCTGGGCGAAGTCGGTCAGCTCCTGACGACCGTGGCCGTCTCCGCGCTGATCATCGAGGGCGTGCTCGCGGTCCTCCTCTACCCCGCACTCGTGATGGCCGGGGTCGAGCCGATCGCAGCGCTCTGGGAGGCCCCCTACTTCGCCGCGATGGCCTTCACCAACACCGGCTTCGCGCCGAACGCCGGCGGAGTCGCCGTGTTCGCCGACGACTATCTCGTCCTCACGCTGCTGATGGCCGGCGTGTTCCTCGGCAGCATCGGCTTCCCGGTGATCTACACCCTGGCCAAGCACGTGTGGCACGTGAAGAAGTGGTCGCTGCACACCAAGCTCACCCTGGTCACCACGGTGCTGCTCTTCGTGCTCGGCGCCGCCGTCTTCCTGATCCTCGAGTACGCGAACCCGAAGACGTTCGGGTCGATGGATGCCGCGGACACGACCTTCCAGGCGTTCTTCCTGTCCGCGATGACGAGGTCGGGCGGCTTCAACGTGATCGAGATGGACGATCTGAACGGCTCATCCCTCCTCGCCGCGAGCATGCTGATGTTCGTCGGCGGCGGCTCGGCCTCCACCGCAGGCGGAATCAAGGTGACGACCCTGGCGGTGCTCGCGATCGCGGTGTGGTCCGAGGCCAAGGGCCGTCAGTCCGTCGAGGCGTTCGGCCGTCGCATCCCCAGCGACGTGCAGCGCGTCGCGTTGAGCGTCGTCGCCTGGGGAGCCACGATCGTGGCGCTCTCGACGATCATCATCGCCCAGATCACCAAGGCGGACATCAGCCACGTCCTCTTCGACGTCATCTCGGCTTTCGCCACCGTCGGACTCTCGACCGGCCTCACCGCCGATCTCCCCGACGCCGGTTCGTACGTCCTCGCGACCACCATCTTCATGGGGCGCGTTGGTACAGTGACTCTCGCCGCGGCCGTCGCCGCGACATCGCGAACGCAGTACTACTCACTGCCCGTGGAAAGGCCGATCGTTGGTTGAAGTCCTCCGGGGCGACGCTCCCGTCCTCGTCATCGGTCTCGGCCGGTTCGGTGCCGCCTGCGCAGGCGAACTCGATCGTCTCGACCGCGAGGTCCTGGCGATCGACGACAACCTCGAGCTCGTGCAGAAATGGTCGGACCGCGTCACGCACACGGTGCAGGCCGACGCCAAGAACATCGACGCCCTGCGGCAGATCGGCGCGCAGGACTTCCAGGTCGCCGTCGTCGCCGTCGGCTCGTCGATCGAGGCGTCGGTGCTGATCACCGCGAACCTCGTCGATCTCAAGGTGCCGCAGATCTGGGCCAAGGCGGTCTCGCAGTCGCACGGCAAGATCCTCGCCCGCGTCGGCGCCAACCACGTCATCTACCCCGAGCGAGAAGCCGGTGAGCGCGTCGCGCACCTCGTCTCCGGCCGGATGCTCGACTTCATCCGCTTCGACGACGACTTCGTGCTGGCCAAGATGTACCCGCCGAAGTTCATCCGCGGCGTGGGTCTGAACGAGTCCGGCGTGCGCAGCAAGTACAAGGTCACGGTCGTGGGAGTGAAGAGCCCGGGCAAGCCGTTCCGCTACGCCGAGGCGAACACGATCGTGACCAACCACGATCTGATCATCGTCTCGGGCACCAACAGCGACATCGAGCGCTTCGCCGCCCTCGACCGCTGACCGGCATCCGCGCGACGGACGTCAGGCGTCGATGTCGAGCGCGATCTCGACGAGGTCCTCGACGCCGACGCCCTCACGGTCTTGCAGGGCCTTCTTGATCGGCACGATGTAGCCGCCGTCCTTGGGCCAGAGGGCGGTGGTCACCGTCGTGTCGCCGATCGTGACGGATGCGGGGATCATCCCCCATCCGTAGGTGACGACGCTCGCGACCTCACCGATCATCTCGCTCTCCGCCGGCGGCACGGTGACGAAATGGAACGGCGCGGGACCGCGCCAGAACCAGATCTCCCCGGAGAACCGCAGCTGCATGTCAGGCTCCGGCCGCGAGTTCCTTCGCGCGTGCGAGCGCGGCAGCGGCGGCATCCGCGAAGGTGCGATCGAGGTGCGCGTCCTGCAGCACCGCCACGGCCTTCTCGGTGGTGCCCTTGGGGCTCGTGACCCTGCGGCGGAGCTCGGACGGCTCCTCACCCGACGCATCGAGCAGCGCAGTGGCGCCGATGAAGGTCTGCTCCACCATGACCCGCGCGTCGCTCTCGCTGAAGCCCATTCCGACGGCTGCCTTGGTCAGCTCCTCGATGAGCAGGTAGACGTAGGCGGGGCCGGAACCCGAGATCGTCGAGAGTGCGTCGATCTGCGATTCGGGAACCTCGACGACCGCGCCCACGGTGGCGAAGAGGCGGTGCACGAGGGCGAGATCGTCGTCGGATGCCGCCGCCCCCGCGGCCAGACCGGTGACTCCCTTGCCAACTGTCGAGGGCGTGTTCGGCATCGATCGGATGACCCGCACGTCGGCGCCGAGGTTGTCGGCGAAGGTCTGGATCGTGACTCCCGCGGCGAGGCTCACGACGATCGCGTCGTCGGCCAGATGCGAGGCGATCTCGCGCAGCAGATCGGGCACCATCGCGGGCTTCACCCCGACGAGGACGATGCGAGCCTTCGCGACCGCATCCGCGTTGCCGTCGGTGGTCTCGGACAGGGCGATGCTCCTGACCCCGTCGAGGTCGGCGAGGGCCGCCGCCTTCTCGGGCGTGCGGTTCGTCGCGGTGATTCCCCCGTCGACCTGGATGCCGGATGCGACCACCCCTCGGAGGATCGCGCCGCCCATCGATCCGGCACCGAGGAACGCGAGAGCGGGAAGCGAGTCAGCCATGTCGCCATCCTACGGCGGGCGCACCGGGCGACCACGGACGAGCCGATCTAGACTCGACGCATGAGTGCATCCGGCGGCGGCAAGGCCATTCTCGCGGCGTTCCTGGCGAACCTGGGCATAGCCCTGGCGAAGTTCCTCGCGTGGGCGCTGTCGGGATCCGCATCGATGCTCGCCGAGGCGATCCACTCGGTCGCCGACTCGGGCAACCAGCTGCTGCTCATGCTGGGCGGACGCAAGGCGAAGCGCGAGGCGGACAGGGCGCACCCCTTCGGCTACGGGCGGGAACGGTACGTCGCCGCGTTCGTGGTGTCGATCATCCTGTTCTCCGTCGGAGGTCTGTTCGCGATCTACGAGGCGATCGACAAGCTCACGCACCCGCATGAACTCGACAAGACGTGGTGGTGGCTGCCGATCGTCGTGCTGGTGGTCGCGATCGGCCTCGAGTCGTTCTCGCTGCGCACCGCCGTCAGAGAGAGCAATCTCGTCCGTGACACGGGCCAGTCCTGGGTGTCGTTCGTGCGCCGCGCGAAGGCGCCGGAGCTCCCCGTCGTGCTCCTCGAGGACGTCGGGGCACTCACCGGTCTCACGTTTGCACTGCTCGGCGTCGGGCTCACCGTGATCACCGGAAACCCGCTGTTCGACGCACTCGGCACATTGATGATCGGCATCCTGCTCGTGCTCATCGCGATCGTGCTCGGCGTCGAGACGAAGAGCCTCCTCGTGGGCGAGGGCGCCACGCAGGCCGATCACGATCGCATCGTCGACGCGATCAACGCGGGCGACGAGATCGAGAAGATCATCCACATGAAGACCCTCTACCTGGGCCCGGACGAGCTCATGGTCGCGGCGAAGATCGCACTCAACGCGAACAAGCCGCTGCGCGAGGCAGCTGTCGACATCGATGCGATCGAGGCCCGCATCCGCGAGGCTCTTCCGATCGCACGCGTGATCTACATCGAGCCCGACGTGTACCGGCCGTCGCTCGACCCCGAGCCGTCGACCGACGTCTTCGTGCTCAAGTCCTCCGACTGATCGCGCGCGGGGTGCCGTAGCCGTCAGCGCCGCTGCTCGAAGAAGCTCCGCAGCAGGGCCGTGGCGGCATCCGCTTCGACCCCGCCGACGACCTCGGCGCGGTACGGCAGCCGACGGTCGCGCAGCACGTCGTACATGGATCCGGCTGCCCCCGCCTTATCGTCCCACGCGCCGAAGACGACCCGCCCGATCCGGGCCTGCAGGATCGCGCCCGCGCACATCAGGCAGGGCTCGAGGGTCACGACGAGGGTGTGGCCGTCGAGATTCCACGAGCCGACGGACGCCGCAGCCGACCGCAGCGCCGCGATCTCGGCGTGCCCCGTGGGGTCGTGGGTCGCCTCACGATGATTGCGTCCTTCGGCGATGATCCGGCCCTCTGCGTCGAGCACCACCGCGCCGACCGGGATCTCCGAGGCCGCCGACGCCTCGGCCGCGAGCTCGAGCGCGCGTCGCATCGCACGGGCGTCGGAGGCGGTCATGCATCGAGCCTACGACAGCCGCTCGGGCAGCCGACGGCATCCGATGTCGTACCGGAGCCCCCGGCGCATTAGCCTGTATCCATGCGTGTCCACGTCGCCGACCACCCTCTCGTCACTCACAAGCTCTCGGTGCTGCGCGACCATCGCACCCCGTCGCCCGTCTTCCGGCAGCTGACCGAAGAGCTCGTGACGCTTCTCGCGTATGAGGCGACCCGCAACGTGAAGGTCAGTCCGGTCGAGATCACCACTCCCGTGACGACGACGATGGGCGTGAAGATCTCGGAGCCCCGTCCGATCGTCGTGCCGATCCTGCGCGCCGGCCTCGGCATGCTCGAGGGCCTGGTGAAGCTGCTGCCGACGGCAGAGGTCGGGTTCCTGGGCATGGTCCGCGACGAGGAGACCTTCGAGCCGACCACCTACGCCGAGCGCCTTCCCGACGACCTGAGCGATCGTCAGTGCTTCGCGATCGATCCGATGCTCGCGACCGGCGGCTCGCTGGCTGCCGCCATCCAGTTCCTCTTCGACCGCGGGGCCAAGGACGTCACAGCGATCTGCCTGCTCGGCACTCCCGAAGGCCTCGCCGCCATCGAGGCGCTCGTCGGAGACCGCGACGTGACGATCGTGCTCGGGGCCCTGGATGAGCGCCTCAATGAGAAGGGCTACATCGTGCCCGGACTCGGCGACGCCGGCGATCGGCTCTACGGCACCGTCTGACGGATCTCCGGCTCGCGCGGTTCGTCCTCGAGAAGGGGCACGCCGAAGCTCGCCACCACGTCTCGCACCTCGCCGAGGTACTGCTGAGCCTGTTCGGTGAGCGGTATGGCCGTGCGTCCGATCCAGCCGATCTCGATGCGCTCGTCGACGTCGAGGGGCACGGCGACGATCTCGGGATCGAGATCGTCGCTGATGATGCCGGTCGAGATCGTGTATCCGTCGAGACCGATCATCAGGTTGAAGATCGTCGCTCGATCGGAGACCCGGATCTCCCGCGCACTTGAGAGGGTCGAGAGGATCTCCTCCGCGAAGTAGAACGAGTTGTTCGCGCCCTGGTCGAAGGTGAGACGCGGAAGGCCGACGAGATCGTCGAGGGTCGCACGGTCTCGCGACGCGAGTGCGTTCCGCCGTGAGACGAAGATGTGCGGCTCGGCGATGAAGAGCGGATGGAATGCGAGACCCGAGTCCCGCAGGAGCTTGTCGATGACGTTGCGGTTGAAGTCGTTGCGGAAGAGGATGCCGAGTTCGCTGCGGAGCGTCCGCACATCCTCGATGATGTCCCACGTGCGGGTCTCGCGGAGCGAGAACTCGTATTCGGCGGCGCTCGAGCGCTTGACCATCCGCACGAATGCGTCGACGGCGAAGGAGTAATGCTGGGTGGAGACCCCGAGGAGGCGGCGCGACGGTGGCCGCCCGAGGTAGCGCTGCTCGAGAAGCTCGGCCTGCTCGACGATCTGTCTGGCATACCCGAGGAACTCCGTGCCGTCGCTCGTGAGCGTCACCCCTCGCGCCGACCGGGTGAGCAGATCGCGTCCGACTCGGCTCTCGAGGTCTTTCATCGCCGCGGACATCGTGGGCTGCGCGACATAGAGCACGTCGGCCGCCGCGGTGATGGACCCCTCCGCAGCGACCTCGATGAAGTACTGGAGCTGTTGCAGTGTGATCCCGCTCGATCGCCTAGGCATAGGAGAAGGCTATATCACCGCATAGCGGAGCCGAATTACCCGATAGCTCCGGCAAGGCTGCACTATGAGATCACCGCTTTCGCGAGGCCCGATGGGCCTCCCCTCCCCCGGATTGGCCCCTCATGGCGAACGAGATCACGTTCAGCATCACGACCACTCGCTTCGACGAGGACTATGCCCCGTCCGACAGCTCGCGCATCACCACGAACTTCGCCAACCTCGCGCGCGGCGAGCGCCGCCAGCAGAACCTCCGCAACGCCCTGGAGATGATCGACCGTCGCTTCAACGACCTCGCGGGCGGCGACGAGCGCTACACGGTCGAGCTCGACATCGTCTCGGTGCAGTTGCGATTCGCCGATGGCAACGACGAGGAGTTCCCGGTGCTCGAGGTGCTCGACGTCCACATCGTCGACCGGCTGACCGGCGAACGCCACCATGGGATCGTGGGAAACAACTTCTCCTCCTACCTCCGCGACTACGACTTCAGCGTCGTCCTGCCTGCGGCGAGCGCGGCCGCCGGCGGATTCTCCACTCCCGACGACTTCGGCGTGCTGCACGGCAAGCTCTTCCAGCATTTCCTCGAGTCCGAGGCGTACCAGGAGCGCTTCTCGACCCTGCCGGTGATCTGCATCAGCGTCTCGACCAGCAGGACCTATCACCGCAACGGCAACCACCACCCCGTGCTCGGCGCCGAGTACGTGCAGGACTCCTTCTCGCTCACCGACGAGTACTTCGGGAAGATGGGGCTGCAGGTCCGCTACTTCATGCCACGCGGCAGCGTCGCCCCCCTCGCCTTCTACTTCCGCGGCGACCTCCTGAGCGACTACTCCGATCTGCAGCTCATCGGCACGATCAGCACCATGGAGACCTTCCAGAAGATCTACCGGCCTGAGATCTACAACGCGAATGCGCCGGCCGAGAGCGTCTACCGTCCGAGCCTCGCCCACGACGACTATCAGCAGACGGAGATCACGTACGACCGCGAGGAGCGCAGCCAGCTCGCCGTCGTGCAGGGACGCTACGCCGATGAGCACTTCGTCACGCCGCACCGGACGGTGCTGGACCGGTGGGCTGCCGGGTATCCCGCTCCGTCCTCCCCCGCGTCCGCCTCCCCCGTTGCGGTCCGATGACCGGCCGCGGATCGTCGACCGTGCGAGAACTCCTCCCCACCTCGATCGTCGGAAGTCTGCCCAAGCCGGCGTGGCTCGCCCGGCCCGAAGTCCTCTGGTCGCCGTGGGAGCTGCAGGGCGATGCGCTCGCGGAGGGCAAGCATGACGCCCTGCGCGCCGCAGTGCACGAGCAGCGTCGACGCGGGATCGACATCATCAGCGACGGGGAGCAGACCCGTCAGCACTTCGTCACCACCTTCATCGAGCATCTCGACGGAGTCGACTTCGAGAATCGGGAGACGGTCCGCATCCGCGATCGCTATGACGCGAGCGTGCCGACCGTCGTCGGCGCAGTGAGCCGCCGCGCGCCCGTGTTCGTGGACGACGCGGCCTTTCTGCGCCAGCAGACCGACCAGCCGATCAAGTGGGCGCTGCCTGGCCCGATGACGATGATCGACACGCTGTCGGACCGCCACTACCGCAGCCGCGAGAAGCTGGCATGGGAGTTCGCGACGATCCTCAATCAGGAGGCGAAAGAGCTCGAGGCAGCCGGAGTCGACATCATCCAGTTCGACGAGCCCGCGTTCAACGTGTTCTTCGACGAGATGAAGGACTGGGGCGTCGCTGCTCTGGAGCGGGCAGCAGAAGGACTGCGTGCGGAGACCGCGGTCCACATCTGCTACGGCTACGGGATCAAGGCCAACAACGATTGGAAGGCGACCCTCGGAGCCGAGTGGAGGCAGTACGAGGAGTCGTTCCCCCTTCTGCAGCGATCCACCATCGACATCGTCTCGCTGGAGAGCCACCACTCCCACGTGCCGCTCGACCTCATCGAGCTGATCCGCGGCAAGAAGGTGATGCTCGGCGCGATCGACGTCGCGAGCGAGCAGATCGAGACTCCGGAAGAAGTCGCCGACACCCTGCGGCGCGCGCTCGAGTTCGTCGATGCGGACCTGCTCATCCCCAGCTCGAACTGCGGGATGGCGCCCCTACCGAGGCGCGTCGCTCTCGACAAGATGAGCGCCCTGTCAGCGGGAGCGCGAATCGTGCGCGACGAACTCGGCGGCACCGGCGTCTGACCGCGCTCGAACAGCCGCGTCGTGTGACTCACACCCTCAGGAGGTAGCAGCGCTCCTCGCCGTACTTCGTGAAACCCGCTCGCGCGAGGATCGGCGCGGAGGTGGCGGTGCGCCCCTTCACCAGCGCTGTGGTCGCTCCCCGCGCCGCGCTCTGGCGAAGCCGCTCCACGAGGACGGCACGGTAGGCTCCTCGTCCCCGTGCCTGCTCGATCGTCGCCGCTCCCCACAGACGTGCGAAGCCGTCGACGATCGTGCAGCCGCCCGTGCTGACCGCCTCGCCGTCCGCGCCGAGACGGGCGAGAACACGCACCTGCGTGCCTGCGTCGTACGCCGATGTGATCTCGTCGAGTTCGATGCGTAGGCCTTCGTCATCGAGCGGCTGCTGCTTCCAGACCGGCACATTGATCGCGTCGACTTCGCGAACCTGCTCGAGCGTTCGCACGACCTCCGCCCTGGCTTCAGGCGGGACATCGCTCGCGGCGCTGTCGATCGTGGCTCTGTCGATCCGGCTCGCGAAGACGGCCACGGTGTCGATGTGCTCGGCTCCGCGCTTGCGGAGCTCGGCTTCGAGATCGGGGCGGTCGGACGCGTTGGTCCAGAACCGCAGCTCGCTCTCGTCCCACGCCCTCGTGCGGTCGATGGCGTGTTCTACGACGGTTGCGGCATCCGCATCCGAGTCGACCTGAGAGCCGCGCACTCCGCCACCGAATCGCGTCGGATACCGCACCAGCTGCAGATGGCTCCGCTGCTGCTCGCTGCCGCGGGGAAACCACACCCACGCGGCCGAGGCTCGCAGGACATCATCGATCGTGTGAGTCATCGCTCTCCTCTGCCGACGGCGACCTCAGCTCGCCGCTCCGACCAGACGCGCGAAGGCGCTCATCCGAGCGACCCCCTCGGGAGTGCGCGGAAGATCGTCGAGCAGGGCCGGTGAGTGGATGAGGTACGCCGCGACCTGCGCCCTCGAGATCGCCACGTTCAACCGATTCTGCAGCAGGAGGAACTCCGGGCCTCGCGGAGCATCGCGTCCGCTGGACGCCGCGAGCGAGGTGATCGAGACCACCGCCTCCTTGCCCTGGAAGTTGTCGACCGTGCCGACCGGGACGTCGTGGAAGCCCGCCGCGGCGAGCGCATCGTGCACGGTCTGACGCTGGGCGTTGTACGGCGCGACGACGATGATGTCGTTCTGCGCCAGCGGGCGCGCCGTGGACTCTGCGTCATTGTCGGTGAACGTGCGTCCGACGAGACCGCGTACCAGCGCCACCACTTCGGCCGCCTCTTCCGGCGACTCTGTGGCGTTGCCTCGATGCCGCAGCGGGACGACGTGGAGCCCCGCGTCGACGCCGTCGATCGACCGCCTCTCGGTTCCGGGTGCCGAGGCGAGCTGGCCCGCGTACGCGAGCCTGGACACCGGGGCCGCGACGAACGGATGCATGCGCCACGATCTCGCGAGGAAGTAGCCGTGATCGGGCTTGATGACCGCGTCGCCGTCCATGACCCAGCCGAGCGCCGAGGTGTCGACCGGCTCGGGGTGCGCGCCCTGACTGACCTGAGGAAGCTGCTGCGGGTCTCCGAGGAGCAGCAGGTTCTTCGCTCCGGCCGCGACGGCGATCGTCGACGCGAGCGAGAACTGCCCTGCTTCGTCGACCACGAGGAGATCGAGCCCTCCGCGCTCGACGCGGGCGGTGTTGCTGAAGTCCCACGCTGTGCCGCCGACGACCGCACCGTGCTCGGCGTGCTCGGCGAGGAATGACGCCATGCCGTTCTTGGGGATGACGGTGTAGCCCGGCTCGACGGAGGGGTCTTTCGGAGCCTTGCCGACCTGACTCGCCGGCACACCGTCGGCGACGACTCGTTCGAGGAGGTTCTCGATGATCGCGTGGGACTGCGCCACGACACCGATCCGGAATCCGTGCTCCTTCACCAGCCGGGCGATCACCTGCGAGCCCGTGTAGGTCTTGCCGGTCCCCGGGGGGCCCTGCACGGCGAGGTAGCTGCGATCGAGATCGAGCACGCCTCGGACCATGGCGTCGATCACGTCGTCGCCCTGCTCGGGCAGCCGACGACCGGACAGCGTGCGCGGAGGGATGCGACGAAGCACGTCGGTGGCCGCGTCACGCGGGAACCCGGGTGCGGCCGCGTGGACGGAGTCCGCCCACTCATCGATCGCGCCCTGCAGCGAGACGACGCGTGGCGGCGCAGCCGGAGTGAGAGCGAGGGGAAGCTCGTCCCAGGTCTGCCCCTGGATCGCCGTCTCGGTGATCAGATAGCCGTCGTCGAGCACCTCGGCGACCGTGACGGTGTGAGGGACATGCACCGCTCGTGACGGTGCCTCGGTGTCGAAGGGAGCCGGCACCGGATACAGGGCGAACGGCTGCGCGCCGGCGCCCAGAGTGGTGCCCGGCGACACCTCGCCGCGGATCTCGATGTCGCGCGACATCACCCGTCGGCCCTCGCCGATGCTCCAGTCCCTCTGCACGCGCGATGAGGCGCGGTCGATGCGCACGACGTCACGCGTGCCGTCCCACATCGTGACGGGTTCGCGCAGTCGCTGGAAGTGCGAGACCCAGAAGCTCTTCGCCTCGCGCGGGAAGTAGTCGATCGCCGCGGCCGCGATGCGATGCACCTGACCGTCGTCGCCTGCGTCGACCGCGCGCTCCGCATCGGCGAGCAGTGACACCGAGCGCGGTGACGGCTCGTAGATCACCTCGTCCGCTTCATCCGGCGGCGCCGGATTCACGCCCTCAGCCCTCGCGATGTCGATCAGCCAGTTGCGGAGGCGCCGGGTGGAGACGCAGTCGTAGCGGTTGTAGTCGGCGAGGTCGGCGAATACGGCATCCGCTTCTTCCTGCTCCCCCGCCGCCGCGAGCTCTCGAGCCGCGACGTACTGCACGATCGAGTCATCGCCCTTCTGGACGTCGCTCGTGCGCACATCCGCGCCCATGTAGAGAGGCTCGAGCTTCTTGATGGAGTACGACCTCGTGCCGACCCGCACGGTCCGCAGCACGAGCGGATACAGGTCGACGAACACTCCTTCACGCAGCAGTCGATCGATCTCGCCCTCACGGACGCCGTGCCGCGCCGCCATGGCCACGAGGTGCGAGGTCTCATACGGGGCGTAGTGATAGATGTGCATGCCCGGATGAGCCGCGCGCCGCAGCTTCACGAAGTCGAGGAACCTCTCGAACGCCTCGCGTTCCGCCGCGAAATCGTGTGCCCAGAGCGCGGTGTACTGATCGGAGTTGTCGACCCATCCGAAGAGGTAGTCGATCCCCCAGTGAGCCTGACCGTCCGGCGCCGGCTCGGTGTAGAGAGGGTCACCCTCGAAGTCGAAGAAGATGTCTCCGTGGCTCGGCACCGGGAGCGTATGGATCGCGGCCGCGTAGTGCACGTCGTAGGTCGGCGCACCGTCGGCATCCGCCTGGATCTGCAGTCGGGCCTGTGCCCTCAGAGTCTCGAACGTGTCGGTGTTCATGCCGTCAGGGGGCGTGGGCGCCTCTGCCAAGGCGTCGATGGTCTCGATGCCGGCGGCTCTCAGTCGCGCACGCTGCACGGGCCGCATGCGGGCGACCATGAGGAGATCTCGGTGCGCGATCACCTGTTCCTCGCAGGTGGCGCAGCGCCCGCACGCCACGACCTCGAGATCGCCGCGGTCGTCGCCCCACGCCAGCGCCGCCCCGGCGGAACCGTCGTCGATGCGACGATCTGCGATGAGCGCGCGCAGACGCGCCCGTCGCACCTGGAACAACGGAAGGAGGTCGTCGACGGAGTGGGTGCTCACTGAGCCGTCGCCGAGGATGAGGTCGACCTCGTCGGATCGTGGGATGCCGAGCCGATCGAGCTGATCGACATATGCCGCGAGCTGCATGAGGGCCGTGACCCGCGCTTTTCGGGCGAGCTTCGAATCCTGCACCCGCCAGCGACCGTCGTCGTCGCGCTTCAGGAAATCTGCGAATCCCACGAACTCGGGTGTAGCGAAAGCCGCCTGGAAGACGACGACAGCGTCGGAGCCGAGTGCCTGAACCGTCTCTTCGACCGCCGCCGCCAGGGCAACTGCGTCGACGGACGACACCTTCTCGACGAGATGCACCCGATCGGCGCCGAGATCATCGAGATAGCGCGCCAAGACGTTCCGCTCATGCACGTCTCCGAGCAGCGCCGCCCGCGCCAGAGTCGCGTCTTCGGGCTCGTCGACCGCGGGGACCCGCCCCAGCTTGGCGTCGATCGCACGGCACCACGCGAACTCGCATTCGGCGGCCGCCTTGAGGTCGCTCGCGCTCCAGATGACGCGCTGCGCCTGAGTGTCGATCCGCACGATGCTCCCGTTCTGTCGGACACTTCGACACTAGCCGCGGCATCCGACACGGGATCACGATGGGCCGCTCAGCGCCACCAGGAGTCGTCGGGCGTCACGGGCAGGTTGCGCTTGTGCTGGGTGGCGAGATAGCGCGACTCGATGCGCCCGGCGACCTCCGGGTCGACCTGGCGCCCTTCGAGGAAGTCGTCGATCTGCTCGTAGGTGAGTCCGAGCTCGTCCTCATCGGCGCGACCGGGCTGACCGTCGAGCAGATCGGCGGTGGGCACCTTGTAGGCGAGCTGGTCGGGAGCGTCGAGGAGCAGGAGAAGCGAACGCCCCTGCCTCTTGGTGAGCCCGGAGAGCGGGAGGATGTCGGCGGCCCCGTCGCCGAACTTCGTGTAGAAGCCCGTCACGGCCTCAGCCGCGTGGTCGGTGCCGATCACGAGCAGACCGTCGTGGCCGGCCAGCGCGTACTGCGTCACCATGCGCACTCGCGCCTTGATGTTGCCGCGATTGAAGTCGCTGATGTCGCTCGTGACGGCGAACTCGATGTCCTCCTCGACGCCGTCGACGCCGTTCTGGATGTTCACCTCGACCGACGCATCCGGCTCGATGAACTCGAGTGCTGCCTGGGCATCCGCCGCGTCCTTCTGGATGCGGTACGGCAGCCGGACGGCGAGGAACTTCGCCTCCCCGCCCTCTGCTCGCACCCGCTCGACGGCGAGCTGCGCCAGACGACCGGCGAGTGTCGAGTCCTGACCGCCCGAGATGCCGAGCACGAAACCTTTCGCGCCGGTGGTGCGCAGGTAGTCGACGAGGAACTGCACGCGGCGCTCCACCTCGATCTCGGGGTCGATCTCGGCCCTCACGCCGAGCGCTTCAGAGATCTGCTGCTGCAGGGTCATGTGTTCCTCCGGTCTACCCGACGTCAGTATCCTCCTCCAGTGTTACATCGAGATGACGTGGATCGCACGCGCGTGACTCCGCGGCGGCCGATGCACCTGAGAGGATGGCGGAGTGAAACTTCTCGTCGCAGCCATGGCCTCCGAACTCGCAGCGTTCCCGGAAGAGCTCGAGGGATTCGACCAGCTCGTGACCGGCGAGGGCAAGATGCAGGCCGTCTACGCCCTGACCCGTGCGCTCGACGCCAAGGAGTACTCCGAGGTCGTGGTCGTCGGCACCGCCGGTGGGATCGACCCTGAACTCGAGGCGACGGTCCACGAGATCGGCAGCGCGCTGCAGCATGACGTGTTCGACCTCGACGGTGTCGCAGGGCAGCACGTGTCTCTGCCGGCGCGCGTGTCGACGGGCCGCGAGGGTGTGCTGATCGCGACCGGAGACAGCTTCGTCGGCGATGCGGGGATCACGGCCGTCATCCGGCCGTCCGGTGCGGGACTGGTCGACATGGAGACCTATGCGTACATCTGGGTCGCCGGGAAGTTCGGGGTGCCGATCCGTGCTTTCCGTGCGATCTCCGATCGAGCCGAGGACGGTGCGCTCGTCGACTTCCGCGAGGCGATCGCCCGCTGCAGCGTGCAGCTGCGCGAGGTGATCCGTCGGGAGTACGGCGTCTGAGACACGCACCGCGTCGGTGCGGGGTCTCAGCGCGTCTCGATGACGCTCGGCCCGTTCGGCGTCGCGCGTACGGAGAGCTGCGCGGGGATCTGCTCCTGCATCGCCTCGACGTGGCTGATCACCCCGACGGTGCGACCGCCCTGTCGGAGCTCGTCGAGGGTGCGCATAGCGACGTCGAGCGTGTCGCCGTCGAGGGATCCGAACCCCTCGTCGATGAAGAGGGTGTCGAGACGGATGCCGCCGGCTCGCGCCGTGACCACCTCGGCGAGTCCGAGAGCGAGGGCGAGCGAACTCAGGAACGTCTCGCCTCCTGACAGGGACTGCGCTGGCCTTGTCTGGCCGGTGAATGCGTCGAACACGACGATCCCGAGCCCGGATGCCGCGCCGCGCGCGGCGAGCGCGTCGGAGTGACGCAGTTGGTAGCGCCCGGTCGACATGTCACCGAGGCGTCGATTGGCCGCCTCGACGATCTCCTCGAGCTCTGCGGCCAGCACGAACGTCTCGAGGGTCATCTTGCGCGTGTTCGCACCGCGCCCGGCGATGGTGTCGGCCAGGTTCTGCAGGACTTCGTACTCGGCGGCGTCCTCCGCGGTGCGCGCGTGCTCGGCGGCGGCGGCCTCGATGAGTGCCGCGAGCTGCTCCGCCACGGCGGCAGCTCGCCCGGCTTCGTCGACCGCTGCCGACCAGCGCTGCCGAGCGGCGAGGGACCTCAGCTCGGCGGGATCGAGATCGATCGGCTCCTCGGGCAGCGTGCGCAGTTCGAGGTCGAGGAGGATCGCGCGCTCCTTCTCTCTGAGCACGGCATGCTGCGTGATCCGGCTCTCGAGCGCCGCCTGGGAAGCGGCGGAGCGCAGCGCCCGCTCGACAGCGGCCACGTCGGGAAACTCGGACGCGGCGAGTGCGGCGTCCCGCTCGAGCATCGCCGCGGTCGCCGCCTCTGCTCTGCGCTCACGTTCGGCCGACGCCTCGACCAGCGCGAGAGCAGCCTGAACTTCATCGAGCGTCGCAGCGAGCCGCGCTGCCACGGAGTCGAACGGTCCTTTCGCGTCGGCGATCGCCTGACGCGCCTCGGCCATGCGCTGAGCCACGAGCGAGTGCTCCTCGCGGGCTGCGGCCAGCGCGGCGGTGTGACGTTCGCGATCGATCTCGAGCCGCCGGATGCGTTCGATCAGGGCGTCGCGCCGCTGTTCGAGCCTCGTCCGCTCGTGCGAGGCCTCGACGCTCTCCGCGTGTGCGGCGGTCGCGTCGTGCAACTCTGTGGCAGCCTCATCGGCTGCTCGGCCGTCGGCCCGGGTGACTGCGGCGGCGAGATCCGCACGCAGCGAGGACACGTGCTCGGCGGCGTCCCGCTCACGCCGGGCGATGATGTCGCGCTCGGTCTCGGCTTCGTCGACGTCGTCGGCGGACACCGGATCCGTGTGCACGGCGGGAGCGGGATGCTCGGGGGATCCGCATACCGGACACGCCTCGTCGTCCTGCAGGGAAGCCGCCAGCTCTCCCGCGATGCCGTCGAGGCGCCGCTGTCTGAGCTGAGCCAGCGCCGTCTGGGCCGCGGCGAGCGCGGCGCTGGCCTCAGCGAGCTCTCGCTCCGCGCCGCCGTGCGCGACGCGGAGGCGTTCCGCCTCGAGCGCCGCCGCATGCCGCACGGCGGCACCATCTCGCGCTGCAGCCAGATCCGCGACGCGATCGGCACGCTGCCTCGCGGCGTCACGGTCGAGAGTGAGCTGTTCGAGCTGTCCCGGAAGAGCGAGGCGATCGGCCTCCGCGGCCTCGATCCGCGCGGTCGCCGCCGCCACGGCATCCGCGGCCGCGGTGAGTTCGGCGTCGAGAGCGGACGCGGAACCCTCCAGTTCCGCCGCCCGCTGCCACGTGCCCGTCTGCCTGGTGCGTTCAGCCGCCCATTCCGCGAGATCGTCCGTGACGATGTCGTGAGCCGCCCACACGGCGCGTGCGCGCTTCTCGGCTTCGACCGAAGCATCGAGCGCAGAAGACGCCGTCGCCGCGGCCGTGATCGGGCCCCGAAGAAGCTCCGCAGTCCGAGCCTCGTGCAGTTCCGTGCGCGCGTCCGCGATCCGAGGCTCCTCGGCCTCGAGACGATCGAGCGCTGCCCTGGCACGATCGCGCTCGATCTGCGCCCTCTGCTCGTCTCGCAGCGTCGCGAGCGCCGCATCCGCGGCATCCGACTCCTTCTCGGCGTCGACACGCTCCGCCGCGCGACGCTCGGCGCGGTAGTCCGCTCGAGCCTGAGCGCGACGCAGACGGTCGAGACGCTCGTCCGTCGTCATCACGAGGGACTCCGCCTCACTCGATGCGGTGTCGCCTCCCTGCGCGTCGCTGTCATGCCCGAGGTCGGCGTTGTCGACCAGTCGCTCGCCTTCGTCGAGGCGGGCTGACACGGTGGCGAGACGGGCTCCGAGTGACCGCTCCGCCGCCTTGCGTCGCTCGTCGAAACGCGTCTGCATGTCCTCGAACCGCTCGGTGCCGAACAGCCGCCGCAGCAGCGCCTGCCGCTCACGACTGCCGGCGAGCAGGAACTCCGAGAAGCGGTTCTGCGCGAGCAGGATCACCTGCAGGAACTGCTCACGGCTGAGCTGCAGGATCTCGTCGAGTTCGTAGGCTGCCTCGCGTTCCTTCGCAGCGAGTCCGATCCACTCGCCGCCGACCAGCGTGTCGAGCTGCACGGCTGCCGACTGCACCGTCATTCCGCCGCCACGCTTCTTGGGCCGCTCGTACTCGGGCGAACGTGTGACCCGGTATCGGCCTGCCGGAGTGCTGAACTCGACGACGACCTCGGTGACGTCGTCGGGCTCGCAGTGGTCGCTGCGCAGTCGCTTCTCGCCGCCCTCGTACCGTGGCACCCCACCGTAGAGAGCGAAGCAGACCGCATCGAGGATGCTGGATTTGCCTGCTCCCGTGCGACCGGCGATCAGGAAGATGCCGTCGTCTGCGAAGGCGTCGAAGTCGACGACCTGACGATCGCGGAACGGCCCGAAGCCCTCGACCTCGAGGAGGTGCAGCTGCATCAGAGCGCCTCCTTCGCTGTCGGAGAGTCTTCGCGTCGAGCGGCCACCGGACTAGACGAGGGCTTCTGCACGAACGCGGTCATCGAGCACCTCGCGGATCAGCTCGGCCTCGCGCTCGGTCGCCCCGTGTCCTGAGCGGACGTGCTCGAGGAAGGCCTCGATCCGTTCAGGATCGGTCACGGCACCCTGCAATCTCTCGACGTACGACCGCTCGATCGTCTCCGAGGTCTGGGACGGCTGATGCTGCACCATCGCGCAGTGCGGATACCGCTCACGGAGTCGGCGCATCGGCTCTGTCTGGGCGAGCGCGTCGGTGTAGACCGCGCAGACCCAGTCCTCCGCGTGAGCGGCGACGTTCTCGGTCGACAGGATCTCCTCGAGGGTGCCCGTGAGCGTGACGAGACGGCGAGGCACGGGGAGCTCGAGCCACTCGACCGATGCCAGTCCGGTCGCGTCGAGCTCGACCAGCCAGGACCCGCGCGGCTTGTTCTGCTCGCCGAAGCTGTAATGCAGGGGGGCGCCCGAGTAGCGCACGCGCTCGCTGATCTGCTGGCGCCCGTGGATGTGACCGAGGGCGACGTAGTCGGGACCGTCGAACACGGTCAGCGGCACGACGTCGAGACCGCCCTGCCGGACCTCGCGCTCGAGGCCCACCGTGGCGTCGACCCCGGCGGAGAAGCAGTGGGCGATCGCGACGGACCGGCCGGGGTGTTCATTCATACCGACCCGTACGAGGTCCATGGCGTGCGCCAGCGTCTGCGCCTGCGTGCGCAGTTCGGCCCCATTCCAGTGCTGTCGGACGATGGCGGGCTCGAGGTAGGGGATGCCGAAGAAGTGCACGGGGCCGTCGGCGTCTGTCAGTGTCACCGGAGTGCCGATCGCGAGGGGGTCGGTCAGCACATGAATGCCGTCACGCAGCAGTCGCGCCTGGAACCCCAGCCGCGCGGCGGAGTCGTGGTTGCCGCTCGTGACGATCACACGGGCCCCCGTCTCGTGCAGCGCCACGAGAGCGTCACCGAGAAGCGTGTACGCGGGGCCGGCGGGGGTCGCCGAGTCGAACACGTCGCCGGCGACGATGACGACGTCGACCGCGTGGTCGCGAACCTGCGCCGTGAGCGCCCCGAGCACCTCGGCCAGCGCGTCCATGGTCGAGTTGCCATGGAAGGTGCGGCCGATGTGCCAGTCGGAGGTGTGCAGGATTCGCATACTCACACGCTACGAACCCCCACCGACATTCGGTCCGAGGCGTGCCGTGGCGCCCGTTCCCCGCATCGAGATCTCCGCGATCCGGCCGAGAGAGGACGCCACGACGACGTCAGTGCGCAGCGACGGCCAGTCCCGGCTGCGCCGGCATCAGCTCGTCCTTCGTGCCCCGCACCATCACCGCGGCGATCACCGCGGCGACGAGCATGAGGATCGACGCGACGATGAAGACCCAGCCGTAAGCGTCGGTCAGCTGCCCGGGGTCGAGATCCGCCTGGGCGTGCCCTCCGACCGACGCGGCGTACACGGCTGTGAACACCGACAGGCCGATCGATCCGCCGATCTGCATGGCCGAGTTGGCGACTGCCGACGCGATGCCCGCGTCATGCGGAGCCACTCCGGTGAGAGCGAGGTTCTGCAGCGGGATGAAGACGAAGCCCATGCCGACGCCGAGCAGCACGAGCGCCGGGGCGATCTGCACCAGGTAGGCGCCGTCCGGGGTGATGCCCGACAACAGGAACAGACCCGCCGCGGCGATGAGCGGTCCGACGATCATCATCGGCCGCGGTCCGATCACTCCGAGCAGCTTGGTCGCGATCGGGGCGATGATCATCGTGGCGATCGGCAGCGGCAGGGTCGCCGCGCCCGCCTGAAGCGCGCCCATCCCGAGCACGAACTGCAGGTGGAAGGTCAGGTAGAGCGTCGCGCCGATCATGATCGCTCCGGCCACGCCCTGGATCAGGAACGCACCACCCCTGACCCGGTCCGCGACGACCCGCAGCGGAAGGAGCGGCTGGGCCACGCGGCTCTCGACCCAGACGAACGCGGCGAGCAGCACGACTCCGAGCACGAGGAAGGTGATGGTGAGCGGGTCGCCCCAGCCGTTCTCGGCGAGGCTGAACCCGTAGACGAGGGAGCCGAGACCGAGGGTCACGGTGATCGCGCCCCAGACGTCGTAGCGGTTGTCGCCGTCCGCCTTGCTCTCCGTCAGGAAGAGCGCTCCGCCGATCAGTCCGATCGCGACGAAGAACAGGTTGACGAGCAGGCACCAGCGCCAATCGGTGAACTCCGTGAGGAATCCGCCCAGGAGCAGACCGACGGCCGCTCCTGTTCCTGCGACCGTCCCGAAGACGGCGAACGCCGTGTTGCGCTCCTTCCCGGAGGGGAAGGTCACGGTGAGGAGAGCGAGGGCGGCGGGAGCGAGGAGCGCGGCGAAGACCCCCTGGAGGCCGCGCGCGAGGATCAGCTCCCAGCCGGACTGCGCGAGGCCGCCGAACAGGGACGCCGCGCCGAAGCCCACCATCCCGATCATGAAGGTGCGCTTGCGACCGAGGTAGTCGGCGATGCGTCCTCCGAGCAGAAGCAGCGCGCCGAAGGCGAGGGCGTAGGCCGTGACCACCCACTGACGCTGGCCGTCGCTCAGACCGAGCGATGCCTGCGCCTGCGGCAGGGCGATGCTGACGATGGTGCCGTCGAGGACGACGATCAGCTGCGTGAGGGAGATGACGACGAGCGCCCACCACCGTGTCTGGGGGCGGGCGCGCAGGGACGATGACATGGAAGAACCTCCGGTGTCGGGGACGATGCCGGAGGTTTCGAGCCTCGGACCAGCGCGCGTCAGCGCCTGACCACCTCAGCCGACGGGGCTGAGCAGAGCATCCATATTACCGGAGGAATGACGCCGCGTAACACAGCGTCACACGTCGATGCGTCAGCGCGAGCGCAGCAGAGACGCGTGCTCGGGATGCGCCTGGAACCAGTCGGCGACATACCAGCACACGGCGTCGACCTTGCGATCTCCGCGCTCCTCGATCTCGGCGACTGCTCCCTCCACGACGACGCCCGCGTAGCCGTGGCCGCGGAAAGTCGGGATGGTGAAGGCTCGCGTCAGGGCGATCGTGTTCCCGTCGTCGCGATAGTCGAGCACGCTGACGAGCTGCCCGTCGCGCGTCAGCGTGTACCGCGAGGCGTCCTTCTCATCAGTGAGGATGAAGCCGGCAGCGAGGGTCGAAGTGGTCACCTTCTCCACGTTACGCCTCGCTCCCCGGCCGGCGGCCGTTTTGACACGCGCGGACTTCTTCCGACATAATCCCCCCATGACTACCAACGCAAGCCCTTTGTCCGCCCAGGAGGCGAACAGGACTGCCGGGATGATGATGCCCGGTCGCGTTGGCATGTGTTGCCGAATGTGTCGCTGAACGAACAGCCACTCCGTCTGACCTGACTTCTCGCGATCTGCGAGGACTGGTCTCCGAGCACCCACCCCGTGCTCGCTTCCCGGCTCGCCCGGTCATTCATGCAACGCATCAGAGCCTTCTTCCGGCTCACGTCCTGAGGACTACATCATCATGTCGAACATCGCACTTCTCGAGCGTCCCGCCGCCGCCACCGCCGTCCGCACCGTCTCGTCGGAGCCCGCCGCACCGCTCGATGCAGATCTTCCCGCCGTCCGCTCGCCGCGAGGATTCGCCCTCTACGTCGGTCTCGACGAGATCAAGGCGGCCGAAGCCGGCGTCAGCCTCCCGCTCCTGGTCGACGCTCTGCGCCGCACCCTCGCCGAGCTCGCACCGGGTGCCGAGACGCACGCCACCGTCGCCCTGGCCCCGCACGGCTCCGGCGGCCGCGACCTCGACGTCGTCCGTCTCGCACTGCACGAGCCGGGTGCGATCGCACGCACCAAGGCCGCTGCCGAAGAGGAGGCGACCGACGAAGAAGGCGGCGTCGTGGTCGACATCTCGCGCAAGCGCGTGCTGATCGACGGCGAGTCCGCGGCGTTCACCTACAAGGAGTTCGAGCTGCTGCAGTACCTCGTGCTCCGTGAAGGACGGACGATCGAGCGCAGCGAGCTGGTCTCCGCGCTCTGGCAGGCGCAGGACGACGAGACTCCCGGCGAGCGCACGATCGACGTGCACGTGCGGCGTCTGCGCGCGAAGCTCGGCCGCTACGAGGACATCGTCCGCACCGTGCGCGGCATCGGCTACCGCTTCGACCGACACGCCGACGTCGTCATCCGCTACGGCCACGGAACGCCCTCGCCCGACCGCTTCTGATCCGAGTGTCAGCCCCGCCACGTATGGTGGGCGCATGACCCTGACCGCGGATGCCGGAGCCGCCGATGCGGCCTCCCGCGGCGCGCCGCGCGAGACCGTGTATCGGCCGGCCGCACCCGTCGATCTCCGCGCGACGGTGGGCATGCTGCGACGGGGGCCCGGCGACCCGACCATGGTGTTCGACGGCCCGGTGATCTGGCGCACGCTGCGAACGCCGCTCGGTCCTGCCGCACTCGCGCTGCGCGCCCGCGGCGACGAGATCATCGCCACGGCGTGGGGCGAGGGAGCGGAGCACGCGCTCGACAGCGTCCCGGAGCTGTGCGGCGCGAACGACGACCCCACCGGCTTCGATCCCTCCCATCATCCGCTGATCGCCGACGTCGCACGCCGGTCGGTCGGCATCCGCCTGGCTCGCACGGGCGTCGTGTTCGACGCTCTCGCGTGCGCGATCATCGAGCAGAAGGTGACCGGCCTCGAGGCGTTCCGCGCATGGAGACAGCTCGTCACGAAGTTCGGCGAGCGCGCACCCGGTCCCACCCCGAGGCCGATGTACACCGCCCCCACCGCCGCGCAGTGGCGCCGCATCCCGTCGTGGGACTGGCACCGGGTCGCGGTGCAGCCGCCGCAGTCGAAGACCGTCGTGCGCGCCGCCGAGCGCGCTGAGAGCGTCTCGCGCGCACTTCTGGCCGCCCCCACCGGCGAGGAGCGCGATCGCGTGCTGACGAGCTTGCCGGGCGTCGGCATCTGGACCTCGGCCGAGACCCGCATCAGAGCCCTCGGCGATCCTGACGCCGTGAGCGTCGGGGACTACCACCTGGCCCATCAGGTCGGCTATGCCCTCACGGGCCACCGCACGGATGACGACGGGATGCTCGAGCTGCTCGCCCCGTGGGCCGGCCACCGGCAGCGAGTGATCCGCCTCATCTTCGCGAGCAGGGTGAGCGAACCCCGTCGTGGGCCGCGGCTCTCCCCCGAAGATCATCGGAGTCGCTGACCCTGCCGCACGGCGCGGATCGCCCCTAGGCTGAGGCCATGTCCCGCAACGCACTCCGCTTCTCCGTCACGGCAGGGCTGCTCATCGTCGGTGTCGTGATCGGCCTGATCTTCCAGAACGTCTGGCTCGGCATCCTACTCGCCGCGATCGTCTGGCTCGGCTGGTTCATCGGCTACGAGTCCCGGCGCGGCCACAACACCGGCGTCAACGACGAGGACCACGGCGTCGAGCTCTGAGCGTCAGTAGTAGACCGCCAACGGACCGGACGGCCCCTCGACCACCCGCACGGGCGTATCGAACACCCGGGTGAGCACGTCGCCGGTCATGATCTCGGCGGGCGCCCCGAACTCGATGACGGCTCCGTCCTTCATGGCGCAGATGTGGTCGGCGTAGTGCCCCGCGAAGTTGATGTCATGCAGCACGATGACGATCGTGCGCCCCAGCTCCTCTGACGCCCGGCGCAGGTGCTTCATCATCTGCACGGCGTGCTTCATGTCGAGGTTGTTGAGTGGCTCGTCGAGCAGAACGAACTCGGTGTCCTGCGCCAGGACCATGGCGACGTAGGCTCGCTGTCGCTGGCCGCCGGAGAGCTCGTCCAGGTATCGACCTTCGAGGTCCCCGAGATCGAGGAAGTCGATCGCTCTGCTAATGAGCTCCTCGTCGGCGCGCGTCAGCCGGCCCTTCGAATGCGGGAAGCGCCCGAAGCCCACCAGCTGGCGCACGGTGAGACGGGTGACGAAGTGGTTCTCCTGCCGCAGCACCGAGACGATCTTGGCGAGATCCTTCGACTTCGTGGTCGCCACGTCGTATCCGGCGATCTCGATCGCTCCGGCGTCCATGCCGCCGAGCCGGCCGATCATCGTCAGCAGAGTCGACTTTCCCGCGCCGTTCGGACCGATCAGTGCCGTGATGCCGCCGGAGGGGATCCGGAGGTCCACAGGGCCGATCGCGACCTGGTCGCTGTAGTCGCGGCGGACGCCGTCGAGTGTGATCACAGCCTGCCCTTTCTGAGGATGACGACGAGGAACACGGTTCCTCCGACGAGTTCGATGAGGATCGACACCATGCCCTGCGCGTAGAAGACGTTCTTCATGACGAAGTACGCCCCGGCGAGGATCGTGAAGGCGGTGAGCACCGCCACCGGGAAGATGAGCCGGTGGTCGTATGTATCGGCGAACTGGTACGCGAGGGTCGCGACGAGGAAGCCGAGGAACGTCATCGGGCCCACCAGCGCGGTGGAGGTCGCCATCAGCACGGCGACGAGAAAGAGCACGGCATAGAGCTCGCGCTTGTGGTCGAGTCCGAGCGAGCGCGACACGTCGGGTCCGAGCGCGAGGAGATTCAGCCGCCGTGCCCGCAGCCACAGCAGCGCGGACGCGGCGACGCACAGCGGGATCGCGAGCGGCAGGTAGGACGCGTCCGCGTTGGAGACGTTGCCGAACAGGCGAGCCGCCAGCACGTCGAACTCGCTCGGTGTGAGCAGCCGCTGCATGAAGGTCGATATCGCCCCGAGTCCGCCGCCGATGATGATCCCGATCAGGAGCATGATCTGGAGGTTTCCATAGCGCCCCGACAGCAGCCATCCGTAGAGCGCCATCGCGAGCCCCACCATGATGACGACCTGCAGGCCGAACTGCCAGACGCCCTGGATCGCGACGAGCCCTGCGACGCCGAACAGGTAGACCGTAGTCGTCTGCACCACCCGATAGAGCGATTCGAACCCCATGATCGACGGCGTGATGATGCGGTTGTTCGTGACCGTCTGAAAGCTCACGGTCGCAATCGCCTGCGCCACCGCGACCACTGCCATCACGGTCACATTCGTCACGCGGAGCTTCGCGATGCGCCAGAACCCCGGCGATCCGATCGGCATGGGGTTGTCCCAGGCGAGCAGGGCGAAGGCGAAGGCCGCGGAGAGGACGATGAGGACGCCCAGCACCAGGGCGTAGCGACGGCGCGCATGCGCGGACGTGAAGGATCCGGAGGTGCGGGCATCGACCGCGAGTGCGCTAGCCACGACGACGCTGCCTCAGCAGGAGGAGGATGAAGACGATCGCGCCGACGATCCCGAGGATCAGCGAGACCGGGACCTCGAACGGCATGATGATCGTGCGGCCGATGATGTCGCAGACCGTGACGATCGCGATGCCCAGCAGACACACCCACGGCAGGTTGCTGCGCAGGTCGTCTCCTCGGACCATCGAGACGATGTTGGGCACGATCAGTCCGAGGAACGGGAGGTTGCCGACGACGACCGTGACGACTCCGGTGGTGACGGCGATCAGCACGGTCCCGAGCAGGATCACGCGGTTGTAGTCCACGCCGACGTTGGTGGCGATCTCCTCCCCCAGTCCGGCGATCGTGAGGCGGTCCGCCACGATGAAGACGACGACCCCGACGACCGCCACGATCCAGAGCATCTCGTACTGCCCGCGGAGCACCGAGGTGAAGCTGCCGGCGAACCAGACGCCGATCGCCTGGAGCGAGTCGGTGACGAGCGCGAAGTACGTCGACACCGATCCGACGACGGCGCCGAGCATGATCCCGACGATCGGGACGATGAGCGACGACCGGAGGGAGACGCGGCGCAGGAATGCGAAGAAGACCATCGTGCCGATGAAGGCGGCGATGATGGCGCCCGTCATCCTCAACGGGATCGACGGGTTCGGCACCAGCACCATGACGGTCAGCAGACCGAGCCCTGCCCACTCGGTCGTGCCGGTGGTCGTGGGTTCGACGAAGCGGTTCTGGGTGAGGAGCTGCATCACGAGCCCGGCCATCGCCATGGCGGCTCCCGCGAGGACGAGAGCGATCGTGCGCGGCACGCGGGTGATCTGGAACATCTCCGCGCCGTCCGCGGCCCCCGCGATGTCGTATACGCCCGTGAAGAGCGACACGACGAGGAGTGCGACGACGACGAGGATGCCGACGAGCAGCTTCACGTCGAAGAGCCGCCCGACGGAACGGGGCGACTCGATGGATGCGGTGCGGGTGTGGGTGCGGGTCATCATGCGACGCCGGACGGCGGCATCCGCTCGGAGCGGATGCCGCCGGTCGGCCCTACTTCTGCGCGGCCTCGAGCGCGTCGGCGAGGTCCTCGAGGAACGTGGTGTACGTCTGGATGCCCTCGTTCAGGTAGGTGTCCGTGGGCATGTAGACGATCTGCTCGTCGGCAACGGCGGTGACGCCGGCGAGCGCCTCGGAGCTCTCGAGGATCTCGGACGCCTGCACGTAGTCGGGGGTCTCGGCGGCGAAGACCGCATCGCGGTCGAGCACGAGAAGCCAGTCGGGGTTGGAGGAGGCGATCGCCTCGACGGAGATGTCGTCGCCCTGGTGGTCGTCGGAGGCGTCATCGACCTCGAGCGCCGGCGTCAGACCGAGGATGTCGTAGATCGGTCCGAGCGAGCGCCCGACGGTCGGCGCGAGGTACCCGATCTCGCCGCCGGAGGTGTTCACCGCCATGACGGTGTCGGCGTCGTCGTATGCGGCCTTGGCCCGCTCGACGGCCGCGTCGAAATCGTCGACGAGCGCCTGCGCCTCGTCCTGCTTGCCGAAGATCTCGCCGAGGACGGTGGTCTGACGCTTGAGCTCCTCGTCGAAGGGCTCGCCCTCGCGCGGCTCGAGGTCGATGATCGTGGCGTCCGGCACGAGCTCCGCGATCGCCTCGTTGTGCTGGGTGAATCGCTGGCCGCTGATGATGAGGTCGGGTTCGACGGCGACGATCGCCTCGAGGTCGGGCTCGCTGTGCAGGCCGATGTCGACGATCGACTCGTCGTCGAGGTACGACACGGTGTCCGGCATGAGCGCGACAGCGCCGGCCGAGAGCTCGACTCCCCAGTCGGAGAGGGTCTGGAACGTGCGGTTGTCCAGTGCGACGACGGATGCAGGGGGCGTGGCGATCTCGTGCGATCCGCTGTTGTCCTCGACGGTGACCGAGTCCGCTGCGGCTGCGGTCCCCTGCGGCTCGGCGTCGGAGCCGGAGGCGCAGCCGGCGAGGGTGAGGAGGCCGACGAGACCGACGCTCGTAGCGGTGAGGATTCTGGGCATGGACATGGAGAGACTCCTGTTCTGCGGTGATGAGTGCGCGGAAACGGCGCGGGAACGGCGGACTTAGGATGCCCTAACTCCACCTCCAAGATAGGTTAGCCTTACTTTATGAGCGATATGAAATCCCGCTTCTCCATCGAGCGCCGCGGCCTCGATCTGCGCTTCCGCACCGTCACGCTGACCGCCCGGGAATGGCTGGCCCCTGGCTACGTGCGTGTCCGGCTCAGTGGCAGTGACCTCGAGGGCTTCGACTCTCCCGGCTCCGACGACCACATGCGCCTCTTCTTCCCGTCCGGTCCCGTGGAGTCCCTCGAGCAGATGCGGGAGGCGCCGAGTCGCGAGTACACACCTCTCGCCTGGGGCGACGACTGGCTCGACGTCGAGTTCGCGGTGCACGGCGACGCAGGGGTCGGCGCCCCGTGGGCCGCGACCGCTCCGCTGGGTGCATCGATCGGAGTCGGTGGCCCCCGCGGTTCGGCCGTGCTCAGCGGCAGCCCCGGATCCTGGCTTCTCGTCGGAGACGAGACCGCCATCCCGGCGATCCGACGCTTCGCCTCGTCGATACCCGCCGGGGTGCCCGCCCGCATCGTGATCGAGACGGCCTCCGTCGGCCGGGAGATCGAGATCGACACCCCGGTCGACGTGGAATGGCTGCACCGTGGCGACGCCGCCGAAGGCTCCGCCCTCATCGCATTCCTCGACCGCCTGACCGCCGACGATTCGGTCGGCGACGACCCGTTCGTGTTCATCGCCGCCGAGCAGTCGGTCGTGAAGCCCGGGCGCGCGCTGCTCAGCCGGTGGGGCGTCGACTCCGCGAACGCGGTGGTCAAGGGCTATTGGAAGCGGGGCGAAGCGGAGTACCACGCTCCGCACTAGTGCGATCCGGGCGCCGACTGGAAGACTGGACGCATGGCTCTTCTGGATCACCTGGGCATCACCGTCAACGAGCTGGAGCGCGGTCGCGCGCAGTTCCATCCCGTGCTGACGGCCCTCGGCTATCAGAGCGGCGGCGAGGACGACCACTCGATCTCGTGGCACAACGGCGACGAGACCGAGATCATCCTGTACGCCTGGGATGAGGAATCCGGGCCCCATCGTCACGGCCGCGTGGGATGGCAGCACATCGCTTTCTCGGTGTCGACGCGAGACGAGGTCGACCGCCTTCACGCCGTCGCGCGCGATGCGGGATGGTCGGCCGTGCGCGAGCCCAAGGAATATCCGCGATACACGGAGCGCTACTACGCCTCGTTCGTGGAGGATGCCGACGGCATCCGGATCGAGTTCATGCACAACCCGCCGCGCGAGTCCCAGTGACGCGCGCGCTCTGCGGCGGGTGAGCCCGGCTCTCCTGCACACCGAGGCCGGAACACGAGTTCCTCCCACTGTTCGGGATGGCGGTATACAGCGACGCCTGTTCCGATTCCTCGTCTGGAACGATGCGAGGATGACACGGTGCACCTCATGAACGACGCTCAGATCTGGACCATGATCGGGTGCTTCACCGCGCTCATGTTCGGCATGCTCACGGTCGTCTCGACGTTGTTCATCCGCGTGGTGCGCACCGAGATCGGCGGGCTGCGCGGGGAGATCGGCGGGCTGCGCGGGGAGATGAACGCACAGATCGGCGGGCTGCGCGGGGAGATGAACGCACAGATCGCCGGACTCCGGGGCGAGATGAACGCCCGCTTCGATGCCGTGAACACGCGGATCGACGGACTCGACCGCGACATGCAGGCCGTCGTCAAGCGCTCATTCGGCCTCGACCGCGACTGACGACTGACACCGGCAGCCGGCCGCCCGCACCTCAGACCACGGGTGCGGCGACGGCCTCGGCATCCGTGCGGTCGGTGAAGGCCTCTTTCGGAACGAAGACGAGGATCGCGGCGGCGATCAGCGCGGTCACACCGCAGACCACCCACACGGTGATGTACCCGGCGAATGATCCCGCAGTGCCTTCGACCGCCCCGCTCACGCCGTTGAGGAGCGCGATCCCGAAGATGCACGAGGCGATCGCTCCGCCCACGGTCTTGACCGAGTTCGTGAGGCCTGTCGCGACGCCCGTCTGGGTCGCCGGAGCCGCCGATGCCGCAGCCGCGGGAAGGGCGGCCACGAGAGCACCCGAGCCGAGTCCGACGATGACCATGTTGGTCACCACCTGCACGTACGAATCGTGGAACGGGAGGAACAGCAGGAAGCCGATGCCCACGAGCAGTGATGCGCCCATCAGGGTGATCCGCGGAGTCAGCAGACGAGCGATGAGCGGGAATAGCAGGGCTCCCGCGATCATCGCGATCAGGTAGAGCCCGATGATCAGGGACGTCGCGAAACCCGTGGTTCCGAGCCCGTAGCCGTAGACACCGGGGTCGGTGCGGGCGAACGTCGACAGCGGCGCCTGTGCACCCAGCACGCTCACCCCGAACAGGCCGGCGGTGAGGAAGACCGGGCCGAGTGCCGGCGAGCGGAACATGCGCACGTCGATGAGCGGGTCGTCGCAGCGCAGTTCCCAGAGCACGAACGGGATGACGAGCAGAAGGCCGAGGACGACGACGGCCCAGGACCAGGGGTTGACGAGTCCGCCCTCGAGACGGAGCAGGCTGAGACCCCCGGTGAAGCAGATCAGGGCGAGCGAGATCAGCACGACGCCGACAGTGTCGAAGACACCGCCGGTCGGATCGGGAGACTCCTTCACCCCGAACAGGATCACGAAGAAGCACACGACGATGAGCACGGCGGGGATGAGCAGCACCACCGTCAGAGGCAGGACATCGATCAGGGCTCCGCCCACGAGCGCACCGATGATCGCGCCGCCTTCGAGCGCCGCGACGAGGAGTCCCGCGGCCTTCGCCGTGATCGACGAACGCCCCTCCATGCGACGGGAGCGCGACCAGATGAGCGCGATCTCGAGCGGCAGCCAGACGACGTAGAACCCCATCAGCGTCCAGCCGACCAGGAACACGGGGAACGAATCGGTGAAGGGCAGGACGAGCGCCGCCGCGGCGGTGAGCGCCGTCGAGATGAGCAGCATCCGCTTGTGGCCGACCATGTCGCCGAGCTTCGCGAAAGCGGGCACCACCAGAGCCGACAGCATGAGCTGCGTGCCCTCGAGCCAGTTGACATCGGCGTCGTGGATGCCGAGGTGCCGCGCGATGTCCGTGAGCATGGGCGTGTAGTAGCCCTGCAGCACGCCGCTGGTGAACTCGACGAAGGCGAGGAAGCCGACGATGGTGGCGAGGGTTCCCAGAGTTCGGGTGCGCGTCATCGCGGCTCCTCGATGAAAGGACTGGATCGGGCACCGAAGCGCCCGCGGAGGGGTGAGATCACCCTAGCCGCTCGAGGAGCGCCCGATGGAACCGCTCCCCCCGCTCGAGCGCGGCGATCTCGACGTTCTCATCGACGCCGTGGATCGACGCCCGCTGTGCGTTCGACATCTCGAGCGGCGCGAAGCGGTAGACGGCGGGGGCGAAACGGTGGAAGTGGCGGGAGTCCGTCGCCGCCATCATCACGTACGGCACCGCGGGGACTCCCGGGTGAGAGACGGCGAGAGCGTCGGCGAGCAGCGTGAACTGAGCGTTGTCGGTCGCGGACTCGGGCGACGGCTCGCTCGCCTCCTCGACGGATACGGTGATGAGCGGATCCCGGATGCGCCGACGCACCCGCAGCACCGTCTGCTGCGTCGTCTCACCCAGCGCGATGCGCAGGTTGACCGTCGCCGAGGCCTGCGACGGCAGGACGTTCGCGGCAGTGCCGCCCGACTGCATGGTCGGAGCCACCGTTGTGCGCACGAGTGCTGCAGGCTCGCCGCCGAGCGCGGCGAACAGCCGACCGGTGACCAGCGGGGCGGAGCCGAGCAGCCTGAGCAGATGCCCTGCCGGACCGGGAGTCTGAGCTCCGAGCTGCGACAGCATCCGTCCGATCGCTTTCGACGGACGCGGTCGGAACGTGCGGGGGCCGAGCCGATCGACGGCCCTCGCCACGCGCCGGACCGCTGTGAGAGCGGGCGGTGCCGAGGCGTGACCACCCTCACCACGCGCCGAGAGCGTGAGCGTCATGACGCCCTTCTCCCCCACGCCGATCATCGCCGCCCGTCCCGGAACGAAGGGCAGCGGCGCATCCACGACGGCGCCGCCCTCGTCCACCACGAGCCACGGGATGATGCCGCGATCGCGCAGGACGCGGGCGATCTCCTCGGCTGCTCGACCGAAGGTCTCCTCATTGCCCCCGAACGACAGGTAGACGTCCCGTGCGGGGGTGAACCCGTCGGCGAGCAGGTTCTCGACCGCCTCGAGCACGACGATCAGCGGACCCTTGTCATCGAGAGCACCACGACCGTAGACGACTCCGTCGGCGATGACGCCCTCGAACGGGGGATGCGTCCATGCGTCGCTCTCGTCGACGGGGACGACGTCATAATGCGCCATCAGCACGACCGGCCCCGCAGCGCCGGCGTCCCTGCCCGTCCAGTGGAAGAGCAGCCCGAAATCGGTGTGCCGTTCGAGTGCGAGATGCTCGTGGACGAGCGGGTAGAGCTGCGCGATCAGGGCGACGAACGACTCGAACGGCTCGGTTCCGCGCTCCTCGACCTCGGCCGACACGGTCGGCAGCTGGATCATCTGCGAAAGCCGTTCGGCGATTCCCGGTCGAGGTTCCGTCACGTCGGCCATCGTATCGCCGGGGCGATTCCCGCCGGCTCGCCGTACTCCGGTCGACGTCCGTCCTGCTCGGCGCCGGCGCCGCGAGACAATGGAGGGATGAGCCTGTTCGCCCTGGCACCCAAGCGCGGTCCGCGCTGGCATCTCGCCACCCAAGCGGCGCTGGGCATCGCGGTGCCGATAGCGGTCATGACCGTGCTCGGCGAGCCGTCGCTCGGCTACGTCGCGGCCTCGGGCGCATTCACGGTCCTCCTCGCCGGGACGGCACCGGTGATCGATCGGGCGAGGATCCTGCCGTTCGTGGCCGCGGGCCTCATCGTCAGCGCCGCTCTCGGAGTGGTTGTCTCCGCCAACGCCTGGCTCGTGAGCATCGGCGTCGTGGTGGTCGCGGTCGTCAGCGCTGCCCTGGCGTTCGGGTTCCGACTGGGCCCGCCCGGACCGCTCTTCTTCGTGCTGGTCTTCGGTCTGTCGGCGCACGTCGTGGCGAGCTCGCCCCTGGCACCGCTGACCTACCTCGGGGCACTCGCGGCCGGCTGCGTGTTCTCCTATCTGCTCGCGATGGCGCCGCTTCTGCGTCCTCGAGCGCGCTCGATCTCCGCTCGGCCGCTGAGCGAGCTGCTCCCGGGCCCCGCATTCACCCCCGATTCGCGCATGCTCGTGATCCGGGTCGCGATCGTCGCCGTCATCGGCGTCCTGCTGGGACTGGTGATCGACCCCACCCGGACGTACTGGATCGTGGGGTCGGCGGTGGCGGTGATCGGCGTGGCCGCCGCCCGTCGCGCCGCCGTCCAGCGCGGACTCCATCGCATGCTCGGAACCGTGGTCGGGGCCGGCGTGTACGCGCTGCTCGCGCTGCTGCATCCGTCGGGGCTGTGGCTCGCTCTGCTGCTGGGCGCGCTGCAGTTCACGATCGAGCTCGTCGTCGTCAGGCACTACGCTCTCGCGCTCGTCTTCATCACCCCTCTGGTGCTTCTGCTGACGGGCGCAGCGACGGGCGAGATCGGTTCGATGGACGTCGCCGGGGAGAGGATCGTCGACACCCTCGTCGGAGCTGCTCTGGGTGCGATCTCCGGCTTGCTGCATCCGCGCGCGACCACGTCTTCCGTGTGACTCTCTCGACGTCTGCCGTCGCACGCGCCATACTCGCAGCATGACCCGTGCGCCTGAGATCGCCGACTACCACCGCAGGCTCAGCTCGGAGGATCGGCTGATCTGCGACCTCCTCGCGGACGAGATCGACCGAGCACTCCCCGACGCCGCCGCCAAGGTCTGGCACGCGCACCCGGTCTGGTTCCTCGACGGCAATCCGATCGTCGGATACGACCGCTTGAAGGATGCCGTCCGACTGATGTTCTGGAGCGGCCAGTCGTTCGCAGAGCCCGGACTCGTCGCCTCAGGATCCTTCGAGGCCGCCGAGAAGAGATTCACCTCCGCCTCGGAGATCGACACCGACCGGCTCGCCGTCTGGCTGTCGGAGTCGCGGGTCGTGCAATGGGACTACGAGCACATCCGCACGAACCGGGGCCTCGTCAAGCGCACCTCGTTCTGATCGCGGCTCGGGAACACCGCGAGACGGTGCGCGGTTGCACCTCGAGAGCCGAGAGGAGAGCCATGGAACTGACGCTCGTGACCTCCGCGTTCTGCGGAGCGTGCTCGCGCACCCGCTCGGTCGTGGAGGACGCCGTGCGCTACCTTCCCGACGCGACCGTCACCGAGATCGACGTCGCGAGAGAACCGGATGCCGCGGAGGCGCTCGACATCCGCTTCACCCCGACCGTCATCATCCGCGATGATTCGGGCGAAGAAGTGTTCCGCGCCGAAGGTGTGCCGACGGTGCCTCAGGTGCTCACGGCGGCGGTGAAGGCCCTCCCCGCCTGAGCGCGACGTCGCTCTTGCGGATGTCCGACCCCCGGCGCAGAATGAGCCGCAGCGGGACCCACGGCGGCCCCGCCTGACAAGGCTGGGGGCAGTCATGGCCAATCTCAATCCCTATCTCTCGTTCCGCACCGAGGCGCGACAGGCGATGGAGTTCTATCAGGGCGTGCTCGGCGGTGATCTCGAGATCAACGTGTTCGGCGAGTTCCCCGACATGGTCCAGAACCCGGATCAGCACGATCTCGTGATGCATGCGCAGCTCACGACGCCGGACGGCCTGGTGCTCATGGCCTCAGACACCCCCGACGGCATCCCGTTCGAGCCGCCCCAGGGATTCTCGGTCTCACTCAGCGGCAACTCGCAGGAGAAGACGCAACAGGTCTGGGACGCCCTGTCCGACGGTGCGGCGATCACCATGCCGCTCGACACCCCGCCGTGGGGCGGCACGTTCGGAATGCTCGTCGATCGTTTCGGAGTGCCCTGGATGCTGCACGGCGACCCCGAGTGAGTCGCTCAGCGCAGGGCTTCGGCCTCGATGAACGCTCGGAGCTCGTGCTCGTCGTCGGCCATCTCGGTCCTGCGCTGCGGAGCGTCGAGCATCGCGCGCAGCTCTGAGGAGTACTCGAGCTCGACGCCGATCGCCTCGCGGATCGTCTCGGCGAACTTCTGCGGCTTCGCCGTCTCGAGCACCAGCATGGGCACGCCGGGCTCGACGTTCTCGCGAGCGACCTTGACACCGTCGGCGGTGTGCGGGTCGATGATGTCCCCCGTCGCCTCATAGACGGACCTGATCGTCGCGAGCCTGTCGTCGTGCGTCGAGGTGCCGCTGACGATGCCGAACTCCTCGACGAAACGCGCCAGATCGGAGGTGAAATCGAAGAAACCCTGGGTGTCGAGCTCCTGCCAGGCCTTCACGACGCGGCTCGCGTCACGACCCACGAGTTCGAAGATGAAGCGCTCGAGGTTCGACGCCTTCGAGATGTCCATCGACGGGCTCGAGGTGGCGAGCGTCTGCGCGGCGCTCCGCGGCCGGTAGACGCCGGTGCGGAAGAACTCGTCGAGCACGTTGTTCTCGTTGGCGGCGAGCACGAGGCGACGGATGGGCAGCCCCATCTCCTTCGCGAAGAACCCCGAGAGGATGTTGCCGAAGTTTCCGGACGGCACCGTGAACGACACCTCGGTCCATCCCCCGGCGTCCGTCGCACGCAGCCACGCCCAGAAGTAGTAGACGACCTGGGCGGTGATGCGGGCGAGGTTGATCGAGTTGACCGCACCGAGGTGCTGAGCGCGCTTGAAGTCGAGGTCGCCGGCGAGGGACTTGACGAGGTTCTGGCAATCGTCGAACACGCCGTCGACGACGATGTTGTGGATGTTGTCATCGTCGAGCGAGAACATCTGCGCGCGCTGGAACGCGCTCATGCGCCCCTTCGGGGACAGCATGAACACCGAGATGCGGTCCTTGCCGCGAAGAGCGTGCTCGGCAGCCGAGCCGGTGTCTCCCGAGGTCGCGCCGAGGATGTTCAGGACAGAGCCCTTGCGCTCGAGCGCGTACTCGACGACCTGCCCGAGGAACTGCATGGCCATGTCCTTGAAAGCGAGGGTCGGCCCCTCGGAGAGGCCCACCAGGGTGAGATCGTCGCCGATCGACCGCAGAGGCACGACCTCTTCAGGGAACGGCGCGTAGGCGGCCTCCGTCATGCGGGCGAGATCGGCCCGCGGGATGTCCGTGGCGAAGAGACCGAGCACCTCGGTGGCGAGCTGCGGATACGTCAGGGCACGCCAGCGCTCGAGCGTCTCTCCGTCGACCGTGGGCATCGTCTCGGGGACGGCCAGTCCTCCGTCGGGCGCGAGCCCCTCGAGCAGGGTCTCGCAGTACGGCAGCGGCTGCATGCCGCCTCGGGTGGAGATGTACTGCACGGGAGCTCCTCGGTTCGGGATCGGCACGGGGCTTCCATTGTCGCAGGTGGGCGCGGGGTGATTTCACGATCAGGATGCACGTCTCACGACATAGCGCGTTCATCGCGCGGAGGCAATGGTGTTCCGCTGTGAACTCGTATCTCTTAGCGTGGACCCCATCAATAGAACAGGAGCCCTCATGACTGCGAAGACCCATACCGCGCATGACCACAAGCCCGCGGACGGCCAGGCTCCCACGACAGCCTCGACGCCGGCCGAACCCCTCTACGAGCGTGTCGACCTCGATCGCTACGTCGTGCTGCACGACGGCCCCGTCGGATACGTCGAGCACGTGCATCCTGTCTTCGTCTGCTACGTCGGCCACCCTTACCCGCACGCCGGCGAGATCGCTCAGGTGCATGACTTCCACGACGCGGTGAGGACTGTCCTGCACCGCGCCGTCTCGAAGCGGCGCGCTCAGTGAGCCACGAGGTCTGGCCCGGTTCCCCCTACCCGCTCGGCGCGACCTTCGACGGCCAGGGCACGAACTTCGCCCTGTTCAGCGAGGGCGCCGAGAAGGTCGAACTGTGTCTGTTCGACGACGACGGCAGCGAGGAGCGCGTCCAGCTCGAAGAGGTCGACGCGTTCGTCTGGCACGGCTACCTGCCCTCCGTGCAACCAGGACAGCTCTACGGATACCGCGTGCACGGACCGTACGACCCCGCGCAGGGAAAGCGATTCAACCCGAACAAGCTCCTCCTCGACCCGTACGCGAAATCCGTGGCCGGCCGGGTCGACTGGGGGCAGCCCCTGTTCGGCTACGACTTCGGCGACCCCGATTCCCGCAACGATGAAGACTCCGCCGCGACGATGGTCAAGGGCGTCGTCGTGAACCCGTTCTTCGAGTGGGCGGGCGACCGACTGCCCAAGACCCCTTACGCACAGAGCGTGATCTACGAGGCGCACGTCAAGGGACTGACCCAGCTGCACCCGGACATCCCCGAGGAGCTGCGGGGCACGTATGCGGCCATCGGCCACCCGTCGGTCATCGAGCACCTGGTGCACCTCGGCGTCACCGCGATCGAGCTGATGCCGGTGCATCAGTTCGTCTACGACTCGACCCTCGAGGAGAAGGGCCTCACGAACTACTGGGGCTACAACACGCTCGCCTTCTTCGCGCCGCACAACGACTACTCCTCCAGCGGGCAGCACGGCCAGCAGGTGCAGGAGTTCAAGGCCATGGTGCGCGCACTGCACTCGGCGGGGATCGAGGTCATCCTCGACGTGGTCTACAACCACACCGCCGAGGGCAACCACATGGGGCCGATGCTGTCGATGCGGGGCATCGACAACGAGGCGTACTACCGCCTCGAAGAGGACCGTCGCTACTACACCGACTACACGGGCACGGGCAACAGCCTCAACGCCGGCAACCCGCACGCGCTGCAGCTGATCATGGACTCGCTGCGGTACTGGGTCACGGAGATGCATGTCGACGGCTTCCGCTTCGATCTCGCCTCGACTCTCGCGCGCGAGTTCTACGACGTCGACCGTCTCGCGGCCTTCTTCGAGCTGGTGCAGCAGGATCCGATCGTCTCGCAGGTGAAGCTCATCGCCGAGCCGTGGGATGTGGGCCCCGGCGGATACCAGGTCGGCAACTTCCCTCCGCAGTGGACGGAGTGGAACGGCAAGTACCGCGACACCGTGCGCGACTTCTGGCGCGGTGAGCCGCAGGCGCTCGGCGAGTTCGCATCGCGTCTCACCGGTTCCGCCGACCTGTACGAGCACTCCGGTCGGCGTCCCGTGGCGTCGATCAACTTCGTCACCGCTCACGACGGCTTCACGCTGCGCGACCTCGTGTCGTACAACGAGAAGCACAACGAGGCCAACGGCGAGGACAACAACGACGGCGAATCCCACAACCGCTCGAGCAACAACGGCGTCGAGGGGCCCACCGACGACGAGACGATCAACCGCGTCCGCGCCCGACAGCAGCGCAACTTCCTCGCAACACTGCTGCTGTCGCAGGGAGTGCCGATGATCGCGCACGGCGACGAGCTCGGTCGCACCCAGGACGGCAACAACAACGGTTACGCGCAGGACAACGAGCTCACCTGGGTCGATTGGGAGGCGGCGGATCGTCCTCTCGTCGAGTTCACGGCAGCGGTGGCGAGACTGCGCCGCATGCACCCGACGTTCCGCCGCAGCCGGTTCTTCGACGGCCGGCCGGTGCGGTCGGAGGACGGCGAACGAGTGCCGGATGTGGTCTGGCTGCGACCCGACGGCCGCCGGATGGAGCCCGAAGACTGGGATTCCGGATTCGGTCTCGCGATCGGCATGTTCTTGAACGGACAGGGCATCCGCGAGAAGGACCGCCGTGGACAGCCGGTGACGGATCAGAACTTCCTCGTCTACTTCCACAGCGGGACGGAGGCTATCAACGCCGTGCTCCCCGACGAGCGCCACGGGCGTGCGTGGGAGGTCGCCGTCGACACCGCCGGCGACCGTGCCGGAGGCGACGCGATCGACGCCGGCGCTCCGGTGACCCTCGAAGCCAACTCGATGCTGGTGCTGCGCGAAGTCGATCAGACCGAGGTGCCGACGGACGACTCCGTCGAGGCCTCGCTGCGCATCCAGACCGAGCGCGCCGAAGCTCCGTCACCCGCCCCGACCCCGGAGCTGCCTCGATGACCCACCGCCCGCTCTCGACCTATCGTCTGCAGATCCGAGCGGGTTTCACGCTCGACGACGCGGCATCGATCACGGAGTACCTCACCGAGCTGGGTGCCTCGTGGGCGTACCTCTCACCGCTGCTCGCGGCCGTGCCGGGGTCGGACCACGGCTACGACGTCGTCGATCATTCCCGGGTCGACGATGCCCGCGGTGGCCCCGAGGGGCTCGAGCGCTTCTCCGCCGCGGCCCGCTCAGCGGGGCTCGGGGTCCTCGTCGACATCGTCCCGAACCACGTCGGCGTGGCCGTCCCGCGCGCGAACCTCTGGTGGTGGGATCTGCTGCGACTCGGGCGCTCATCGCGCCATGCGCTGGCATTCGACGTCGACCCGCGACTGTCCGACGGACGGGTGCGACTGCCGATCCTCGGGTCGTCGCTCGCGGAGGTGCTGTCAGCCGATGAGATCGTCGTCGACACGACCCCGGCCGACGATGCCCCCGACGGAACGCTGTCGTACTTCGACCACGTGCTTCCCCTGGCACCGGGATCGGGAGAGCTCGCAGACGATCTGCCTGCCCTCCTCGACGCCCAGCACTACGAGCTGCGGTTCTGGGAGGACCAGAACACCGACCTCGACTACCGTCGGTTCTTCGCCGTGTCCGAGCTCGCCGGCATCCGCGTCGAGATCCCGGATGTCTTCGAGGAGTCGCACCGCGAGATCGCCCGGTGGATCACCGACGGTCTGGCCGACGGACTCCGCGTCGACCATCCCGACGGGCTGACGGATCCCGGCGAGTACCTCGAGCGACTCGCCGACATCACCGGCGGCGCGTACACGGTCGTCGAGAAGATCCTCGAACCGGGTGAGCAGCTGCCGTCCTGGTGGCGCACCGACGGCACGACCGGCTACGACGCGATGGGCGAGATCGACCGCGTGCTGATCGACGGCGACGGAGTCGCAGCCCTCGACCTCCTCGACTCGCGGCTGCGGGACGAGACCGGTCTGCCGGCCGCGAAGTCCTGGGCCGACCTGATCCACTCCACGAAGCGGATGATCGCCGACGACCTCCTGCAGTCCGAGGTGCGACGCCTCGTCAGGGCTCTGCCGTTCGGCGTGGTCGGCGCCGAGGACGCGCTCGCCGAGATCGTGGCGAGCTTCCCGGTCTACCGGTCCTACCTCCCGGCGGGACGCGAGCATCTGCAGCACGCGATCGACGACGCCGCACGGCGCCGCCCCGACCTCGCGGGATCGATCGCCGAGCTGACGCCCCTGCTGCTCGACACCTCGCTCGAGGTCTCGCAGCGCTTTCCGCAGGTGACGGGAGCGGTGATGGCCAAGGGCGTGGAGGACACCGCGTTCTACCGCCACACCCGCCTCGGCACCCTCACCGAGGTCGGCGGCGATCCCTCGATCGCCTCCGTCTCGGTCGACGAGTTCCATGACGCCCAGCAGGCGCGGCTCGCGTCGTGGCCGCACTCGCTCACCGCTCTGTCGACCCATGACACCAAGCGATCCGAGGACGTCCGCGCGCGTCTGTCGGTGCTCTCCGAGATTCCGGACCGCTGGGCGCAGGTGCTGACCGAGCTCCGTGCCGTCGCCTCGACAGGACACGGGCCACTCGATTCCCTTCTCTGGCAGGCCGCGGTCGGAGCATGGCCGATCTCGTCGGAGCGCCTGCTCGCCTACGGGCTGAAGGCCGCGCGCGAGGCTGCGGAATCGACCGGATGGCAGCATCCGGATCTCGAGTTCGAGAAGGGCGTCGAAGCGATCGCCGAGGCGGCGAACGGGCGGGCTCGACCGATCCTCGAGGGATTCGTCGGCGAGATCGTCGACTCCGGTCGGGTCAACTCGCTGTCCGCGAAGCTCCTGCAGCTCGCAGCTCCCGGTGCGCCCGACGTCTACCAGGGCACCGAACTGTGGGACCACTCGCTCGTCGACCCCGACAACCGGCGGCCGGTCGATTTCGCAGCGCGTTCGGCGATGCTGGGTCGACTCGATGCCGGCGTCTCTCGCGGCATCCTTCCTCCCATCGACGACTCGGGCCTCGCGAAGATGCTCGTCACGTCGCGCACGTTGCGTCTGCGCCGGGACAACCCCGAGCTCTTCTACCGGTATCGCCCGGGCGGTGTCGCCGGTGAGGCGTCGGATCATGTGGTCGCGATGGACCGGGGCGGTGTGCTGGCGGTGGCGTCGCGTCTGCCCGTCGGACTCGAGCGCCGCGGCGGATGGGGCGACACCGTGCTGCTGCGCCGCGAACTGCCGGCGACGGACGCGATCACCGGTCGCCGCTTCGGCCGCGGTCCGATCCGGCTGGCCGACCTGCTCGACACGTATCCGGTCGCGCTGCTGGTGGACGAGCGATGATCTCGGTCTGGGCTCCGCGCGCCGACAGCGTGCGGCTGCGTCGTCTGACACCCGCGTGCACCACGATCTCGGAGCACGACCTCACGTCGGCTGATGACGGTTCGGGATGGTGGAGCACCGATGTGGCGATGTCCGAGGGCGAGCGCTATGGCTTCCTCCTCGGCGACAGCACCGACCTGCGCCCTGATCCGCGGTCGCTGCGGCAGCCGCGGGGCGTGCACGGGCCCTCGGCTCTCTTCGATCCGGCCCGCTTCGAGTGGACCGACGGGGACTGGCGCGGTGCGCCGCTCGACGGTGGCGTGATCTACGAGCTGCACGTCGGGACATTCACACCGGACGGCACGCTCGACGCGCTCATCGGGCATCTCGATCACCTCGTCGAACTCGGCATCACGCATGTCGAGCTGCTCCCGGTCAACGCGTTCAGCGGCGACTGGAACTGGGGTTACGACGGCGTGCTCTGGTACGCCGTGCATGAGGGGTACGGCGGACCCGCCGCATACCAGCGGTTCGTCGACGCCGCCCACTCACGCGGCATCGCGGTGATCCAGGACGTCGTCTACAACCACCTCGGACCCAGCGGCAACTACCTGCCCGAGTTCGGTCCGTATCTGCGCGAGGGCCGGCACACGGCGTGGGGCGACTCGGTGAACCTCGACGAGCCGGCCGTGCGCGAGTACATCATCGAGAACGCGCTGATGTGGCTCCGTGACTTCCACGTCGACGGGCTGCGGCTCGACGCCGTGCACGCACTGCACGACGAGAGCACCCCGCACCTCCTGCACGAGCTGTCCGAGCGCGTAGATGCGCTCGCTCGCGAGGTCGATCGCCCGCTGAGCCTGATCGCCGAGTCGGATCTGAACGACCCGGTCATGCTCCTCTCCCACGAGGAGGGAGGGAACGGCCTCACCGCGCAGTGGTCAGACGACTGGCATCACGCGGTGCACGTCGCGCTCACCGGCGAGACCGACGGGTACTACGCCGACTTCGCCGCGCCGGACGCGCTGGCGAAGGTCACTCAGACCGGGTTCTTCCACGACGGGACGTACTCGTCGTTCCGCGGGCGCACGCACGGCGCGCCGCTGCCGCCGAGCGTCCCTGCCTGGCGACTGGTCACATTCGCGCAGGACCACGACCAGATCGGCAACCGTGCAGCGGGAGATCGGCTGACCGCTTCGCTCTCCTCCGATCGACTCGCCGTCGCCGCGGTTCTCACTCTGACCGCACCGGGCACCCCCATGCTGTTCATGGGTGAGGAGTGGGCTGCGTCCACCCCGTGGCAGTTCTTCACCTCGCACAAAGAACCGGAGCTCGCGAAAGCCACCGCGGAGGGGCGGATCGCGGAGTTCGCGCGCATGGGGTGGGACCCGGCCGCCGTGCCCGACCCACAGGACCCGGCTACGTTCGAGCGATCGCGGCTGGACTGGAGCGAGCTCGCATCGGCATCGCACGCCCGCATCTTCGATCTGTATCGACGCCTGATCGCCCTGCGGCGCGAGGTGCCCGAGTTGACCGATCCCGAGATGTCGCACAACCACGTCATCGTGTCGAAGACGGAGGGCGCACCGGAGAACCGGGCCTACCGGATCGAACGAGGCGAGGTGTCGGTGCTCGTGAATCTCGCCGAGCAGGAGGTGGAGTTCGATCTCGCCCCCGACTCGCGGATACTGCTGGAGACGGCGCCCGTGCGGACGATCGCGCGGACCATCGTGCTCGCACCCGAGTCCGCGGCGATCGTCGCACCTGCGCGCTGATCGCCTTTCGGCCAGGTCAGAGAGACTTGGCGAAGCACAGGGACAGACCGCTGCCGATGTAGTGGCCGAACAGCGGGATCGGTCCGTAGCCCTCGCGTTCGTAGAAGCGCACGGCATCCGGCTGAGCGGTGCCCGTCTCGAGAACGAGGGACCGGATGCCGAGCAGGAGCGCTTCTCCCTCGAGTGCGCGGAGCAGCGCCACGGCTGCGCCCGTCCCGCGCGCGGAGGGAGCCGCGTACATCCGCTTGATCTCTGCGACGTCGGTTCCGAGCACGGCCGGATCGAGGGGTCGGAGACCGCCGCATACGATGGCGAGCCCGCTCTCCTCTCGTGCGATGAGGAAGACGGGCACGTCGTCCGCGGAGGGGATGACGCCCGGCTCATGGTCGTCGCTGCCGTACCGCGCATCGAGTTCGCTGCGCTGCGCGGCCCTGAGCCGCTCCGCATCCGGATGCGACCATGTCACCCGCTCGACCGTCACTCCCATGTCGCCCTCTCGATCCGATGTCGCCGCCCGATTCACGGTACCGAGCGAAGATGTCGGGGATGTTGCCGCGCGTCACCATAGATTCACGATTCTCTTAATTCACTCTTTTCTGTACAATTGCATCGTGACCCTCGCCGCCTCGCCCACCCATACCGCCGCCGTCGCCCGCCTGGGTCATGCCCTGTCGGACTCGACGCGCGCAGCCATCCTGCTGGCGCTTCGAGCGGCGCCGGCGTACCCGTCCGACATCGCGGACGAGCTCGGGGTCAGCCGACAGCTCCTGTCGAACCATCTCGCGTGCCTTCGAGGATGCGGGCTCGTCGAAAGCGTTCAGGACGGACGCCGCAGCCGCTACGCGCTCGCCGACCCGCATCTCGCGACCGCGCTCGACGAGCTCATGCGCATCACTCTGATCGTCGAACCGGACTGCTGCGACGGCGAAGGATGCAGCTGCTGATGTCGACGAGCACTCTCACCGCCGAACGACGCGCGACTCTGCACCGCCGCATCCGCCTCATCGTGGCGTTCACGATCGTCTACAACGTGATCGAGGCGGCCGTCGCGATCGCCGCAGGGTCAGTCGCATCGTCGGCCGCGCTGATCGGGTTCGGGCTCGACTCGAGCATCGAGGTGCTCTCGGCAGCGGCCGTGGCCTGGCAGTTCACGCGACGCGACCCCGAGCGCTGGGAGACGCCCACCCTCCGTGTCATCGCCGTCGCGTTCTTCGCTCTCGCGGCCTATGTCGTCATGTCGTCGGTGCTGTCGCTGCTCGGCGATGATCGGCCGGAGCACAGCACGGTCGGTCTCGTGCTGACCGCGGTCAGTGTGATCGTGATGCCGCTCGTCTCGTTCGCCGAGCGACGCGCCGGCCTCGAGGTAGGGTCGACCACGGCCGTCGCCGACTCGAAGCAGACGCTGATCTGCAGCTACCTCTCGGCCGCCGTGCTCATCGGACTCGGCGTCAACAGCCTGTTCGGGTGGTGGTGGGCGGATGCCGTCGCCGGCCTCGTCATCGCGGTCTTCGCGGTACGCGAGGGTCTCGAAGCCTGGAAGGGCGACGCCTGTGCCACTTCGATCGGCATGATCCTCGAGGACGAGCACCACGACCACGACCACGAGCACGTGCACGACGACCACCGTCACGACGACGCGCGTCACATGCACTGACGACCACGGAGTTCCAGAAAGAATTCCCGCCCGCGTCACTTTCCGTCGAGTTCGGGGTCTTGCATACGAGACCTGAAGTCGGCCTGGGGGGATACGAGCCGGTTTCGGGTCTGAGCCGCACTCTCCCCTTTGAGCGGCTCGCGGGTGGGGCAACTCCCACGGCCCCACCCGCCCTTCCGGGCTTCACGGGTCAGGCGTCCGCGCAGTCAGATCCAGCCGCGCTCCTCGGCCATCAGCACCGCCTGCTGGCGGGTGCCGACCGACAGCTTCGCGAGCACCGCCGAGATGTGGTTGCGCACCGTGCCGGGCGCGAGCGAGAGGGTCCTGGCGATCTGGGTCGTCGTCTCACCGCGGCGCCCGGCGCGGAGCACGTCCAGCTCCCGATCCGTGAGGGGCGACCGTTCGTCGCTCAGCGCGTCGGCCGCGATCTCAGGATCGACGTAGCGGGCACCCGCGGCGACCCTGCGGATGACATCGGCGACCTGATCCGCTCCTCGTGACTTCGGCAGGAAGCCCGCGACACCCGATGCGAGAGCCCGCCGAAGCACCCCCGGACGCGCGTGACGGGTGACCACCACGCAGCGCGTGACGATGGCTCGGTTCAATCGCTCCGCGACCTCCACACCGTCGAGACCGGGCATCTCGAGATCGAGCAGGCACACGTCGGGCGTCAGAGCGAGCGCAGCAGCGAGCGCCTGCTCACCGTCGGCGCACTCGGCGACCACCTCGATGTCTCCTTCCAGACGCAACAGGGCGGCGAGCGCCGAACGGATCATCCCCTCGTCGTCAGCGAGGAGCACACGGATCATCGGCTCTGCCCATCTGCGGTCGACACATCGGATCGCGGAACCGTCACCGAGACGATGAACTCGTCGGCATCCTCGCGGATCTCCAGGGTTCCTCCCGCCTCCGAGATCCGGCGTCGCATTCCGTCGAGGCCCGACCCGACGGGGTGTGCTGCCGCGCCGGTCACCACATCGTTCGCGACCTCGTAGCGCCACCCGTCGTCGACCCTGCGAAGGTCGAGCCGAGCCCGTCGCCCCGCCCCGTGCCTCAGGACGTTCGTGGTCGTCTCCCTGATGACGGGACCGAGAGCCGATGACGGCGCCTCATCGGCGTCGGGTGCGATGTCGGCCTCGACGGAGAGTCCGGCCGCGGCGAGAAGGTCTCGGGCATTCGCCACCTCGTCACCCAGCGGCACCGAGCGGAAGCGCGTCGCCAGATCTCGGGTCCCCTGCCTGGCTTCGTCGACGCTGACCCTCGCGGCCCGGAGCTGCTCGAGAGCGGCGTCGGGATCGATCCTCATCAGGCGCTCGGCCAGTTCGAGCTGCAACGCGATCACCTGCAGGTGGTGCCCCTGGAGGTCGTGCACGTCGGTCGCCACGCGCAGACGCTCCTGCGTCGCGGCGAGGCGGGCCTCCGACGCCCTCGCACGATCGACGGTGACCAGCACATCCCACCACCACAGCGAGCTCACCGACATCGCCGGGATGAGGATCGCGTACAGCGCAGGGATCCAGCCGGGGAGCGCGATCTCGGTCGCGCCCCGAGCTGCGTCGGCGACGGCGACGAGCACGAGCACCACGGTGGTCAGGACGACCATCCGCAGGCGCACCCCCTTGGGCCAGTTGAGCAGCAGCACCGACTGAGCGATGGGCATGAGCGCGAGCAGCCAGCTGTCGAGCACGAGGCCGCCCGCGATCCCGTAGCCGACCGCGATGAGCAGCGGAAGGGCGATGCGCGTCCACGCGATGCCCGGCTCGGCATCCAGCCGGTGGCGATAGTCCGCGAGCAGCACGATGGTGGAGCCCCACCAGATCAGGCCACCCACGCCGACGACGAACGCCGCCGTCGCATCGCCGGGCACGGCGAGCGCCTGCAGCGTCCAGACCAGCACCAGGAAGAGCTCGAGGAAGGCCACGGCCGACACCGTGTACCACCAGGTCGCGGTGATGCCTCGGGCGAGCTGGCGGGCTCCCGGGGGTGGGTCGTCGGCAGGATCGACAACCGGAGAAGTGCTGCGCATGCCCCCACGATACGGGCGTGACACATGTCATGGAGGCCGCGGGCGAACCACCCGGAAAGCAGTGACGGTTCGGCACTGCCGCAGCACGACGCCAGACGGTGGACTGGATGCATCGCGACGGAGACACCGTCGCTCAGACCGGCAGGAGCCACCCATGAATCTCATCGAGACCTTCCAGGGCTTCGTCGCCCAGGTGCCTGAACTCATTCAGCCGCTCATCGTCGCCCTCGCGGGCGCCATCCCCTTCATCGAGGGCGAGGGAGCCGTGTCGATCGGCATCATCGGCGGCATCAATCCGGTGATCGCGGCCGTCGCGGCGATCGTCGGCAACTTCCTCTGCGTGGCCGTGCTCGTCATCGCGAGCTCCGGTGCACGCACCGCGATCGTGAACCGGTCCCGCAGCCGGCAGGCCGTTGCGGCCGGTGGCGGAGCCGTCGAGGCGGCACCCGCAGACACGATCGACTCCGACCGCGGTGGCGCCCGCCGCGATAAGTTCCAGCGGGCGTTCGAGCGCTACGGCGTGCCGGGGGTCAGCCTGCTCGGTCCGCTGCTGCTGCCGACGCAGTTCACCGCGACGATGCTCGCCGCGGCGGGTGTCGGCAAGGTCCGCATCCTCATCTGGCAGGCTGTCGCGATCATCGGCTGGACGACGATCGTCGCGGTGATCGTCGGCAGCGCCGTCTACGCGATCCGCTGAGACAACGACGTCGAACGCACGGAAGCCCACTCGCCGAACGCGAGTGGGCTTCCGTGCGTGTCGGGGTCAGCGACGTCCGGCGCTCGAACGGCGCCTGGCGGCGATTCCGGTGGCCAGTCCGCCACCGACGATCAGTGCGACCGCCAACGACAGGAATGCCGCGCCCGATTCGCCTCCCGTCAGAGCGAGCTCGCCGGGAGCCGCGACCGGGGTCTGCGTCGGCGCCGGAGTCGGTGCCGGAGTTGCGACCGGCGTCGGGGTCGGGGTCGGAACCGGCGTGGCCGGGGTCGGCGTCGGAGTCGGCGTCGGCGTCACGACGGGCACCGGGTTGGCGATGTTGGTGAGGGTGAGCTCGATACCGGCCGTGGTTTCCGGCGTGACCTCGAAGGTGCCGTCTCCGACGTCGACGACGCCGTCGCCGGTGATCGTCCACTCACCCCAGGTCACACCCTGGATCTCAGGCAGATCGATCTCCTCGATCACGAAGGTCGAACCGAGCGGAGCACGTCCGCTGAGCACCGACTCCCCCACCGGAACCGTCATCGTGGTGGCTGCCGCATCCGAACCCTCGACCGAATAGCGCACGGTGTAGGTCGCATCCCGAGCGGCATCCGCCTGCGCGCCGGTGAGCTCCTTCGTGATGCCGAACGTCGTGTACGAGACACCACTGCCGTCGCCACCACCCGTTTCGACGACCGTGTGGGTCGCCGAGGTCGCGAACGTGTTGACGATCGCGTGGTTGCCGAAGACATCTCCCTCGGACACCGGCGCATCCGCCTGCGTGAAGTACACGAGCTCGTAAGCGAATCCGCCGGTCGGCAGATCGGTGACGGCGAACTCGAATGAGCGCCCGTCGTCGGCGAGATCGATCACGTAGGCCGACGAATCGACCGCGCTCCAGTCGCCGACCACTGCACCGTTCTCGACAGCGCGTCGCGCCAGATGGAACTCCCCGGTGTAGCGGTGCTCGGTCAGTCCGGCATCGAGGGTGTCGGTGATCGTGAAGGCGCCATCGTCGACATAGCCGCTCGGAATCCCGATGACCCATCTCAGCAGCCCGTCGGTCGCGGTCGCGCCGCCGAACTTGTAGGGCTCGTCCTCTTCCGCCGAATCTCCCGGTACGACTCCGCCGTCACCGGGAAGGTCGACGATCTCGATAGTGTCGCCCAGGTCGAACTCGACGGTCTCGCTGGTCGTCGACTGCGAAGCCCGCGCCTCCATCCAGAACGAGCCGCCGACCTCCTCGAGGTCGTCGACCGCTGCGGTCAGAGTGCACACCATGTCCGGCCCCTGGCCGGCAGCGACGACGCAGTTCGCCATGACCAGACCCGTCACGAGGTCTGTGATCGTGAACTCACCGGCCGACTGACGGCTGAACTCCGCGGGCAGGGTCATCCCGAAGGTCTCCCCTGCCTGCGCCCCGGTCGGGACGGCCCACTCGCCCGTGATCCGCACGGTCTGCCATTGCACCAGCGGGCCACCGCCGTTCTCGTTCTCGAGCGAGAGGCTGCCGATCGCCCCCGGATAGGTCACGGACGGAGCCGCCATTGCGGGCGCGGTGGAGCCGAGCAGCCCCGCGATCGCCAAGACCATCCCCACGATGATCGCCACGACGCCGCGCTGTCGCGGCCTCGCTCCCCCGGCTCTCCTGGCCTCATTCATCCTCTTCGTCCGTGCACGCACGACACCACGCTCCCCAGTCATCGTTCTCCCCATCCGATTCGCGTCGCTCCCAATGCGACACATCTAAGAGATCAGGAAAAGGCGGGGGGATTACGCGGCAACCGGTATACAACTCCGATATACCGGGATGCGGTGTTGGCTGCCGCGTACCGCGGACTGTCTCGACGCGTCCCGGCCGTCATCGATTCCGGTGTTCCCCGCCCGTGGCTCGCGGGCTCATGCGACCCGTCTGATGCGCCCAGATGGCGATCTCGACGCGATTGCGGACCCCGAGCTTGGTCATGAGGCTCGCCACGTGCGTCTTCACCGTGCTGAGGGTGATGAACAGCTCGCGCGCGATCTCGCCGTTGCTCAGACCCGCAGACACCTTCGCGAGCACCTGCTCCTCGCGCTCGGTCAGCGACTCGACCGGCGGCGGCGATGGTGCGGCGGCGGCCGATCCGGCGAAGGCCTCGAGCAGGCGCACCGTCACGTTGGGGGCGATCAGGGCATCACCGCTCGCTGCGGCGCGGATCGCCTGGGCGAGCAGCTCCGACCCGGCGTCCTTGAGCAGGAACCCTCTGGCGCCGGCCCGCAATCCCGCGAAGACGTACTCGTCGAGGTCGAAGGTCGTGATGAGGACGACCGCCATGGGATCGGGCACCCCTGGGCCGGCGAGCATCCGGGTCGCCTCGATGCCATCGAGGCCGGGCATCCGGATGTCGAACAGGCACACGTCCGGTCGCAGACTGCGGGCGAGGGCGACCGCTTCGGTGCCGTCGGCCGCCTGACCGACGACTTCGATGTCGGTTTGGGCGCCGAGGATCATGCTCAGTCCGGTGCGCACGAGTTCCTGATCGTCGGCGACGAGCACTCGGATCATCATGGCGCCCACCCGGCGCGGGGCAGCACCGCGTTGACGATCCATCCGCCGCCTGACGCCGGACCCGCCTCGCAGGCACCGCCGAGGAGGGCAGCACGCTCCCTCATGCCGATGATGCCGAAGCCGGGAGTCGGCGACGCGGCCACGTCTCCGTCGTTCGTCACTCTCAGGCGCACACCACCCGCGTCTGCCTCCACGCGGACGTCGACGCGGGTGACCTGTCGCGCGTGACGGAGGGCGTTGGTCACCGATTCCTGCGCGAGACGGAAGACGGCGGCAGCCACGGGTGGCGGGATGCTGTCGTCGTTGCGCGCGACCTCGACGACGACGACCGTTCCGCCCGGCCGCGTTCCGGCGAGCTGCGCGATGTCGTCCAGCTGCGCGCTCGGCGCAAGCTCGGCCGTCTCGCCCTGCCGCAGGACTCGCACCATCGACCTCAGCTCGCTCAGCGTCCTGGCCGCCTCCGCCTCGATCACGCCGAGCGCATCCTGCGCTGCGCGCGAGTCCCGCCCGGCCACCGCGATGCCCGCCTGGGCGCGGATCGCGATCGCCGAGACATGGTGGGCGACCGTGTCGTGCAGGTCGCGAGCCAGGTGCTCGCGCTCCAGCATCCGGATCCGGTCGAGGCTTCGTCGTCTCGATCCCGCCCGGTAGCGAAAGGCGATGCCGAACAGGGCGACCGTCAGCAGCAGCGCGAACCCCCCGACGAGTTCATCGAAGCCTTCCCCGCGGACGAATGTCAGCGCGAGGCTCGCCAGGAGGATGGCCGACCCGATCACGAGGTCGCGACCTGCCCCCCACCGGTACACGGCGTACACGTTCACCATCACGAAGAGACTCGAGTACAGCGCCGAGTCGGGCAGGAGCAGATCGACCGGCACCATCACGATGATGAGCATGAGAAGCGGCTTCGTGCGGCGCCACAGCACGGTCGGCAGCACGACGAGGAGGGCGATCACCGTGAACAGCGGCTGCGTCAGGTCGGTGCGGACGATGCCCTCGACCACGGCCAGGACGGCGACGAGGGCCAGGAGCACCCAATCCCGCCAGACTCGGGACGGCGGAGGGGGCACAGCGCTCGGCGCACTCCACACGGAACGCACGAGCCCGGTCACGCTGTCATGATACAAGCGCACCACGGCGCGACACCCCGCGCGTCCGCCGGCGAGAGCGGCGCCGGATGAGCAGCTCCGCCACGGCACTGTTGATCATGAACGCGGCGGCGACGAGCCATGCCTCACCGAAGGCGTCGACCTCACCGAGGGGGATCGTCCACAGCGCGAAGACGAGCGCCTGGGTTCCTCCCGACACGGCGGTGGCGTAGGCGCGGGTCATCCAGGCCCCGTGCGCCACGAAGTCGCGTCGTGTGATCGCGATCACGCCCCGCACGAGGAACAGGGTCATCGCCACGGCGAAGACGAGACGAACCATCGCGAGCGCGAGTTCATCCGGTGGACCACCGAAGAAGACCGCGAGCCAGGCCGCTGAGAGGGCCGCGACGAATCCTGCGGGAATCAGCACGCGGCCGGCCACGCGGTGCCAGACATGCCGCGTTCGCAGCGCGGGTGAGAACTGGAATGCCCCGAGAACGCAGTAGACGGTCATCGCCACGATGTGCGCGACGATCGCGACCGTCGACGCCAGGAGGAGAGCCCTCACGGGTTCCCCGCTCACCTCCTGAAGACGAAGCACTCCACCGATCACGGGAAGCACGCTGAGCAGCAGAAGGCCGGTGATCGCCGGCCACCCGCTCTTCGATCGCCGACGCCGCTCCTTCTGCTCGGGAGTCGATCCTGCGGCCTTCATCTGCTGCGACATGTCTCGATGCTCGTCTCATCGACCAGTCGGGGGCATCGGCCGTCAGCACGGACTCGGAACCGTACTTTCGGCCGAGCGGATCCGGGCTTCCTGGCCGATGACGAGCATCCCCGGGACGACAAGCATCGAGACATGACCAGTGACACGACCATGACCGCGGCCGTCTACCACCGCTTCGGCGCCCCTGAGGAGGTCCGCCTCGAACAGCGGGCGGTCCCCACGCCCCGGCCCAGCGATGTGCTCATCCGGGTGCACGCGAGCACCGTGAGCGTCGGCGATCATCGCGCCCGCGCTCGGGACATCCCGGCCGGCCTCGGGGTGCTCGCCGCAGTAGGACTCGGCGTGTTCCGTCCCAGTCGGCCGATCCTGGGCATGGATGCCGCGGGCGTCGTCGCGGCTGTCGGCTCGGGCGTCACCGCCTTCGCACCCGGCGACAGGGTGATCGCCTCGACCGGCGGAGCGTTCGGCGGTCATGCCGAGTACGTGCGCCTGTCTGCCGACGGCCCGATCACCAGAGCTCCCGACACGATGAGCTTCGAAGAGGCGGTGACGCTGGTGTTCGGCGGCATCACCGCGCAGTGCTTCTTCGCCCAGGTCGCGATCGGCCCCGGCACCTCCGTGCTCGTCAACGGAGCATCCGGCGCGGTCGGCACTGCCGCGATACAACTCGCGAAGCAGCTCGGAGCAGACGTCACCGCCGTCACGAGCGGCGGCAACGTCCCACTGGTCGCGTCCCTCGGCGCCGATCGGGTCATCGACTACACCCGCGAGGAGTTCGCGGCGGGGGGCGACACGTACGACGTGATCGTCGACTGCGTCGGCAATGCCCCTTTCAGCCGGGTGAAGACACTCATCAACCCCGGCGGTGCACTGCTGCTCGTCATCAGCGATCTGCGGTCGATGCTGACGAGCCGCGGGCACACTCGCCGGTCGGGAAAGCTCGTCACCTGGAACGTCGGCACGCCGGGCGCGGAGGACCTCGCCCACCTCGTGAGCCTCGCGGATTCCGGTCGCTTCCGGGCCGTCATCGACAGGACCTTCGAGCTGGCCGACATCGTCGAGGCGCACCGCCACGTCGACACCGGCCGCAAGCGGGGAAACGTGGTGCTGCGCATCCCCCAGCCCGGAGCGAACCACGCGCATGGGTGATGACCGGCAGCATCTCGCTCGACATCGCGGCTAACCGTCGCGGATGTCGAGGCATCGGCGAGCGCGGTCAGCCGTGCAGGCACGATCTGTCTGCAGTCTCAGCAACCGGGCGATGCACTGTCGGCCGCTCTGATGATCGCGCGACGAGCGGACGCGACGGTGGCGCTCGACGAAGCGCCCGAGCCGGAGGTTCGCGACGAACTGCTCGCCGGAGCGGACGTCGTGCGTGCCGACGCCACGGAAGCCGAAGGACTGACGGGGATCGCCGTGTCGAACCTGGACTCGGCTCACGAGGCGTGCCGGTGGCTGCTCGCTCGCGGACCCCGCATAGCGGCCGTGGAGGTGGCAGGCGAAGGCGACCTCGTCGTCTGGGAGGACGGCAGCGCCTACCGCGCACATGACGACGACGAGACCGTGGTGGACCGCACGGGAGGCGGCGACGGATTCTTCGTGGGACTCGTGCGGGGTATCGCGAACGGGTGGTCGATGGATCGCGTCGCGGATCTCGCTGCACGGGCTGCCGCGTCGACCGTGGCACGGCTGGGCGGTCGGCCGGAACTCGCGCACCTCGTGCGGTGATGCCGCGTGATCGGGAGTCAGAACGGCCAGATGAGCGGGACGTAGAGCACCGCGACGGCGACGTAGATCGCGACGAGTGGGAGACCGAGACGCCAGTAGTCACCGAATCGGTAGCCGGCGGGCTGCATGACCATGAGATTCACGGGTGTCGCGATCGGAGTCAGGAACGCAGCCGCTCCGACGACCGTGAGCGCCATCATGAACGGCTGCACGCTGACGCCCATGCTCGATGCGACCGACACCGCGATCGGCGCGATGACGAGCACGGTCGCCACGTTCGAGATGAACTGCCCGAGGATCACCGACGCGACGCAGATGGTGAGCAGAGCGAGATAGGGCGAGGTGTTGCCGACCAGCTGGAGAACCGCGTCGCCGACGAGATCGGCGGCGCCGGTGGAGACGAACGCCGATGACAGCGGGATCATCCCGGCGATGAGCGTGACAGTGGGCCACGAGATCGCCGAGAAGGTCTGCGTCACGGTGAGCACCCGCGTGACGATGAGGGCACCGGCCGCGAGAAGGCCAGCGATGACGGGCGGGACGACACCCGTGGCGAGGAGCACGACCATCGCCCCGAGGATCACCAGCGCGCGCCGCGCACCCCGGCCGAGCGGCACTGTCCGCTGCATCTGCTGGGGCGAGCTGACCGGAATCACATCGGGTGAGCTCGTATAGCGGTGCAGTGCCTCCCACGGCCCCTGGACGAGCACGGAGTCACCCGCCTGCAGCGTGACCGCGCCGATCGCCCTTCCGCCGACATCGCCCGGACGGCTGCCATGCCGGAGCGCGAGGATCACCAGGTCCTCCTGTCGCGTCGTCATCCCGGGCGAGACGACCCGGCCGATCAGGCTCGACCTCGGCCCGATGAGCACCTCTGCGACGCCCTCGCCGACCGTGAAGAGGCTGCCCGTATCGAGCGCGACGTCATACGTCTCGCGCCAGGCTCGTGCATCGTGACTCGGGTCGGCGGGCTCCTCGAGACGGTCCGGAACGCGCTCGGGCAGGAGCCTGTCTCCGAGCGCGAGCACGAGCACGACCGTCAGGACGACCATCGGGATGCCGACGATCGCGAACTCGAAATACCCGAACGCACGCCCACCGGCCTCCGCAGCCGCCTCGGACACGAGGATGTTGACCGGCGTTCCGGTGAGCGTCAGGAGCGACCCCGCTCCGGCGGCGAATGCGAGCGGGAGGAGCATGCGCGACGGCGCGATGCCTGCCCGTACCGCGACGAGCACCACGATCGGAAGGAGGGCAGCCACGGCACCGTTGATGCTGATCACCGCCGACAGCACGGCGGCCAGCAGACACACGATGAGCAGCAGGCGCGAACGGCTCTTGCCGGCGCGGCGCATGAGCTGCCGTCCCACCCACGACGTGACGCCCGTGGCATCCAGCGCCTCACTGACGATGAACAGAGCGACGATGAACAGGACGATGGGATCGCCGAACCCGGCGAAGGCGTCGCCGAGCGAGAGCACTCCCGTCGCCCACAGAGCGATGGGCACCGCCATCGCGACGATGACCATCGGGATGCGGTTCGACACGAACGCGATCACGGCCGCACCGAGTATGAGGAAGGTGATGATCTCGGGGTTCATCGTGTGTCTCCGGTGTCGGGGTGCGCATGAGAGCGAATGGGAAGGCTGTCGGCGGCGAGCGCGTCGTCCCCTGTTCAGGAGACATCACCATCTTCGCCTGCCCTCAGCCGGATCGCTGCGCAGGCCCTTCGAGATTTCCGTGACCAAACCGTTGCATTCGTTACCTCGCCGTTATAGAATGATCGCACGGTGAATGTTTGCTGTGGCATACACCGCATGTGATTGCAGGACACTCTTGGTGCAAGGGACAAGGGCCGGTCGGGAGCCTCTCCGACCGGCCCTTTACTGTTGCCAGTACGCTGTTCTCCATGACCGATCGCAAGCTCGCCCTCGAGGCCTGGGAGAGCCTGTTCCGTGCACAGCACGAGCTGTTCACGGAGATGAACACCGACTTCGATGACACCGATCTCGGGCAGGCGGAGTATGACGTACTGCTCACGGTGACCCGCTCCCCCGGCATGTCGGCCCGCCTGCGCGACGTCACGGCGAACATGCTGATCAGCCAGCCGAGCGTCTCGCGCCTCGTCGACCGCATGGTCGCCAGCGGACTCGTCTCGAAGTGCCCCGACCCCGACGACGGGCGCGGTGCGCTGATCAGGGCCACCGACGCGGGTGTGCGCCAGTTCCGCAGCGTCGCCACGGTGCATGGCCGGTCGATCGCCGAGCGGATGTCGCGCCTCGACGACGCCGAGCTGAAGACGCTCCGCGATCTGGCGGAGAAGCTCCGCGGTCGCTGACCCCGACGCACGCTCGCAGTCCGCGGTCGCTGACCGAACGAGCTCGGCGCATACGGAGGGTTTCCGCCGTACGGAGGATGTCGCGGCGCTGAGCCTCCTCCGTATCGCAGATCTCCTCCGCATCGCCGGGATCCGGCGGCATCCCGTCCCGACACCCTCCCCTCTTTTCTGGCAGGGTGGAGCGTGAACGCCCGCGCGGCCGCGCCGGCATCCACGACCGCCCCCTCGGGGGGAACCAGGGAGGTCATCCATGGAGATCGCCGGAATCGTCGGCATCCTGATCATCGTCGGGATCGGCATAGCCATCGCTATCGTCGTCCTGCTCATCCTGCTGCTGTTCGCACGCAGCTGGATCAAGGTGGCTCGCGCCGATGAGGCGCTCGTCATCTCGGGGCGCAAGCAGAAGGTGCAGCGGGCCGTCATCTCGGCCGACGGCACGACCAGAGACGAGATGTCGGAGTCGCCCGTCACGGTCATCGTGAACGGCAAGTCCCTCGTCAACCCGATCACCCAGCGCCACGAGATCATCTCGCTGCGCTCGCGTCAGGTGTCGCTCAACGCCGAGGCCCAGTCGCTCGACAGCGTCACCCTCAACGTCGACGGCGTCGCCATCGTGAAGATCGGCTCCGACCCCATCCTCGTGCGCCGCGCCGCCGAGCGTTTCGCCTCGCAGGACAAGGCGATCGAGCAGTTCACCACTGAGCAGCTCGAAGGTGCGCTCCGTGGAATCGTCGCGACGCTGTCTGTCGTCGAGCTCATGCGCGAGCGCAAGAAGTTCTCCGACCAGATCGCCGCCGACGTCTCGCAGGAGCTCGCCGAGCAGGGTCTGATCCTTGACTCGTTCCAGATCAAGGGCATCACCGACAAGGTCGGCTACATCCAGTCGCTCGGTGCTCCCGAGATCCAGGCGAAGCGTCAGTCTGCCGAGATCTCGCAGACCAACGCCGACCGCGCGATCAACCAGAAGAACATCGCCAACCAGGAAGCCAACCTGGTCGAGCAGACGGCTCTCGACACGAACACCGCCAACGCCAACGCCGGCATCGGTCGGGCTCGCGCCGAGGCCGAGCAGGCCGAGAACCTCGCCCGCGAGCAGGCTCAGCAGGCCGTGCTGCAGCAGCAGGCGGAGAACCGCCAGGCCCAGCTCGACGCCGACGTCAAGCGCGTCGCCGACGCACAGCGCTATGAGGCAGAGACCCGGGCACAGGCCGAGCTCTACACGCGTGAGCGTGCGGCGGAGGCGGGCGCGATCGAGCAGGTGAAGCAGGCCGAGGCCCGCACCCGCATCGCCGAGCAGCAGGCGCAGGCCGACAAGGCCAAGGCCGACGGTGAGGCCGCAGCCGCGATCGCCCGAGCCACCGGTGAGGCCGACGCACTGCGTGCGCAGGCCGAGGCCGAGTCCGAGGCCCGCCGACTGCGCGCGAACGCCGAAGCAGACGCCATCCGCGCCGAGGGTGAGGCGCGAGCCGCCGCCGTCGAGGCAGAGGCGAAGGCCATCGCCTCGAACCAGGACGCGTTCCTGTCGCAGCGGGTGCTCGACACCCTGCCGTCGATCATGGCCGAGTTCTCGAAGGGCTACGCCGCGATCGGCAGCGTCTCGATCATCGGCGGCTCCGGCGAGGACGGCGCGTCGAGCGTCGTCGGCGCCGACAGCGCGAAGGCACTCAAGTCGGTGTTCGACAGCGTCAGCGCGGCGACCGGCCTCGACCTCGCGTCGATCATCCAGGGCCAGGCCGTGGGTCGCGGGATCGGCGAAGGCGTGGCTGCGGCATCCGCACCGTCCACGCCGACCCGCCAGTCTGCGCCGACCACCCCGCCGCCGCCGGCACCTCCGGCTCCCGCAGCGGAGTAGTCAGCACACAGCGCACAGCGGATGCCGCGGCCGATTCGGTCGCGGCATCCGTCGTCTCCGCCACCCGTGCTCCATGACTCCGGAGACCAGGCAGACTGAGGGAATGACCGCCGCCGCCTTCGACCTCGCCGCCATCGGCGCCGGGCTCTCGTTCGCGGCCGCGCTGGACGAACTCGGGGCCGCGCTCGACGGGAGCGGATCAGTGGTCGTGAGCGCCCCGCCCGGCACGGGCAAGACCACTCTCGTGCCGCCGCTGCTGGCGTCACGGTCGTCCGGGCGCGTGATCGTCACCCAGCCTCGCCGCGTCGCGGCTCGCGCCGCAGCCCGCCGCCTCGCTCATCTCGACGGCTCGGCGCTCGGCACCCGCGTGGGCTTCACCGTGCGCGGCGAGCGGTCGGCAGGTGCGGCGACCCGCATCGAGTTCGTCACCGCCGGAGTGCTGCTGCGTCGCATGATCGACGACCCCGGCCTCGACGGTGTGGATGCCGTCATCCTCGATGAGGTGCACGAGCGCGCACTCGAGACCGACCTGCTGATCGGCCTGCTCTCGGAGGTCCGCGAGCTGCGCGACGACCTCGTGGTCGTCGCCATGTCGGCGACGCTGGATGCCGCGCGCATCGCCTCCGTCCTCGGCACCGACGACCTGCCCGCGCCGATCGTCGACCACGCTGTGCCGGCGTTCCCTCTCACCGAGCGCTGGGCTCCCAGCCCGACGCCGCGCCTCGATGAGCGCGGTGTGACCTGGGGCTTCCTCGACCACGTCGCACGCACGACGACAGCGGCCGCACTCGAGCTGGTCCGCGAGAACCCTCGGGCCGATGTGCTGGTGTTCGCCCCGGGCGCGCGGGAGGTGTCGGAGATCGCCCGCCGCATCCGCGATGCGAGCGCGGCGTTCGACGTGCGAGAGCTGCACGGTCAGATCCCCGCGGCGGAGCAGGATGCCGTGATCCGCGGGCGTCGACCGGATGAGCCTCCGCGCATCATCGTGACGACCTCGCTCGCGGAGTCGTCGCTCACCGTGCCCGGAGTGCGCCTCGTCGTCGACAGCTGTCTGTCGCGGCATCCGCAACGTGATGCCGCGCGCGGCATGACGGGTCTGGTCACGACTGCCGCGTCGCGCTCGTCATGCGTGCAGCGCGCCGGTCGCGCCACGCGCCAGGGCCCGGGCATCGTCATCCGCTGCGTCGACGAACGCACCTATGCGGCCGCCCCGGCCCGCCCGACACCCGAGATCGCGGTGACCGACCTCGCGGATGCCGCCCTGCTGCTCGCCTGCTGGGGTGCCCCGGGTGCAGAAGGCCTGCGCATGATCGACCCGCCGCCCCGAGACAACCTGGCCGATGCCGTCTCGGTGCTGCGCGGTCTCGGCGCGATCGACGACGAGGGCCGCGCCACGGCCGAGGGTCGAGCTCTCGCCCGGATCCCCGCCGACCCCCGGCTCGCCCGCGCTCTCCGTGACGGCGGCTCGGTCGTCGGCAGCCGTCTCGCCGCAGAGGTCGTCGCCGTGCTCGGCGGCGACCTGCGCATCGCCGAGGCCGACGTCGCACAGGCGCTCATCACCCTGCGCGGCGGACGGACACCGGACGCTCGCCGCTGGCGTGACGACGCGAACCGCCTCGAGCGCATGGTCGCTCCGGCGGGGGACGTGCGATCGAGTCTCGACGGCGTCGGACTCGTGATCGCACTGGCGTTCCCCGACCGGATCGCGCATCGCGTCGAACGCACCGCGGACGGAGCGGTCTTCCTCCTGGCATCCGGAACCCGTGCCGGAGTCACCGGCCCGCTCGCCGCAGTCGAGTGGCTCGCGGTCGCCGACGTCGCGCGGGCCACGGCGCGAGTGGCGGCCGGGTCAGGCGCGATCATCCGATCCGCGGCTGTGCTCACGGAAGCCCAGATGGAACGCGCTGCGAGCCACCTGCTGACCGACCGGGTCGAGGCGGAGTTCACGGGAGGCCGCGTGCAGGCGCGCCGTGAGCGCCGCGTCGGTGCGATCCTGCGTTCGTCCTCGCCCGTGCGCCCCTCTGCTCGAGAGGGGCGGGATGCCGTGCGCCGCGCGGTCCTGCGCGACGGGCTCGGCATGTTCGCCTGGTCGGATGCCGCGACCGCGTTCCGACGCCGATTGGCCCTGCTGCGGCGAGAGCTCGGCGGCCCGTGGCCCGACGTGTCGAATTCCGGGCTGCTCAGCACTCTCGATGACTGGCTCGCTCCCGAGCTCGACACCCTGGCGGGCGGCACCCCCGCAGCGCGAGTGGATCTGTCCTCGGCTCTGCGTCGACTGCTGCCCTGGCCCGAGGCGGCGCGCCTCGACGAGCTCGCACCCGAGCGCCTCGCGGTGCCGAGCGGATCCCGTATCCGCATCACCTACCCCGACCCGGACGACACCTCGGCACCCCCGGTCGTCGCTGTGAAGCTGCAGGAGTGCTTCGGCTGGGCCGAGACTCCTCGACTGGTCGACGGACGCGTGCCGGTGCTGTTCCACCTGCTGTCGCCCGCGGGGCGCCCTCTCGCGGTCACCGACGACCTCGCCTCGTTCTGGTCGGGCCCCTACGCCCAGGTTCGCGCCGAGATGCGAGGGCGCTACCCGAGGCATCCCTGGCCGGAGGACCCGTGGGCGGCCGTGCCCACGAAGCACACCAAGAACCGCGCCGCGCGCTGACCCTGCCTCACGCGGTGCGACGTCGCAGGGTCAGCGATGCGAGGACGAGCGCCCCGACTCCGAAGGCGACGACGACCAGCAGGGGTCCGTACACGTCCCACCCCTCGTCGCCGGCCGTGACGGCGTTGATCGTGTCGATCGCATAGCTCAGCGGCAGCCAGTCCGAGATGGCGTACAGCACGTCGGGCATCTGATCGCGCGGCATGAAGAGCCCGCCGAGGATGATCTGCGGGAAGACGAGCAGCGGCATGAACTGCACCGCCTGGAACTCGGTCTGCGCGAACGCGCTCGCGAGGAGCCCAAGGGCGGTGCCCAGGAGAGCGTCGACGACGGCGACGAGCCCGAGCTGCCAGAGCTCACCGTCGACGTCGAGCCCGCAGACGCCGACCGCGAACGACACGGTGATGATCGCCTGCAGCAGCGCCATCAGCCCGAACGCCAGGGCATAGCCGAGAATGAAGTCGGCTTTGCCGAGCGGAGTGGTCATCAGACGTTCGAGGGTGCCGGAGCGTCGCTCCCGCAGAGTGGTGATCGAGGTGATCAGGAACATCACGATGAACGGGAACAGCGCGAGGATCGCTCCCCCGAACTGATCGAACACACCGTCCTGATCGCTGAAGAGCCACGCGAAGAGTCCGACCAGCAGGCTCGGCGCGATCAGCATCAGCGCGATCGACCGAGGATCGTGCCGCAGCTGTCCGAGCACCCGGGCGGCGGTGGCGAGCATCCGACCGCCGTTCATTCCGAGGCCTCCCGCCGTGCGCGCCGGGTGCTGCCCGCCGCTGGACCCCCGGTCGCTCTGCTGTCCCGCTCGATCAGGGCGAGGAACGCCGCCTCGGGATCCGTCGTGCCCGTGTCGGCGAGCAGTCCGGCTGGGTCCGTGTCGGCGATGATCCGCCCGCTCCGCATCAGCACGAGCCGATCGCATCGCAGCGCCTCGTCCATCACGTGACTCGAGACGATCATGGTGACGCCGCGCGCGGCGAGGCCGCGGAACAGGTCCCACAGTTCGGCGCGCAGCACGGGGTCGAGGCCGACCGTGGGTTCGTCGAGGACGATGAGCTCGGGGGATCCGATCAGTGCCATCCCCAGCGAGATGCGCGTCGCCTGGCCACCGCTGAGCGAGTCGACGAGCTGGGCGGCCTGCGCCCGAAGCCCGACCTCGTCGAGCACCCGGTCGACGTCGCCCTTCGGTGCTTTCAGCACCGCCGCCAAGTACGAGAGGTTCTGCCGGACGGTGAGATCGCCGTACACGGCGGCACCCTGTGTTCCGTACGCCACCCGATGACGCAGCCGCGGCGATCCGCCCGGCTCCCCCAGCACCGTCACCATGCCGGCGGTGATCCGCTGCACACCCACGATCGAGCGCATCAGCGTGGTCTTGCCGCATCCCGAGGGACCCAGCAAGCCGGTGATCTCGCCCCGGGGGATCACCAGGTCGACACCGTCGAAGACCTGCGTCCTTCCCCGTCGCACTCGCAGCCCCGAGATCTCGACCGCCGCGTTATTCATCATGTGATGAATTATGCGCCGTGCGAGTCGCGGGGTCAACGGGTACTCGTGCCCGAAGCCGAGGCGGGATGCAGGCGGCAGAGCGGCGCGTGGCCCGCGCTATTCGAAGAGGTAGCGCTGCACGGTCGGTCCGACCCGCAAGACGATGTCATCGACGGATGCCGAGGCGATCGGTGCGAGCCGCAGCACGTAGCGCGTGAGCAGCAGGCCGGCGATCTGCGAGGCGACGAGTGTGGCGCGCAGCTCGGCATCCGCGATGCCGAGCGTCTTCGCGATCCGGCCGATGAGTTCGCGCGAGAGGAACCCCGCGAGAAGGGGCGTGGTGAGCCGGCTGCCGATCGCCGTCCGAATGAGCATGACCCCGCGGCGACGGATGTCGGGCTGCTCGAAGGCCTCGAGCACGTACCGCACGAGACGCTCGCCGACGGCGTCACGCGGACCCGCGACGATGGCCGGCACGTCGATGTCGGGGCGCAGCGGAATGCCGACCGCCTCAGCGAAGAGGTCTGCCTTCGTGCCGAAGTAGTGGTGCACGAGCGCCGAGTCGACGTCGGCACGAGCCGCGATCGAGCGCACCGTCGTGCCGTCGTATCCGTGCTCGCCGAACTCGTCGACTGCGGCGGCGATGATGCGTTCGCGCGCATCGGACACGCCACGCGGACGCCCGCGCTTCTTGGGCGCACGCTGCTCGGTCATGGCGCCAGCCTACGACCAGATCTGCGCGCTCCCCTCAGTCGAGCAGATGCCGCAGGTACCGCGGCGGGTCCTGCAGGAACGACCGCCAGTGGTTCACCAGCTCGAGGTCGTTCCACTCGGCGGGACGGATGCCCCACTCCCCCACTTCGAGGATGCGAGCTCCCGGCAGCGCGGCGAGCACCGGCGAGTGCGTCGCGCACAGCACCTGACCACCGTCGTCGACGATGCGCTGCAGCACCGCGATGAGGGCGAGGGTGGACTGGAACGAGAGCGCTGCCTCTGGCTCGTCGAGACAGTAGAAGCCGGGTTCATCGAATCGACTGTCGAGCAGAGCGAGGAAGGACTCGCCGTGGCTCATCTCGTGGAACGCCACGTCGCCCCTCGCGGAGGGATTCTCTTCGAGGTAGGTGTAGAACGAGTGCATCGTCTCGGCTCGCAGGAAGAATCCCCAGCGGTTGGCTCCGACTCCGCGCTGCAGCTGCAGCCACTCCGACAGCGGCGACTCGCTGGGGCGCGTGCTGTGCATCGCCTGGCGGGACCCTCCCTCGGGCGAGAGCCCGTAGGCGACGGCGATGCCCTCGACGATCGTCGACTTGCCGCTGCCGTTCTCGCCGACGAGGAAGGTCACCCCGGGAGCGAGATCGATGCCTTCCTCGAGCACCTGGGCGACGGCGGGAATGGTGGTCGGCCACATGCGGCCGGAATCCGGCGCGTCACCATTCGCGCGCACGGCGACGATGGGCTGCTCCCGCCGCCTGCGACTGCCCGGGGTCCAGATCGATTCCATGCGCGCCTCCTCAGAGGAGGCTATCCGCAGCCGCCGACGCGCCCGGCGTGACTCAGCACTCGATGACGTTGACCGCGAGACCACCCTCGCTGGTCTCCTTGTACTTGGTCGACATGTCGATTCCGGTCTGGCGCATCGTCTCGACCACCGCGTCGAGGGAGACGTAGTGGCTGCCGTCGCCGCGCAGCGCCAGACGGGCGGCCGTCACCGCCGTCGACGCGGCGATCGCATTGCGCTCGATGCACGGAATCTGCACGAGGCCGCCGATCGGGTCGCAGGTGAGCCCGAGGTGGTGCTCCATCGCGATCTCGGCGGCGTTCTCGATCTGCCGGTTGGTGCCGCCCATCACGGCGGTGAGCCCTCCGGCAGCCATCGCGCAGGCCGAGCCGACCTCGGCCTGGCAGCCGCCCTCGGCCCCCGAGATCGAGGCGTTGGCCTTGAACAGCGAGCCCAGCGCCGTGGCCGTGAGGAGGAACCGACGGATGCCACGGCGGCGGTTCGCGTCGGCGACGGCGTCGTCGTCCTCGGCCTGCGCCGCCTCGATCGCCCGCGTGCCGTCGAAGCCGAGCAGCGCACTGCCGACGAGTTCTCCGTACGGCGTCACGGCATTGCCCGCACCGAGGCCCGAATCCGCCAGGAACCGCCACCAGTACATCGCGACGGCGGGGAGGATGCCGGCCGCGCCGTTGGTCGGCGCCGTGACGACGCGACCGCCCGCCGCGTTCTCTTCGTTGACCGCGAGCGCGAAGGCACCGAGCCACTCTCCCGGCAGCTCGCGATGACCGTCGGCCTCCGCCTCCTCGAGCTGCGCGCGGATCATGCTCGCCCGCCTCTTGACCTTGAGCATCCCCGGCAGGACGCCGTCCGAGTGCAGTCCGTTCTCGACGCACGCAGCCATGGCGTCCCAGATCGCATCGAGTCCGGCGGCGACCTCTTCTTCCGAGCGCTCAGCGGTCTCGTTGAGTCGCGCGATCTCGGCGATCGACAGTCCGTGCTCGTCGCACAGTGCGAGCAGCGACGCGGCGTCGGCATACGAGTAGGGCAGTGGGGCCGAGGCGAGCTTCGCCTCCTCGCCGTCCCGGCGGATGAACCCGCCGCCGACGGAGTAATAGGTCTCTTCGGCGACGACACCGCCGGCATCGTCCCGGGCGGTGATGGTCATCGCGTTCGGATGACCGGGCAGCCGGGTTCGCGGCTCGAAGACGATGTCGGCCTTCGAGAACGGGATCTCATGGACCCCGTCGACGCGCACCGTGGCGCCGTCGCGAAGGTCGGTCCAGGCGGCGCGCACGTCGGCCGGGTCGCAGCTCTCCGGCGACAGCCCGCGAAGGCCCGCGACGACCGCATCCGGCGTGCCGTGACCGACTCCGGTGGCGCCGAGAGAGCCGTACAGCGTGCATCCGATGCGGGCGACGCGATCGAGAGCTCCGGACGAGCGCAGGCGCTGAGCGAACGCGAGGGCCGCCCGCATCGGCCCGACCGTGTGGGAGCTCGAGGGGCCCACTCCGATGGAGAAGAGATCGAAGGCCGAGACGTACGCTGTCACCTCCTCAGCCTACGTCGTGCGCAGGAAGACGGACGCTCCGGAGGCTGTCGTCAAGGCCCTTCTCGCCTCGCAGCCGCTGACGGATGCTGGGGGTGCACTCGATGCGAAAGGGACGATCATGACGAACAGCACGCCCGAGCAGGACCCGACCTCCGGCCTCGACCCCGAGGCCCAGACCCCCACTCCCACGCCCTCGTCCGGCGATGCCGGCGAGTTCAAGGATCCGGCGAACACCGCCGAGAAGCCGGCGGAGGCGGAGTCCCCCGAAGACGCGGATCCGTCGGAGGTTCCGAGCAACGACGAACTCGAAGAGCCGAGCACCGAGAAGGAGCCCTCGGAAGAGCCCAAGGCTCCGTCGCGAAACGACCCCGAGCCCGACCATGAGGCGGTCGGGATCGGGGTCATCGACGGTCCGGAGACCGACGAGGGCGACTGAGCGACTCCTACCTCGCTCGACCACCCCACCGCTCCCGTCGCGATGCACCCTGCGACGGGAGCGAGTTCGGATGCGGCTATTCGACGAGCTTGCCCTCGGTGTCGACCTCGCGCATGAGCTCGGCGATCTCGGCGGGGATCTCCGGGATCGACTCGCGCGTGACTCCGCCGGTCGGCGACCAGACGAGGTTGACCTGCAGCGTCGGGTCGGTGTCGGGGTAGTCGCTGCGGTTGTGACATCCGCGCGTCTCCCGACGCTCCAGCGCCGCCTCGAGAGTGGCTCGGGCGGCGAGCGCCGATGCCTTGAGGTCGAAGGCATGCGCGAGATCCTGGAATCCGGCGATGTCCGGGTGGATGCCGATGTCCTCCATCCGCCCCTCGATCATGTCGAGTTCGGCGAGGCCGGCACGGAGTCCGTCCTCCGACCGCACGACACCGGCGTGCTGGGTCATGGTGTTGCGGATCGCGCGCTGCAGAGCTCGCACATTCTCGCGACCGTCGGCCGTGAGAAGGTCGTCGATCTCGGCGCGGGCCTGGGCGACCGCGTCCGCCGAGCGGCGCTGAGCGTCGAGCCCCGCGGCATGCGCCATGGCCGCCTGCCCGACGATGCGCCCGTAGACGAGCAGCTCGATGAGCGAATTGCCGCCGAGGCGGTTGGCTCCGTGCAGGCCGCTCGATGCCTCGCCGATCGCGTAGAGCCCGTCGACGTCGGTCTGGTGGTCGTCGGGACGCACCCACACGCCACCCATCGAGTAGTGCGCGGTGGGCGCGATCTCGATCGGATCGGTCGTGATGTCGAGCATCTGCAACTCCATCATCGTCTGGTAGACGCGGGGCAGACGGGTCATGATCGTCTCGCGCGGCAGATGGGAGACGTCGAGCCAGACGCCGCCGTTCTCGGTGCCCCGCCCTTCGGCGATCTCGGTGTACGCGGCGAGCGCGACACGGTCGCGTGTCGAGAGCTCCATGCGCTCAGGATCGTACTTCGACATGAAGCGCTCACCGAGGGCGTTGCGCAGGATCCCGCCCTCGCCGCGGGCCGCCTCCGAGATCAGGGTCCCGGCGGCGTTCTCGGGCTCGATGATCCCGGACGGGTGGAACTGCACGAGCTCCGGGTCCCGCAGGCGGGCGCCCGCATCGACCGCGAGCCGGAACGAGTCTCCGGTGTTCTCGTCCCGTCGTGACGAGGTGCGGCGCCAGATGCGGTTGTGCCCGCCCGCGGCGAGGATCACGGCATCCGCGTGGATGAGGTAGCGCGTGCCGTCCGACTGGTCGAAGCCATAGGCGCCGAAGACGACGTTGTCGCGCACGAGCAGACGCGTGATGTAGACGTGGTCGAGGATCGGCACCTCGAGCTGTTCGGCCTTCGCGACGAGGGTGCGCTGGATCTCGAGACCCGTGTAGTCGCCGGCGAAGGCCGTGCGACGGAAGGTGTGCGCCCCGAAGAACCGCTGCGAAATGCGGCCGTCGTCCTCGCGGGCGAAGTCCATGCCCCAGCGCTCGAGATCCCGGATGCCGCGCTCGGCCCCCTGCGTCACGATCTCGACCGTGTGCGGGTTGGCGAGCAGGTAGCTCTCCTTGATCGTGTCGGCGGCGTGCTGTTGCCAGCTGTCGGCCTCGTCCATGGTGCCCAGCGCGGCGTTGATGCCGCCGGCGGCGAGAGAGGTGTGCGCGTCCTGGCGCGGGCGCTTGCCGACGGCGAGGACGTCGATGCCGTGCTCGGCGACCTCGATCGCCGCCCGCAGCCCGGAGCCGCCGGTGCCGATGACCAGGACCGTGGTGGAGATCTGACGTTCGCGAGTGCTCATGCCTTCCACGCTAAGTACGGTGCCCCGATAACTCCAATGCATTGTTCTACTGGTATCGATACACTGAAAACATGAACCTCGAGCAGCTCCGCGGGTTCGTCGAGGTCGCCCGCCTCGGCCATTTCACCCGCGCCTCCGAGCACCTGCACCTCGCGCAGCCGTCGCTGAGCCGACAGATCTCGACACTCGAACGCGAGCTCGGCGCCGAGCTCTTCCACCGGGCGCGCGGGCACATCGGACTCACCGCCGCCGGAGAGGCCCTGCTCCCCCGCGCTCAGCGCATGCTCGCCGAGTCCGACGCGATCCGCGAGGAGATGGCCGAACTCGCCGGACTCCGCCGTGGCCGCGTGCGACTCGGCGCACCGCCCACCCTCTGCATCAGCCTCGTCGCCGAGGCGATCAGCACCTTCCACGCCGCGCACCCGGGCGTCGACCTGCACCTCACCGAGAGCGGGTCGAGGCTGCTCGTCGATCAGCTGGCCGTGGGCGCCGTCGACATCGCTCTCATCACGGAGTCGGAAGGTCCGCCGCCGTCGGGCTTCAGCCTGACGCGCATGCCGCTGCTGACCGAAGAGCTGGTGGTCGTGTCCGCGGCATCCGAGCCTCCCGTCTCGACCTCCACGGTGATGAGCCTCGCCCACCTCGCCACCCTGCCGCTGATCGCGCTCGACGAGACCTATGAGCTGCGGGCGACGACCGATGCGGCCTTCCGCTCGGCAGGGCTGACCCCGAACTTCGTCCTCGAAGGCGCCGAGATGGACGCGCTGCTCCGCTTCGTCGAACGAGGCGTCGGCGTGGCCGTGGTTCCGGCGATGGTGCTGCTCGATCAGCCGGCGCTGCGGTCGGTCAGGATCTCGCACCCGATGATGAGGCGCACGGTGAGCCTGGCCCACCGTGCGGACGTCACGCCGGCCGTCGCGGTGGCCGCGATGCGTCACGTGATCGTCGGCACGGCCGCTGAGGTCGCCCGCCGAGACCCTGCCATCACGAGCCTGCTCGACTGAGGTCGCTCAGGCGTCTTCGTACTCGTCGGGAGACCACTCGTCGCGCCAGTCGATGATCGGCCGGTCGCCCTCGAATCGGATCGGCAGCCAGACGTAGTCGGCGATCGAGGTGTCGACGTAGGCGAATTCCTCCATCGGCTCGTCGCCGTCCTTCCCCGGTGCGAAATGCTCGATGAACGCCTGTCGCGCGCGGTCGCCGTGCTCGAGATACCGCGGCAGCCACCGATCGGCGACGGCGATATAGAGGTCCTTCTTTCCTGGATGCCGGAACACCGATGAGATCTGGGAGTGGTACGAGGTGCGCGACTCGTCGCCCGGATGCAGGTCGCCGAGCACCTCGAACGGACCGTGATAGCTGCGCGCCACCGCCGACTCGGACGGGTTCGGGTAGTACCCGGTGGTGCCGGAGGTCAGCAGGTAGTGCAGTCCGCCGCGCTGGAAGTGCGCCGGAGCCTCGCGCACGTACGGCGGCTGCGGCTGCGGGAAGTGGGTCGAGTAGTACCCGGTGACATCGGTGTAGTCGCTGGTGAGGTCGGCGCAGATCATCTCGGAATGCACCCGTTCGAAGTAGTAGTACCCCTTGCCGTCGTGCGGATCGACGACCAGATCGAAATCCCCGGCGCTCATGTCGAGCGGACGCAGCCAGGTGCGCTGGATCTCGTACGGACCGAGGATGCTGTCACTGGTGAGCACCGTCGAGCGCTGCACCGATCCCTTCGTCATGACCTTGACCCAGCACACGTACGTGCGGGTCTCGGCGTTGAAGATGATGTGCGGTCGGTCGAGCCCCTGAGTCGGATGCAGCGGTGAGGACTCGTCGTCCTCGTCCGGCGGGATGATGACACCCCGGTCGTCCCAGTTCACGAGGTCGATCGACGAGTAGCACCGCACTCCCCAGTGCCAGATCCCGCTCCCCGGCGTCGAGAACTCCTTGTTCTCGCCGTACCAGTAGTGCACGCCGTCGACGGTGATGACGGATCCGCCGTGGGCGTGGATGCACTCGCCTTTCGTGTCGAGCCACACCTGCCCCGGCCGGATGTGCTGCTGAGTCATGCTGCTCCCTCGGTCTCGAGAACGGGCTCCGGTCTGCGCCAGCCGAAGAACGGCCGTTCGGGGTCGTCCTCCACGGCGCGGAACGTCGTGGTGAACGAGTGGCGCCCGGGGCCGACGGGGATCTCCTCCGCGGATCCCGGAAGAACGAGCACGCCGACGGATGCCGCGGGCACCTCGACGTCGATGGACAGGCGCTCGCCGTCACGCCGCCACGCGATCGACGCCGTGCCGCGAACGCTGTCGTACCGCGCACTCGCGTGCTCGAGACGACCGCCCGGCTGCGGCTCGAAGCGGATCCTCTCCCACCCGGGCGCATCCGCCGCGAGCCCCGCGACCACCCGGTGCAGGAAGTCGGCGACGGCTCCGAGCGCGTAGTGGTTGAACGACGTCATGTCGCCGGGGTTGATGGATCCGTCCGGCAGCATGCTGTCCCAGCGCTCCCAGATCGTCGTCGCGCCCATGCTGACCGGATACAGCCAAGACGGCAGCTCGTCCTGCAGCAGCAGGTGATAGGCGTAGTCCATGCTTCCCGCGCGCACCAGCGCATCGCAGATGATCGGGGTGCCGACGAAACCGGTCGAGATGTGGAAGCCGCCCGCTCCGACGAGCTCCTGCAGCCGGGAGCCGGCCCGCCGCACCTGCTCCTCGTTCTCGAAGAGCTCGAACACCAGCGCGACGGCGATCGACGTCGGAGTGTCGCTGACCACGCGGCCGCTGTCGCTGAGGAACTCATCCTGGAAGGCCCGGGACGCTCGTTCGGCGACACCGCGATAGTGCGCGGCATCCGCCTCCTCGCCGAGCAGAGCAGCAGCGTCGGCCACGATGCGCGCCGTGCGCACGTGATAGGCCGTCGCGACCAGGTACTTGTCGGTGTGGGACTTGCCGGGGTCCTCCGGTGGTGCGGTCGGGTCGAGCCAGTCGCCCAGCTGGAAGCCGGTGTTCCAGAGTCCTGTGTGATCGGTGAGCTCGTCGACCAGGTCGACCCAGGCGCGCATGCTCGGGTACTGGTCGGAGAGGATCCGGATGTCGCCGTCGTTGCGGTACATCTCCCACGGCACGATCACGGCCGCATCGCCCCACGCGGCCGTCGGGAAGTTCGGGAAGCCGCACTCGACCCACGGTACGAAGTTGGGTACGTGCCCCTGATCAGCCTGCTCGACAGCGAGGTCGCGCAGCCATCCGGTGAGAGTGCCGTGGGCCGCGAACAGGCGCAGCGCGGTGGGCGCGAACACCTGGATGTCGCCGGTCCACCCCACGCGCTCGTCACGCTGCGGGCAGTCGGTCGGCAGATCGACGAAGTTGTCGCGCATGCTCCACACGACGTTCGAGTGCAGCCTGTCGAGCCCGTCGTTCGACGACTCGAACCAGCCCGTGCGCTGCATGCCGGTGTGGATCACCACCGCCTCGACGTCTCCGTCGCGGAGCTCGCCCGGCCAGTTCTCGAGCTCGGCGTACTGGAAGCCGTGGATCGTGAAGCGAGGGGTGTAGATCTCCTCACCCGAACCCGCGGCGGTGTAGCTGTCGACCGATGTCGCCGCCCGGAGCGGACGGATGCCGAGTTCGCCGTTCTCGATGACCTCCGCGTGGTGGAGCGTCACGGTGTGACCGGCATCCGCTCGCACCCGGATACGGAGCACCCCCGAGATGTTCTGACCGAAGTCGAGACGGATGCGGCCGCCCGGCTGACGCTCGACCGAGACCGGGCGCAGCGTCTCGGTCTCCTGCACCGGCAGAGCGGTCGGCGGTTCGATCGCCGCCGGGAAATCGGTTCGGGGCAACATGGCCGCCGGACTCCAGCTGGAGGCGTCGAATCCCGGCGCGGACCAGCCGTCCTCCGTCAACCGCGCATCGAAGCTCTCGCCCTCATACAACCCGACCGCGGTGATCGGCGACGGCGCCGTGAGCCACTCGAGGGCCACCTGTCGAGTGACACCGTCCGCCGTGGTGACCTCGAGCTGCGCGAGCAGCGCGACATCCGATCCGTAGATGTCCCACACGCCCCCGTCGAACCCGATGTGGCCGCGGTACCAGCCGTCGGCGAGCCATGCGCCGATCACGTTCTCTCCGACGCGAAGCGCCGCGGTGACGTCGTGCGTCTGATAGCGCAGACGGTGGCCGTAGCTCGTCCACCCCGGTGCGAGCACGTCGTCCCCGATGCGCTCGCCGTTGACCTCGAGCTCGTACACGCCGTGCGCCGTGGAGTGGATCCGGGCCCGCACGATGTCGCCGGGCAGTGCCCCCTCGGCGATGGCAGCCCGCAGCAGATACGCGGGCCGCGGTGCCGTGCGGTCGGCCACGACCGAGGGCGAGGCGAAGTCGACCTGCCAGTCGTCACCGAGCCCGGACTCGATCCGCACCGGTTCGCTCCAGGGGCCGGAATCGAGGGCGCGGATGCGCAGGTCTCCCCCGGCGCGTGGCGCGAGAGGCGCGAACGGCCAGGCGACGCGCTGCGTCGACGTCGTGCGCTCGGCGCGCACCGTTCCGTCGTCGGCGACGAACTCCAGTTCGAAGGCGTCTGCCGCAGCATCCGCCACGAAGGAGATCCGCGGTTCGGCTTCGCCGATGCCGAGGGTCTTGCCTCCGCGCCTGTTCTCCAGCCAGATCTCGATGATGTTCGTCATGTCAGCCCTTCACCGATCCGGCAGTCAGGCCCTTCATGACCTGCTGGTTGAGGAACACGTAGATGAGCAGCGTCCCGAGCACGTTGACCGAGATCGCGGCGAAGGTCGGCCCGTACTGCACCGCTCCGTACTCTCCGGTGAAGTTGAGCAGTCCGACCTGGATCGTGCGCAGGTCGCTGCTGTTGGTGAACGTCAGGGCGATGAGCAGGTCGTTCCAGAGGAAGAAGAACTGCACGAGACCGATCGTGAACAGGGCGTTCTTGACCAGCGGGAGGCCGATCGAGAAGAACGAACGGAAGATGGATGCGCCGTCGAGTGTCGACGCCTCGAAGATCTCCCGAGGCACCGAGCGGAAGAAGGTCGCCATCATGAACACGGTCAACGGCATCCCCAGCGCCACGTAGGTGATGATGAGCGGCCACAGCGTGCCGGTCATGTTCGTGCGGAAGTAGATCGTGAACAGCGGCAGCAGGATCATCTGCGCAGGCACCATGATGCCCGCGAGGAAGAGCAGCAGCACCGTGCCGCGCCCCTTCCAGACCATGACCTCGAGCGCGAAGCCGGCTGCGGTGCCGAAGACCAGGATGATCGCCAGCGACGGGAACACTGCGACGACGCTGTTGAGGATGTACTTGCCGAACTCGCCGGTGGTGAACACCTCGATGTAGTTGACGATGTCCCACGACTGCGGCAGAGCCCAGAACGGCTCGTTGAGGAACTCGTTCTGCGTCTTGAACGACCCGAGCAGCATCCACAGGATCGGATAGACCTCGACGATGAGCAGCACGGCGATGAGCAGCCGGATCGGCAGCCGTCGGAAGAAGTCTCTGGCGCCTCGACGGTTCGGATCGACGTCGCGGCGGGTGGGCAGCGGGGTGCCCGTGACGATGGCGGTTGTCGCACTCACTGGTTCAGTCCTTCGTCAGATCGCGGCGGGTGGAGCGGAAGATGAAGACCGTGAACAGCAGGCACAGGATCGTCAGCATGAGGGCGATCGTGCTCCCGTACCCGTAGTCGCCGTAGGCGAACGAGGTGCGGAACATGTACAGGGTCAGCGGCGTGGTCGCGTTGCCGGGTCCGCCGTTGGTCAGCGCCACGACCGTGTCGAAGACCTTCAGCGTGCCGTTGATGCTGAAGATGATCGATGACAGCAGCACGGGCAGCGACAGCGGCAGGACGATCGTGCGGATGAGCTTCCAGCCGGATGCCCCGTCGATGCGCGCCGATTCGATGAGCTCGTCAGGGATGTCGACGAGTCCGGCGTACAACAGCACGGCATAGAAGCCCATCGACCGCCAGAGGTCCATCGCGATGATCACCCAGAAGGAGGCGTCGGGGGTGCCGAACCAGTCGAGGTTCTGCCCTCCGAGGATCCCGAGGAACGAGTTCACCGGTCCGACGGTCGGCGCGGCCTCGAACAGTCGCTGGAACAGCAGCGCGACCGCCACCGTGGGGAGCACCACGGGGAAGAACACGATCGTGCGGATGATCCCCGATCCCTTGCGCAGCCAGAAGACGTACATCAGAGAGAGCAGATAGCCCACGATCACCTGCAGGGCGGTGAGGATGAGCGCGTACTTCAGGGTGAAGAAGATCGCGTCCCAGGCGGCCGGGTCCTGGAAGAACTTGGTGAAATTGTCGAACCCGTTGAAGGTGAAGCCCGTGATGGGGTTGCCGTCCTGCACCGTGTAGAACAGCGACCACACGATCGGGACGAGCATGACGAGGGAGTAGACGAGCAGCGCGGGTCCGAGCAGGACGAAGATGGCGCGCTTGTCACCGAGGACTTTGTGCATGGTGGATCTCCTGATGCGACGAGGACGGTCTCGGGGCGGGCGGATGCCCGCCCCGAGAGTGGGTCAGCCTTCGTCGTTGGCGGCCTGGACGAGCGTCATGAACTCTTCGCCGGAGAGGCTGCCGTTGGCGAGACCTGCACCGTTGTTCTGGCTGATGCCGGTCGCCTTCGGGGTGAAGAGCGCCTCGAACCAGAGCACGCTCGACGGAGCGTTCGCGATCTCGTCCTGCACGGTCTGCGTCGTCGAGGGCAGATCGGCGGGAGGGTTGTCGACCACGAAGCCCGAGATGACACCGCTCTCGTTCAGCGCCGTGTCGCCGTAGCCCTCAGCGATGCACTTCAGCCACGCGGCCGCTTCATCGTCGTAGTTCTTCTCGGCGAACATCACGGGGATGCCGACGTTGGCCGGGATCTGGTCGATGCTGCCCTCGCCGCCCTCGACTGCGGGGAAGCGCGCGAAGCCGACGTTGTCGACCCCGATCTGGTTCTGCTCCTCGTCGTTGAAGTTCGCCAGCGCCCAGCTGCCCATGTAGTAGAAGGCGGCTTTCCCGCTGAGGAACAGGTTCATCGAGGCGTTGTAGTCGATCGAGCCGACGGCGTCACCGAAGTATCCGGCCTTGCCGAGCTCAGCGACCGCGTCTGCGGCGGCGACGTACTCGGGGTCCGTCAGCTTCGCATCGCCGTCCGCGACCTTCTGGAGTGCGTCGGGGCCGAGCGTGCGGAAGATGTAGTCGCCGACGAGGCGGGTGACGGGCCAGCCGTCCTTGCCCGCGGTGGCGAACGGCTGGACGCCGGCGTCCTTGAGCGTGGCTGCGGCATCGACGAGGTCGTCCCACGTCTCGGGCACCTCGATGTCGTTCTTCTCGAGAAGCTCCTTGTTGTACCAGAACCCCTCGATGTTGAATTCGGTCGGCAGCGCGTACAGGGCACCGTCACCATAGAGCGCCTTGACCGTCGATTCAGCCGCGGGCAGCAGCCGGTCGGAGACGCCCAGGTCGTCGAGTGCCTGGGAGAGGTCGAGAACCTTGCCGCCGTCGATGAACTCCGACATGAGCGCGGGGGTGCCGGCAGCCATCTGCATGTCCGACAGACCGTCCTGACTCGCGAGCAGCTGGAGCTGCTGGTCCCACTGCGTGCCCGAGATGTCATCGGACGTCAGCGGCGCCGCGTCGGCCGCAGCCTTGCACTGGTCGCCGGCGAGGGTCTCGAGCGTGCTGATGATCGTGGTGTTCTCGGTCTGGCCGAGATAGGTGAATTCGCCGGAACCGGCGCCGGACTCGGAGCCCGATCCTCCGGAGCCGCCGGAGCAGGCGGAGAGCGCGAGAGCGCCGACGCCGATGAGCGCGATTGCGGGGGCCAGGCGACGGGCGCGCCTCATTGCTGTGGTCACTGTTCCTCCTTGAAGAGCGACGCCTCTTTTGAAGCGCTTCATTCACACCATGCCATAGAAAAAAAGGCATTGTCAAGAGAGTTACGCATCACAAATGAAGCGCTTCACGAATAGTGATGCTCTAGAGTTGAAGGGCCAGGTCATGGCGACGATGCCGAGGAGGATGACGTGACCGACACTCCCCCGCCCGGGCGCTCGAAGCCCAGCATGGCGGACGTCGCCGCTCACGCGGGAGTCGCCCTCGGCACTGTGTCCAACACCCTCAACAATCCCGAGAAGGTGCGAGAGGCGACCCGTCGCAAGGTGCTGTCATCCATCGCCGAGCTCGGATTCGTCCGCAATGATGCTGCGCGCTCTCTCGCCGCGGGAAACAGCACCTCGGTCGGCCTGGTGCTGGCCGACCTCGGCAACTCCTTCTTCGTCGACATCGCGCGCGGCGCCGAGAGAGCGCTGCGGCGCCACAAGATGGACGTGCTGATCGTCAACTCGGACGTCGACCCCGATCGCGAGGTGCACAACCTCGAGCTGCTCGACCGTTCGCGCGTGGCCGGCATCATCCTCGCCCCTCTCGACACGGCGCTCGCGAAGTCGCCGCACCCCGAGAACCGCACCACTCCGACCGTGCTGGTGAACTTCGAGTCCCCGTCTCTCGCGTACCCGGGGGTCACCGTCGACGAGCGCCACGGCGGGGCGCTCGCCGCATCGCACCTGATCGCGCTCGGGCGCCGACGAGTTCTCTTCGTAGGCGGTCCGCGTTTCCTCACGGCCGTCAACCAGCGCTGGGAGGGCGCCGAGCAGGCGACCGCCGCGCACCCCGACGCGCGCATCGAGATCCTCGAGACGCGAGGCGTGAACATCAGGCACGGACGGGATGCCGGACGGCAGATCCTCGCCCGCGGTGCGGGCGCCTACGACGCGATCGTCGCGGCATCCGATCTCGTGGCCATCGGCCTCATCCAGATCCTCAACGAGGTGCCGGGATTCTCGGTTCCGAACGACATCGCCATCACCGGCTACGACAACAACCACTTCGCGTCCGAGAGTGCGATCCCGATCAGCACGGTGAGTCAGCCGGGCGAGGAGATGGGCGCCGTCGCAGCAGATCTCCTGCTGGAGCGCATCGCCGACCCCGGTGCGGCGGCGCGCAGCGTCACCCTCGAGCCGCGCCTGCTCCCCCGCACGTCCACCCTCGGCGAGATGTGGCGCAGGGACTGACCTGCAGTCATGTCACCGCTCGCTCGCTGCGACGGAGATCACCCGTGCCGAAGGTCTGAAACTCGCATCCGCTCCTTCGCAGCGTGAGTTCTCCTTCGCTGGACGGGCCTTCGCTGGACGGGCGTGAGGGCCGAAAAGTGGAGCCGAAGATGGAGACCGCATGGATGCCGGACAACGCAAAACCCCCGCCGCTTGCGCGACGGGGGTTTCAGCTGATGTGCGCCCGAAGGGACTCGAACCCCTAACCTTCTGATCCGTAGTCAGATGCTCTATCCATTGAGCTACGGGCGCTCCTGGACCGCTCAGCGGGCCGTAGAACAGCCTACAACAGACGAGACGCGAAAGCGAAACGAGCGCTCACTCGTCACTGTCGGGCGTGTTCTGCTTGTTCTTCCGCTTCGCTTTCGCACGCTGCAGAGACGACAGCGCCTGCAGGTCGACGAGTCGCAGCGCCTGCATCCGCGCCTCGCGCATCCGGTCGTAATCGGGGTCCTGATCGGGTCGCATGCCCTCCACGCGCAGCCGACGATCGAGGTTGTGCCGCACGTCAGCCCAGGCTCCTTCGCGCGCCTCTTCGACGATGACCCGCAGGGCGGCCTCGTCCTCCATCATGTCGCGCAGCTTGGTCGCGACCCCGTGCGACTGCTTGGCCCTCCGACGCAGGTTGCGCACGTCGCGGTCCCGGTAGTCATGGGTTCCCGAGGGGTCGGAATGGCGACCGCGAGCGCGTTTGCGCAGCTCGGTCAGGTTGCGCTCGACCTCTTCGGACTCCTCGGCCATCGCCCGCAGCGCTTCCCGCGCATCGGCGACGTACTTGTCCGTGTCGAAGACGCCGTTCTCGGCGATCGTGCCGATGAGGATGTGATTCTTCACGGCGAGGCGCGCCGCAGCGGTCGCGATCGCAACGCCTTCGGCGATGGCATCCGCTGTTCGTCCCACCCCTACCTCCTCCCTTCGAGCGTACCGGTATCGCTCGGGGATGCAGTGGGCCAGAATGGATCGGAATCGGGTCTCTCCGACCCACTCCACGACCGGCTGCTCTCCCGATCGCCGCCAGGAGGGATGCGATGAAGCGTCTCACGCTCACCGGAAGCACGACGGTCATCACGGGCGCTGCGAGCGGGATGGGTGCCGACATCGCCCGGCTGCTCGCTCGCCGACGCGTGCATCTGGCGCTCATCGACCACAACGCCGACGGCCTCGCAGCCATCGCCGCCGAGCTCACGGGCGCCATCGTCACCACCCATGTGGTCGATCTCCGCGACGACGACGCCGTCTTCGCCACGGCCGCGGAGATCACCGCGGCGCACCCCAGGGTGAATGCTCTGATCACGTGCGCGGGCTCGTCGATGCTCGGCGACCTCGACCAGCTGACCATGGAGGAGATGCGCTGGCTGACGGATGTGAACCTCTGGGGCACGGTGTCGATCACGAAGGCGCTGCTCCCTGCCCTGCGCGCGGCGCCGGCCGCCCACATCACTCACCTCGCCAGCGTCTACGCGCTGGCAGCCCCCGCGGGACGCATCCCCTACTCCCTGAGCAAGTTCGCGGTGCGCGGGTTCTCCGAGGCCCTGCGCCACGAACTCGACGGCACCTCGGTGACGGTGGGAGCGGTGTATCCCGCCGGCGTGCGCACGGGCATCATCCTGCACGGACGGTATGCCGCGGCGATCGAGCCGGCCGTCGCCGCGCGAGCCGCGGCCGCCCAGGCGGCGATGTACCACACGGAGCCCGCGGATGCCGCGGCGCTGATCGTGCGCGCGACCGAACGTCGCCGCGCCCGCACGATGGTCGGACGGGAGGCGCGACTGATCGATGTACTCACCCGCGTCGCCCCGTCGAGCTACTGGCGGGTCATGCGGCGTCCCCTGCGCGAGGCCATCGACACGACGACGCCGATCGCCTGAGTCAGCCGACTGCGCCGACCCAGATCCCGGACGCCCACGCCTGCTGGTCGGCGTCGCACCCGACAGATCCCGGATATCCGCGAACCACCGCCATGCAGTTCGCAAGGAACTCGGCGTCTCCTCCGAACGCGGAGTAGTAGGCATCTGACGACGTCAGGGCGCCCCACACCCGGAATTGGTAGATGTGCGCCAGCTCATGCGCCATCGCCCAGTTCAGTCGGTCGGCACTCCAGTCGACGATGTCGGCGCGGTACTTGATGAAGCCGCCGCTGTTCGCGCACGCCGGCGCGGTCCCTCCCGCACAGGAAGCCGATTCGTAGAGCCCGACTGCCCCGCCGCCGACCTGGTCGAGAGCGGCACGCACGCGCGCGTACCCGTCCGGACCGCTCGATGCCCACGCGGGGCCCGAGGGAGCGGCGTACTGCGCCGTCTCCCAGTTGCCGATGTCCTGACCCACCTTGTCGATGAGGGCATGCACGGTGGCTGTGGCGGCGACCACGGTCGCCGGGTTCTTGCGCTCGTCGAGCACGGACTGCTGGGCCGACTGCGCGGAGGCCCTGTGTGCCGAGGTGTCGACCTTGCCGGCTGCTCCCTCGATCGCCGCAGTCAGCGCCGCGATCTCGTCGACGAACGCGGGCCGCACCTCGAGGACTGCGGCACGCGCTGCGGTGTCCTTCTCGGCGATCGCGATCGATCCGTCGAGGTGGTCCGTGCGCATCTCCGCCGTACGGATCGACTGCGCCAGCGACTGCAGCTCGGCGATCGCCTCTGCCCTGTCCTCGTCCAGGGCCGCGGCGCGACCGACGACGCCCGCAGTCAGCATCACTGCTGCGACGATCGTGACGGAGAGGAACCGCCGGATCACAGAGTTCGCCTCATGGCAGGAACCCGGAGGTGTCGGTGAGCAGCGTCTCCTGTTCGGCGATGGTGGTGCGCAGTGCCGTCAGCTGCTCGGCGAGACGGAGGTTCACCTCGCGCGCGAGCTCGAGCCGCTCTTCCGCCTGGACGACAGCCGCCCTCGCCTCGGCGAGGGCATCCACACGCTGCTGATCCGCGACAGCGATGAGCACCGTTCCGCCGAGGAGCAGCAGTCCCCCCGCGACGACGGCGACGCCTCTCATATCGCTCCCCAGGACACGACTCTCCGGAACCATTCCGTATGGCCAATATATCCCCGCGGGAGACCGCTCTCCAGGCCGGTCGGTGGTCGGCCGCGCGGCGCGGTCGTGCGCTGCGTTCGCGCGGCACGCCGGGCCGGGCCGATCAGATCGACTATGCCTGGTCGCTGAGGCGTCGCTCGGCGGCTTCCTGCCCGCTGGCCAGATGGCGCGGGACCATCACGCGCAGGGCGTCCGTGTCACGTGCGGCGACCGCTTCGAGGATCAGCCGATGCTCCTCGGCCATCGCGAGCAGATCGTCGTGCTGCCCGAAGAGCCAGCGCAGCCGTGTGACGAACACCGCGATGAGCTCGCCCAGCATCTCGTTGCCGGCGAGCTCGGCCGAGATCTCGTGGAACTCGCCCGCAGCGATCCGCGCTGCCTCGATCTCGCCCGCGGATGCTGCGGCGAATTCGCGCTCATAGGCCGCCCGAAGCCGCGCGATCCCCTCGTCGGTGTGACGTTCGGCGGCGAAGACGAAGATCAGGGTCTCGATCGCCTCGCGGACCTCCCCGAAATCCCGGATGTCCCGATGCGTGAACTCCCGCACGACTGCCCAGGTCCGCGGGCGTGCGACGACCACTCCCTCGCCGACGAGAGTGCGGATGGCCTCGCGCACCGGAAGCCGCGAGACGTTGAGCTCGGCCGCGATATCTCGTTCGACCAGCCGGGAACCGGGGGCGCGCCGACCGAGCACGATGTCATCGCGAAGAACGCGCGTCACCCGCACCGACTCGAGTTCGCCGGTAGTCCCCACCCCCGCCATGACCGAATTGTCTCACTCGGAGAACCGCCCGACAAGTTTGGTATCCCAACGCGGCGCATATGTTACGGGTGCTTCATCGGGGGCGGACAGAGAAAAGGGGAGCGAATGCCTCGGCATCCGCTCCCCTCGTCCGTGTCGTCAGGGCAGACGGTTGGCGATCGCGAGGTTCGCCGTCAGCTCGTCGGCGTTCTGGCGCACGACGTATGCCGGGCGATCCCGCTCGACCCTCCAGGACTCGCTGAGGGGTCCGACGTTGACCGTGTCGAAGCCGGCCTCGTCGTAGAAGCGGGTGACGAAGGCGACGGCCTCGGCGTCATCGCCCGCTGTGGCGAGGGCGCGTCGATCGGGTGTGCCCGCGGGCGATCCGTCGGTCGTGATGTCGGCCGCGAGGATGTGGTTGAACGCCTTGGCGATGCGCGACGTCGGCAGCTGCGCCTGCAGAAGCTCCGATGTGGTGGTCTCGCCGCGGTCGAGGGCCTCGATGTGCCCATCGCGCTCGAAGTAGTAGTTGTTCGTGTCGAGCACGATCTTGCCCGCGAGCTGCTCGACCGGCAGCTCGTCGATCTTGCCCAGGGGGACGGTGACGACCACGGCGTCTCCGGCCGCAGCCGCATCCACCGCGGTTGCGGCAGTCGCTCGATCGCCGAGTTCTGCGACGAGATCCGAGAGCGTCTCCGGTCCACGGGAGTTCGCGATCACCACGTCGTAACCGTTCGCCACGGCGACCCGTGCGATCTGGCTGCCGATGTGTCCTGCACCGATGATTCCGAGAGTAGTCATGTGGGGCCCAACGCCCGTCCCGCGCCGCTATTCCCGCGCGACCCCGCGTGTCGCGATCACACCGTGAGCAGGAAGCGCTCCTCGACCCGCCGATAGCCGAGGCTCTCGTAGAGACGGATCGCGGAGGCGTTGAAACCGAAGACATGCAGCCCGATCGAGTCGGCACCGAGTCGTGCGGCCTCGCGCTCGGCCGCGAGCATGAGATCACGACCATAGCCCTTGCGGCGCTGGTCCTCGGCGATCTCGATGTCGAGGATGAACCCGTGCGGGCGCCCTCCTCGCCGACGGACGCCGATCCACAGTACCCCGACCTCGATGCCGTCCACATGGGCGGTGAACAGCTCCTGCCCCTCCGAATCGATGCCGTCCGGCAGCTCGAGCTCCATCTGCCGGTGCGACTCGACGACGGCATCCTCCGCCGAATACCGACCGGATGCCACCAGGTCTTCCGCGAAGGCCGCCTCGGACGCGGCAGCGAAGCTCGCGAAGCGCTCCGGGGTCATCGGCGCCACGACGAACGCGCCGTCTGACGGCTGTGCCGCCCGAGACGGCAGCGGTTCGAGAAGCATCTGGATCGACGCGACCTCGAATCCCCGCCCCTCGACGAAACCGCGACCAGCGGTGTCGGACGAATGCAGGGCGACACTCAGACGACCGACCTGCTGCCTCCGCGCGAGCGTCGTCAGCTCGTCGAGGAGGCCGTCGAGCTGTCGGCCACTCGGCTCGGTCGCGAACGCGAGATCGACGATGAACAGCACGCCGTTGTTCGCGGCGAGCCAGACGGTGCCGATCCGGGCGTCGCCGTCATCGATCGTGAGGATGAGCGAGGTCTCGGTGTCGTGCCCTGCGGGGAGCAGCTCGTCGAGCACGGCGTCGACGTGCGAGACGGCATCGTCGCCGACGTGCATCCCGGACTCCTGCCGCAGCGACACGAGTCGTGCTCTCGTGGCCTCGCGCCAGTCGTCGAAGGCGTCTGCGGTGAGAGGAGTCAGTTCAAGAGGCATGGTTCCATCCTGCACCGCATCGCCTCGGTGCTCAGGACTTGTGGAGTGCATCCTCCGCAGCGACCCAGGCGAGCATGGCGCACTTCACCCGTGCCACGTATCGCGAGACGCCCCCGAGAGCAGCGGCATCGCCGAGCAGCTCTTCATCCGGTTCGATCTTGCCGCGCGAACGCATCGCCTCGCGGAACGCGGCGATGCGGATCTCGAGCTCGTCGACCGTGAGCCCCTCGGCGAGCTCGGCGAGCAGCGACGCGGATGCCTGCGAGATGGCGCATCCGTGTCCTTCCCACGCGATCGCCTCGATGCCGCCGTCGGCGCCGCGGTGCACTTGCAGAGTCACCTCGTCACCGCAGGTCGGGTTCACCTGGTGCGACTGCGCGGCGATCTCACCCCGGAGCCCGAACCCGTGCGGGGTGCGGGAGTGATCGAGGATGAGCTCTTGATACAGGTTCTGCAGGTCGCTCATGCGCCCCTCCGGAAGAAGTCGATCGCACCCTGGACGCCGTCGATCACGGCGTCGATCTCGTCATCGGTCGTGTACAGGTACGTGCTGGCCCTCGTCGATGAGGTGACGCCGAGGCGACGATGCAGCGGCTGTGCGCAGTGGTGTCCGACACGCACCGCGATGCCGCGATCATCGAGGAACTGCCCGACATCGTGCGAGTGGATGCCCTCGACGTCGAAGCTCGCGAGGCCCACACGCGGCAGATCGATGCCGGCACCGAGCACGCGCACCCCATCGATGGCCGTGAGCCCCTCGACGAGTCGCGCGCCGAATGCAGCCTCGTGCGCCGCGATGCGCGGCATCCCCACCGCCGTCAGATAGTCGATCGCCGCGGCGAGCGCGACCGCCTGGGACACCCGCTGGGTGCCGGCTTCGAACCGTTGCGGCGGCGGCAGGTACGCCGCCTCCGTCGTGGTGACGGTGGTGATCATCGATCCACCCGTCAGGAACGGCGGCATGGCCTCGAGCAGCTCGCGCCGCCCGTAGAGCGCGCCGATTCCCGTCGGCCCGAGCATCTTGTGACCGGACACCACGGCGAAGTCGACGTCGAGTGCGCGGACATCCAGCGGCAGATGGGGTGCCGACTGGCAGGCGTCGAGCACGACGAGCGCGCCGACGGCGCGCGCACGCGCCACAAGATGCTCGACCGGATTGATGACGCCGAGCACGTTCGACACATGCGTGACGGCGATGAGCTTCGTGCGGTCGGTGATGAGATCTGCGGCGGCGTCGAGCCGGAGGGCACCGTCGTCGTCGAGCGGGATGACCCGCAGGGTCGCTCCTGTGCGGGCCGCGAGCTCCTGCCACGGGATGAGGTTGGCGTGATGCTCCATCTCGGTCGTGACGATCTCGTCGCCCTCGCGCAGACGCAGGCGCTCGGCTGCCGCTCCCCCGCGGCCGAGCGAGGCGTTAGAGATCGAATACGCGATGAGGTTGAGCGCCTCGGTGGCGTTCGACGTCCACACGATCTCGCCCTCGTCGGCACCCACGAACCGCGCGACGGCGGCCCGAGCGTCCTCGAACACCTCGGTGGCCTCGGCCGCGAGAGTGTGCGCACCACGGTGAACGGCCGCGTTGAGGGTGGTGGCGAACTCGCGTTCGGCGTCGAGCACGGCGAGCGGACGCTGCGACGTCGCACCCGAATCCAGATACACGAGCGGGTGCCCGTTGACCTCGGAGCGCAGGATCGGGAAGTCCTCGCGGAGTCGCCTCACCTCGACATCGGTCAGCGGGCCGCCCCCGGTCGGGGCGATCACGTCGGATTCGCGGGAGATGCTCATCCTTCTAGCTTCTCATCTGGCGCACCCCGCGGGGCCCTGCGCACACGGGGTGACGGTCAGGGAACGACGAGGATGTAGTCCGTGTCAGAGATGCCGAGGATCCCCGTCGCCGGGTCGACGTAGCGCAGGGTGATCCGATGGAGCCCGGGCCGGATGTCGATGAACGACACGATGGTCGAGGAGTCGTCGAGCAGCGCGAGCGACGCCGTCTCCCCGTCCAGGGACACGGATGCCGTCGAGCCGGCGACGCCGCGGACGTCGAGCGAGAGGTCATCCCGTCGCCCGTCGCCGTCGGAGTCGACGCGGGAGATCGCACCGTCCGAGTCTTCGGCGAGCCCCGGGACCGGGAAGTAGAGGCGCCCCGTCGGATCACTCACCGTCCGCACGCCGGTGGTCCGGGATGTGTGGCGCATCGAGATCGACATGCCCTGGTGAAGCGTGTCGACATCGGGGCGCACCGAGAAATCTCCGTCAGGACCGACGAGGGTGGAGGCGATCACGAGTCCGGTCTCGTCGACGATCTGCACCGCTGCTCCCGGAGTTCCCGTGCCGGTGATGGTCGGGGGAACAGTCGTCCCCGGCAGGATGCTCCAGTCCATCGTCACCGGCTCGGCGACGGGAGGCTCGATGACCGGAGGGTCGATCACGGGAGGGTCGACCACCGGAGGGTCGACGACCGGCGGGTCGACGACAGGAGGGTCGACCACCGGCGGGTCGACCACCGGAGGGTCGACCACCGGAGGGTCGACGACAGGAGGCTCGACCACCGGAGAGTCGACGACAGGAGGGTCGACGACAGGAGGGTCGACGACCGGCGCCTTCACGACGGGTGGCGCGATGACCGAGGGGCCGCCGGCGGGAGGCTCGACCACGGACGGGTCGACCACCGGGGGAACCACGATGATCGGGTCGATGACGACCTCTTGGCCGGCGTGCTCCTCGGGAACTGTTACGGGCGTCTGCGGGTCGACACCCGTCTTGGCCTCCTCCGCCGGCGCGATCGGGCTCGGGACCGCCGTCGATTCGGGCGACATGATCGGCGCCGGAGATGCGACGACGAGCGCGGACGACGGTGTCGACGACTCCTCGGCGTTCGGCGCGCCCACGGGCGCCAGCTGTGCGGCCACCGCTGCGACCGCGACGACGGCCCCGACTGCCGCGACGGATCCGCCGACGACCAGCCATCGAGCGGTACCCCTGGGCATCCAGGCCGGCGCAGACGCAGCCGTCGCAGGCGCAGGAGAGCCGGCCGAATAGGCTAACGCCGCCGGTCCGCCGATGATCACGGGAAGCAGCACGGCGCGCAGCTTCGATGACGCCTGCTCGATCTCGGCGCTCGCCATCGTGCACCGCTGGCAGCGCTCCAGGTGCGCGTCGAATCGCGTTCGGTCGGCACGCGCCACATGGCGCCTGCGCCCCTGCGCCACGATGCGCTCGCAGACCCACCGGCATTCCGGGTCACGTCCCGGTTCCTTGATGTGGGCCTGCAGCCAGGCGAGCTTGAAGCCCTCGCGCGCCCGGGCCGCCAGCACCGAGACGGCGTTGGGAGTCATGCCCATGAGCGGCGCGATCTCACGCGGCTTCATGCCCTCGACTTCGAGGTACCAGAGCAGTGTGCGCCACCGTTCGGGGAGGTCCTTGAACGCCACCGTCAGCAGCGCCTTGTCAGAGAGCAGGTCGAGCGAATCCTCCGTGTGCTCGGTCGGAAGCTCCTCGATGTATTCGAGCGCGACGACGTCCTTCTGCTTTCCTCCCCATGTGGCGGCCGCGCTGCGCACGGCCGCGAAGATGTAGGGACGGAACGCATCCGTCGGACCTCCGCCATTGCGGATCGCGCTGAAGGTCTTGGCGAACGCCTCACTGACGAGATCCTCGGGGTCGATCGAGCTCGTGATCGAACGCGCCGCGCGGAGGGCTGCCGGCGAGTGACGATCCCACAGCACGCCGAACGCACTGCTGTTCCCCGCTCGGGTCGCGAGGACGAGCTCGTCGTCACTCGTCTCGGGATCGATCCGCGTGCGCCGCTCGCGCACTGTCGACGAGCTCATGGCGCGACCCGTTCGGCGCGAATCGAGGCAGGAGCAACGGACGGGTCGTTCACAGGGATCCCTTTCGACTTCTTACTGTCAGTCTCGCGACATCGCGATCTGACCGGTATGTAGATTCATACGAGAGTTCTTGACACCGAATAGAGAAGATTCCATGGCCTTCGATGACATCCGCGCCGAAGCTCCCACGTTGCGCGACGCGCTCCGTCTGAGCGACGGGAGGCTCTTCTCCCCCCGTCGAAGCACGCGGCTCGATGCCAGGACGTACGTGGGCGTGGAGTTCTACGATCCGTCGGCATCCGCATCCGACTACACCGATCGCATCGTCCTCGGGGCCGGTGTCGCGACGACGAGCGTTCCGGCCCTCGTCGCCGAGCTGGCCGATGTCGGGGCGGCCGCGCTGGTGGTGCGCGCTCCCGATGACGGCGATGGCCTGGAGCGCATTGCCCTCGATCTGCACGTCGCCCTGCCTGTCCTCCACCACAGTGACGGGGACTGGGCACAGCTGGCGAACGTCCTGCGGTCGCTGCTGAGCGGTCACTCGATCGGCCGGGTCTCGGGTGTGCGACTGGGAGACCTCTTCGGCCTCGCCAACGCCATCGCCACCCTCGCGGACGGTGCCGTCAGCATCGTCGACTCGACCGGTCAGATCGTCGGCTACTCCACGCACAGCGAGCAGCCGATCGACGACGTCCGTCGACGCACCACTCTGCTGCTGCAGGAGGACATCTCGATCGCATCCGACTCGCGCTACCGGTCGCTGCTCCGCGCCAGCGAGGCACGGCACTTCCCCTCGAGCACCGACGAGTTCGGACGCGTCGGGATCGCCGTGCGAGCGTCCGGCGAGCTGCTCGGCTCTCTCTGGGTGATCCAGATCGATCCATCGCCGGCCGCCCGGACCCGGTCCCTGCTGGAGGAGATGGAACCGATCGTGGCCCAGCATCTGCTTCGTGCTCGAGCGGAGGCGGGCGACCGGGACCGTCGGACATCCGACCTGCTCCGCACGCTTCTCGAAGATCGACGGCATGCCCGCGGCGCGGCGTCGCAGCTCCTCATCCGTCCCGAAGCCGGATGCACGGTCGTGTGCTTCCGGATCACCACGTTCGACGAGGTGGAGGCGATGCGCGGTCTGCAGCGAGTACTCCATCTGGCGATGAGCGTGTCCGGCGCCGCTTTCCCCGGCTCCCACAACGCGGTCGTCGGCTCGGAGGTCGTGACGCTCATCCCGGGCCCGAATGCGGCTGCGGTCGAGACCTTCACCCAGGCGGTGATCCGGATCGACGACGCGTTGATCGCCGGCATCGGCACGCGCGCGTACGACATCAACGGCATCGGCCGTTCCTATCGTGAGGCCGGGGCCACGGCCGGCGTGCTCGTGAGTTCGTCGCTCCGCGACGACCATGAGCTCCGCATCGCGACCTTCGACGAGATGCGCGATCGCCTGGCGATCCTCCAGGTCGCCGACCTGATCGACGGCCTGGATGCCACGGTCGGCGACGCCGCGAGCATCCTGGCCGAGCATGATGCCGCGCAGGGCACCCGTCTGACGCACACCATGCGGGTCTTCCTCGACCAGCTCGGCAGTGTGCGTGAGACCGCCAGCGCACTGCACGTTCACCAGAACACCGTCCGGTATCGGCTCGATGTCGTGCGCAACGAGCTCGGGATCGACATCGATTCGCCGGCCACGCGACTCTGGCTCTGGCTCCGGCTGTCGGCGACCGCGCGCACCGCAGTGTGAGGACTCATTCGATCGCCGCCGGCAGCAGCACGGTCACTCCGGCACGACCCGTGGACGGCTCGATGTACCGGGCGGCGACGAACGGCTCATCGACACCGGATCGCACGACGATCCCGTCGATGTCGTCGGTCGCGAGCCGCACAGTGCGCGATCGCCCCTGCTCATCGAGCAACTCGACCCACGCATCCGGTGCGGCGCTCAGATGCAGACAGCTGACAGCGCCGAGGGACGCCTCAGGACAGGCATCCTGGTCCGCGGCCGCGATCGTGGGCGTCGCGAAGGTGAGCGGCCCCATCGCCTCCGCCCACTCGGTGACTCCGGTCGCCGCGTCGTACTGCCTCACGCTGAGCGTCATGCCCTGACGCAGGGCTTCGCCCGAGACGTCGAGCACGAATGCGCCGTCTTCGTCGATCACCCCGGTGTCGAGCATGACGCCGCTCTCGTCGGTCACCGTGACGACCGCGCCTGCAGCGCCGACCCCCTCGATCAGATCCGGCACGAGAGAGTCCTGGGCGATCGACCGGGTGATGCGGAACTCCGCCAGGTCGATGGGCGGCGGTGTCTCCGACGGAGCGTCGGTCGGGGTCGGGGTCGGAGTCGGAACCGCTGTCGACGGGGCCGGGGCGATACTGAGCGGGGTCAGTGGGGGCTGCCTCTCGCCGGGTCCTGGGGTCTCCGGTTCACGGCTCGCGTCCGAATCGGGCTCCAGTCCCGCATCGACCTCGGGCTCCGGCGACGGCAGGGGCTGCGGTTCGGGCATCGGCTCGGATGCGGGCGGCTGAGTCGGGAAGCGCGGCAGATCTTCGAGAACCGGGCCCGCCTCACCGGAGACCGACGCCTCGGAGATCGACCGGGTGAGTTCCGAATCGTCCGATTCCTCGGCCGACAGACTCAGGACGCTGCCCGCCAGGATGACGGCGCCGACCACGACGACGGCGGTCGCCGCCAAGGCGGCCAAGCCACCGGCCGGTACCACCGCCGCTGCTCCGTGCGCGGCGACAGGCGCCCCCGCGCCGATCGAGGAGGTTGCTGCATCGGCCCAGCCAGACGACCCGGTGGACCCCACCACGGAGCTCGCGCCCATGACCTGCGCCTCCGCGGAGGCATCACCGGTGTAGATCGCCGCCGCCACGCCTCCCAACAGCGCGGCAGGCAGGATCGCCCGCAGCCGCTGCGAGACGGTATCGATCTCCGCGGCGACGATCCGGCATCCGCCGCACACGCTCATGTGCTCTCTGAAACGGTCGGCGTCGCCGACCGCGACCGGACGACCGCGACGGTCGACCACGCGCTCGCAGAACCACCTGCAGTCCTCAGACCGCGAGGGATCGTGGATGTGCGCCTCGAGCCAGGCGCGTTTGAAGCTGTCGCGTGCGCGCGCCGCGAGAGCGGAGACCGCATTGGCCGTCATCCCCATCAGGGGCGCGAGCTCTCGCGGCTTCATGCCCTCGACCTCGAGATACCAGAGCAGCGTGCGATGCCGAGCCGACAGCGTGCCGAACACGGCCGCGATGCTGGATCGCTCGGCGATGCGCTCGAAGGCATCGCCGCCCTCCGACGACAGATCGCCCTCCGAGATCAGGTCGATCGACAGGTCGGTCCCGTTGCGGGACCAGCGCGCGGCCGTGTTGCGCAGCGTGGCGAGGAGATATGGCCGGAACGCGTCGCTCGGCCCGCCGCCCGCCTTGGTCACCCGGAGTATCGACGCGAACGCCTCGCTCACGAGATCGTCGGGATCCGCCGAGGGCGAGATCGCTCGCGCGGCTCGGCGCGCGGATTCGACATGCCGGCGCCACAGGAGGGCGAAGTCGCCGATGTCGCCACCCCGCACCGCCTCGATGATCTCGGCATCGGACGGCTCACCCGAGATGTCGTCGTCGTCGAGATACGTACCGAGGATCATGCTGCTCCGGATGCTGTCGAGTCCGGCATCGCGAGCGCAGCGCCGGAGACGGTTGAGGGACGAGGCAGTGGGGATGCCTCGTCCCTCCGACTCTCGTAAGGGTCGAATCCGCTCTGAGAAGGTTCGGCCGGGGAGTGGTCGACCTCTGCTGTGCGGGCGTCGGCCGGGAACCCGACGCGAGGCCGATGGCCATACCTACAAGACCGGTATGACCGGAAATCGTGACGGTCAGAACCCGAGATTCTCGCTGTGCAGGACATCAGCTGCCGCTCGCCGCCGGGTCCACGGGCGCGAGCGACAGGAAGCGCATCTTGTTCTCGCCGTAGAAGCACGTCTGGACCATGAACTCCCCCGTCATACCGGTGAGTTCTTCGACGTTCGACCACTTGGGCGTGTGCCGCTCCTCGACCACCTCGTAGATCACGTCGGAGCCCTCGACGGTGACCCGCTGACCGAGCTCCCAGCCGAGGATCACGTCTCCCCCGCAGTTGTTGTGTGCGGCGAACAGCGGCAGCACGTCGTCGATGCGGTAGCTGATCATCTCGGTGAACGTGCCGTCGCATCGGTCGAGCTCGACCATCCCGCCCTCGACCCCGAGCCTGATGACGGGAAGCTCGTCGGGCGCGAAGACCTCATGGAATGTCTTCAGCACCGAGACTTTGACGTCACCGGTCACTTTGTCGACCGCATCGGGGGCGAGCACGGATGCGGAGAGGAAGGATGCTCCCAGTCCGACGAGCAGGATGCTGGTCGACAGCAGACCGATACGTCGCCGCGGGCGGCGGCGTGTCACGGGCTCGCCGGGTTCGTCGCCGTTCGCGGCGGTGCGGTCCACTGCGACGTCGACCGTCATGAGTCGGAGCCAGCGGACACGTGCGTCGCTCGTCGGCCGCTGCGGTTCTTCCGGGCACGGCGAGGCTTGACGACGATGAACGTGAGTGCCGGCACCCCGACGACGAGCAGTGCCCACCACGGGAAGCCGGCGGGGTCGGTGGTGTCCGCGATGGTCGTCACCGCGGAGTCCTCGGTCGGAGCATCGATGCGCTCTGCGCGCACGAGCAGGCGGTGCGTGTTGACGCCGGTGGGCGTGCACGTGACGAGCGTGAGGTAGTCCTTGCCGGCGACCTGACGCAGGTCTTCCGCGTCGTCGGGAAGAACGGTCTTGGTCTGATCGACCTCGTAGTAGAGGTCTTCGCCCAGTGCGCTGACGATGATGACGTCGCCCTCGACGAGTTCATCGATGTCATCGAAGAGGGTGGCCTGCACGAAGCCGTTGTGGCCGGTGAGCACCGAAAGCGTCCCCGGTCCACCGACAGGAAGCGATGAGCCGTAGAGGTGCCCGATACCGCGAGACAGTGTGTCTTCATCGGTGCCGTGGAAGACCGGCAGATCGACGTGGATGCTCGGAATGCGAATCCGCGCCATCGTGTCGGTTCCCTCGGTGGTCAGAGTGTCGAAGTACGCCGAGGCCCCCTCGCCGATCGCCGTCTGCTGTCCGTCTGCTCCGAGGGCATACGGGTCGCGCAGCGGCCCGGTCGGAAGATTCTCGTTGTACTCCTCAGCGGCGGCGAGCATCTCGTCGACCGCCTCATCGGGGATCTGCTCGACGGACTGGATGTACCCGTCGACGTCGGTGTCGTGAGACCAGGCCGAGAACCAGGAGGCCGCGGTCGGGTAGACGAGGACCACGATGCCGATGGTCGCGATGAGCATGACGATCGACTGGCTCCATCCCCACCGCGCCTTCTGGGCGGTGGCACCCGTAGCGGGTCGCGCTGGGGCGTCCGGTGCGGACGCGTCGATGAGGGTCATGCTGCGCTTTCTGATCGGAGCTGGAGAAGAAGTAGGTGGAAACGAATGGGCCGTGCGGGGGAAGGGATCTCTTCACCTCCCCCGCACGGCCGGTCTTTCGGGTTACGCCTGTGCTGCGGCCTTGCGACGGCTGCGGATGGCGAGCAGGACCGCTCCACCGAGCAGCATGACGCCGCCGGCGAGGAACAGGGTCGTGCCGGTGCCACCGGTCAGCGGCAGGGTGAAGCCGGCGTTCGAGGGAACGTTGACGACCTCGAGGTCGACGCCCACAGCCGAGGTGGCGGCGGTGACGGTGAACTCGATCGGAGCTGCGAGCAGCTCGAACCCGTCGGGTGCGACGATCTCAGCGAGCCAGTACGACTGGTAGCCGTCTTCGCCCACGGCGACGGTGGCGTTGTCAGCCCAGTCGGAGTAGCGCAGACCCGAGATGGTCACGGTGCCGTCAGCGGCGACCGCGAACTCGGTCGAACCGGCGAGCGCGATGGCGTTGGTGCCGTCGATCGCGTCCTGCTGGGTCGGGTACACCGAGAACACTGCACCGGTGAGCGGTGCGCCGGCCTTGTCGGTCTTCTCGACCGTGATGTCGCCCCACTTGGTGATGACCTCGGGGGTGACGGTGGGTCCGCCGGGCTCGCCCGGTGCGACCGTGTACGAACCGGCGTTCGGGTAGAGCACTGCCGTGTTGGCGATCTCGCCGACCGTGTTTACCTCGGCGGTGATGACGACCTGAACCTCGGTGGCCGGGTGAGCCGCGAGAACTGCGCGACCCGCGGCGGTGAACTCGACCGTCACCGCGTTGGTGGCGGCGTCGTGGACGACCGTGTAGTCACCCGCAGCGAGCGGGGTTCCGTCGACGAGCGTCACAGCGGCGCTCACGTAGTCGAGCTTGGCGTCCAGCGTGTCGACGATCTTGTAGCCGTCGATGACTGCGACGTTGGGGATGCCTGCCGTGATCGTGAAGTCGATCTCGTCGCCGAGCTTGATGTCGGCCGAGTCCTCGACGGTCTTGGTCGCCTCGGTGAGGGCGTTCTTCGGGTAGACGTGCACGTCGTACAGCCACGTGCTGTCATCGGCCGGGTCCGTCAGCGGGACCGTCACGAGGAACGGGGCCACGCCGGTGGAGCCAGCGAGCGGAGCGGTCTCCACCACGAAGTAGAGGCCGAGGTCGAGGTTCGCCAGGGCGATCTCACCGTTCGCGTCGGTCAGGGTCTGACCGCCGATCGCGCTGGCCGTGTATCCGGCAGCCGTGATGTCAGCGACGCTGTCGGGGTTCAGGTCGGCGAGATCGTTCGCGTCGACCCAGCCCTGGTTGCTCGTCAGGTCGATCGTGTCGACCTTGTAGACCGTGAAGCCCACGCCCGGCAGCGGTGCCAGTGCGACGTTCTGCTCGGTGCCGTCGTTCGGCAGGCCGGTGGGCGTCTCGGGTGCCTCGAACTTGTGGATCGTCAGCGAACCGACGGCGTCCGGGTCGACGAGGTTGGGCGTCGCGGCGCTTGCAGGCGCTGCGAGGGTCAGCGCGGCGACGCCTGCGACGAGCAGACCTGCCGCGACGCGGGATCCGCGTCCGTTGTTGGGAGTGTTCACTGTGTCTCTCTCTAGGTGGCCAGGTCGCCCTGGTGGGTTGCAGATGGTGGATTGTGAGAAGTGCAGATCAGATCTGCGGGTCTGTGGTGTCGGCACGTGTGTTGCGTCGGCGGACCCAGAGGGCCAGCCCGCCCGCGCCGAGCACGGTCAGGGAACCGGCGAGGATGTAGGGCAGTGCGCCCGTCCCTCCGGTGGTCGGAAGGGTCAGCGCCGGCACGTCGCGCACCGTGATGATCTGACCGGTGGAGGTCACCGCCTGATCGCCGCCTGCGGTGATGCTCACCGTGCGGTCCGGGTTGATGACGAACTTCACGGGAGCGGCGAGCAGGCTGAACCCGTCGGGTGCCGTCAGCTCGCTCAACCAGTACGTGCCGGCCGGGATGCTGTCGATCTGGAACAGACCGGTCTCGACCCCGTTGATGGTGAAGGGAAGCGCCGTGCCCGGCTGCCCGTTCGCGTCTGCGAGCACCGCGAACGAGGAGCCGTCCATGCGCACCCAGGTGTTCGCTGCCGCTTCGCCGACCTTCTCGATCTTCAGCGGGATGCGGAACGGCTCGACGGGGGTCTCGGTGCTGTCGTTGTTCGAGCGCACCGGACCGCCCTTGGGGTCGGTTCCCGTGGAGTAGGCCGTGTTGATGACCTTCTTCGCGTCGACGTCTGCCTGGCCTATGACGTACGGCGCATTCGCGGCGCACGTCGAGATCTGGGTCGGCGCGATCGTCGTGGGCGTGCAGGTGACGGTGATGTTGCGCTGCGTCAGGCGGTCATCGACCACGGTGATGTTCGCGACCGTGATGTTTCCGGTGTTGGTGACGGTGAACGCGTACATGATGTGGTCGCCGAGCCCGGTCACGCCGTCCTGATCGATGTCCACGACCGAGGCGGTCTTGTCGAGCACGAGAGCGGGCGTCCAGGTGGCGGGGATGATCTCGTCATCGGTGTCCGTGACGTTCGGTCCGACCGCCGGCGTTCCGGTGGCCCGTGCGACGTTCGTCAGCGGAGCGCTGTCGAGGTCCGCCTGCTGCACCACGTAGGTGGCCGTGCAGGTCATCTTGGCGCCACTGGCGAGTGTGGATCCCTGAATCGGTGTGCAGGACAGCGTCGTCATGTCGCCCGCACCCGAGAACGTGTCCTCGGTGATCCGCACGTTCGTGAGGTTCGTGTTGAGCGTCGTGTTCGTCGCGGCCTTGGGAGTCGTGTTGGTCGCCACGAAGCTGTAGGTGATGACGTCGCCGACCTTCGAGTACACCTTGTCGGGATCGGTGTCGCTCGTCACGGCGACGCCGTTCACGGCGGTGATGCTCTTGACGATGTCGATCGACGGCTGGATGACCTCGAGCGACGCGTTGGCCGGCGGGTTCAGGTTCGTCGTGATGTTGGCGGGACCGTTGATGTAGGTGCCGTTCACCGTCGAGGTGACATCGACCGTGATCGTGCACGATGCCTGTCCGAGGGCGAGGTCGCCGCCGGTGACCGACACCGAGGTTCCGCCGGCCGGTGCCGTGACCACATAAGCCGCACCGGTGCGCTGCGTGCAGGTGCCGCCGACGTTCGGGGCCGCGGCGATCTTGAGGTTCGTCGGCAGCGCGTCGGTGATGGTCCAGTCGCTCTTGGCCATCAGGTCGGTCGTGTTCGTGACGGTCAGCGTCATCTTCGACGTCGAGCCGTTGGTGATCACGGTCGGGCTGAACGCCTTGTCGAGCTGCGGGGTCACATCGACGATCTGCGGCAGATCGAAGGCGACGTCGTTGCCCGCGCCGGTGGCCGTCGCGTTGTAGAGCATCAGACCGAGGTTCGCCGTGGTTCCGACCGGCACCTGATATGCCGCGGACTGCAGCTTCGCGATCTGCGTCTCCCAGACCGTGTTGTTCGTGCAGGGGTTGAGTCCCGTGCTGAGCACGATCGGGGTGCCGTTCACGAGGAGGCTGAAGGTCTCCTTGGGCTGGTTCGCTCCGCCGGCTGCGGGACAGTTGACCGCAGCGAAGTATGCGGAGACCGCGTAGTAGTGACCGCCGATGGCCGGGATGGTGTTGACCGTGCGGAACTGCGTGCCCGCGGCGATCGCTCCGTTCGTCGCATTCGTGTACGACGTCAGCACCTGGTTGGTCGCGGCCTGCGTCGTCGTCTGGCCCTGCGCGACTCCGAGCGCACGAGCCATCTGCTGCAGCGTCGTCCACGTCGTGCTGACGTTGTTCAGGCAGCCCAGGTCAGTGACGGGCGCCGTCGGAGTCGCACCGCTCATGATCCAGCCGTTGCACTGGTTTCCGGCCGGGGTGTACTGCGTCGAAGCCGTGTACGTCGAGTTCGCCGCTGCCGCACCGCCGACGTAGGTGGTGATCGACCGTGCGGCGAGTGCTGCGCTCTGATTCGAGAAGTCTTCGGTGTACACCGGAGTACCCGGCTGAGGCGTTCCCGGTGTGCCGGGCACCGTCGCCGCGGCTGTGATTCCACTGTTGGGGGCGAGCGTCGCTCCGGCGACGAGCACGCCGGCGATGGCGAGCACGCCGAGCAGCCGCGTGATCGCCCGTCGGCGAGGCGCGACTGCGGAGCGTAATGACCGCTCCGTCGTGCGGTGGTGCGAGCGAATGCTCATGAATGTCCCAATCCCGGCATGCCCTCGGCCCGCCGGATACGGCGGAGCGCGAGAAGCGGATGCCTGTCCCCGAAAGTCGTGTGTGTCCCCAGTGCGAGACAGGAAGCAGAAGCCGCCCGTCACATACCCAGACCCCGGCGCGGACTTTTTATGACGGGCGAGGGAGAAAACTTTTCGGGGGGGCTCTTCGGGCTGCCCTAAGCTCGCACCATGTTCAGCGCCGAGACCCTCGCGACCTTCGTCGTGGCCGCGTTCGTCATGGTCGTGATCCCCGGACCGACAGTGCTGTTCACGATCGGCCGGGCGATGGCCCTGGGGAGACTGGGCGGGTTCCTCAGCATCCTGGGCACGGCGCTCGGCTCGATCCTGCTCGTCATCGCCGTCGCTTTGGGCGTCGGCACCGTCGTGGCGCAGTCGATCGTGCTGTTCACGATCGTGAAGGTGCTGGGCGCCGGCTACCTCGTCTTCCTCGGCGTCCAGGCCATCCGGCATCGAAAAGATGCCGCGGCCACGGTGACAGGACCTGTGGCACGGCGATCAGGCGTGCGTCTGCTCGGTGAGGGGTTCGTCGTCGGGGTCACCAACCCCAAGTCGATCGCCTTCTTCCTGGCGATCCTTCCTCAGTTCGTCGACCTGCACGCAGGGTCGGTGCCGATGCAGCTCTTCGTGCTCGGCACGATCGTCGTCGCGATCGGAGTGGCCTGCGATGCGATCTGGGTGCTGCTGGCGAGCGCCGCGCGCGAATGGTTCGGACGCTCTCCGCGACGCATCGAGGCGATGGGCGCCACCGGCGGCGTGCTCATGATCGGGCTCGGCGCGTTCCTCCTGCTGTGGAACGACAAGCCTGCGAACGCCTGAGGCCGAGACTCACATACGCGCGAAGCGGGCGCGGACCATCGAGAAGACGCCGTAGATCGCGAGTCCGACCCCGACGAGCCAGAGGATCGCTCGGCCCAGGGGCAGGTCGACGAGGCTCCGCAGAGCCGCATCGAGACCAGCGGCCTTCTGCGGATCCTGCGTCCACGCGGCGACCACGAAGAGCGCTCCGGTGACCGCGATCGCGATTCCCTTGGCGATGTAGCCGGCGACTCCGAGGGCGATGATCCCGGGCCGCGACGGGCCCGTCGGGACATCCATCGTCTTATCGAAGCCCCGAGTGAATCCGATGACGATGAATCCGATGCCGACACCCGCGACGGTCAGACCGAGGACGATGAGCGCCACGATGCCACCCGGCGCCGAGAGCACGACGGCGCTGAGCGCCCGAGAGGTGTCTTCGGATTCGACGTGCCCGCCGAAGGCGAAGATCAGGGCCAAGCCGGCGATCACGAGGTACGCGCCCGCGATGCCGATCAGCTTGATCCTCATCCCCCACTTCCTGGTCTCCTTGCCTCCGGTGAGGAGACCACTGGCGACCTGCCAGACCGCGAGCGCGATCAGGGCCACCGCGATCACGCCGAGGACCAGCCCGCCGACGGGCGTCGAACGGATCTGCTCCATCGCGCCGTCCTGATCGGCGTCTCCACCGCCGCCGCTGGCGATCGACACGGCGATCGCCCCGATGATGATGTGCACGAGGCCGATCACCACGAATCCCGCCCGCGCCACGCGCCGGAAGGCATCGGATCGCTGCGCCGTGCGCGCGGCACCCTTCGCTGAGGTCATCCGAGCAGGATATCTGTCGGCGCGAAGACGTCGGAGGGGGTTGCGTCGGTGCCGAGAGCCGCCCTCGTCAGGTCGCTCTCTCGACGGGTTGGCGCAGGATCGTCCGGAGCTTCGCCGGTTCGACCCGTCGGACATCGCTGAGGTAGATCTCGTGGTGCAGGCCCGTCATCGACAGGCCGTTCTCGGGGATGAATCGATGGTGCAGCCCGTCGAGCACCGGGGCCTCGTCGTCGTAGGAGCCGATATGGAGCGTCTGCACGCTGAGCCCTTCGTCGAGGGTCTCGAGACGCACAGAGCGGAGGGCGGGTGCAGGCTGCTTCTTCTTCGCCAGCTTCGCCTCGACCGTGTCGACCGCGTGGTCGAACATCTCCGGGGTGACGTGGTCGGGCACCATGATCAGGAGAGTCCACCGCCACGCCGATTTGTCGCGGCGCGATGTGAACGACTCCATGTCGGGCGCGTGCCACTGCCCCTCGAGCGGCATCACGACCGTGTCGATCCCGAGCTGCTCCCTGCTCGCGAACTTGAGCGCGTAGGCGATCGGGAAGAGTGCGGACACTGCCTCCTGGTATGCCTGGGCGGTGTTGGGATCGCCCGCCCCGTCGACCATCAGATACTGCATCGAGGGAACATCGAGGATGCGGAACTCCCCGTGCTTCGCCTGATAGGCGTCGAGGGTCTTCTTCGGGTCGAGCGCCATCGCGGGTCCTCTCACGGCGGAATCGGCATCCGACCGTCGGCACAGTGTCGCACGGGCGACGGACGTCAGGGTGGTCGGCGCGCATCCGCGCCGACCACCCTGACGCGCTCAGGCGGGCTCGACCGCGAGCCACAGCTCGCAGGACGCGTGCGTCCCGGTGAACTCGAGATACCGGACGATCGAGGGCGCGGGCCGCAGCCGCCACGGATTCGACGGGAACCACTCCGTCGCCGTCGCCGCCCACAGTGTCTGCAGGGTCTCCGGGAACGGCCCCGTGGCGGCGAAGACCGCCCAGGCGCCCGCCTCGACCCTCACGACATCGAGATCGTCGGGCACCGAGGTGGTCGGCCGCACGGAGACTCCGTGCAGGTAGGTGAGCTCGGTGCCCTCCGGCGCATCCTGAGCGATGTCCCCCGTGATGGCCAGGATCCCCTCGGGCTGCGCATCGCTCAGCGCCTTGAGGCGAGCATGCTCCTCCGGGGCGATCGAGGAGATGTGCGCCTGGATGTGCGGATTGGTGCCCTCGTGGATGAGCGGCACTCGTGCGGCATGGCCGACGAGGACGAGCTCGGGGGTGGTGGTGATGGTGACGTGCATCGGGGTGCTCCCTTCGACGCTCAGGCGGAACCGGAGCGTGGGTTGTGTGCGGAGAGGACCCCCGTCTCGGCGCGCATCGACCGGGCTGATCCCGTGCACGGCGCGGAACGCCCGGCCGAACGCCTCGATCGAGCCGTACCCGTGTCGCACGGCGACGTCGAGCACGTTCGGGGCGCCGGCGGCGAGTTCTGCGCCGGCCAGCGTCATCCGCCGACGGCGGACGTATTCCGACAGCGGCATCCCCGCCAGAGCCGAGAACATCCGGCGCAGGTGGTACTCCGTCGTGCCGTGCACGCGAGCGAACCCGGCGACGTCGATCTCGTCGCCGGTGCCTGCCTCGACGAGATCGACCAGTGCGTTGAGCGTTCCGATCACGAGGTCCTCCTTTCCCCACCATCGTGCGGCCCGAGGGCGATCTGCGACCCGACTTTCCGTGTCGGTTCCGATCGATCGCTTCTCGGAGGTCAGCTCCGCTCTCCCGGATCGGCGAGCAGGTCGGCGAATGCCAGCTCGGCCGCGCCGATCAGCAGCCTGTCAGCGCCGAGAGCGGCCGGGCGGATCTCGAGCGCCTCAGCGCTCTCCGACATCGCGAGCGCCGTCACATCGTCGACGATCTGATCCGCCCGCAGATCGGCGAGGGTGGCGAGGAATCCGCCCAGCACCACGAGAGCAGGATTGAGCACGTTCACGGCATTGGCCAGCGCGCTCGCGAGCACATGCGCCTGACGCGTGATCTCGGCGGCCACCACCGGCGAGTCGGATTCGGAGAGCTCGGCGGCGAGCGTCTCATCGTCGGCCGAGTCGAGGCCGACCGCATCGAGAAGCAGCCGGCGGCTCACCTCGGCCTCGAGCACACCGTCGCGAGTGCGGCGGTCGGCGTCTGCCGAGATCCGGGGTCTGTTCTGACCGAACTCCCCCGCGTACCCACCCGCCCCGGCGACCGGCCTCCCGTGGATGATCAGTCCGCCTCCGATACCCGACGCACCTCCGTTCAGGTAGACCACGTCGTCGATCCCCCGGCCGGCGCCGTAGCGGTGCTCGGCGATGGCTCCGAGCGTGGCGTCGTTGTCGACGAAAGCCGCAGACGCCGTCGCCGAACGGACGAGATCGGCGAGCGGCACATCGGTCCAGCCGAGATGAGGCGCATTGCGCACGACACCGTCGGATGTTCGCACGAGGCCGGGGACCGCGACACCGATCGCCGCGATCCGTGCCGCGGCGAGCGTCCCTTCGCGCCAGGCGGCGATGCGATCGGCGATCGTCGACACCACCGCATCCGGCCTCGGAACGGTCTCGTTCGGCAGTCGCTCGCGCAGGACGATGCTGCGGTCGAGGCCGATCGCAGCGATCTCGATCGCGTCGACCTCAGGGTTCACCGCGATGGCGACGACGCGAGCCGACGCCGTCACGACCGGTGAGGGGCGCCCCACACGGCCGGGTACGTCGGGTATGCGCTCGTCGACGAGACCGCGTCTGACGAGCTCTGCGACGAGGTCGGCGATCGTCGAGCGGTTGAGCCCGGTCTGCTCGGTCAGAGCGGCTCTCGACTGCGCGCCGTTCTCGTGCACGAGCCGCAGGAGGAGGGCGAGGTTGTGCGGGCGGGTGCCCAGCGCGGGGCTCGGCTGCGTCGGCATCCCTTCACTGTAGGGGGTGGACGCACCTTCTGTCATGAGATATGTTGTGAATCACAACTTATTCGATGACCTGCACAGGAGCAGCCATGACCACCCCCACCCGTGACGACAAGTTCTCCTTCGGCCTGTGGACCGTCGGCTACAACGGCGCCGACCCGTTCGGCGGCCCCACGCGCCCGGCGCTCGACGTGGTGCACGCCGTCGAGAAGCTCGCCGAGCTCGGCGCGTACGGCCTGACCTTCCACGACGACGACCTGTTCGCCTTCGGCTCGACCGATGCCGAGCGCCAGACTCAGATCGACCGCCTGAAGGGTGCGCTCTCCGACACCGGCCTCGTCGTGCCGATGGTCACCACCAACCTCTTCAGCGCGCCGATCTTCAAGGACGGCGGTTTCACCTCGAACGACCGCGACGTGCGCCGCTATGCACTCCGCAAGGTGTTCCGTCAGCTCGATCTCGGTGCCGAGCTCGGGGCCAAGACCTTCGTCATGTGGGGTGGCCGCGAGGGTGCCGAGTACGACTCCGCCAAGGACATCCGCCAGGCGCTCGAGCGCTACCGCGAGGCCGTCAACCTGCTCGGCGACTACGTCACCGACAAGGGCTACGACATCCGCTTCGCGATCGAGCCGAAGCCCAACGAGCCGCGCGGCGACATCCTGCTGCCGACGCTGGGCCACGCCATCGCCTTCATCGACTCGCTCGAGCGCCCTGAGCTCGTCGGCGTGAACCCCGAGGTCGGGCACGAGCAGATGGCAGGACTCAACTTCACCGCGGGCATCGCTCAGGCGCTGTTCCACGGCAAGCTCTTCCACATCGATCTCAACGGCCAGCGCGGCATCAAGTACGACCAGGACCTCGTCTTCGGACACGGCGACCTGCACAACGCCTTCTCGCTCGTCGATCTGCTCGAGAACGGCGGCCCCGGTGGAGTGCCCGCCTACGACGGCCCCCGTCACTTCGACTACAAGCCGAGCCGCACCGAAGACGAGAAGGGCGTGTGGGAGTCGGCCGCCGCGAACATGCGCACGTACCTGCTGCTCAAGGAGCGGGCGGCCGCATTCCGCGCCGACCCCGAGGTGCAGGAGGCGCTCGCCGCCGCCCGCGTCGACGAGCTCTCGACGCCGACCCTCAACCCCGGAGAGAGCTACGACGACTTCCTCGCCGATCGCTCGGCATACGAGGACTTCGACGCGAACTCGTACTTCGGCGGCAAGGGCTTCGGGTTCGTCCGGCTGCAGCAGCTCGCGACCGAGCACCTGCTCGGCGCTCGCTGATCGTCATGCCACTGGTTCTCGGGGTCGACTCGTCGACCCAGTCGTGCAAGGTCGTCGTCGTCGACACGTCGACCGGGGCGGTCGTCCGCTCCGGTCGCGCGTCGCACCCGGAGGGGACGTCGGTCGACCCCGAAGCCTGGTGGCAGGCGCTGAACGCCGCGATCGCGGAGGCGGGGTCGCTCGACGACATCGCCGCGTGGTCGATCGGCGGGCAGCAGCACGGCCTCGTCGCGCTCGACGAGTCGGGCGCGGTGATCCGCGACGCGCTGCTGTGGAACGACACACGTTCCGCCGGTGCGGCGCAGGATCTGATCGGCGAGTTCGGTGCGTCCGAACTCGCCGACCGCACCGGCCTCGTGCCCGTCGCCTCGTTCACGATCACCAAGCTGCGCTGGCTGCGCGACCACGAACCGGAGAACGCGGCACGGGTCTCCGCCGTCGCTCTGCCGCACGACTGGCTGACGTGGCGTCTGCGCGGGTTCGGGCCCGACAACCCCGTGCTCGACGAGCTGGTGACCGATCGGTCCGACGCCTCCGGCACCGGATACTGGAACCCGTCGACGGGCGACTATGACCGCGAGCTGCTGGTGGCGGCGCTCGGCCATGACGCGATCCTCCCCCGGGTGCTCGCCCACGACGAGTGGGTGACGGATGCCGACGACCGGCGCGTCGGTGCGGGAGCGGGTGACAACGCGGCCGCCGCGCTCGGACTCGGCGCCGTGCCGGGTGATGTGGTCGTGTCGATCGGCACCTCGGGCACGGTCTGCGCCATCAGCACCACTCCTCTGAGTGACCCGACCGGGACCGTCGCGGGCTTCGCCGATGCCTCAGGCAACTTCTTGCCTCTCGTCGCCACGCTCAACGCCGCGCGGGTGGTCGACGTGACCGCTGCGCTGCTCGGGGTCACGCACAGCGAGTTCAGCGACCTCGCGCTGCGGGCCGCCCCCGGCGCGGGCGGCCTCACTCTGCTCCCCTACTTCGAGGGCGAGCGCACCCCGAATCTGCCGGATGCCACGGCCTCCCTCTCGGGGATGACACTCGCCTCGACGACCAGGGAGAACCTCGCCCGCGCCGCCGTCGAGGGGATGCTCCGAGGACTCGGCGCCGGGCTCGATGCACTGCGCGATCTCGGCATCCCGCTCGAACGCGCCCTGCTGATCGGCGGCGGAGCGCAGTCGGAGGCCGTGCGTCGCATCGCGCCGGAGATCCTCGGCCTGCCGGTCGAGGTGCCCGAGCCCGGCGAGTACGTCGCGCTCGGCGCCGCCCGGCAGGCATCACAGCTCGTCGGCTGATCCCGCCGGAACGCACCCCGCCGGGAGGAGATCTCCTTGTCGGGAGGACGAATTCGCCGCATCCGTCCTCCCGAAGCGCAGTTCTCCTCCCGAGCGGGCGACCGAACGACCGAGCACACGAGCGAGGCGGATGCCGTCAGCCGGCCAGCACCCTGGCGTCCCGCTGGGCGATGATGCTCAGCTCCGCCGCCGTGAAGGCGTGCGCCTGTGTCATCGCGTGCTCGGTGCGGTCGATGCAGTCGCGGATCAGCTGGCCGAAGAAGGGGAACCCCGTCTTCCCTGTCGCGTCGAAGCGGAACTGTCCGTCCTGATCGACGAGCAGCACCTGTCCGCCGCCGTTGTCGGTCGTGATGTCGGTGTACTTGCGCAATTCGATGTATCCGTCGGTGCCGAGCAGCACGGTGCGACCGTCGCCGAAGACGTCGAGCCCCGCCGGGGTGAACCAGTCGACGCGCACGTAGCCGGTGGTGCCGTTGTCGAGCACGACGTGGGCGTCTCCGAAGTCCTGCAGGCCCGGAGTGTCGGGGTGCGCGTAGTTGGCGACGGTCGAGCTCACGATCTCGCCGGTCGTCGCGCCCGTGTAGTACAGCATCTGCTCGAAGTTGTGACTGCCGATGTCGCAGATGATGCCGCCGTACTGCTCGGGGTCGTAGAACCAGTCGGGCCGCCCCGTGCCGATGCGATGGGGGCCGAATGACGCGACCTGCAGCACGGTGCCGATCGCGCCCCGATCGATCAGCTGGCCGGCGAGGATCGCCGCCTCGGAATGCACGCGCTCGCCGTAGTACACGGCGAACTTCCGCCCGGTGCGCTCGACGGCCTCTCGAGCGGCATCCAGGTCGTGCATCGTCGTGATGGCGGGTTTGTCGGCGAAGAAGTCCTTGCCCGCGTCGAGCACGCGCACGCCGAGTGGAGCCCGCCGATTCGCGATCGATGCACTGGCGACGAGCCGCACCTCCGAGTCGTCGAGCACCTCCCGCTCGCTCGCGGCGGCACGCGCCTGCGGGAAGCGTTCGAGGAAGTCGGCGATCTTCACCGGGTCCTCATCGAAGACCAGCGAAAGGGTCGCGCCGGCCTCGATCAGCTGCTCGACCATGCCGACGATGTGACCGTGATCCAGTCCGATCGCGGCGAAGACGAACTCGCCGGGTGCGACGACAGGTTCGGGGAGCGGATCGAAGGTGTAGGTGCGGGTCATCGCCGGGTCTCCTCGTGGTTCATGTCATAGGTGCGCAGGCGTCCGCACATGCCGAATCCGCGGTCTCCCCCCGAGGGTACGGCTTCGTGCACGCGAGCATCGGCCAGGTGCGCCACCGAACCGGATGCCACGGCATCGGCGAGCGCCACCGAGCGCTCGGCCTGAGCCAGCGGACCCTGGCGCACGAGGTCGCCCCACGCCTCGGCGCGGTGGCGTACGAGCACACCGGCGGCGGCATGGAACGCGCGGAGCGCGCCGTGATCCCCACCCGAGACGGCATCCCGCAGCGTCTCGAATCCCGTCACGGCGAGATCGCGTCGTCGGGCCGCTCGCTCGGCGCGTTCATCTGCATCGTCTCCGAGCGAGGCCGCCGCCGCATACGCGTCGGGGTCGCCCACGATCTCGGCGGGGAACGTCATCACCGCATCACCCGCCTCGGGGAGTCCGGCGTCGCTCATCAGCACGACGACCCGCAGGTCGCCGCCGTTCACGGCACGGTGGATGGTGCCAGGGGTGAACCAGACGACGGACCCCGACCTCAGCGGGGTCTCATGGAACCCGGCGGCGTCGATCGTCTGCAGGGCTCCCTCACCGGAGATCACGACATAGGCCTCGGTCGAGACGAGGTGCATGTGAGGGCTGCCGCCGCAGATGCCGTCCGGCGCGGCATCCGGGTAGACGTCGAGGTGCGACAGCGATGTGCCGCCGGGGAACGAGGATGCGGTCACGATGCCGCCTCCACGAGCGACGCGGTCTTCTCGAAGAAGTGCGGGGCGTTCGCCACCAGCTGTCCCGCCCGATAGTAGGGATCGGACGCCGTGATCGGCAGCGAGACGAACTGGCGCTCGAAGCCGGACTTGTAGATCGCGGTCACCACCTCGACCGCATCGCGGCCGTCCTGTCCGCCGGCGATCGGGACTCTCCCCTCACGGATCGCGCTGAGCAGGTCGCCGATCTGGCCCTCATGCCCGAGGTGGGCGAGCGGGGCACGGCCGGCGACGAGCTCCTCGATGCGTGCGACGGCCTCGGGGTCTCCGCCGTCAGCGGGAAATCCGTCGCGTCGGGACTGCTCGGCGACGACGGAGAACGGCTGGGACACCCGGGCGTTCGCCCCCTGGATCACGATCGCCTGCTCCTCCCCGTGGTGCACCACGGAGCTGGTCAGCTGCGCGAGCCCCCGTTCGTAGCGGAAGACGGCGACCGAGAGATCCTCGACTTCGGCGTTGTCGTGCTGCGCGTTGGCGAGCATGGCCGTGATCTCGGCCGGGCGTCCGAGCAGCCACAGCAGCAGGTCGATGTGGTGGATGGCGTGGTTCAGCGTGCAGCCGCCCCCCTCTTTCTCCCAAGTGCCGCGCCACCAGAGGTCGTAGTACGGCAGCCCACGCCACCACGCCGAGTCGACCCGGACGTGCGAGATCGATCCCAGCAGACCCGAGTCGACGACCTCCTTCAGCGCGGCGAGATCGTCGCGGAATCGGTTCTGCGCGACGACGGACAGCACGCGGCCCGAACGCTCCTGCGCGGCGAGCATCGCATCGCACTCCTCGAGGGACGGAGCCATGGGCTTCTCGACCAGCACGTGGATGCCGGCATCGAGCGCAGCGATCGCGAGCGAGGCGTGCGTCGACGGCGGGGTCGCGATGCTCACCAGGTCGACGAGACCCGAGGCGATCATGGCGAGCGGATCATCGAACGTCGCCGCCCGCGTGAGCCCGAACGCCTCGGCCTTCTGCGCGGCCCGCCCGGGGATGACGTCGGCGAGCGCGGCGATCTCGCAGTCGCCCGCGAAGGCGAGATATCCGCTGATGTGCGCGTCGGCGATCCCGCCGGTGCCGATGATGCCGATCCTGAGCATTCGCTGCCTCCCCGATGAGGTGTTACTACGTATTACTAAGACGTAGTAGATACTATCGAGACAGACACCCGCCACGTCAAGCCCGGAAAGGAGGATGCCGTGGAGAAACGCCCGACCAGCCACGACGTCGCCCACCTCGCCGGGGTCTCGCAGTCCACCGTCTCTTTCGTCTTCACCGGGCGGCCGGGGATCTCCGAGGCGACGCGCGAGCGGGTGCTTCGCGCAGCATCCGAGCTGAACTACCGACCCAACCTGGCCGCCCGGTCCATGCGCACCCAGCGCACCGGCCGCCTCGCCGTCGTCGTGCCGATCGCCACGATGAATCCGCTCACTCTGCTCTCCGGCGCGATCTCCGCCGCGCGCGAGGCCGGCTACGTCGTGGAGGTGGTGAGCCTGCCCGAGGAGGCGACCGCGCGCGACGATCGCCTCGCCGATCTCATCGGGTCGGGGCAGTACGAGGGCGTGCTCGCGTTCACGCCGCTGCCCGCCACCGACTCCCCCGCCGATGGCCCCGTCGTGCTCTCGGTCGGCGAGTTCGACGACGCGATGCACATGACCGGCGCTTTCACCGATTCCCGACCCATCACCGAGATGATCGAACGCCTCGCAGCACAGGGACATCGGAGATTCGTGCATCTGGCCGGCCCCGACGACTTCCCGTCGGCACGAGCCCGTCGCGCGGCCTACCTCGAAGCGATCGAGCGTCTCGGACTCGAGTCGCTCGGTGTGTTCGGAGAGGAATGGAGCGGCAGCGCCGGCGAGGCCGCCGTCGACAGGCTGCCCGCAGACGCACCGCCGCTCGCCGTGATCGCCGCCAACGACATGATCGCGACCGGAGCCATCCGAGCGGCGACACGACGCGGATGGACGCTGCCCGACGACGTCGCCGTCACGGGGTGGGACGATCACCCCCAGAGCGCGTTCCTCGTGCCGTCGCTGACGAGCGTGTCGCAGGACCGCGAGAGACTGGGTGCCTACTCGATGCACCGTCTGATCGCAGCCGTCCGCGGCGGCGATGAGCCGATGAAGCCCGACGGTCTGCTGACCGTCATCTGGCGCGAGTCGACCGATTCTCCCCACTGACCGCCGAGACCTGGAGGCGCACATGAAGATCCTGATCCCGAACACCATCGAGCTGCCGGTGACCGCAGACGTCGAGACCGTCGTCTACGACATCGACGCCGAGATTCCCGCCGAGCACCGTGACGCCGAAGCGCTCGTCGTCTGGCACAACTCCTCGTCGTGGCTCCGGGAAGCCGCCCGCGCACTGCCCCGCCTGCGTCTCGTCCAGGCCCTCGCCTCCGGCGCGGATGCGGTTCTCAACGCCGGGTTCGGCGCCGACGTGCGCATCTGCTCCGGTCGCTCGCTGCATGACGGACCCGTCGCCGAGCATGCGCTGACCCTGATCCTGAGCGCCGTTCGACGTCTCGACCGGCTGCGCGACGCTCAGCGCGAGCACGTCTGGGACGAGGCGTTCAACGAGGAGCAGAGCGCCGCGCCCACTCGCGCGCTCTACACGCTGTCCGGCGCCCGCGTGACCATCTGGGGATTCGGTTCGATCGCCTCGACGCTCGCGCCGTTCCTCACCGCACTCGGCGCGGAGGTGCAGGGCATCGCCCGCACCGCCGGAGAGCGATCCGGGTATCGGGTGCACTCGGATGCCGATGCAGCCGCCGTGCTGGCTGACACCGACGTGCTCGTCTCGATCCTGCCCGCCACCGACGAGACCGCCGACCTGTTCGACGCCGAGCTCTTCCTCGCGCTCAAGCCAGGCGCGGTGTTCGTGAACGTCGGTCGTGGTGTGACCGTCGACGAGGCTGCGCTGATCGCGGCGCTGGAGTCGGGACAGCTGCGCGCCGCGGCGATCGACGTCGCGAAGTCCGAGCCGCTTCCGGCATCCGACGTGCTGTGGGACGCACCGAACCTGCTCATCACCCCTCACATCGCCGGCAACCGTCCGGTCGGAGCGGCACGCCTGGTCGACCAGAACGTGACCCGCCTCCTCGCGGGCGATGATCTCCTCAACCAGGTGCACCCCTAGGGTCTGGACACCGCGGGGCGAGCGGCGCATGCTGAGGGCATGACCGCCTTTCAGACCACACACGCGTTCAGCGGGTTCAGCGTCGACGACATCGACGCCGCCCGCTCCTTCTACGGCGACACCCTCGGCATGGACGTCACCACCAATGCCATGGGGTTCCTCGACATCAGCCTGCCCGACGGCGGATCGATCCTCGTCTACGGCAAGCCGAACCATGAGCCCGCGAGCTTCACGATCCTGAACTTCCCGGTGGACGACGTCGAAGCAGCCGTCGACGAACTCAACGAGCGGGGCGTCGTGACCAAGATCTACGACGACTCGGAGTTCGCCACCGATGAGAAGGGCATCCTGCGAGGCGGTCCCGATCGAGGGCCCGACATCGCCTGGTTCACGGACCCCGCCGGCAACGTCCTCGCCGTGCTCGCCGCCGGCTGAGCGCCGCTCTCAGGCGAGGAGCGAGTCGAAGAGCTCGTTCACGGCCGGGTCGACTCGCTGCAGCTCGGGATGCGCGTCGTGCCAGTCGATGATCTCGCGCGCCGCCGTGTGCAGTGGCACGAGCGGGGTGAAGTCCGGCACGAGGCGGCGGACCTTGGTGTTGTCGAAGACGACGGAGTGCGCCATGTCACCCGTGAGCTGCCCGGCGCGGTCGGGTGCGGCATCCTCGATCGCCGCACTCGTGGCGTACCGGATCTTCGGCTCTGCTCCCGCCGCGCGACCGAGGATCGCGTAGATCTCGTTCCAGGTGTAGACGAAGTCGCTCGTGATCTGGAAGGTGTCGCCGTAGGCGAGCGGGTTGCCGAGCAGCCCCGCGAAGCCGACCGCGAAGTCGCTCGAGTGCGTGAGCGTCCACAGCGACGTGCCGTCGCCGTGGACGATGATCTCCTCACCCCGGCGGATGCGGTCGATCGCCGTCCACCCTCCGAACGCCGGGATCGTCCACTTGTCGTAGGTGTGCGAAGGCCGCAGCACCGTGACCGGGAATCCGCGATCCCGGTACGCGGCGGTCAGCAGGTCCTCGCAGGCGATCTTGTCGCGCGAGTACTGCCAGTACGGATTGCGCAGCGGTGTGGACTCGGTGATCGGAAGACGAGAGACCGGCTTCTGGTAGGCGGATGCCGAACTGATGAAGACGTACTGTCCCGTCCGGCCCTCGAAGCGCTCGATGTCCCGCTGCACCTGATCCGGCGTGAAGGCGATCATGTCGGCGACGACATCGAACTCACGACCGGCGAGGGCGGCGTCGACCGCTGCTGCATCCGACACATCCGCCTTCAGCACCTCGACGCCGTCAGCGGGCTCGCGCTGCGACTGTCCGCGATTCAGCAGAGTGACCTCCATCCCCCGGGACGCCGCGAGCGCACTCGCCGCCGAGGAGATGATTCCGGTTCCACCGATGAACAACACCGTCGTCGCAGTCATGCATCCGACTCTAGCGACGGGTCAGGCGGGGAGGCCGCCTAGGCGAGGTGCTCGAAGAGCGCGCGGACGGCCCCTTCGACGGCATCCGGATCTTCCGCACGGATCGCGTGGGCGACGGCTTCGGCCGCAGCGACCAGCCCGGGTGTCGCGTCGTCTCCGGGTACAGTCTCGGAGAACTGCAGCGCGCATTGAGCGAGGATCGTGGCCTCGACCAGGTGCATCGCCTGTCGCGGATGCCGCACGAGGTCGTCGACGGCGGTGAGGAACGCGATGGCCGCGGCGTCGCGGTCGGCTGCGGCCTGCGCGCGACCGATCTCCTCGGCATACGCCGCGAGATCGGAGCGGACGCCTTCCGCCGTCGTGGGCAGCGCCGTGCGGAGCGCCGTCCCCGCGAGCACGCCGGCGTAGCTGATGGCGGCACGCGACTCGCGTGCGGTGAGGTCCGCGACCTTGGTGTAGCGCGCGGGAGTGACCTCGACCAGTCCGATGTCGCGCAGCCGGATGATCGCTTCGCGGATCGGGTTGAGCGACATGTCGAGCTCTCGGGCGAAGCGCATCGTGTTGAGCGTGTCGCCCGACCGATAGTCCCCCCGCAGGATCGCCCCGAGGATGTGCTGGAAGGCAAGTTCGGGCAGCGGCACGGCACCGCGATGGGTCCAGTGGTGCGTCCGTGGATCCGCGTAGGCGATGGTCATTGGTGCTCCCCAGGTCCGTTGTGTACGCCCCCTGTGACAGGGGCCCCACTAGACAGACTCGCTGCCGCCCGGAATATTACGCAGCGCCAGGGAAAAAGTCAGACGACGCTGGCGCCGGGCGCCGCAGCGAACTCCTCGAGAGCGGTGACGACGTCGTCGGAGAGCTCGACCTGGCTGGCCGCCACCGCGTCGTCGATCTGGCCCGTGCGCGATGCACCGATGATCGCGGTGGTCACCACGGAGTCCCGCAGCACCCACGCGACGGCGAGCTGGGGAATCGAGAGGCCCGCGTCCTTCGCGACGCGGTCGATGCCGCGGATGCGCTCGAGGTAGCTGTCGGTGAGCGCGGACCCGTTCAGGAAATGGCTGTTCGCGGCACGCGAGTCGGTCGGGACGTCACCATCGATGTACTTGCCGGTGAGCAGGCCCTGCGCGAGCGGCGAGAACACGGCGCTGCCGATCTCCAGCTCGCGCAGCGCCGCGAACAGCTCGGCCTCGGGAGTGCGGTCGAACAGCGAGTACCGCGGCTGGTGCAGCAGCAGCCTCACGCCCTGATCCGCGAGCAGCTGATACGCGCGACGCGCCAGCTCGGCCGGGTAGTTCGAGATGCCCACGTACAGCGCCTTGCCGCTGCGCACGATGTCGGCGAGCGCCGCGACCGTCTCCTCCAGCGGGGTCTCGGGGTCGGGGCGGTGCGAGTAGAACACGTCGACGTAGTCGGTGTTCATGCGCTGCAGACTCTGCTCGAGCGAGCGCATGAGGTACTTGCGCGATCCGCCGTCGCCGAACGGCCCCGGCCACATGTCGTAGCCGGCCTTGGTCGTGACGAACAGCTCGTCTCGGTAGCGGGCGAGCCCGCTGTCGAGGACGGCGCCGAACGTCGACTCGGCGGACCCGTACGGCGGACCGTAGTTGTTCGCGAGGTCGATGTGCACGACACCGCGGTCGAACGCGTGCAGCACGATCTCGCGCTGACTGTCGAAGGTGCGGTCGCGACCGAAGTTCTGCCAGAGTCCGAGCGACACCTTCGGCAGCTTCACCCCGCTGGAGCCTGCGCGCTGGAACGGCACGTCGGTGTAGCGGGTGGCCGCAGCCTCGTAGGCATGCGTCAGGCGGGGGTCATCGGCGGCGATGGGCATGAGGGACGCTCCTGGATCCGAGGCGGGAAGAGCTTCAGGATAGCGCTTTCTCGCACAGCGGGACCAGGACTCCGATGCATGCTGCGCCGGCATACGGGTGTCCGCGCTCGCAGGCCCGACCGACCGCTGTCAACCACACCGACGAAGTCCGACGGTCGGGGTAGCGTGACGGAGAGACGGCGATCATCGCATTCACCCCCGCTCCCCGCGGGAAACGAGAAGAGGTCCATGATGGGCGGGACCCCACCGTCGAAGCTGTCCGGCACGTCGAACGCCATCGTCGTGACCGGAGCACGGGTGCACAATCTTCGCGACGTGAGCGTCGCGATACCCCGCGACGCCCTCGTGGCCTTCACCGGCGTCTCCGGCTCGGGCAAGAGCTCCCTCGCATTCGGCACGTTGTACGCCGAGGCGCAGCGTCGGTACTTCGAGTCGGTGGCGCCCTACGCGAGGCGCCTGATGAGCCAGGTCGACATCCCCGACGTCGACGCCATCGGCGGGCTGCCTCCGGCGGTGGCCCTCCCCCAGCAGCGCACCGCGGGAAGCGCTCGATCGACCGTCGGCAGCGCCACGTCGATCGGCAACGTCATCCGCATGCTGTTCTCGCGAGTGGGCACATACCCCCGTGGGGCGGAGCCGCTGTTCGCCGAGGACTTCTCCGCGAACACCGTGCAGGGCGCGTGCCCGCGCTGCCACGGGATCGGGCAGGTGTACGACGTGCCGCTGCACCTCATGGTCCCCGACGAGTCGCTGTCGATCCGCGACCGTGCGCTCGACGCCTGGCCGCGCGCCTGGCACGGCAAGCAGCTCATCGACAGCCTGATATCGCTCGGCTACGACATCGACATCCCGTGGCGCGATCTGCCTGAGAAGCAGCGTCAGTGGGTGCTCTACACCGAGGAGTCGCCTCAGGTTCCGGTGTTCACCGACCGCGGCCCGGCGCAGGTGCGCAAAGCCGTCGCGGCCGGCATCGAGCCCTCGTACATGAGCACGTTCGTCGGCGTGAGGCAGTACGTGCTCAACACCTTCGCCAACTCGAAGAGCGCGAAGATGCGCGAGAAGGCGGCGAGCTTCATGGTCAGCGTCCGCTGCCCGATGTGCGACGGACGCCGCCTGAAGCCCGAGGCGCTCGCCGTGACGTTCGCCGGTCTCGACATCACAGAGATGGCCGCGATGCCACTCGCGGACCTCGAGGCACTCCTCGAGACGGCACTCGACTCATCCGGCAACGGAACGGATGCCCCCGGCGCCGGTGGCGAAGCGCTCCCACCCGAGAAGAAGCTCGCGGCGCACCGGCTGGTCGACGAGCTGCGCGATCGGATCTCCCCCATCATCGAGCTCGGTCTGGGCTACCTCTCGCTGGATCGCTCGACCCCGACGCTCTCGTCGGGTGAGCTGCAGCGTATGCGGCTCGCGACCCAGGTGCTGTCACAGCTGTTCGGGGTCATGTTCGTGCTCGACGAGCCGTCTGCCGGCCTCCACCCCGCCGACGGCGAAGCGCTCGTGCGCATCCTCCGCTCGTTGCGAGACTCCGGAAACACGGTCTTCTTCGTCGAGCACTCCCTCGACGTGATCCGGCATGCGGACTGGATCGTCGATATCGGCCCCGGAGCGGGATCCACCGGCGGTGAGATCGTCTATTCCGGCCCGATCGATGGGCTGCGGGACGCGGAGCGCTCCCAGACGAGACGATATCTGTTCGCCGACGACCTGCGGGCCGAGCAGCCGACGGCACAGCCGCGGGCCCCTCGCGAGCCCGACGCCGAACTCGTGCTCGTCGACGTCTCGCGGAACAATCTCCGCAGCGTCTCGGTGTCGATCCCCCTCGGCTGCCTCACCGCCGTCACGGGCGTCTCCGGTTCGGGCAAGTCGTCTCTCGTCACCCAGGCCCTGCCCGACCTGCTGCAGAGCAGCCTCTCCAGCGAGGTGGACGGCTCGTCGACCGACACGTCGACGAGGGAAGAGCAGGGCAGCGCAGCAGCTGATCCGCTGTTCTCCGCACCGATCGCCCACACGACGGGTCGCGCCTCCGGCCCCGCCGACCGCGTGCGACGCGTGGTGCAGGTCAGTCAGAAGCCGATCGGCCGCACCTCTCGATCGAACGTGGCGACGTACACCGGGCTCTTCGACCGCGTCCGCGCGCTGTTCGCCGCGACACCGGAAGCGCGTCGGAGGCGCTACGCCGCGAGCCGGTTCTCGTTCAACCTGGCGAGCGGGCGATGCCCCACCTGCAAGGGCGAGGGCACGGTCGAGGTCGAGCTGCTCTTCCTCCCCACCGTCCACGCCCCCTGCGGCACCTGCGGCGGCACGCGCTACAACCCGGAGACCCTCGAGATCGAGCTCCACGGGCACACCATCGCCGACGTCCTCGCCCTGAGCGTGAACGACGCGCGTGTCCTCTTCGAGGACGATGCCGACGTCGCGCGACACCTCGATGCCCTCCTCGACGTGGGGCTCGGGTATCTGCCGCTGGGCCAGTCGGCGACCGAGCTCTCCGGCGGCGAGGCGCAGCGCGTGAAGCTGGCGTCCGAACTGCGGCGCGCCCAGCACGGCGACACCCTCTACCTGCTCGATGAGCCCACCTCAGGACTGCATCCGTCGGACACCGATCGACTGCTCGTCCATCTTCAGCATCTCGTCGATGCCGGCAACACGGTCGTGATGGTCGAGCACGACATGCGCGTGGTCGCACAGGCCGACTGGGTGATCGACATGGGACCGGGAGCCGGAGAGCTCGGCGGCACTGTCGTGGCGCAGGGAACTCCGCGTTCCGTCGCCTCCGCGAGCGGAAGCACCACCGCGTCGTACCTCGCGGATGCCATCGCGGCTCAGGAACTCGGAGTCAGCGCCTGAGAACAGAAAATCCCTGCCGAGGCAGGGATTCTTTCTGCGGAGACGAGGGGATTTGAACCCCTGGTCCCCGTGAGGGGACTCCACCTTAGCAGGGTGGTGCACTCGGCCGGACTATGCGACGTCTCCAGGCATCCGAACCGTGAAGAGCGGATGCACCTTGCAATCATAACGGGTTCCCGTGGCTGGAACGAATCGGGGCTCAGGGTCCTCGGCCGGGCCGCCTGCAGGACGAAAGCACATCTGCAGGACGAGAACCGACGGATGCTCCCGCATCCGTGCTCCGGTCATGCACACGGCACGGGTGACGGCGCGTGACCCGAGACGATCCCTCAGCCGGCGCTCGATTCGCGCACCACGAGTTCGGGCTGGAACCGCACGCGACGGTCGTGCTCGACGCCGTCGAGCTCCTTCAGCAGCAGATCCACCCCGGTCCAGCCGAGCAGCCTGGCGGGCTGGCGGACGGAGCTCAGCGGCACGACGGTCGCCGAGGCGAAGTCGATGTCGTCGTACCCGACCATGGCGATGTCCTGGGGCACACGGATGCCGGAGCCGAAGCTGAACGCCTGCAGCAGCCCGACGGCGAGCAGGTCGTTCGCGGCGAAGACGGCATCCGGGCGCGATTCAGGCCCACGCGCCGCGATGGCCTCGCCCGCAGCCCTGCCCTGGAGCACCGTGAGCGCGGACTGCTCGAAGATCTCGAGAGTGACATCGGGGTGAGCGGCGACGGCCGCCTGCACGCCGCGCAGACGATCGGCGACCTGCTGCACCGACTGCGGTCCTCCGACGAATGCCAGCCGGCGACGTCCCGAAGCCAGCAGGTGATCGGCAGCCAGGCGTCCGCCTTCGACGTCATCGACCGAGACCGACGGCAGCAGCCCCTCCTCCACCTCGCGGTCGACGAGGATCACCGGCATGCCGCCCGCGGCGAATCGATGCACGGCCGAGAGGTCGTCGGTGGCGGGTGTGAGCAGCACGCCGTTGACCCGCTGCTCCTGGAAGAGCTCGAGGTGCGCGACCTGGCGCTCGTCTCGCTCGTCGCTGTTGCCGAGCAGCACCGTCATGCCGGCATCCGCTGCCCGGTCCTCCGCGCCGCGCACGACCTCGGCGAAGAACGGGTTGCCGATGTCGGGCACCACGAGTCCGATGCTGCGGCTGCGACCCGCGCGCAGCTGCCTGGCGGCGTCGTTGCGCACGAAGCCGAGTTCCTGGATCACCCGCTGCACGCGCTCGACCGTCTTGGCGGACACGCGCTCGGGCTGATTGAGCACGTTCGAGACGGTGCCGACCGAGACGCCGGCCGCAGCCGCCACGTCCTTCACCCCTACCGCCATGGCCTGCCTCCGTCCGTCCGCGCGTGCGCCACGACTACCTTCTCATTCCGCGGGGTGAACTCCGCGCCGACGACGCCCCGGAACCGCGACGACGGCGAGCGCCGCACAGCCGATGCCCGCGATGAACAGGGGCGCGAGCGCCCAGGTCACGACGCCGGTGAAGACGGCCGCGGCCGCGATGTACGCGGCTCCGGCGGCATCCGCTGTGATCATCCCCGGCACCGCGCGGACCGCGGCGGTCCACCCGGTCGACGGCGACCAGGCGCCGGCGGCGAGCAGCACGGCGACCGCGAGAGCGAGCAGCCCCGCCCAGCCGATGACCGCGATGAACTCGCCACCGGGCAGTGCGCCCGAGCCCGCGAGCACGACGTCGACCGTGAGCACGGCGGCGATCAGCGCAGCCGGCACCCCGACGCGGAGCGAGGGCAGGATGCCGGTGCGCACGTCGTCCCAGAACAGGGCCGTGCGCGAGTCCTCCGCGGCGACGAAACGACGCAGGTGACGGATGCCGGCAGCCAGGGCGATCGGCAGCGTGACGACGCCGAGGGCGATGATCGTCATCAGCAGCCCGACCGTGAGCACCTCGCCGAACAGACCGAACTTGGCGGTCGCTCCGGGGTTGACCCCGGGCTCGACACCGGCGACCGTCGGGCCGGCGCCCGACCGTGCCTCTCGTTTCGCCGCCCGGTGCGCCCGACGCTCTGCGTTGATGACCGACATGACTAGCCCTTCAGTCCCTGCGTGGCGACTCCGTCGACGAGGAAGCGCTGGAAGACCACGAAGAACAGCAGCACCGGCACGAGCGCCACGAACGACGCCGTGACCGTCGCGCCGTAGTCGGACGACGAGGTCTGGTCGTTGTAGAGGCGCAGCGCGATCGGCAGCGGGTAGTTCTCGGGGCTCGTCAGGTAGAGCAGCGGGCCGAGGAAGTCGTTCCACGCCCAGATGAACGAGAAGATCGCGCAGGTGATCAGGGCGGGCTTGATGAGCGGCAGGATGATCGACCAGAAGATCCGCAGGTGGCCTGCTCCGTCGATGCGCGCCGCTTCATCCATGTCGCGGGGCATCTGACGGATGAACTGCACGAGAAGGAAGACGAAGAACGCCTCGGTGGCGAGGAACTTCGGCAGGATCAGCGGGATGAAGGTGTCGACCCATCCGAGCTGGTTGAAGATGATGTACTGCGGGATGATCACGACGTGGAACGGCAGCAGCAGCGTGCCGATCATCGCGGCGAACAGCACGCCGAGTCCCTTGAACTGCACTCGTGCGAAGGCGTAGGCGGCGAGCGCCGACGAGAGCACCGTGCCGACGACGGCCGAGACCGCGAGGATCAGCGAGTTCAGGAAGAAGCGCCACATCGGCACTCCGGCGATGCCCTCCATGACCTTGCCGTAGTTGTCGAGCGTCGGCGCCTGCGGCAGCAGACCGGGGTTCTGACCGAACTCGGAGTTCGGCTTGAACGTCGACAGGAACAGCCACAGCAGCGGGTAGAGCACCACCGCGGTGAGCACGAGGAGACCGATGAACCAGATGACGGTCTGCCAGGTCTTGCGCTTGATGCGGCGACGCGGGGCGGGCGGACCGACGGGCGTCGTCTGCTGCGCGGCGAAGACCGGAGTGGATGCGGCGCCGGACGTGGTCGCCTGATTGGAGGTGCTCATTTGTCGTCTCCCGAGTAGTGCACCCACGACCTCTGAGTGCGGAAGAGGATGAAGGCGATGATCGCGACGACGACGAGCAGGACCCACGCGATCGCGGCCGCGTAGCCCATCTGTCCGTCGGAGAACCCTCGCTTGTACAGGTACACGGTGATGAAGTTCGTCATGCCGGCGGGGCCGCCGGTGCCGTTCGAGATGATGTACGCCGAGGCGAACACCTGGAACGCGCCGATGAGACCGAGCAGCAGGTTGAAGAACATCACCGGGGAGAGCATCGGGATCGTCACCGCGCGGAACCGACGGTAGGCGTTCGCGCCGTCCATCTCTGCGGCCTCGTACAGCTCCTTGGGGATCTGCTTGAGACCCGCGAGGAAGATCACCATCGTGGCTCCGAACTGCCAGACGGCGAGCAGGATCATCATCGGGAGCACGAGGCTCGGGTTGCCGATCCATCCGCCGAGATCGACGCCGAAGATCTGCAGACCGCTGTCGACCGGACCGTCGGAGGAGAACATGGCCCGCCACACGATGGCGACCGAGACCGAGCCGCCGATGAGGGACGGCGCGTAGAAGGCGGAGCGGAAGAAGCCGGCGCCCTTGTCGCGGTAGTTCAGGAGCATCGCGACGCCGAGGGCGGCCGCGAGGGTGATCGGAGTGCCGATGAAGACGTAGACGAGGGTGATCTGCGCCGACTGGATGAAGTTCGGGTCGCTCGTGAAGAGTCGGATGTAGTTGTCCAGCCCGATCCACTTGGGCGGCTGGAAGATGTTGTACTTCGTGAAGGAGAGGTACAGGGAGTAGATCATCGGCACGGCGGTGAGACCGAAGAAGCCGATGAGCCACGGGGTGAGGAACGCATAGCCGGTCGCCGTCTCACGCCGCAGACGTGCGCGCTGGCCCGGCCGCGCGAGTTCGTTCTCGGGGCGGCGGCCGCTGCGCAGCGCCCGCCCTCGCCCGGACTTCTTGCCCGTGACGATCGTCCTGGTCGCCGTCGTGCTCATGACAGCTCCTTCCGAAGTGGATGGGATGCGGTGGGCCGGGCGGATGCCACCCGGCCCACCGACGGGATCACTGGTTGAGGACGACGTCCATCTCGGAGAAGAACTGCGTCACGGCCTCGTCGACCGTCGTGGTGCCGAAGTTCAGCTCGGTGCCCAGCACCCGGAACTTCTCCTCGAGGGTGCCGTAGCCGACGATCGGCACGGGCGGAGCGTCGCCGAGGCGGTCGGCGATCGACTCCTCGTAGTCCTTGACGAGCTGGCTCATGGGATCGAGCTCTGCGGCCTCGAGAGCGGTCTCGGATGCGGGGAGGCCACGGTTGGTGCCGAAGATCTCGCCGGACTCGGGCGAGTTGACCAGGAAGTTGACGAGCGTCGCCGCCGCCTCCGGGTGCTCGGTCTTGGCCGAGATCGTGTGCAGCATCGAGGGCTTCAGGTACAGATCCTTCGCGCCCTCCTTCGTGACCGGCGGGGCGACGAGGCCGAGCTCGGTGTAGCTCTCGCCGAGGTTGGCGAGGTAGCCCGCACCGAAGTTGTCCCACGTCAGCTCGCTGGCGTTCTTCGCGGCGTCGAACGCGGTGAGGGGGTTGAGCTCCTCGACGACCTGCTGCGGAACGACGACTCCGTCACGGATGTCGTCTCCGGCCTCCCAGAACTCCTTCAGACGGTCTTCGTCGAAGCCGGGCGTGCCGTCTTCGTCGAACAGGTTCTTGCCCTCGCTGCGCAGCTGCAGCTCGAAGTTCTGGATGCGCCCCGTCCAGTCGGACCCGCCCCAGAACTCACCCGCGCCGGCATCGGTGATCTCGCCCATCCACTCGTCGTAGTCTTCCCAGTCGCCCCCGGGGAACTCCTCGACGCCTGCGGTCTCGAGCAGCTGGGGGTTGGTGAAGACGCCCCACGCGTTGGTCGAGGTGGTGATGCCGTAGGTCGTGTCATCGACGACGCCGATGCCGAGGATGTTCTCGGAGAGCGGCTCGGTGTCGATGACCGAGCCGAGGTAGGGCTCGAGGTCGAGCAGCAGGCCGTTCTCCGAGTACTGACGCAGGTACGAGTAGTCGAACTGCATGACGTCGGGGAGTCCGCCGCCGGCGGCCTCGGTCTGGCGCTTCTCCCAGAACTCCGGGAACCCGAGGAACGTCGCGTTCACCGTGATGTTCGGGTACTCCTCGTTGAACGCCTCGATCGCCTGGTTGTAGAGATCGGCGCGGACGTCGTTGCCCCAGAACGCCAGGTCGAGGGTGACCTTCTCGTCGGGGTCGTACGTGGGCTCGCCCTCGGGGCTGCCTCCGCCGGCGCAGCCGGCGAGTACCAGCGCTGCGCTGGTGGCGACGGCCGCTGCGGCCGCCAGACGCTTCTTGCTGAACATCGTTGTCCTCTCTGATGAACGTCCTCGTTCGGCAGGGCCGCGGAACGCCTGTGTCCATGTGGTGCGGGATGCGATCTCCATCGTGCGGGGAAAACGCTTACCTGCACGCTAATCCAGATTGAAACGTTTCGCAACCGGCAATTCGCGGCGGGGATTACATCGATTACCGCGGGATCTTCGATCCTCTCACGATCAGCTTCCCGCCCTCGACCTCGAGCCCCACGCGATGCACGGCGGATCGCCTCTGCTCGCCCGTCGCAGCGTGGGCCGGAGCCCGCTCCGCGGCGGCGGCGGCGGCGGCGGCGGCGAAGAAGTAGAACCACAGGTCGTCGCCGACGCGCACCTGCGCGCCGTGACTGCCGACCCCTCCGGTCGGCAGATCAGCGAGGATCACGGCATCCGCATCACCCTGACGCGTCCAGCGCGTGCCGTCGTCGGAGCGATAGACGCCCATCCCCCGCCACTCGTCCACGATCAGCCACCAGAGACCGCCGAGCTCGAACACGGTCGGCCCCTCGTGCGGCCGTCCTCCGATCGCGACGCCGTCGAGGGACCAGTCCACGAGGTCGGGCGATGACGCGACCATGGTCACCGAGTCCGCCGCCTCATCCTTGTACCAGAGGCGCCACAGTCCGTCGGGCGTGCGCGCGACGGCCGCATCGATCACACGATCGCTGCTCAGCACGAGCGGGCCGCGTCTCGACCAGTGCCGCAGGTCGTCGGAGACGTACTCGACGATGGCGCGAGCAAACCCCGGCCAGCGGTCGGGGATGCCGTCGATCTCGGTGAGATGCATCCGCCAGCGCGCACCGTCCCAGAAGACCTCCGGGGCCCAGTGCGTGCGGTCGACCTCGGCGGGCGGCGGGCCGGGCTCGAGGACGAGATCGGATGCCGTGGGCTCGAGCGTTCCGTCGTAGCGCCAGTCCAGACCGTCGGTCGATGTCGCGACCCCGATCCGGCTGCCGTGCACCCACGACACCCCCGGTCCCGCATCCGCGAGGCTCGCCCGACGCTGGGTGTAGAACATCCACCACAGCCCGTCGGCGTCGACCACGACCCGCGGGTCGGTGGCGCCGTCGTAGACGGGGTCGCGGTAGAGCTCTCTCACCTGCGGAGATCGGTGACCGGGCTCGCGAAGCCGGCCCGGTGCGTCGGGTGCGAGCCCAGCAGCTCGGGGGTGATCACCGTGCCGTCTGCAGCGGCCGAGGCGTAGATGGCCGCCACGATCTCGAGTGAGCGCGCGGGCGCATCAGCGGTAGGAGGCAGGGGTGCGCCCTCGAGCAGAGCGTCGAACACGTCGCGCAGCAGCGGCTCGTGGTCGCTGCGCTCCTCGGCATCCGGGAACGCCCATCCCTCGGCCTCCGACTCGAAGCCGGGCGCCGGGGTGATCCGCCAGTTCTCATGACCGTGGCCGTAGACGTGGTCGACCGTGACCGTGGCCTTCTGGGTGTCGATGCGGATCGAGCTCGTCTCTCGCGGCGACACGGCACTGGTGACGAGCTGCGCGACCACTCCCTGGCCGAAGACGATGGTCGCGGTCGAGACGTCCTCGGTCTCGGTCTCGCGGTCGAGCCGCCAGAGCCTGCCCTGCACCGACGACCAGTCGCCCAGCAGGTGAGCGAGCAGGTCGATCTGGTGGATGCCGTGGCCCAGGGTCGTTCCGCCGCCCTCCGTCTCCCACTTGCCGCGCCACGGCACCGCGAAGTAGCCGGCGTCACGGAACCAGAGCGTCTGACACACGGCGACGAGCGGGCGGCCGAGGGCTCCGCTCTGCAGCAGCCCGCGCACGTGCGCCGCGGCCGTGCCGGTGCGCTGCTGGAAGACGACCGCCAGCTGCCTGCCCGCGGCCTCGGCCGCCGCGCGCATCTCGTCGAGCTCGTCGAGCGACGGTGCCGGCGGCTTCTCGACGATCACATGCGCGCCGGCTGCGAAGGCTGCGAGCGACTGCGAACGGTGCGGCCCGGGCGGCGTGCAGATGAGCATGACGTCGGGGTGCTCGGCGGCGAGCATCTCGTCGAGGTCGCCGTAGGCGGCATCGATGCCGTATCGGCCGGCGAACTCCTGCGCCTTCTCCCGGCTGAGGTCGGCGACGGCGACGAGCTCGGCGCGCGGGTACGCGGCGACCGCGCGGGCGTGCGCGTTCGCCACCGCCCCGGTGCCGACCAGGGCCGCGCGAAGGGTCTTCTCGGTTGTCATCGTTCCTCCTCAGGACGCTGAGCCGGGGTCATCTGATGCCGTTCTGCACCAGGTGCAGGCGGGCGTATCGCCCGTCGGCGGCGAGCAGCTCGTCGTGCGAGCCCTGTTCGACGATACGTCCGTGCTCGAGCACGACGATGCGATCGGCCTGCCGGATCGTCGACAGCCGGTGCGCGACCACGAGCGTCGTGCGACCGCGCATGAGCCGTTCGAGGGCCTCTTTGACGAGTCCCTCGGACTCGGGGTCGAGCGCGCTCGTCGCCTCGTCGAGCAGCAGGATCCGCGGATCGCGCACGAGCGCGCGGGCGATCGCCAGACGCTGGCGCTGACCACCCGAGAGGCGCGCTCCGCGCTCGCCGACCACCGTGTCCCACCCCTGCGACTGCTCGCTCACGAACTCCCACGCGTTGGCGTCTCGCAGCGCCTGTTCGACGCGATCGGGCGTGACGTCGGGCATGCCGTAGGCGATGTTGTCGAAGACCGACCCCTCGAACAGCACCGACTCCTGCGGCACGACCGAGATCGACCGGCGCACTGTGCGCAGGTCGAGCTCCTGCATGTCGGCGCCGTCGAGCACGATGCGGCCGCTCGTCGGACGGACGAATCCGAGCACGAGGTTCAGGAGGGTCGACTTGCCCGATCCCGACGATCCCACGAAGGCGACCGTCTCACCGGGGGCGATCCGCAGATCGATCTCGAACAGGGCGTCGTCGTCGGCATCCGCGTAGCGATGCGTCGCAGAGTCGAGCACGATCTCGCCGGCGACCGCCGAGACGACGCGCTTGCCGGAGTTCTGCTCGACGTCGGGCTCCTGCAGCACCTCGGCGATCGAGCGCACCGACTCGAGCCCGCGGGCGCCGACGGGAATGAGCATGAGCAGCTGGGTGAGCCCGCCGGTCAGCAGCGTGAAGTAGCTCGAGAGCATCACGACCTCGCCCGGCGTGATCGGGAGGAAGCCGGTGAGCGCGCACACGGCGGCGAGCATGAGGCAGGCGACGCCGAGCAGCTGCATCGCGACCCAGGAGATCGAGGCCACCCGGCCGTTCAGCAGGTCGAGGTCGAGTCCGGCGCGGCGCACGCCATCCGCCCCGCCCGCGACGCGGTTGATCGCCGTCTCCTCGAGCCCGTGAGCGCGGGTCACCGGGATCAGCGACGCCATCTCGCCGACGCGGGCCGACAGCGTCTCGATCTCGCGCCGGAAGACCTCGTTGCGACGCTGCGATCGATTGCGCATGCCGTAGCGGATGCCGATCGCGATCGGCACGGCGAGGGCGTACACGGGAAGGAACTGCGGCACGGTGACCGCCGTCATGCTGAGTGCGCCGAGCATCACCATGGTCGACGACAGGAGCGGATGCGTGACCTGCTGCAGCATGAGCTCGACGTTCTCGACGTCGCGCACCACCTTCGTCTGCACGATCGAGGAGCTCATCCTCGTGTGGTACCCGATCGAGAGGCTCTGCAGTCGCGCGGTGAGGGCGTTGCGGAGATCGGCACCGAGGTCTCGCACCACGGTCATGAAGTTGCGGGTGTAGATGATGTGGTTCGGGTAGTTCTGCAGCAGCAGCACGGCGGCCAGCGCGAACCACCACAGCACCTCGGTGACATCGCCGTCGCTCGCCACGACGTCGATGATCGCGGCGGTGATCACCGGCAGGAACCAGAGCGGGATCTCCTTGATCGCGAAGGCCGTGATCGCGAAGGTCAGTCGCCAGGGACGGCGGGCGACGAGGCGCAGCACGGAGCGGGTCGGGTGATCACCGTCGATGAGCGCGGCCGGATGGGAAAGCGCTTTCTGTGCCATGGTCCTATCGTAGAGTCACCGCACCCGTCTGGGAAGCGCGACCATCCGAATCAGCAGGAGCAGCCATGACCTTCGACGCAGCATTCGACTGGGCACGCGGTCACGTGCAGGCGGAGCGCCTGCCGACAGCCGTGCTCGGCATGGCCACCGCCGACGGGATCGTCGACCTCGAGGGCTTCGGGGCCGCGACGGATGCCGTGTATCCGCTGTTCTCGATCACGAAGGTGCTCACCGGCATCACGGCGACGCGCGCCATCGAGAGGGGTCTGCTCACCCCGAACACTCCGCTCGCCGACGCCCTGCCGCAGTTCGGCACCTCTCGTGACGACATCGTGCGGCTGTGGCACCTGGCATCCCACACCTCGGGGATCTCCGAGCCGGCTCTCGACACCGCGCTTCCGCTGCGCGACGAGCTGCTCAGCCAGGGGCGGGACTTCGCCGCCGGCACCGCGTCGCGGTATTCCACCCTGGCCTTCGAGGGGATCGCGGCGCTGATCGAGCACGCGACCGGTTCGACCTGGGATGCCGGCACATTCGACTGGGCGCATCGCATCGGCGCGATCGGCCTGACCCTCGACCCGAGCAAGTCCCTCGGGGTTCCGGATGCCGCGGCCGGCGGACTCGACCTCGACCGGTTCCACGCCACGCGTGCTCCCGGCGCAGGCCTCCTGGGCAGAGCCGAGGATCTCCTGCACCTCGGCGCCGAGCTGCTGCGCATCGGCCAGGGCGCGAAGGACGGCATCCTGTCTCCGGCGGGACTGGCCATGATGCTCCGCCCGCTGACCGGCGCGATCCCCCGCCTCGACCCGTACCCCTCTGAGCGCGGTCAGGACTGGGGCTTCACGTTCAACCTGCGCTCACGAGCGCCGGGGCTGGTGGACCGTGACGTCTTCGGCCACGGCGGGTGGGCGGGCACGGAGTTCTGGGTGCACCCGACGGCGGGCGTCTGCTGGGTGCTGCTCACGAACGCGGCCGTGCGCCCGGGCGTGGACGCCGATCAGCTCGACAATGCGGTCATCACCGCCGTGTGACCGCCGACGCTCGCTTGACACGTCGCTCGCCCGTGTCTAGGGTTGAGACATTGAATGAAACGATTCAAAATCCGCTCGATGAAGAGAGAACCATCATGACCCGCGTCGCGTTCCAGTTGCAGGTGCGTCCTGAACTGCTCGACGAATACCTCGCCCGTCACTCGCCGGTCCGGCCCGAGATGCTGGCCGAGATCGCGGCCGCCGGCCGCCGCAACTACTCGCTGTTCCTCGCCGAGGGCGGCACGCTCGTCGGCTACTACGAGACCGACGACGATGCCGCCGCCCAGGCGTATCTCGCCGCCTCCCCCGTCGCCGCGCGCTGGGAGTCCGAGATGAGCCGATTCTTCATCGGTCTCGACGGACGCCCCGACCAGGCCGCCACCGCACTCGCCGAGGTGTTCCACCTCGAAGACCAGCTCGCCGACGCCGGCGACTCCCCCGCATCAGACATCGACAACCGCACCGACACCGAAGGCAGCGCCTCATGAGCATCCTCTCGTCCGACAACCTCGCCGCCCTCGAACAGCAGGGCATCGAACTCCCCAGCTGGGCGTTCGGCAACTCCGGCACGCGCTTCAAGGTGTTCGGCACGCCCGGCACGCCCCGCGACCCGTGGGAGAAGATCGCGGATGCCGCGCAGGTGAACAAGTACACGGCGCTCGCACCCTCGGTCGCCCTGCACATCCCGTGGGACCTGGTCGACTCGTTCTCCGACCTGCGCAAGCACGCCGAGGACCTCGGCGTGACCCTGGGCACCATCAACTCCAACACGTTCCAGGACGACGACTACAAGTTCGGCGCGCTGACCCACGAAGACCCGTCGATCCGCCAGAAGGCGATCGACCACCACCTCGCCTGCATCGACGTGATGGATGCCACGGGCAGCCGCGACCTGAAGATCTGGCTCGCCGAGGGCTCGAACTACCCGGGGCAGGCCGACCTGCGCGGCCGTCAGGACCGCCTGCAGGAGTCGCTGCAGCAGATCTACGCACGCCTCGGCGACGACCAGCGCCTCGTGCTCGAGTACAAGTTCTTCGAGCCGGCGTTCTACCACACCGATGTTCCCGACTGGGGCACGTCCTACGCCCAGGTCTCGTCCCTCGGCGACAAGGCCATGGTGTGCCTCGACACGGGCCACCACGCACCCGGCACCAACATCGAGTTCATCGTCATGCAGCTGCTGCGCCTCGGCAAGCTCGGGTCGTTCGACTTCAACTCGCGCTTCTACGCCGACGACGATCTCATCGTGGGCGCGGCCGATCCCTTCCAACTGTTCCGCATCCTGTTCGAGGTCGTGCGCGGCGGCGGCCTGAACAACCCCGATGTGGCGTTCATGCTCGACCAGTGCCACAACGTCGAGGACAAGATCCCCGGTCAGATCCGCTCGGTGCTCAACGTGCAGGAGATGACGGCGCGTGCGCTGATCGTCGACCGCGACGCCCTGACCGCGGCGCAGAAGTCCGGCGACGTGCTCGCCGCCAACGCCGTCTTCATGGACGCGTTCTACACCGACGTGCGCCCCGCGCTCGCCGAATGGCGAGAGTCGCGCGGCCTCGCAGCCGACCCGATGGCGGCCTACGCCGAGTCGGGCTACCAGCAGAAGATCGCCGCCGACCGCGTCGGTGGCGTGCAGGCCGGCTGGGGCGCCTGAGCCCGCACCCCGACCCGTCGGGATGCGGGAGCCGATCCCCGCATCCCGACGCCCCCCCCCCGACAGAACGGATGACACCGTGAACGAGCAGGTGCTCGACGGACCGCACGGACCGCTGCGCGTGCGGGTGTACACCCCGACCTCTCCCGTCGGCCCCGGACTCGTCTGGGTGCACGGCGGAGGGTTCGCCGCCGGTGAGATCGACATGCCGGAGGCCGATTGGGTCGCGCAGAGCTTCGCCGAGCGCGGCATCGCCGTGGTGTCGGTCGACTACGCGCTGGCTCCCTTCCCTCGCACCTGGGCTGCGGCAGCCGGGGCTCCCGAGCGAGAGGGCGTGCACTACCCGGTCGCCTCCGAGGAGGTCGAAGCCGCATTCCGCTGGGCGGTCGACTCCGGCCTCGCCGAGGGGCCGTGGTCGATCGGCGGAGCGAGCGCCGGCGGCAACCTCGCGACCGGCGCGGCACTGCGCCTCAGTCACGGCCCCGGGCCCTTCCCTGCGCTCGCGGTGCTCGCCTATCCGACGCTCCACGCCGTGCAGGCAGCCCCGGATGCTGCGCTGCGTGCCGCCCTCGACGCGGACCCCGATGCCGACGTGTTCGGCCCCGACCCGGTGCGCGGCATGTACGAGAACTACCTCGGCGGGCCGGTCGACGGTGGCGACGTCTACGCCGTGCCCGGCACAGCGTCCCCCGCCCAGCTCTCGCATTTCCCCGCCACGATCATGATCAACGGCGAGGTCGACGAGCTCCGTGTCTCCGGCGAGGCGTTCGGCGCCCTGCTGCGCGACGCGGGCGTCGAAATCGACATCTCGACCGAGGCGGGCACCCGCCACGGCCACCTCAATCAGCCCGAACTCGCGGCAGCGACAGCATCGATCGACCGCTTCGCCGCCCGCATCCTCGCCACGTCTCCACAGAACAGGGAACAGCCATGACCAACCCCACCGCCGCCGCCCTCATCGAGCGGTCGAACCGCCTGGGCGCCGACCCGAAGAACACCAACTACGCCGGCGGCAACACGTCGGCGAAGGGCACGGAGACCGACCCCGTCACGGGTCAGCCCGTCGAGCTGATGTGGGTGAAGGGTTCGGGTGGCGACCTGGGGACGCTCAAGGAGCAGGGTCTCGCCGTGCTGCGCCTCGACCGCATGCGCGCACTCGTCGACGTCTACCCGGGTCTTGACCGCGAAGACGAGATGGTCGCCGCGTTCGACTACTGCCTGCACGGCAAGGGCGGTGCAGCTCCGTCGATCGACACCGCGATGCACGGGCTCGTCGACGCCGCGCACGTCGACCACCTGCACCCCGACTCGGGCATCGCGATCGCCACCGCGGCCGACGGCGAAGAGCTGACGGCGAAGATCTTCGGCGACAAGGTCGTGTGGGTTCCGTGGCGTCGCCCCGGATTCCAGCTCGGACTCGACATCGCCGCCATCAAGGCGAAGAACCCGCAGGCCATCGGCACGATCCTCGGCGGCCACGGCATCACCGCCTGGGGCGACACGTCGGAGGAGGCCGAAGCCAACTCCCTCTGGATCATCGACACCGCGGCCGCCTACATCGAGGCCAACGGCAAGGCCGATCCGTTCGGCGGCGTCCGTGCCGGCTTCGAGGCACTCCCCGAGGCCGAGCGGCGTGAGCGCGCAGCGGCCCTCGCCGGCACCATTCGCGGGATCGCGTCGACCGACAAGCCGATGGTCGGCCACTTCACCGACTCCGACGTCGTCCTCGACTTCCTCGCCTCCGAGCGCGCCCCTGAACTCGCGGCTCTCGGCACCAGCTGCCCCGACCACTTCCTGCGCACCAAGGTCAAGCCGCTGATCCTCGACCTGCCGGTCACGGCATCCGCCGATGAGCAGATCGCCCGTCTGCACGAACTGCACACCGAGTACCGCGCCGACTACCAGGCCTACTACGACGCGCACGCGACCGCCGAGTCGCCCGCGATCCGCGGCGCCGACCCGCTCATCGTGCTCGTGCCCGGCATCGGAATGTTCTCCTACGGCGCCAACAAGCAGACCGCCCGCGTCGCCGGTGAGTTCTACGTCAACGCGATCAACGTCATGCGCGGCGCCGAGGCACTGTCGACCTACTCGCCCATCTCTGACGCCGAGAAGTTCGACATCGAGTACTGGGCGCTCGAAGAGGCCAAGCTGCAGCGCATGCCGAAGCCGAAGTCGCACCAGGGACGCATCGCCTTCGTCACCGGAGCCGCCAGCGGCATCGGCAAGGCCATCGCCACCCGCCTCGCCGCAGAGGGCGCCTGCGTCGTCATCGCCGACCTCGACCTCGAGAAGGCACAGGCGGCCGCCGCCGAGCTGGGCAGCACCGACGTCGCGATCGGCGTCGCGGCGAACGTCGCCGATGCGGATGCCATCCAAGCGGCGCTGAACGACGCCGTGCTCGCGTTCGGCGGCGTCGACCTCGTCGTCAACAACGCCGGTCTCTCGCTGTCGAAGCCGCTGCTCGAGACCACCGAGAAGGACTGGGATCTGCAGCACGACGTCATGGCGAAGGGCTCGTTCCTCGTGTCGAAGGCCGCGGCCCGCGTGCTGATCGACCAGAAGCTCGGCGGCGACATCATCTACATCTCGTCGAAGAACTCCGTCTTCGCCGGCCCCAACAACATCGCCTACTCGGCGACCAAGGCCGACCAGGCCCACCAGGTGCGGCTGCTGGCCGTCGAGCTCGGCGAGTTCGGCATCCGCGTCAACGGCATCAACCCCGACGGTGTCGTGCGCGGCTCGGGTATCTTCGCCTCCGGCTGGGGCGCGAACCGTGCCGCGACCTACGGTGTCGCCGAAGAGGACCTCGGCCAGTTCTACGCCAACCGCACGATCCTCAAGCGCGAGGTCGTTCCCGAGAACGTGGCGGATGCCGTCTACGTGCTGACGGGTCCCGAGCTGAGCCGCACGACGGGTCTCCACATCCCGGTCGACTCCGGCGTCGCTGCGGCGTTCCTGCGATGACGGTGCGGTCCGTCGCCGCCGTCGACCTCGGAGCGACCAGCGGTCGCGTCATGATCGGCCGGATCGGCGACGGCCGGCTCGACCTCGAACTCGTCTCGCGGTTCCCGAACGGGCCCGTCGAGCGCGAAGACGGTCTGCACTGGGACTTCGGCGCTCTCTACGAGCACGTCGTCGCAGGGCTCGCCGAGGCGGTACGGCGCGAACCGGCGATCGAGAGCGTCGGCATCGACTCGTGGGCCGTCGACTACGGCCTGCTGCGAGACGGCGAACTCCTCGCCGAGCCGTTCCACTACCGCGACGAGCGCACGGCGCGCGGGGTCGAGGAGGTGCACACGGTCGCGCCCTTCGCCGAGCTCTACGGCCGCAACGGACTGCAGTTCCTGCCGTTCAACACGCTGTACCAGTACCGCGTCGATGCCCGCCTCGCCGACGCGGACACCGCGTTGCTCATTCCCGACCTCATCGCGTTCCTGCTCACCCGAACAGCGGTGGCCGAGCGGACGAACGCCTCGACCACCGGGCTCCTCGGCGTCGAGTCGGGCGAGTGGGACGCCGAGCTCGCCGAGCGCATCGGCATCCCGACGCACATCCTGCCGACGCTCGTCGATCCGGGCGAGACGATCGGCACACTCCGCGCGGACCTGGTCGAGCGCATCGGCAAGAAGCTGCCGGTGATCGCGGTCGGGTCGCACGACACAGCATCCGCCGTCGTCGCCGCTCCCCTGTCGACCCCGCACTCCGCCTACATCTCGTGCGGCACCTGGGGGCTGGTCGGCGTCGAGCTGACCGAGCCGGTGCTGACGGATGCCGCGCGCGAGGCGAACTTCACGCACGAGCTCGGCGTGGACCGTCGCTACCGCTTCCTGCACAACGTGACGGGACTCTGGCTGCTGAGCGAGACCGTGCGCGCGTGGGAGACGGAGGACGGCTCGCGGATCGACCTGCCCGAGCTGCTGGCCGCGGCATCCGCCGTGACAGACGACGTGCCCCTCTTCGACGCGAACGACGCGTCGCTCAGCGCACCGGGAGACATGCCCGCGCGCATCGCGACACTGCTCGGGCCCGAGGCTCCGAGGACGCGACCCGCCTTCGCCCGATCGATCGTCGAGTCGATCGCGACCGCCTTCGCGGATGCCGTGCAGACGGCAGCCGATCTGTCAGGGCGCGAACTCGACAGCATCCACCTCGTAGGAGGCGGCTCGCTGAACCGTCTGCTGTGCCAGGCCACCGCGGATCGCACCGGCCTTCCTGTGCTCGCCGGCCCCGTCGAGGCGACAGCCCTCGGCAACGTGCTCGTGCAGGCACGGGCTCTCGGCGCCGCCCCGGCATCCCTCGAGGAGCTGCGCGCCCTCGTCGCCGCGACGCACGAACCGGAGCGCTTCGACCCGCGCTGACCCCTCACGCCCGTCGCAGCCCCTCATCCGACCGCCCGTATCCCCGATGGCTGCCGGTGCGGACCCCTGTGCGGGTGCGGATGCCCGCCCTGTCAGGCGCCGGAGAACGCACACCGCCGCGCACACGGAAAGGGGCGCCGAGGCCGAAGCCCCGACGCCCCTCCCGAACTCGACTCAGAAGTCGAACTCGCCGATGTTGTCTGCGTTGAACTCGAACGGGTCGCCGAGAAGAACGACGCCGTCGGCGCCGACCGTGTACTCGCCGAGGTCTCCGGCCTCGAAGGTGTCGCCCTCTTCGCCGGTGATCTCGCCCTCGATCAGCGCCTTGGAGGCGAAGGCGGCCAGGTAGCCGAGGTCGGCCGGGTTCCACAGCGCGAACGCGGTGACGGTGCCGTCTTCGACGTACTCGCGCATCTGGTTCGGGGTGCCGAGACCGGTGATGGCGACCTTGCCCTTGTAGTCCGAGGTGGACACGTACCGCGCCGCAGCCGCGATGCCGACCGTGGTGGGCGAGATGATGCCCTTCAGGTTCGGGTGGCTCTGCAGCAGCGCAGCGGTCTTGTCGAACGACGTCTGGTCGTCGTCGTCACCGTAGACGGTCTCGACGATCGTGATGTCGGGGTACTCGCTGGCGACGTACTCCTTCATCAGGTCGATCCAGGCGTTCTGGTTCGTCGCGTTGGCCGATGCCGACAGGATCGCGACCTCGCCGGCTCCGCCGATCTGGTCGGCGATCAGGTCGACCTGCACCTTGGCGATGCCCTCGGAGTCCGCCTGGTTGATGAACAGGTCGCGGCATTCGGGGTTCGTGTCGGAGTCGAAGGTGACGACCTTGACGCCGGCGTCACGGGCCTCGTTCAGCGCGTCGCAGATCGCCTTCGGGTCGTTCGCCGAGACGACGAGCGCGCCGACGGCCTGCTGCGTCGCGGTGTTGATGTAGCTGACCTGGGCGTCGGGGGTGGCCTCGGCCGGGCCGACCTCGGCGAACGTGCCGCCGAACTCGTCGACGGCGGTCTTGCCGCCCTCGCTCGAGGTGTCGAAGTACGGGTTGCCGAGGTTCTTGGGCAGGAACGTGATCGCGAGGTTGTCGGATCCGCCTTCACTCTCTGAACCCGAGCCTCCGGATCCGCCGCTGGTGTCGGCGCAGCCGCTCAGCACGAGCGCTGCGGCCACGGCGACCGCCGCGAACCCCGCGATCTTCTTACGTGCAAACGTCATTGTTCTTCCTTTCGTGATGATCACCGCTGGCGGGTGCCGGCGATGAGAGGCTGCCTCATGGTGCGGGAGAGGCTGCTACGCGCAGTGGCGGACCGGCCTTCGCGCGGACGCGCTGCGCCCAGGCGAGGACGCTCGCTGCGACGACCGAGAAGATCAGCAGCCCGCCGGTGATGATGTTGATGACGTCGGAGGTGACGCCCGCGAGGCGCAGGCTGCTGCCCAGCACCCCGATCAGGAGAACGGCGGCGACGACGCCGTGCAGGTGTCCCCGTCCGCCGAACACCGACACTCCGCCGAGCACCACGGCCGCGATGACCTGCAGTTCGAGCCCGGTGGCGTTGTCGCCTCGGGCGCTGCCGAACCGCAGCGTGTAGAAGATGCCTGCGAAGGCGGCGACCACGCCCGAGAGCACGAACAGGATGAACTTCGTCCGTTCGACGTCGACGCCCGAGAACCGCGCGGCGTCCTTCGACAGACCGATCGCGAAGACACCACGGCCGAAGGGCGTGAAGTGCAGCAGCACGGCGAACAGCACCAGCAGGATCAGGAACGGGATGACGATGTACGGGATGGTCGTCCCGGCGATCTTCGCCTTCGCGAGCGCCGTCCATGTCTCGGGGAAGTCCGTGACGGCCGTGGTGCCGAGCAGGCCGACCGCAAGCCCGCGGAAGAGTGCGAGTGTGCCGATCGTGACGGCGAGCGACGGCAGCCCGACGATCGTGACGAGGAACCCGTTGAAGGCTCCGCCGACGACGCCGACGAGGAGGGCCGCAAGGGCGGCGACCTCGAAGGGAGCACCCGACTCGGTGAGGACTCCGGTGACGACGCTGGCGAGCCCCACCATGGATCCCACCGACAGGTCGATCTCGCCCGTGATCATGACGAGCGTCATGGGCAGCGCGATGAGCAGGATCGGTGCGACGTCGAGCAGGAGGTAGTTCGCGGTGATCGGCTGGGCGAAGCCGCGGATCGTGACGGCCGCCACGATCGTCACCAGCACGAGGAGCGCGATGATCGCGAACTCGCGGTTGATGAAGATGCGCCGCCACAGCGGACGGTCGTAGTCGCGGATGACGCGGGTCGACGTCGTCGTCGTTGTCGTGGTCATGATTCGTCCCTCGCCTCGATGAGCTGGCGTCTCTGTCTGACCGCGAGCACCCGGTCGAGCACGATGGCCCCGATGATGAGCACACCGACCACGGCACGCTGCCAGAAGTCCGGGATGCCGAGAATGGGCAGCGCGCGGTTGATGGTCATCAGGAGCATCGCGCCGATGGCCGCGCCCCAGACCGTGCCGACACCGCCGGTGATCGCGATGCCACCGATGACGGCTGCGCCGACGGCATCCAGCTCCCAGCCGCTTCCCGCCTGCGAGCTGATGGATCCGTATCGCGCGGCGTAGAAGACGCCGGCGAGACCTGCGAGTGCACCCGAGAGGACGAACGCGGAGAGCACCCGACGGGTGACCTTGAGGCCGTAGAGCTCGGCCGCCGAGGGGTCGGAGCCGATCGCGTAGTACTCGCGTCCGCCCCGGATGTTGCGCAGATACCAGGCCGCGAGCGCGAGCACGACCACCGCGATGATCGTCAGCACAGGGATGAACAGGATCTGCTGCGTGCCGAGTGCGAGGAAGTCCTTGGGCATGTCGGAGGCGTTGATGCGATCGCTGCCGGTCCACAGCACGTTGATGCCGCGGTAGGCATAGAGCGTGCCGAGCGTGATCACCATGGCCGGCACCTTCGCGAAGGCGACCAGCGCGCCGTTCACGAGGCCGAGGAAGGCCCCGAGCAGGACGGCCGCGATCACGACGACCACGATCGGGATGCCGGGGACGTCGACGAAGAGGCGTCCGGTCAGGTAGGCCGTGAGGCCCATCACCGAGCCCACCGACAGATCGACGTTGCGCGTGATGATGACGATCGCCTGGCCCACGGCGACGAGCATGAGGATCGACGGCGTGAGCAGCAGATCGCGCCAGCCGTCGGAGCTGAAGAGGAACGCCGGGTTCTTGACGGTCGCGGCGATCACGACGAGCACGAGCGCGGCGAGGATGCCGAACTCGCGTGCACGGCCGATGCCGCCGGGCTTCTTCGCGATCGCCGGAGCGGCGGCCGCGGGTGCGGTGGTGGTGCTCATGAGTGCAGCTCCGATGAGTGGGTGGCGGCGAACATGACGTTCTCGCTGGTGGCGTCGTCGCGGGAGATCTCGGCGGTGATGCGTCCTTCGCGCATCACGAGCACGCGATCCGCCATGCCGAGCACCTCGGGCAGCTCGGACGAGATCATCAGGATGCCCATGCCCTCGCCGGCGAGCTGCGACAGCAGTCGGTGCACCTCGGACTTGGTGCCGACGTCGATGCCGCGAGTCGGTTCGTCGATGATGAGGACGCGCGGGTCGGTGGCCAGCCACTTGGCCAGCACGACCTTCTGCTGATTGCCGCCCGAGAGCGTGGACGCCACGGTGTCGAGCGCGTGCGTCTTCACCTCGAGGCGCGACGCCCACTCCTTCGCCGCACGGTTCTCGATGCCGCTCGTGATGAGTCCCCACTTCGAGAGGCGCCGGCGGATGGCGAGCGTGATGTTGCCTCCGACGCTCGCGTCGATCACGAGGCCCTGCTTGCGGCGGTCCTCGGGAACGAGCGCGAGTCCGCTGCGCATCGCGGCGGTCGGGTTGCGGCGGGCGACGCCCGCGCCGAGCATCCGCACCTCTCCCTCGTCGTAGGGATCGACGCCGAAGATCGCGCGGGCGACCTCCGAGCGACCGGCACCGACGAGACCTGCCAGTGCGACGATCTCGCCCGCGCGCACCGTGAACGAGATGTCATGGAAGACGCCGGGACGGGTGAGCGCTGTGACCTCGAGCAGCGGCTCGCCGATGGCGGCCTCCTGCTTGGGGAACAGCTCGGTGACGTCGCGGCCGACCATCTGGCGCACCAGTTCGTCGACCGTGGTCTCGGCGATGGGAGTGGTGTCGATGTATGCCCCGTCACGCATGACGGTGACGGTGTCGCACAGGTCGAACACCTCGTCGAAGCGATGCGAGATGAAGAGGATCGCGCGTCCCTCGTCGCGGAGGCTCCGCGCGACCGCGAAGAGTCGGTCGACCTCGACGCCGCTGAGTGCGGCCGTCGGCTCGTCCATGATCAGCACGCTCGCGTCGAGGGAGATGGCCTTGGCGATCTCGATGATCTGCTGGTCGGCGATCGACAGACCCTCGGTGATGCGGTCGGGGTCGAGCGTCACGCCCAGGCGGCGGAAGATCCGGTCGACTTCGGTGCGCATGGCCTTGCGGTCGATGCGGCCGAGGAAGCCGGTGGGCTGACGTCCCATGAAGATGTTCTCGGTGACCGAGAGATCGGGGAACAGCGTCGGCTCCTGGTAGATGACCGCGATGCCCGCGGCCTTCGACTGGGCGGTGCTGGTGAAATCGACATCGTCGCCGTGCAGACGGAAGTCGCCCGAGTCGCGGCGGTACAGACCGGCCATGATCTTCACGAGCGTGGACTTGCCCGCGCCGTTCTCGCCGATGAGGGCGTGGATCGAGCCGGGGCGGAGCGTCAGGCTGCCGGAGCGGAGTGCGACGACGGGGCCGAAGGACTTCACCACCCGATGCAGCTCGAGCGCGGTGGGGGGAGCGCTGCGGGCGGAGGCTGCGTCTACCACTGGCTTTCCTCTCCGTTGAGGGGGATGATGATCGGAATGAACTTCACCTGAATCGATTCAAGCTCGTTTCAGGCTAGTGTATGTGATGCCGGTCTCAGGTCAACCCCCGATGCCGAAGCGTGATCCGCCCGACGACGAGAGGACTGCCGAATGCCGGTCAGCATCCGCGATGTCGCCGTTCGCGCTGGCGTCTCCGTCGGCACCGTCTCGAACGTCCTGAACCGACCGGAGGAGGTCTCCAGCGAGTCGGTCGAGCGAGTGACGCAGGCGATAGAAGAGCTCGGCTACGTGCGAAACGACGCCGCCCGCAAGCTCAGAGCCGGCGTGAGCACGACCGTCGGATTCGTCGTGCTCGACGGCCAGAACCCCTTCTACAACGATGTGGTGCGCGGTGCCGAAGACGAGGCGTCCAGCCACGGCATCGCGATCCTGTACGGCAACACCGACGACGACCCGTCCCGCGAGAAGGTCTATCTCGACCTGTTTCGCGAGCAGCAGGTGCGCGGCCTGCTGATCGCCCCCTACGGCGACGTCATGACGCAGCTGCGCAAGTTCCGAGCGAGCGGGATCGCGACGGTTCTCGTCGACCGATTCAGCGCCGACAGCGGGTTCTCGTCGGTGTCGGTCGACAGCGTCGCGGGTGGGCGGCTGGCGGTCGAGCACCTCATCGAGGGCGGTCGGCGGCGGATCGCCTTCGTCGGCGGCCCCTTCGACATGCGTCAGGTCACCGACCGTCTCGCGGGCGCTCGCGCGGCGGCCGAGAACGCGGCGGTGCACGTCGAGCTCGAGGTCGTGCCGACGGCGGCGATGACGGTCGAAGAGGGCGTCGCCGCCGGAGCGCGCCTGCTCACCCGCCCTCGGCGCGAGTGGCCCGACGCGCTCTTCGCCGCCAACGATCTGCTCGCCCTCGGCCTGCTGCAGTCGCTCGTGTCGGGCGGACGCCTGCTCGTCCCCGACGAGATCGCGCTGATCGGCTTCGACGACAATCCGTTCGCGGCCGCCGCCGCGGTGCCGTTGTCATCCATCCGTCAGCCCAGCCGCATGATCGGTCGCACGGCGCTGCGGATCGTGCTCGAAGAGGCGGCCGACCCCGAGAGCATCCCCCGCCAGACCGTGTTCCCGCCCGAGCTGATCGTGCGCAGCTCGACCGGCGGCTGACCCGGGGCGGCCTTCCCCGGACATCGGCGGCTCACGTGCATCCGCAACCTGAGCCGGCATTCGGCGCCGAGCCCCGCCATCGACCCCCCGATCAGGCCCCGTACGCCCTCGAGACCGGCCGATGCAGCCCCTCGTACTCGACCGACGGCCAGCGCTCATCGACCGTGAGCACCTCCCAGTCGTCATCTGTGCGCAGCAGGGTGTCTTCGACTTTGCGGCCCGGTGCGGTCGGGTTCCAGGCGAACGCCTGATCCTCGACGATCAGATCCGCCGTGGATGCCGTGGCGCGGGGATCGCGACCGGCATACCCGGTCGGTCCGCCCTGGTGGTGGCGCTGCCATTCGTCGGCGTCGAACCCATAGCGGGCGTACGCCGCGATGCCCGCCGTGAACGCGTCGTTCAGACGGGCTCCCGGCACTGACGCATCGAGGAGAGCCCGCTCCACGCCCCAGATCGGCTCGTCATCGACGGATGCGCCGACCCAGCGTGTCGCGTTGGCGATGAGCCCGTTCCGACGCCCGCACACGACGATCATCGCCCGCTCTCCGAGCAGCCCGGCGGTCGGAAGCGGATGCCGGAACGCAGTCCGATCGGAACCGGCGACCAGCACGACGAGCGGATCGATCCCTCGGGCGAGGAGCTCGGCGGAGACGATCGCGGCGACCATCCGCTCGCTCTGCTCCGGACCGACGCGGGCGAGCGCATCCGTCAGCGCCTCGGCCGTCTCCCGTCCGAGAAGTCGATATCTGGCACGCTCGGCCGGCAGCAGGCGCGCGCGAGCCGCGCGCAGTTCAGCCGCCACGTGCGATTCGGCGACGCCGGCCTCCTCAGCCGCGGCGGCAGCGGGTGGGATCCACCACGGCACGCGCACCACGCGCGCGGCATCCTCCGGCAGCAGCTCCTCGGCGATCAGCCGATCGGCCTCGTTCTCGGCGATGAAGAGCACATCGCCCTGCGCCTCCGCCCGCACCGCGAGCACCGGAGGACCCGCGAGCGACACATGCGTGCGCACGCCCTCGAGGTACCACGACAGCGATTCGTGAGAGACGAGCACCACGGGCGCCCCGTCGACCTCTCGGCGCACGCGCGCCAGCCGATCCTGCTTCTCGGCGCGGTCCTCGGATGCTCCAGCCATGAGACCCTCCCTGAAGAACGTTTTCTCGTAGTATGACGACAGCCGCGACCTCTCGCGGACACGAAGGGATGCCGATGGCACGCGAATCGACACGCCCCGGCATCACCGACGTCGCGAAACTCGCCGGCGTCTCGCTGTCGACGGTGTCGCGCGCGATGAACGGCAACCCGACGGTCGATCCGGCGCTCGCCGAGCGCGTGCAGGCAGCCGCTGCGCAGCTCGGCTACACGGCGAACCCCGTGGCACGGAGCCTGGTGCTCGGCCGCACCCAGACCATCGCCGTCGTGATCCCCGACCTCGAGAACCCGACGTTCCAGGCGATCCTGCGTGGCCTCAGCCGCGCGGCCACGGCCGACGGATATCACGTGCTGGTCGCCGACTCGCGTGAGGACCTGGATGAAGAGCAGGCGCTCGCCCGAGCGACCAGGCTGCGCACCGACGGCGTGATCCTCTGCGCCCCTCGAATGCCCGAGGAGGACCTCGGCCGACTGCTGCCGATGCTCTCCCCCGCCGTCGTGATCAACCGCGGCCCGCAGACGAGCACTCCCGTGGTCGGCGCCGACTACAGATCCGGCATGCGCGAGATCGTCGGCCACCTCACCTCGCTCGGCCACCGCCGGCTCGTCTATCTCGCCGGCGCCACCCGCAGCGTGACGCACAGGGCGCGGCAGGATGCGATCGCGGCGGAGCTCTCCCGGACCGACGGGCTCGAAGTCGAGGAGATCACCGCAGGCGTCGACTTCGACAGCGGCACCGCGGTCGCCGACCAGGTTCTCGCGAGCGGAGCCACCGCAGTGATCGCCTACAACGACCTCGTCGCCATGGGGCTGCTCTCGGCCCTGACCGTGCGCGGCGTCGACGTGCCGGAGCAGCTGTCGATCACGGGTTTCGACGACATCCCCTTCGCCGCCTACACCTCACCCCCGCTCACGACCGTGGCCGTTCCCGCGGTCGAGATCGGCGCAGCCGCATGGGCTGCGATGCACGACCAGCTCACCGGCGGCGATCCCACGGCAGCGCTCACCTTCACGCCGACCCTGATCGTGCGCGGCAGCACCGCCACCGTGCACACGCCCTGAACCGCCGGCGGTCCCGGGGCCTGACACCTCTCCTGTGCTATCGTCGAGAAAACGTTTCCTGACCGGAGATCGAAGAGAGATCACGATGACGAAGACCCGCTACGCCCTCGCCGGTGCCGGAGCCCGCGCGCAGATGTACGTCGAGGGGATCATCGGCACGCACCGTGACCGCGCCGAGCTCGTGGCGATCATCGAGCCGAACCCGGTGCGGGCCGGGCACTACGCCGACCGCATCGCGGAGGTCGGCGCGCCGGCGCCCCGCCTCGCCACCCCCGGCGAGCTCGAGCAGGTGATCAGCGACGAGCGGGTCGACCGGGTCATCATCTGCTCCCGCGACGACCTCCACGCCGAGCTGATCGTCCGGTCGCTCGAAGCGGGCGCCGACGTCGTCGTCGAGAAGCCGCTCACGATCGACGCGGCGAGCGCCGTCCGGATCGAAGACGCCGTCGAGCGCACCGGTCGCCAGGTCGTGCTGACGTTCAACTACCGCTACTCGCCCCGCAACAGCGCACTGCGCCAGGTGATCCAGGACGGCACGATCGGCGACGTCACGTCCGTGGACTTCTCGTGGATGCTCGACACGAACCACGGCGCCGACTACTTCCGCCGCTGGCACCGCGAGAAGAAGAACTCGGGCGGTCTGCTCGTGCACAAGTCGAGCCACCACTTCGACCTCGTCAACTGGTGGATCCGTTCGCAGCCGACCCGCGTCTTCGCGTCCGGCGGCCTGCGTTTCTACGGCGCCGACAACGCTCAGAGCCGCGGCCTGGGCGTGCGCCCCGCCCGCGGCACGCACGACGACGGCGACCTGTTCGAACTCGATCTGCGCACCGATGAGCGTCTCACCGCGCTCTACCTCGACGCCGAGGAGCACGACGGGTACCGGCGCGATCTCGACGTGTTCAGCGAGGGCATCACGATCGAGGACAACCTCGCACTCGTCGTCGACTATGCGTCCGGCGCGACGATGTCGTACTCGTTGAACGCGCACTCCCCCTGGGAGGGCTACCGCGTCGCCGTCAACGGCACCCTCGGCCGGGTCGAGCTCGAGGTGGTCGAGCGCGGCGCCGTGCTCGCGGGCGAGGGACTGCACCCGCACATCGACCCCAGCCTCTCCGGCGGCCACGGCACGACCGCACTGCGCCCTGAGAGCGAGCGTCTGATCGTGCAGCGCCACTGGGAAGAGGCCTACGAGGTCCCGATCGACGGCGGCGACGGAGGCCACGGCGGTGGAGACGAGCTGCTGCTGTCCGATGTCTTCGAGGGCCCCGGGGACGACCCCCTCGCGCGTCCGGCCGACTGGACCGACGGCATCCGCTCGATCGCGGTGGGCATCGCGGGCAACCGCTCACTCGAGACGGGCCTTCCGGTGAAGGTCGACGAGCTCGGGATCGCTCTGCTGGCGCGGCCATGAGGATCATCGTCACCGGCGGTTCGGGCAGACTCGGACGCACCCTGGTGACGGGCCTCGCAGATGCCGGGCACGAGATCGTCTCGATCGACCGGGAGCCGAGCGCGGCCCTCGACCGGGACGGGATCACGCAGGCGTCCCTCGACCTGACGGACGCGGATGCCACGGCATCCGCTCTCGCCGCGACGTCGGCGGATGCACTGATCCATCTCGCGGCGATCGCGGTGCCCTTCAGCGCACCCGAGGACGTGATCATCCGCACGAACGCGGCTCTCGCCCAGTCGGTGCTGGGCGGAGCCGTACGGGCCGGCATCCACCGCGTCGTCGCGGCGTCGAGTCCCACCGTGGTCGGCTATGGCGCACCTCGCGGCTGGACCCCTGAGCGCCTCCCCCTCGACGAGACGTCGCCGACCGAGCCCTGGAACGCCTACGCCCTGTCGAAGCTGCTCATCGAGCAGACCGTCGACATGCTGCGGCGTCAGGCCGGCGACGACGTGCGCTTCGCCTCCTTCCGCCCCTGCTACGTGATCGCCCCAGAGGAGTGGGCCGGCGCTCTCACCCAGCAGGGCCACACCGTTCTCGATCGTCTCGACGATCCGGCGCTCTCCGCGCCGGCGCTCTTCAACTATGTCGACGCCCGCGACGTCGCAGCCTTCACCGACACCCTCCTCGCCGCGCTCGACCACATCCCGAACGGCGAGAGATTCTTCGTGGGAGCCGACGATGCCCTCGCCCGCCGCCCGCTGAGCGAGCTGCTGCCCGAGTTCCACCCCGGCACCGAGCACGCGGCCGCGGCGCTGACCGGCACTTCCCCCGCCTTCTCGTCCGACAAGGCCGCCCGACTCCTCGGCTGGCGCCCGTCCCGCACCTGGCGTGCAGAGCTGGCACTGCTGTGACCACGATCCGGAGCCTGTCGACTCGTCTGCAGACGGTGCCGCTGACTCGTCCGTGGGCTGCCGACGTCACCTCCGTCGGCGTGATCGCGACTCATGTCGTGCGCTCCGACGGTGGCGAGGGATGGGGCTTCTCGTGGAGTCCGCAGATCGGTGCGCCCGCCGTGCAGGCGCTGCTCGAGCATGACATCGCTCCCGCCGCGGTCGGCCGCTCCGCCACGCCCGCCGAGAGCTGGCAGGGGATGTGGGAGCACCTGCACGAAGCCGGAGGCGGGGGGATCACGACGATCGCACTCGCCGGTCTGGACCTGGCGCTGTGGGATGCGGAGGCGCGGTCGACCGGCGTCTCGGTGTCGGAGTCGATCGGCCGCCGCCGCGAACGGGTGCGCGCCTACGGCTCAGGCGTGAACCTGCACTACTCGCTCGACGAACTGCTCGCCCAGGTGCAGCGCTGGATCGATGCGGGGTTCGAGGCGGTCAAGATCAAGGTCGGAAAGCCCGACATGGCCGAGGACGCCGATCGGGTCGCCGCCGTCCGCGAGCTGCTCGGCCCTGATCGGGGGCTGATGATCGACGCGAACCAGCGGTGGGATCTGGCGCGGGCGACCGCATCCGTCGAGGTCCTGTCGCGCTTCGACCTCGCCTGGATCGAAGAGCCCCTGCGCGCCGACGACCTCGACGGACACACGGAACTCGCACGGCGCATCGACGTGCCTATCGCGCTCGGCGAGAATCTGCACACCGCGCACCGTTTCGGCGACTTCCTGCGCGCGGGTGCGGCGCAGATCCTGCAGCCCAACATCGTGCGGGTCGGCGGGATCACGCCGTTCCTCCGCATCGCCGAGCTGGTCGCCGCGCACGGTGCGACCCTGCACCCGCACCTTCTGCCCGAGCTCTCGGGTCAGCTCGCGCTGACTCTGCCAGACACCCGCCACGAGGTCCTGGTCGAAGACGTCGAAGACGCCGGCTTCGGTGCGCTGGGAGCTCTCGCCGACCCCTCGCCGGTGACGATCGCCGACGGCCACCTCACCGAGAACCCGCACCACGGCCTCGGGCTCCGCTTCGCTCCCCTGCTCGACGACGGGGCCCGCCTCGGCGCCTGAGTTCTCGGCGCCGAGGCGTGCGGTCAGGCCTGCGGCAGCGCGCCGGCGTTCGCTCCGGCGAGCAGCTCCTCGACCTGCTCGTGCGTCACGTCCACCCCCGGGAATCCGATGAGGCGGCCGATCGGGAACGACGCCATCATCTTCTCCATGGCCTCGTCGTTGGGCATCATCGATGCCGCCGACGAATCGGCGCCGCTCAGTTCGCCCAGGAAGCCGCCGAGCGCGCCCATCATGATCGGCCCCGCGACGGGGTGCGCCATCACATCGCCGATCGAGGAGTTCATGGTGAGGGGCAGCGAGACCACATCACCCGCCACCTCGACGGTCGCGGTGGAGCGGATGTCGCGGCTCGATGCCGCGACATCGATGCGGTACTCGCCGGGCTCGACCATCCAGCGGTCGACGCGGACGTCCCAGTAGGCGAGGTCCTCGCGACGGATGACCAGCTCGACCGTCCGGGTCTCGCCCGCGTCGATCGCCACCGAGGCGAAGGCCTTGAGCTCGCGAGGCGCGCGCTGGACGACCGAGGACACCGGAGCGGCGTACACCTGCACGATCTCGCGGCCGTCGCGGGTTCCGGTGTTGGTCACGTCGACGCGCACGGCGATGTCACCGTTCTCGGCCGCTTCGACCGTTGCCTCGCCGTACGAGAAGGCCGTGTACGAGAGCCCGTGGCCGAACGGGAACCTGACATCGAGTCCCTTCGCGTCGTACCAGCGGTAGCCGACCAGCACTCCCTCGCCGTAGCGGACATGACCGAACTCGCCGGGGAAGCTGCCGAACGACGGGTTGTCCTCCACACGCACCGGCACCGTCTCGGTGAGCTTGCCCGACGGGTTCACGGCGCCGTAGAGCACGTCGGCGACCGCTCCGCCGCCCGCCTGTCCGAGCAGCCAGGTCTCGACGATCGCGGGCACCCGGTCGGCGAAGGGCAGCGCGACGACGCCGCCGTTCGAGAGCACGACGACCGTCGCGGGATTCGCCTCGATCACGGCGTCGAGCACCGCCAGCTGAGCCGCCGGAAGGTCGATGTGCTCGCGGTCGAAGCCCTCCGACTCCTCTGCGGCGGGGAGGCCGAGGAACACGACCGCGACATCCGCTGCGGACGCGGCGGCGACCGCCTCCGCGCGCAGGTCGTCAGCGGAGCGACCGGATGCGGCGGTGTCGCCGCCTTCCACGGCGAAGCCCGGCGCATATGCGACGTGGTCCCCACCGATCGCGCGCAGCTCGTCCAGCGCCTTGTCGACCCTGGTCGGGTTGATGAGCGACGATCCTGCTCCCTGGAATCGCGGCTCGGTGGCGAAGGCGCCGATGACCGCGATGCGCTGCTCGGGGGCGAGCGGCAGCAGGTCTCCGTCGTTCTTGAGCAGCACGATCGAGCGACCGGCCGCCTCCCTGGCGAGCGCATGGTGCGCGTCGACGTCGAGCGGGCCGGAGACGGCCGGACGCCGCTGCGCCTTGCGGACCAGATCGATCGCGCGGTCGGCCGCTGTGTCCAGCACGCTCTCAGCGAGCTCGCCGGCGCGCACGGCAGCGACGAGCTGCGCATCCGTCCGACCTCCCGACGACGGCATCTCGAGATCGAGGCCGGCGGCGACGCCCGCCACACGATCGTTCACGGCACCCCAGTCCGACACGACGAGACCGTCGAAGCCCCAGTCGTCGCGGAGCACCTGGGTGAGCAGCCAGGGGTCCTCCGATGCGTAGACGCCGTTGATGCGGTTGTACGAGCACATGACCGTCCATGGCTGAGCGTCCTTGACCACGCGCTCGAAGCCACGCAGGTAGATCTCGTGCAGCGGTCGCGGGTCGACGTCGGAGCTCGCCCGCATCCGGTCGAACTCCTGGTTGTTCGCGGCGAAGTGCTTCAGCGACGTGCCGACGCCCTGCGACTGCACACCGCGCACCGAGGCGGCACCCAGGGTTCCCGAGACGATCGGGTCTTCGGAGAAGTACTCGAAGTTGCGGCCGCACAGCGGCGACCGCTTGATGTTGATGCCGGGGCCCAGCACGATCGCGACGTCTTCGATGGCCGCCTCGACTCCGATGGCGGCGCCGACCCGCTCGATGAGCTCGGGGTCGAACGACGATCCGATGCCGACGGCCGGTGGGAAGCACGTCGCCGGCACGCTGCTCGAGAGGCCGAGGTGGTCGGTTCCCCCCGACTGCTTGCGCAGGCCGTGCGGCCCGTCGGTCATCATGATCGACGGCAGACCGACGCGATCGATGGCCTTCGTGGTCCAGAAGTCCGCGCCGCTCGTGAGCGACGCCTTCTCCTCGAGGGTGAGATCGGATGCCGAGGTGTCGGTCATGGTCTTCCTTTCGCGCGCGACAACGGTGTCTTGCGAAAACTATATGCCAGTAAGTATTGGATCTCAAACGTTGTTCAGGATTACTCTCGAGGAATGGCACGACGAGGTTCATACGCGAAGGGCGTCGCCAGGCGCGAGGAGATCCTCGAGAGCGCTCTCGATGTGATCGGCCGCAAGGGGTATCAGAACGCCTCACTCAAGCAGATAGCCGAACTCGTCGGCGTCACCCCGGCCGCCCTGCTGCACTACTTCGGCAGCAAGGAGGAGCTGTTCACCGAGGTGCTGCGCACGCGCGACGAACACGACGGGATGGCGCCGCAGACCTCGAACCCCGCAGACGCGAAGTCCGCGTTCGTCGACGTCATCCGCCACAACACCGAGGTCCCGGGCGTCGTGGAGCTGTTCTCCCGACTCTCCGTCGATGCCGTCGACCCCGCGCATCCCGCGCATCAGTACTTCCTCGAGCGCAGCGAGCGGCTCCGTGAGAGCATCACCGACGCCTTCGCCCACGATGCCGGCCGTCGAGCCACTCTCGATCCGGACACCATGGCGCGCGTGATCCAGGCGGTCGCCGACGGACTCCAACTGCAGTGGATGATCGATCGCTCGGTCGACATGCCCGGCATCATCAGCGCTCTGATGGATGTGCTCTACCCGCCGACCGATCAGCCCGACGCGCAAGAGGGCTGAATGCGGAGAACCGCCCCTCGCGCTGTAGGCGAGGGGCGGTTCTTCGTGACGGAGAGTGCAGTCGGCGCGTCAGCGCACGTTCCCGTTCGAGCAGGTCTGCTGTGCGGCCGAGTTGCCCTTGATCGTGTCGGGCAGCGCCACCACGTTCTCGGGTGCGGCCGAGGGGTCCGGCGTCGCCGCCTCCGCTCCCGGCTCCGCCGGTGCCTGCGTTCCCGGGTCCGTGACGACGACGCCGTCGTTCTCGGTGTTCTGATGCGTGACCTGCAGTTGAGCGTTCTGGTTGATCGCGTCCCACATGGCCTCTGCTGACGTCTTGTCCGGCACGACGCGGTTGGGGTCGTCCGGGTCCGTGAAGGTCGGGTACTGCAGGAAGACGATGTCCTCGAAGGGCACGGACTTCACCGCGAGCGCGATCTGCACGATCTTCATCGGGTCGGCCAGCGACGTGCTCGCCTCGACGTTGTCGAGACCGGTCGTCGCGAGCTTCAGCATCATCGGCACGTTGCCGAGCGTCTCGCCGCTGATGAGCGTGCGCGCGAGGCTCGACATGTACTGCTGCTGGTTGCCGATGCGGCCGAGGTCGCTTCCGTCGCCGACTCCGTGTCGGGTCCGCAGGAACTGCAGCGCGGTGATGCCCTCGATCACATGGTTTCCGGCTGCGAGGTCGAGGCCCGTGTACCGGTCCTTGATCGGGGAGGCGAGGCACACCTCGACGCCGCCGATCGCGTTGGTGATCTCGATCACGCCGCCGAAGGTGACCGAGGCCGCGAACTGGATGTCCTGACCGGAGAGGTCGGAGACCGTCTTCGCGACGCAGTTGAGTCCTCCGTCGGTGTAGGCGACGTTGATCTGCTGCTTGTTCATCGCGGAGTGCACCTCGCCCTCTGCGTCCTCGCACTCGGGGATCGGGACCATCATGTCGCGCGGAAGGCTGACGACGGTGATCCGGCGCGGCTCCTCCGACACATGCATGAGGAGGTTCACGTCGTTGAGGGTGCCTTCGGAGTCCGCGCCCGTGCAGCGGTCGCCGAAGTACTGCGCGTACGCCTCTTCGCACGTGTCGACACCGGTGAGCAGCAGATTGAATCCGCCCTTGTACTCACTGATGTCGGGCGGCAGCTCCTCGGTGCTGTCGAGTTCGACAGCGTTGGCCGAGACGGTGCTCGAGAGGTCGTAGACGATGTAGGAGACGACGCCGAAGCCGCTCACCAGGACGACGGCGAGACCGATCGCGATGAACTTGAGCAGTTGGCTGAGGGGGCCCGGCGTGTGGAGCTGACCGTGGCGCGCGATGGTGCGGCGGCGTCGCGTGGTGGGACTCACTCGGGGCCTTTCGGTTCAGCGTACGGCGCGGAGGCACCGTCCCTGGAATGCGGAGGGTGTGGGATTCGAACCCACGAGACATCTCTGCCCACTGGTTTTCAAGACCAGCTCCATCGGCCACTCGGACAACCCTCCCGACAGACGAATCTGCCGACAAGCCGTGAGTCTAGCCGAGTTCTATTCTCCCGCGCTGACCTGGGCGGCCGCTGGAAGCGTGTTCAGCGCCATCGCGAGACCGCCGTCCTCGACATCGCCGGTCACCTCGCCCGCGGCATCCTTCACCTCTGTCGGCGCCTGCCCCATGGCGACCGCCCGGCCGTCGAGACCCAGCGCCCAGCCGAACATGCCGATGTCGTTGCGCCCGTCGCCGGCCACGAAGACGTGCCCGCGCTCGAAGCCGAGCTCGGTGCGCACGCGCTCCAGCGCCGTGCCCTTGTCCACTCCCTGCGGTGCGATGTCGAGCCAGGCCGTCCAGCCGATCGCGTAGGAGACCTCATTCAGCCCGGCGTCCGCCACGAGGCGGTGGAAGTCCTCCTCGTCGTGCCCGGGAGAGACGACGACGACACGGGACACCGGTTCGGCGACGAGCTCTTCGAAGCCGACCTGCCGTCCGCCGTCGAGCGTCCAGTCGTCCAGGTGCTCGGTGTAGAGCCGCAGCCCTGACCCGAGCTCGACCATGTAGCGGGCTTCCGGGAGCCGCTCGCGCAGCAGAGCGAGCACGGGAGACGGATCGAACGTCTCGATGTGCCACCGCTCCCAGTCGTCTCCCACACGGCGCATGGTCACCGCACCGTTCGAGCACACCACGAAATCGGCGGTCAGCTCGAGCTGCTCGACATAGCGACGCGTCGCCATCCAGCTGCGTCCGGTGGCGATCGTGACCACATGGCCGGCGTCTCGCAGGCGCGCGACCGCCTCGGGAACACCGGGACTCATCGTCTCGTCCTGCAGGATGATCGTGCCGTCGACGTCGAGCCCGACGAGCCAGGGAGCTGTCACGCGGTCGGCTCCAGAACCTCGAGCCCGCCGAGGTACGGGCGCAGCACCTCCGGCACGCGGACCGATCCGTCGGCCTGCTGGTGCGTCTCGAGCAGCGCGACGATCCATCGGGTCGTCGCGAGGGTGCCGTTGAGGGTGGCGACCGGCTGCGTCTTCGCGGTCTGCCCCTCCTGAGCCTCGGGTCGGTGGCGGATGTCGAGACGGCGCGCCTGATACGTCGTGCAGTTCGAGGTGGAGGTGAGCTCGCGGAACGCGCCCTGCGTCGGGACCCACGCCTCGATGTCGTACTTGCGTGCGGCGCTGGAGCCCAGGTCGCCGGCGGCCACGTCGATCACGCGGTAGGCGAGACCGAGCGAGGTCAGCATCTCCTCCTGCAGCGCGACGAGGCGCAGGTGCTCGGCCTCCGCGTCCTCCGGGTTCGTGTAGACGAACATCTCGAGCTTGTTGAACTGGTGCACCCGGATGATGCCGCGGGTGTCCTTGCCATGGGAGCCCGCCTCACGGCGGTAGCAGGTCGACCATCCGGCGTACCGCAGCGCGCCCTTGCCGAGGTCGAGGATCTCGTCCTTGTGGTATCCGGCGAGTGCGACCTCGCTGGTGCCGACGAGGTAGAGGTCGTCGTCCTTGTCCAGGTGGTACACCTCGTCGGCGTGCTCGCCGAGGAATCCGGTGCCCTGCATGACCTCGGGCCGCACCAGGGTGGGCGTGATCAGCGGGATGAAGTCGTTCTGCAGCGCCTTGTCGAGGGCGAGGTTCATGAGCGCGATCTCGAGCCGCGCTCCGATCCCGCGCAGGAAGTAGAAGCGGGCGCCCGACACCTTCGCGCCGCGCTCCATGTCGATCGCGCCGAGGATCTCGCCGAGCTCGAGGTGGTCTCGCGGCTCGAAGTCGAATGCGGGGACCTCGCCCACGCGTCGCAGCTCGACGAAGTCCGCCTCGCCGCCCGCGGGGACGCCGTCGACGACGACGTTCTCGATGCGTGCGAGAGCCACCGCCAGGGCGTCTGCCGCCTCGTTCGCGGCCTGCTGCGCCTGCTTGACGCGCTCGGCGAGGTCTTTGACCTGAGCGACGAGCGCCGCCTTCTCCTCCTTGGGAGCCTTCGCCACCAGCTTGCCGAAGGCGTTCTGCTCGGCGCGCAGCTCTTCGAACGCGGCGAGCGCCGCTCGGCGCGATCTGTCAGCCTCGAGCGCGGTGTCGACGGTGCCCTGGTCATTGCCACGGGCGGCCTGAGAGCGGCGGACGATCTCCGGATTTTCGCGGAGGAGTGCGAGGTCGATCATCCATCAAGTCTATGGTGCGGCCCGGGCGCGTCCGCCGCGTCCGGGCGGGCCGACGCCCGGGCTAGAGTAGCGCCATGACCACGAGCGCCACCGGCCGACGCCAGGCAGCGCTCGTCTACAACCCGATCAAGGTCGACGGGAAGCAGCTGCGGGCGCGAGTCCGCGCTCTCTCGCACGAGGCCGGGTGGGAGCATCCGGCCTTCTATCCGACCACGATCGAGGATCCCGGTCAGGGTGCGACGGCCGAGGCCCTCGCACGCGGCGTGGATGTCGTGCTGGTGGCCGGCGGAGACGGCACGGTACGCGCTGTCTCCGAGGCCATCGCCAACACCGGGGTGCCGCTCGCGATCCTGCCGAGTGGCACGGGCAACCTGCTGGCGCGCAATCTCGGACTCCCGCTGGCCGACCCCGACGAGATGATCCGCGCGGCGCTGGGCGAATTCCGCCACGCGATCGACATCGGCTGGGCGCGTCTGACGAGAGAGAGCGGGGAAGACGAGGAGCACGCCTACGTCGTTCTCGCCGGCGTCGGGCTGGATGCCGACATGATCGCCAACACGCGCCCCGACCTCAAGAAGTCGGTCGGCTGGATCGCGTACGTCGACGGCGCGGCGAGGTCGCTCGTGAGCGCCGAGCCGTTCCGATCCGTGTTCCAGATCGACGACGGCCGCCTGCACTCGACGAAGGTGCACAGCATCCTGTTCGCCAATTGCGGGACCCTGCCTGCGGGAATCGCGCTGATCCCCGACGCCTCCATCACCGACGGCGTCCTCGACGTCGCCGTGATCCAGCCGACCGGCGTCTGGGGCTGGCTCGGCGTGTGGCGCAAGATCTGGTGGGACAACTCGGTGTTGCGACGCTCGCGCGCCGGCCGTCGCGTGCTCGAGCGACGGGGCCGGGACGCATCGGTGCACTACTTCCGCGGAGCCGTCGCCGAAGCCGCGGTGACGTCTCCCACCCCGATCGAGCTCGACGGCGACGAGTTCGGGACAGCGGTGCGCATCACGTGCCGGGTCGATCCCGGGGCTCTTCTGCTGGCCCTCCCCGCCGATCACCCGGTCGCATCGCTCTGATCCACCGGGGCGCGCACTTCTTACAGCGTCAGCTGCGCACCTCGACCGTGCCGTCGAGGTTCCCGCCGACGAGCGTGAGGGTGAAGGCGTCATCATCGACGGCGTCCTCGCCGAATTCCAGGATCGTCGCGCGCGGTGCCATGTCCATGGTGCACACCTGATCGTCGTCGGTCGTGAAGGTCGCGGTGCCCGATGCACCAGATCCCTCGAGGCTCTCGACCACCGGGGGGCAGCCTGAGGAGCCCCACGTGAGCAGCACCAGCGAGCCGTCATCGAACCAGCCGGCACTCGGCGCGTACTCCGTCGATGAGCCGGGGGTGCCGGTGAACGACGGGTCGCCGTCGAGTTCGACGTCGTCGACCATGTCGCCGTGCGTCACCTGCAGAGTGATCTCCTTCGTCGGGTCGACTCCCTCGGGCAGTGCGCCGATGCTCGCGCGGGAGGCCAGGTCAGCGGTGCACGCCTTCTCGCCGTCCGTCTCTGACTCCGGCTCGACCAGCGTCACCGATACCGTCTGCCCCTCGGCCGTCACCGCGTCGACCTGGGGAATGCACGTCGAGGAGCCCCACGTCACCACGGCGAACATGCGGCCGTCGTCGAGCAGCGTGCCTTCGACGTCGTCCGAATCGTCGGTGCTCTGCCCGGGCCCGCTCGACGGGTTCGAGGTCGCCTGCGATCCTGTGGCCCCGGGGCCGATCGTGCACCCCGCGATCAGCAGCAGAGCGGCCAGGGACGAGAGAGCGGCGACGACACGCGACGGGGAAGCCATGCACACAGGGTACCGGCCGCGGTCTGCCGAAAGCACCCCCCCTATCGGCGCCCTATTGCAGCGCCGAGGTGAGACGGGCGAGGTTGTCGAGGACTGTCGACCGGAGCGGCTGCTGCATCCACTCCTCGAGAGTGAGCTCCCGGCTGAGCGAGCGGTAGACGTCTTCGACCGCGCGCATCTCGAGGACGAACTCCTCGCCGCGGACGAGCATCGACACCTCGAGGTTCAGACCGAACGAGCGCATGTCCATATTGCTCGAGCCGATCACGGCGACCTGGTCGTCGATGGTCAGGCTCTTCGTGTGCAGGATGTACGGCTTGCGATACATCCAGATCCGCACCCCGGCCTTCAGCAGCGCCTCGTAGTAGCTGCGCTGGGCGTGGTAGACCATCGCCTGGTCGCCCTCTTCGGAGACGAACAGCTCGACCGCGACCCCTCGGTCGACCGCTGCGGTGACCGCGAGCAGCAGCGCTTCATCCGGCACGAAGTACGGGCTGACGATCATGATCTTCTCTTTTGCCGCGTAGAGCAGCCCGAGGAACAGACGCAGGTTGTTCTCGACCTCGAACCCCGGTCCCGACGGCACGACCTGGCAGTCCAGGTCGCCCGAGCCCGCCTCGGCGTGCGAGATGTCGATCTCCTGCAGCACCTCGTCGGTCTCGCTGTACCAGTCGCTGAGGAAGATGGCGTTCACGCTCAGCACGACGGGCCCGTCGATGCGGACCATGAGGTCGACCCAGTGCAGACCCCGCTTGATGTTCTTGGGAAGGTTGTAGGTCGAGTCGGTGACGTTCTGGGAGCCGAGGAACGCGACCTTGCCGTCGACCACGAGGAGCTTGCGGTGGTTGCGCAGGTCGGGCCGCTGCATGCGTCCCTTCAGCGGCTGCACCGGCAGCATCAGGTGCCAGTTCGCGCCCATCCGATTGAGCCGGGCGACGGTCTTCCGGTACTTCGGCTTCCACCTGTTCGCCCAGTGGTCCAGCAGCACGCGGACATGCACGCCGCGTTCTGCCACCTCTTCCATCGCGCGGAAGAAGTTGTCCGTCGACGCATCGGACTGGAGGATGTAGAACTCGATGTGGACGTAGTCCTGGGCCTTGCGGATCTCGTCGGCCATCGCGTCGAGCGAGTCCTGATAGTCCGCGATCAGATGCGCGCCGTTGTCGCCGGAGATCGGCAGCGCTCCGAGACGGTGGTTCATCTCGACGAGCGGGGGAAACCAGCTCGGCGCATTCGGGCGCAGGGTGCCGAAGTGCAGGTGCTCGCTCGTCTCGGCGATGTACTCGTTGATCTGATCCTGCTTGCGACGCCGCGCTCGCGGCAGCCGTGGATTTCCGATGAGCAGGAAGAGGAACACGCCGACGAACGGGATGAAGAAGACCGCGAGCAGCCAGGCCATCGCCGCCGTGGGACGCCGGTTGCGCGGGATGATGATGATCGCCGTGATGCGGATGGTCAGGTCGAGGGCGATCAGGAACGCCGCGGTCCACCAAGCCCAGATCTCGGGCGTCATCCCTCGTCCTCTCGGCCGCTCGGCACTTCGACGCCGGGCGCTTCAGTGGGCACCGATGACGGTGCGCTGGCTACACAGTAGCCGATGGTTCCGACGCCGCTCAGGAGCGCGGCGGCAGACCGCGTGCGGCCCGCTCCTCGGCTTCGATCCGTGCGTGCACCTTGCGTTCGGTGCGATCGAACCGCAGGATTCCGCGGAGCACGAAGAAGAACACGACGCTCACCCCGATGGTCGGGATGAGCGACCATGCGGCTGCGAGCCAGAAGTTCTCCATGGCTCCATGGTACGCGACTCACTACCCCACTGCTCCTCCACACTCGGGCGCAGAAGGGGGATAGGCCATCGGCGCTGTGGAGACCGACCGCGAGCGTGCTCGTGCGATGAGACTCGCCGGATGACAACACTGCTCCGCGCTTCCGGCTCCGCTGAGTTCCTCAGCATCGTCCCCTCTCTCGCAGGCTTCACCCCGACTGAGAGCCTCGTCCTGCTGCCGTTCCGTGGCACACGCACGTACGGCGCGATGCGACTCGACCTCCCCCGCAGCCACGACGACCTCGCCGACTACGCGGATGCCGCGGTCGGCCTCGTCTCGCGAGTCGAGCGGACGGAAGCGGTCGCCCTCGTGGTCTATACGGATGACACCGTGCAGCGCACACGCGACGGGCTGGTGCTCCCCTTCGCCGTCGAGGTCGATGAAGTGCTGGGTCGGGCGGAGGAGGCCGGACTGCGTATCGTCGACGCGCTCTGCGTGACCCCCGACGGGTGGTCGAGCTACCTCGACGGCGATCCACAGGTCCGCAGTCTCGACCGCCTCGCACCCGAGGTGCCGGGCGTCGGCGACGTCTCCGGGGACCAGCTGTCCGGTGCTGCTCTTCCTGCGGCCGGCTTCGCCGACAAGGAGCGGGTGGGGCGCGCACTGCGTGACGTCAGCGGTCTCCTCGAACGAGGCGGCACACCTGGGGCGACGGGCACGGAGAACCCTCAGGCGATCGCGGCGCTCGTGCTCCTCGAGGACATCCCGGCCTTCTTCGAGTCCGTTCTGGCGTCCCCGGACGATCTGCCGCCGTTCGCCACCGCGGCCCTCCTCTGGTGCCTCGATCGCCCGCTCTTCCGAGACGTGGCGCTGACGCAATGGGCGACCGATGCGCGCGGCGGCGAGCGCACGCTCCAGGCGCAGCTCGACTTCGCGGGCGCGATGACCAGGGTGCCCGACGACCTGAGCGATGTCTTCCTCGGCCGCGGACCCACTCCTGATCCGCAGCGACTCGCAGTCGCCCTCTCACTCGTCCGCACGGCTGCCGCTCTCGCCCCGCCTGCGGCGAGACCTGCTCCGCTCACCGCTGCGGCATGGCTCTCTTGGGCACTCGGCCGCTCGAGCCATGCCGCGCAGTACCTCGATCTCGTGCGGGCGATCGATCCCGAGTACGGTCTCGCCGCGCTGCTCGCGTCGATGATCGACGCGGCGATGCTGCCGGAGTGGGCGTTCAGACGCGGCGCGACGCCCGTTATTTGACGAGGGGGAAGAGGATGGTCTCGCGGATGCCGAGCCCGGTGATCGCCATCAGCAGGCGATCGATGCCCATGCCCATGCCGCCGGACGGCGGCATGCCGTGCTCGAGCGCCCGCAGGAACTCCTCATCGACCGGCATCGCCTCGACGTCACCGCGGGCGGCGAGCTTCGCCTGCTCGACGAAGCGCTCGCGCTGGATGACGGGGTCGACGAGCTCGGAGTATCCGGTCGCCAGCTCGAACCCGCGGATGTACAGATCCCACTTCTCCACGACGCCCTCGATCGAGCGGTGCTCGCGGACGAGGGGCGAGGTGTCGACGGGGAAGTCCATGACGAAGGTCGGGCGCACGAGGTCGCCCTTCACGAAGTGCTCCCACAGCTCTTCGACGAGCTTGCCGTGCGTGGCCTGAGCGGGCAGGTCCACGCCGTTCGCCTCGGCGAAGGCGATCAGGTCCTCGACCGGATCGCTCGGAGTGATCGTGCGACCGGATGCCGCCGACAGCGACTCGTACATCGAGATGCGATCCCATTCGCCACCGAGGTCGTATTCGGTGCCGTCCGCCCAGGTGACCGTGGTCGAACCGGCGACCGCGATCGCCGCCTGCTGCACCAGCTCCTGCGTCAGCGCGGCCATCTGGTTGTAGTCGCCATAGGCCTGATAGGCCTCGAGCATCGCGAACTCGGGGCTGTGGGTCGAGTCTGCGCCCTCGTTGCGGAAGTTGCGGTTGATCTCGTACACCCGCTCGATGCCACCGACCACGGCACGCTTCAGGTACAGCTCGGGCGCGATCCGCAAGTAGAGCTCCGTGTCGAACGCGTTCGAATGGGTGACGAACGGGCGAGCGGACGCTCCACCGTGCTGCACCTGCAGCATCGGGGTCTCGACCTCGAGGTAGTCGTGGCTGCCGAACGTCGCTCGGAGGCTCGCGTTCACCGCCGCACGGGCGCGGACCGTCGTGCGCGCCTGTTCGCGGACGATCAGGTCGAGGTATCGGCTGCGGACCCGGCCCTCTTCGCTGAGCTCCGAGTACGCATTCGGGAGCGGCAGGATCGCCTTCGAGGCGATCGCCCACCCGTCGGCCATGATCGACAGCTCGCCGCGGCGGCTGGAGATCACCTCGCCGTGCACGAAGACGTGATCCCCGAGGTCGACGTACTCCTTCCAATCGGCGAGCGACTGCTCCCCGACGTTCGCGAGCGAGATCATCGCCTGGATCCGCGAGCCGTCGCCGGCCTGCAGCGTCGCGAAGCACAGCTTGCCGGTGTTGCGACTGAACACCACACGACCCGCGACGCCGACGACGACGCCCGTCTCGGCACCCGCCTCGAGCTCGCCGTACTCGGCGCGCAGCGCCGGGATCTGGTGAGTCACCGGCACGCTGACAGGGAACGCTCCCCCGCCGGCATCCGCGCGGTTCGCGACCAGACGCTCGCGCTTCGCCAGGCGCACGGCCTTCTGCTCGTGGACGTCTTCTTCGGTGGCGGCGGTGGTCGTCTCGGGCGCGGCAGACGCGTCAGTCATTCGGGGCTCCTTGAAAGTCGTGTCCAGTTTACCGAGGTCCGACCCCTCACCCTGCGGTCGAGTCTGGGTAGCCTCGAAGCATGGCAGCCACCAGACTCGCCCGCACGCTCGTCACGATCGGTCTCACCGCCGCTGCACTGCTCGTGCCCACGACACCGGCAGCTGCAGCAGCGGGACCCGCACCCGCCGCCGGCGCCTCGACCGCGATCCGCGCCGACGTGGACGACTTCTCCTACGCATCGTGGGATGCACGGTACGAGGTGGGTCTCGACGACGACGGCCGCTCGCACATGCACGTCACCGAGTCCCTCACGGCTCGATTCCCCGAGGTCGATCAGAACAAGGGGATCGTCCGCGGCCTTCCGACGAGTTACGAGAACGCGTGGCTCGATGTGCGAGTGCTGTCGGTGACCGACGAGACCGGGGCCGACGTGCCCTACGAGACCGAGCAGGAGGACGGGCTGCTGCTGGTGCTCACCGGCGACGACGACTACGTGCGCGGACTCACGACCTACGTGATCGAATACGAGATGCGCGACGTGATCCTGGCGGCAGACTCCGGAGTCGACGAGTTCTACTGGGACCTCCTTCCTCTCGACAGCACGCAGCCCGTCGAGGACTTCCGTGCGGAGATCGTGTTCGACGAGACGATGACGGATCGGTTGACCGGAAACGCCCGCTGCTACACCGGCTACCAGGGATCGACGAACGAGTGCGACCTCGTCGCGTCGCCCGACGGCGCGCAGTTCGCTGTCGAGGCGAAAGAGCTCTCCCCCGGCGAGGGGATCACGGTCGCCGTCGGATTCGACCCTGGCACCGCTGTGCAGCCGTCGGCTCGGCAGCCCGATCCCGTGACCGACACCGTTCCCGCGATCGCGGCACTGGGCGGGCTCGGGCTCTCGGTCGGAAGCTGGATCGCCGTGTCGGCGTTCAAGAAGAAGCGACGCACATCCAGCGGCATCATCGTCGCGCAGTACGACGTGCCGGATTCGCTGCCGCCACTGCTGGCCGCCGGGATCGTGCCCGGCGCCAAAGACCCGATCCCCGCAGAGATCATCCACCTCGCGGTACGCGGCCTGCTGCGCATCGAGGAGGGCACCGACGTCGAGCAGCCACGGCTGCGACGCCTTCCGGGTGGGAGGATTCCTGACGAGCTCGACGCCCAGGCACTGGATGCGCTCTTCGTCGGCGCCGACGCCGCAGGAGTCGCCGAGGTTCCGAGTTCGAGCGAGGACTTCGCGGCCCGCATGAAGACGCTGTCGCAGAGCGGCATCGAGGCAGCGGTGTCACGCGGCCTCACCACCAAGGCGCGCAGCAGGGGCGCGATGATCCTGCAGTGGTGTGCGATCGGCGTCGTGCTCGCAGGCTTCGCCCTCGGCCTCTGGGGGATCATCGGCGGACGTGTCACAGCGATTCCTGCGTTCGTCGCGATCGCGTTCGGTGTCTTCCTCGTTCTCCTGTCCTCCTTCTACGGCTTCTCGAAGCACACCGTCCTCACCGCCGAAGGCGCCCGACTGTACGAATACCTCATGGGCGTCAGGGAGTTCATCCGCGTCGCCGAAGCCGACCGACTCCGGATGCTCCAGTCGTACACGGGCGCCGAGAGGCGACAGGACGGCAGCGCGAACGTGATCGTCGTCTACGAGCGCCTGCTCCCCTACGCGATGCTGTTCGGCATGGAGAACGAATGGGGCGCCATTCTCGAGCAGGTGTACGCCTACGAGCAACGAGGCGCGTCGTGGATCGGGGATCCCAGCGCGCCCTTCGTCCGCGGTCAGCTCGTGGCGTTCGCTGCGACGTCGCACGCGTCCGCGACGTACGCGGCACCGAGTGCGAGCTCGTCGTCGAGCGCAGGCGGATCGTTCGGCGGCGGCTTCTCCGGCGGAGGCGGTGGAGGCGGCTTCTCGGGCGGTCGCTGACGTCAGAGCAGAGGGGGCGGCCCTGACGCATCGCGGAGCGCCCGTTCGACCGTCGACTGCACCAGGGCGGAGAGGTATCCCCCCGGGTTCTCGACGCCGAGTTCACCGAGGCGCGAGGTGGACTGCGCGATGATCGAGCGTGAGAACTCGGTGACGGTCTGGATCGCGTCGGCGTAGGCCTCCCGATCCGCCTCCGAGATCACGACCGGCTCGCATCCCATCTCGACTGCCAGAGCCTGTGCGATGGGAAGCACCGCCGCCGGAGCGGTGACCGCCGCATAGCTCGCCTGCAGCTGACGCAGATCGATCGACGTGCCCGTGAAGGTGATCGCCGGATGCACGGCGAGCGGGATCGCACCGCTCGAGGCCGCCGGTCGCAGCACCTCGATGCCGTGACCGGGGTCCGTGTGCAGCACGAGCTGGCCGAGCTGCCAGCCTCCGACCTCGGCGATGCCCGCGATCAGGCCCGCCAGCTGATCGTGAGGAACGGCCACCACGACCAGCTCGCTGCGACGCACGACCTCCAGCGCATCGAGGATCGGGACGTCCGGCAGCACCGCTGACGCACGGTCGTCGTCAGAGCCGCTCGTGATGCCGATGATCGCGTGTCCTGCTCCGGCGAGAGCCGCGCCGATGACCGGCCCCACTCGTCCCGCGCCGATGATGCCGACTCCGAGGCGCCCATCGCGGCGCGTCGGATCACTCACCGTTCGGAGCCGGCGCTGCGGGCGGGGCCGGAGGTACGGGCGGAGCGACAGGCGGAGCCGGAGGCACGACAGGCGGAGCCGGTGGCGCGACAGGCGGAGCCGGAGGAGGCAGCGGGGTCCCGGAGACGCCTGCAGCGGCATCCGCCCCGGCGACCGGGTACCCGGGAACCTGCGCTCCCTCGGCATCCGTCACGTATTCGCCCCACCGGTGGGTGTGATCGCGCGCGGCCGCGGCGACCGCTGCCGAGCTCACCCTGTCGAGCAGGTACAGCGCGTCATCGCGTTCGAGACCCGACAGATAGCCCGTGATGAGCCCCTGCACGGAGTGCACCTGCGCACCGGACACACGCTGCGCACGGTCGATCGGCCCCTGCGAGAGCGACACTCCCTGCAGCCGGGCGAGCGGGAAGATCGCCAGCTTGCGCCAGACGATGCCACGCCGGAGCAGGAGTCCGAACTCGGTCAACGCGAAGCCGTGACGCTTCCACGACACGGGCCTGCGCCACCATGCGCGCCGAGGCATCGTCCGGTACGGGTCGCCCTCGACCGGCCCGAGAATGCCGTGCTCCCACACGAGCGGGATGTCGGCGACCGGAGCATCGGGAAGGATCAGCGCGAGCACGCGTTCGACATCGGCGCGCTTGCCGACCGGCAGCACGACGCTGAACTGCTGCGCCGAACCTGACGACTGCTGAGCGGCGCTCTTGCCGCTCATGCGGTTGATCCTGATGGTCCACCAGCCGAACGGCCGCCACAGCAGCGACTGCGTGACCTCCACGGCGAAGATGCGTCCAGGCGGCAGCGTCTCGGTCACGGTCGTCAGCAGACCGTAGGTGATCCGCACGCCGTCGGGCGTCGGGGCGATCGAGTAGCGCAGCGACTTCGAGATCTGCGCCCAGGTGATTCCGACGATCGCGATGATCATGGGGATCGCGATCCCCAGCGTGATCCCGAGACCGAGGAACCCGCCGATGGGGTCTCCGTCGATCAGCGAGCCGATCGCGACGCCGCCGACCGCGACGCCGAAGATGATCCCGAAGAAGATGAGCCAGAGGACGCTCGAGATGAGCTGGGAGCCGACGAGACGCCCCGTCGGGATCTTCACCACACTCTCGGGCTCGACGTCGGCGAGGTCGACGCCGCTGATCAGATCGTTGACGCCGGCGTTCATCGATCCGACGAGCTGTGCCCGTGCCGAACCGGGCGCGACCGTCCCCGAGCCTGCGGCGTCAGAGGAGCGCACGCCGGCCGCGGCGTCCGCAGCTGTGAGCCTGGCTGCGCGCGCACCCGAGGCGAGGCGCAGGATGTCGGTGCGCACCGCCTCTGCGCGCGGAGTCGCGAGGTACTCGAGCTCGACGTTGGAATCGGTGCCGGCACCGACGACCTCGAGCTTCGCGAGTCCGATGATGCGCGCGGGGAACGGACGGGTGAGGTTGACGCCCTGCACCCGGTCGAGCGGAGCGCGACGGTGCGAGCGGAAGACGATGCCCTTGCGGACCTCGACGTGATCCCCCGTGATCCGGAACTGCTGGAAGCGCCAGATGAACCAGAAGATGAGGACGAGGACGACGACCAGTCCGAGCACGCTGAGCAGCACGATGACGATGAGGTTGTTCTGCAGCACCCAGTCGACGGGATCCCCGCCGCTGTAGTCGTACTGCGCCTCTTCGGGGGTGAAGAGGTCGACGAACCAGGCGATCAGACGGTCGCGAAGGTTGGCGATCGCGATGCCCGCGATGATGATCAGGGCCAGCCCGCCCTTGAAGAGCGGGGTGAGCGGATGCATCCGATGCCACTCGCCGTCGGCGAGGGTCTCGCGCCCGGTGGCCGCGCTGGGCCGCTCTCCCGTCGGTGCCGGCGGCTGGTGCTCGCTCACAGGCCCGTCCGGCGAGTCTCGGCGACCTCGATCAGGGTGTCCCGCAGCGCTTCTGCCGCCGTCTGGGTGAGACCGGGGATCTGCACTCCGGTCGTCGCGGCGGCGGTGACCATCTTCAGCTGGGAGATGCCGAACGCGCGATCCAGCGGCCCCTGGGTGATGTCGACGAGCTGCATACGTCCGTAGGGCACGGCGATCATGCGCTGCCAGAGGATGCCCTTGCGGAAGACGATGTCGTCTTCGCGGAGCATGTATCCGATGGCCCTCGCCTGCCTCGGCAGGATGACCATGGTGATCAGCGTGATGAGCACGACGACACCCGCCGGGATCCACGCCCAGGTCTGATGCAGCACGAGCGCGAGAACCGCCGCGACCGCGAGGACGACGGCGATGAAGATCAGGTTCTGCACGTTCTGCGAGACCACGTAGCGAGGGGAGATCTGATGCCAGGTCCCGTCGAGCTCGAGTCTCGCCTCGCTGCGCGCGGTGCGCAGCTGCGGGTACGTGCCCTGGTCGAGGGCCGCGCGGTCAGTGACCTCCGCCGAGTTCAGCGGGGCCGGGATCCCCGGCTCGATCTCTGGGTTCTGAGTCATCAGGATCCTTCGGAAGTATGCAGAACTGTTCGGCGATGAGCGCGGCGACGGCCAGCACGACCGCGCTTCCGATCAGTGCCAGCATCGCCACAGTCGACCCTACCGGGGGATCGATCGGCCGGGAGAGGAGGAACGCCAAGAGGCCCGCTCCGAACCCCGCCATGATCGCCCCGACGAGACTGGACGCGCGGGCCAGCGTCACCGCGCGCGTCGCACGGAACGGATCGATGCGGACGCCGTTGCGAACACTCGCGCGCACGGGCCAGGCGACGCCCAGCGAGGCTGCGCCGATGAGCAGGAGCAGCACGGGCAGCAGCAACGACGGCGTGAAGGTCGTGCGGCCCATCGCCGTCAGCATGTGGTCGAGGACGAAACCCGCGCCGGCGGCGAGCACGGCGAGGAGCACGAGGAGTCCGATCGAGGTGCGCTTCATCGCTGCTCCCGGCGTCGCAGATCCGCGACGAGGTCGGCGACGCGGCCCGCACCGGGAAGCACTGCGTCGCGATCGAGTTCGAGCCACGGCTCGAGGACGAACAACCTCTCGAACGCACGGGGATGCGGCAGCTGCAGTCCGTCACCCTCCGCCGACTCGTCACCGTAGGCGATCAGGTCGAGGTCGAGTGTCCGATCGCCCCATCTCTCCAGGCGCTCGCGGCCGTACTCGTCTTCGATCGCGTGCAGCATGCCGAGCAGGATCGAGGGAGCGAGGCGGGAGGTGACCAGGGCGACCGCGTTCACATACCCCGGGGCGTCGGGATCCGGCCCGTCGAGCCGCAGCGCGACGGTTTCGATCAACGAGGACAACCGCACGTCTCTGACCAGCGGCAGTCGCGAGATGCGCTCGGCGGCGGCGCGGATCGTGCCTTCGCGATCACCGAGATTCGCGCCGAAGGCGACGACCGCGACGGCATCCTCGCGCCCGGGTCGCGAGCCGGGGAGACTCGGCGGGTTCGCCAGATTGCGACTCATCGCGACTCCTCCTCGGCGAACTGCTGTCGCGCCCGGTGCACGGTGACGGCGACGTCCGAGAAGGTCAGGGCGATCGGAGCATGCGGCTTGTGCACCGTGACGGTGACGGAGTGCACCCGGGCGTCGGCGAGCGCGACAGCCGCGATGCGATCGGCGAGCGTCTCGATGAGGTTCACCGGCTCGCCCGCGACGACCTCTGCGACTCTCTCGGCGAGCTCTCCGTAGTGCACCGTGTCGGCCACGTCGTCCGATGACGCCGCATCGTCCAGCGGCATCCGAAGGCGCAGATCGATCGTGAACTCCTGACCGTTCTCCCGCTCGTGGTCGTACACGCCGTGCCGACCGAACACGGTCAGTCCGGTGAGGACGATCTCGTCGAGGACATCCATGGTTCATCCCTCCCAGGCATGCACGATGGCCAGAGCATCGCGGGTGGCACCGACATCGTGGACTCTGACGGCCCAGACTCCGGCGCGGGCGGCAAGGGCGCTCGTGACCGCTGTCGCGAGGTCGCGACGCGCCTCGGACACCGCCGCAGGGTCGGCGCCGATGGTCTCCGCGAGGAACCTCTTCCGGGAGGTGCCCACGAGCACGCGTGGCCCCAGCGCGACGATCTCGTCGAGGCCGCGGAGGACGCCCCAGTTCTGGCCGCCCTTCTTCGAGAATCCGATCCCCGGGTCGACGATCAGGCGCGACGGCGCGATTCCCGCAGCCGCGGCCTCGCCCATGCGCTCGCGCAGCTCTCCCGCGACCTCGCGGGCGGCACGACGATACTCGGCGTGCTCGTACATGTCAGCGGAGAAACCACGCCAGTGGCCGATCGCATAATCCGCGCCGGACTCGGCGACGGCAGCCAGCATGTCGGGGTCGGCGAGTCCGCCGGAGACGTCGTTGACGATCCGAGCGCCCGCTCGGACGGCCGCCGCCGCAGTCGACGCGTTGATGGTGTCGATGCTCACAGGCGCGCCCTCAGCGACGAGTCGCTCGATCACGGGGAGCACGCGCTCCTGCTCGATCTCCGCCCCCACGCGCTCGGCTCCCGGCCTCGTCGACTCGCCGCCGACGTCGAGCACGGTTGCTCCCTCGGTCCGCAGCCGCAGGCCGTGTTCGACGGCCCGATCCACGTCGAGATACCGACCGCCGTCGCTGAACGAGTCGGGCGTGACGTTGACGATCCCCCAGATCCCCGTCATGCGTGCCCCGCGCTCGGGGCGCCGATCAGCGCGATGAGCTCCGCCCTCGCGATCGGGTCCGTGTACTCGCCGCGGGCGGCGATGGTCAGCGTGGACGCCTCCGGCTGCCGTCCTCCGCGCATCGTCACACAGCCGTGGCTGGCATCCAGCACGACGAGCACTCCGCGGGTGTCGAGGTGCTCCGCGATGGTGTCGGCGATCTGCTCGCCGAGTCGTTCCTGCACCTGGGGGCGGGTGGCGAGGATCTCGACGACGCGCACGAGCGCGCCCAGCCCGACCACCTGCTCGCCCGGAAGGTAGGCGATGTGCGCGCGCCCCGCGAACGGCAGCAGGTGGTGCTCGCACACCGACCGGAATCGGATGTCCCGCAGCAGCACGGCCCCCGAGGGGAGCGTGTGGGGTGCGGGACCCCGGGCGACGCTGATCGTGTGCGCGAGAGGCGCTGCGGGGTCTTCGCCGACCCCGGCGAAGAACTCCGCATACAGATCGCCCATCCGCGTCGGCGTCTGCTTCAGCCCGGGGCGGTCAGGGTCTTCGCCGATCGCCTCGAGCAGTTCCCTGGTGAGTCGCTCGACACGCGCGCGGTCGACAGACACGGGTCAGGCCGTCGCTGGTCGAGCCTGACCGGCTCCCGCCGATCCTGGCTGTGTGCGCGGAGCCGACGCCGGCGCCTGGATCGAAGCAGCCAGCGAGACGTCCTTCTTCGGGACCTCGATCGGGGGACGCTCCGAGACGGGGCGGTCTTCGCTCGAGAGCCACAGCGGACGTTCGGGGAGCTTCTTCACCTCGGTGAAGATCTCGGCGATCTGATTGTGGTCCAGCGTCTCCTCCTCGAGGAGGGCCAGAGCGAGCCTGTCGAGGATGTCGCGGTTGGCGCTGATGACCTCGTACGCCTCGTTGTGCGCCTGCTCGATGAGTGCGCGCACCTCGGCATCCACCCGCTCCGCGACCTTCTCGGAGTACTCGCGGCCACGGCCCATGTCGCGCGCGACGAACATGTCGCCACCCTCGGAACCGAGCTTGACCGGACCCACCTGGGTGGTCATGCCGTACTCGATGACCATCTTGCGGGCGATCGAGGTCGCCTTCTCGATGTCGTTCGAGGCACCGGTGGTCGGGTCGTGGAAGATGATCTCCTCGGCGACGCGGCCACCCATCGCGTACGTGAGCTGATCCTGCAGCTCGTTGCGCGTGACGGAGTACTTGTCGTCGAGCGGCAGCACCATCGTGTAGCCGAGGGCCTTGCCGCGAGGCAGGATCGTGATCTTCGTCACAGGGTCGGTGTAGTTCATCGCCGCAGCTGCGAGAGCGTGACCGCCCTCGTGATACGCGGTGATGAGCTTCTCCTTGTCCTTCATCACGCGGGTGCGACGCTGAGGGCCGGCGATCACACGGTCGATGGCCTCGTCGAGCGCACGGTTGTCGACCAGCTGCGCATTCGAGCGGGCGGTCAGCAGCGCGGCCTCATTGAGGACATTCGCGAGATCGGCACCCGTGAATCCGGGAGTCTTGCGGGCGACGACCTCGAGGTCGACGCTCTTCGACAGCGGCTTGCCCTTGCTGTGCACCTCGAGGATCTTCTGGCGGCCGCGGAGGTCAGGGGCGTCGACGCCTATCTGGCGGTCGAAGCGGCCCGGACGCAGCAGCGCGGGGTCGAGGATGTCGGGACGGTTCGTCGCGGCGATCACGATGACGTTCGCGTTCGGGTCGAAGCCGTCCATCTCGACGAGCATCTGGTTGAGCGTCTGCTCGCGCTCGTCGTTTCCGCCGCCCATGCCGGCACCGCGGTGACGACCGACGGCGTCGATCTCATCGATGAAGATGATGGCGGGAGAGTTCTCCTTCGCCACGTTGAACAGGTCGCGCACTCGCGATGCGCCGACACCGACGAACATCTCGACGAAGTCGGAACCCGAGATCGAGTAGAACGGGGCTCCCGCCTCGCCGGCGACCGCGCGGGCGAGCAGCGTCTTTCCGGTTCCGGGAGGGCCGTACAGCAGCACGCCCTTCGGGATGCGGGCGCCGATGGCCTGGAACTTGGCCGGGTCCTGGAGGAACTCCTTGATCTCGTGGAGCTCCTCGATCGCCTCGTCCGCACCGGCGACGTCGGCGAAGGTGACGGTCGGGGTCTCCTTGTTGACGAGCTTGGCCTTGGACTTGCCGAACTGCATGACCTTGCCGCCGCCGCCCTGCATCGACGACAGGAGCCACCAGAACAGCAGGCCGAGCAGCACGAGAGGAAGAAGAAGGGAGAGGATGCCGTCGAACCAGGTCGCACGCGGAACGGCATCGTTGAAGCCGTCCTTCGGGTCGGCGTCGTTGATCGCCGTGACCACTTCTTCGGCCCGGGCGTCGACGTAGTAGAACTGCACCTTGTCCGCGCCCTCGAAGGCCTTGGACAGGGTCATGTCGACCCGCTGGTCGCCGTCGGTGTTGACGACCTCGGTCACCGTCTTGCCGCCGAGCAGCTCGAGACCCTCCTGGGTCGTGATCTGCTTGGGGGCGCCGAGGTTCGAGATCAGCAGGAAGCCGCCGAACAGCAGCAGTCCGATCAGAGCGACGTAGATCAGCGGGTTCCGCGTGAGCTTCTTGACATCCATGGTCGGATCAGCGTATCGCGCGCGCCCTAGGTGGCCGCTGTGCGTTCACCCACGGCGTAGCGGGTGCGCCGGAGCGTCCGCTCAGCTGTAGACGTGCGGGGCCAGCACGGCCACATCGCGCAGGTTGCGGTAGCGCTCGTCGTAGTCGAGGCCGTAGCCGACCACGAAGTCGGTCGGGATGTCGAAGCCGACGTACTTGCAGTCGATGACCACCTTCGCGGCCTCGGGCTTGCGGAGGAGGGCGAGCACCTCGATGGACTCCGCGCCGCGCGACTCGAAGTTCTCGAGCAACCAGCTGAGGGTCAGACCCGAGTCGATGATGTCCTCGACGATCAGCACGTGCTTGCCGTTCAGGTCGGTGTCGAGGTCCTTGCGGATCTGCACGACACCACTCGACTTGGTGCTCGCACCGTAGCTCGAGACGGCCATCCAGTCCATCGGAGCGTGGAACGGAAGTGCGCGGGCGAAGTCGGCCATGACCATGACCGCGCCCTTGAGCACGCCGACGAGGATGATCTCCTTGCCCTCGTAATCGATCGCCACCTGGGCCGCGAGCTCATCGAGCTTCGCGATGATCTCCTCCTCTGTGACGAGGATCTGAGCAAGGTCGTCCTGGATCTCCGCGGCGCGCATGGATCGATTTTAGGCGACGCATCACCATGGTCCTGCACAGCATCCGCAGATCGTCGACCAGAATTCCGGATGCGCGCCGGCATCCCCACTACTCTGACGGTGTGACGGGCGGACGCCCCGGACGGAAGGATTCACCCATGGCTCTCGACGACATCCTGAAGCAGGTCCCGATCGACGACATCGCCGCGAAGCTCGGAGTCTCCCCCGACGTCGCCAAGGAGGCGGTCGAACAGGGCGGAGCGGTGCTGCTCGGTGGCCTCGCCAAGAACGCCTCGACCGCTGAGGGCTCCTCCGCGATCGAGAACGCGCTCAAGCGCCACGAGGGACGGACCGGTGCGGCGAAGGTCGACGACATCGATCAGACCGACGGCGGCAAGATCGTCTCGCACATCCTCGGCGACGACGAGCAGAAGGTCACACAGAAGCTCACCGAGTCGAAGGAGACCGCCGGCATCGACTTCGGCAAGCTCCTTCCGATCCTCGCTCCGATCGTGATGGGCCTGATCGCCAACGCCACCAAGGACAAGTCCGCGAAGTCCGCGCCTGCAGAGTCGCAGTCGGGCGGCGGCGGAATCGGTGACGTCATCGGCGGCATCCTCGGCGGCGGCTCCACGGGCGGCGGCGGAATCGGAGACATCCTCGGCGGCATCCTCGGCGGCGGAAGCTCGTCGGGCGGCGGCGGAATCGGAGACATCCTCGGCGGCCTGCTGGGCGGAAAGAAGTAGCCCCCGCCAGCCTGCCGGACGACACCCCTGCGGCCCCCTCCTGAGGAGGCGACCGCGGGAGTTCTCCGTCTCCGCGAGGAGTGGGATGCCGCGGCTCAGCGCGCGGTGAACACGATGCGACCGCCCGCTCGAGCCGCCGAGCACCCCGGCAGATCGATGGGCCCCTGACCCGACCAGTCGATCGCCAGACGAGCGACCTCGAGGGTCTGCGATCGGGTCAGGCTCACGCCGAACTCGCTGTCGACCACGAGTCGGATGATGCGGTTGCGGAGAGCGGCGGGGTTCGCGGCGAGTGCGGCGACGCTCACGGAGATCCCCGCCTCGGCGTGCTCGACGATGTCCTCGATCGTCTCGTGGATCATCTCGTCGAACGCCTCGGCGTCTTCGCGCAGCTGCTCGGCGGTGCGCGCGAGCGCCTCGGCGATGCCGGGGCCGAGCTCGGTCTCGAGCACCGGAAGGACCCGGTCGCGCACCCGCACCCGGGCGAACCGATCCTCTGTGTTGTGCGGGTCGTCCCAGACCTCGAGATCGGATTCCGCGCAGAACGCTCGTGTGGTCTCGCGCCGCACCCCGAGCATCGGGCGCACCCAGCGCAGTCCGTCATCGTCCTCTCGCACGGGAGCCATCCCCTGCAGGCTCGCGGCGCCGGATCCGCGTGCGAGACCGAGCAGCACCGTCTCGGCCTGGTCGTCGAGCGTATGCCCGAGGATCACGGCCGCCGCACCGGCATCCGTCGCGGCGTCCTTCAGCACCCGGTACCGCGCGTCTCGCGCCGCTGCCTCAGGGCCTCCGTCAGCGCCGACCTCCACGCGCACGACCAGCGCGTCGAGCCCCAGCGCGGCCGCCGCTCTCGCAGCGCGCGCGGCGACGGCATCCGACCCGTTCTGCAGCCCATGGTCGACGGTGAGCGTGCCCACCCGAAGCCCGAGCTTGGGCGCCTCGAAAGCGGTCGCCGCGGCGAGCGCGAGGGAGTCCGCTCCCCCGGAGAGAGCGACGACGACTGTCGACCCCTCGGGCAGATCGGCGAGCGCGGTGCGCACGGCGAGGCGGATCTCGGCGATGACGGGAGAGAGCGACGGCACAGACCAACGGTAGATCACGGGGACGGATCACCGCACAGCGCTCGCGCTCGACGGGCATCGCGCTCTAGCCTGGCGCCGTGACGGATCACGTGCTGCGGTTCAGGACCGAACGAGCTCAACGTGGCCTGGATGGCGACGATCGTCTGGCTGCCGGTGCCTACGGCGATGCTCGGCCAGATGGACACCGACCCACTGCAGGTGGTCCTCTACATCGGCACGCTCATCGCCACGCAGATCACCACGCTCGGCGCGCGCATCTATCTGCTGCGGCACCCTGACCTGACGAAGACGCCGCCCTCCCGCATCCGTCACGGTGCCGCCGCCGACATCGCCTCGATCCTGCTCTCGGCGGTGGCGATGCTGCTGGCGATCAGCCTCGGAGGGGTGGGGTACCTCGCCCTGCTGCTGCTCTGGCTCACCGGACCTCTGTCATCGCTCCTGGATCGGCTCTGGACGCGGATCGTTCCTCATCGCGCCGACCAGCCGCCGTCCATCGCGTAGCTCGCCCCGGTGACCATCGACGCCTCGTCGCTCGCCAGCCAGGCCACCAGCGATGCCACCTCGTCGGGCTCGATCAGGCGCTTGATCGCGCTTTCGGTCAGCATGATCTTCGCCAGCACCTCGGCTTCAGGGATGCCGTGCACACGCGCCTGGTCGGACAGCTGCTTCTCGACCAGCGCCGTGCGCACGTAGCCGGGGTTGACGCAGTTGCTGGTGACGCCGTGCTCCCCTCCTTCGAGCGCGGTGGCCTTCGACAGTCCCTCCAGCCCGTGCTTGGCCGCGACGTAGGCGGACTTGTAGGGCGATGCGCGCAGTCCGTGCACCGATGAGACGTTCACGATCCGGCCGAACCCGTTCGCGTACATCTCCGGCAGAGCCGCGCGGATCAGCAGGAACGGAACCTCCAACATGAGGGTCACGATCCGTCGGAAGTCCTCGGGATCGAAATCCTGGATCGGGCTGATGTGCTGGATCCCGGCGTTGTTCACCAGGATGTCGACACCGGCCAGCACGTCGGCCAGCCGGTCGTCGGTGACGGCGGCCGGCTCCAGCAGATCGACCACCCAGCTCGAGCCTCCGACGTCGGCCGCGGCGGCCTCGCACTGCGCGCGATCCTTGTCTGCGACCACGACATGAGCGCCACGCGCGGCCAATGCTCGCACGACCGCCAGGCCGATCCCGCTGGCGCCTCCCGTCACCAGGGCTCGGCGGCCGCTCAGCGACAGACCGGCCGCATCCGGCCGCTCGATGCTTCGCTCGGTCATGCCGCGCTCACCCGGGGAGTGTTCAGCCCGTGCTTGCGTGCATCCGCGTCATCGATGTCGTGCAGGGACACCCCGCGGGTCTCCTTGAGGGTGACCACCGCAACCGCGGTGACGGCGCAAGCTGCCGCGACGTAGATCGCCACCGGCAGCCACGAGCCGAAGTCCTGCAGCAGGGCCGTGGCGATGATCGGCGCGAGCGAGCCCGCGACGATCGAGGTGACCTGGTACCCCAGGGAGACGCCGGAATAGCGCATGCGGGTCGGGAACATCTCGGCCATGATCGCCGGCTGCCCCGCATACATGAGCGCGTGGAAGCACAGACCGATCGTGACCGCCGCGATGATCACGAACGGGTTCTGGGTGTCGAACATCGGGAATGCGAAGAACGCCCAGCTGGCTCCGAGCACCGCGCCGGCGAGGTAGACGGGCTTGCGTCCCCAGGCGTCCGAGAGCCGGCCGACCTGCGGGATCACGACGAAGTGGATGGCGTGCGCGACCAGAAGCGCCAGCAGCAGCTGACTCGTGTCGTAGGCGTGCACCGTCTTCAGGTACACGATCGTGAACGAGACGATGATGTAGTACAGGATGTTCTCCGCGAAGCGCAGGCCCATGGCTCCGAAGATGCCCCGCGGGTACTTGCGCACGACCTCGAGCACTCCGTAGCTCACGGCCTTGTCGGCCTCGACCTGTGCGCGGGCCTCGAGGAAGATGGGTGCCTCGCTGACGTGCCGGCGGATGTAATAGCCGATGACGACGACGATCGCCGAGACCCAGAACGCCACGCGCCATCCCCAGCTCAGGAACTGGTCGGCGGGAAGCGCCCAGGACATGCCGAGCAGCACCAGGGTCGCCAGCAGGTTGCCCACCGGGACGGCGGCCTGGGGCCAGCTCGACCAGAACGCGCGAGACCTGTCGGGGCTCTGCTCGGCGACCAGCAGCACGGCACCGCCCCATTCACCGCCGACGGCGAACCCCTGGATGAATCGCAGGAGCACGAGCAGCGCCGGCGCCCAGTAGCCGATCGAATCGAAGCCGGGCAGGCACCCCATCAGGAAGGTCGCGACCCCGACGAGGATGATGGTGATCTGCAGGGTGTGCTTGCGGCCGAGCTTGTCGCCGATCTGGCCGAACACGATGCCGCCGAGCGGACGGGCGATGAATCCGACCGCGTAGGTCAGGAATGCGGCGATGATGCCGTCGAGCTCGGTGCCGGCGTTGGGGAAGAAGAAGGTGCCGAAGACGAGCGATGCGGCGGTGGCGTAGAGGAAGAACTCGTACCACTCCACCACCGTGCCCACCATCGAGGCGGCCACGATCTTCTTCAGCCCGGATGTTCGGGTCTCGACCTGCGAGTCGACCGGTTGCTCGACGCCCATGAATGCACTCCTTCGTGTTCTGCAGCGTCCTCGTCGACGGCTGCCTGGCGGGCCGGTATCCCGTCTGCGGGCGGCCTCCGCCAGTATGTGCACGCCCGGCTCTGTGCGCCAATGACCAGTCGAGCAGAGACGGAGTGCACAATTGCAGATGTGACATCTTCCCCGAGTTCCTCCGAGCCGCACGCCGACGATCTCCTCATCCTTCTCGCCGTGTCGCGCACCGGTCGCTTCACGACTGCCGGCCAGAGCCTGGGGCTGAATCACACGACAGTCTCGCGACGCATCGCCGCATTGGAGAGAGTCCTGGGCGGGCGGGTCCTCGCCCGCAGCTCGGGAGGGTGGGAGTTGACAGACCTCGGGCGTCGGGCGGTGCGCGCTGCCGAGGACGTGGAGACGGCGGTGGCGACGATCCATGAAGGAGAAGCCGAGTCCGATCAGATAGCCGGGGTCGTGCGGATCTCCGCCACCGACGGGTTCAGTGCGTTCGTCATCGCGCCCGCGGTCGCGCAGCTGCGGCGAAAGTATCCGAGACTCAGCGTCGAGATCGTCAACGTCACCCGGCGGGCTCTGCAGTACCGTTCCGGGCTGGACTTGGAAGTGGTGGTCGGAGAACCGCAGGTGCACCGCGCCGAGGCCATCCGACTCGGCTTCTACACCTTGGGCATGTACGCGTCGCACGGGTACCTGGACGAGCACGGGACGCCCGCCGATTCCCATGAGCTGAGCAGGCATCCGCTGGTCTACTTCGTCGATTCGATGCTCCAGGTCGACGATCTGGATGCTCCTCGACGACTCGTGCCGGGGATGCCGGATTCGCTCAGCTCGACCAATGTCTTCGTCCATGTCGAGGCCACACGCGCCGGCGCGGGGATCGGCTTCCTTCCGTGCTTCCTGGCCGACGGCCACGCCGATCTGGTGCGGCTCCTCCCCGACGACTTCGCCGAGCGCCTGCCCTACTGGATGGTGCTGCGTCCGGACTCGCTGCGCCAGCCCGCGGTCGCCGCGGTGGCTGCCGCCATCCGCGACCGCACGGCGGCCGTCCAGGATGCACTGCTCGGCATCGCCCCGGCCGCCGAACGCTGACAGCACCCGTCGACGGCCCGGCTAGGCTAGTGCGCGGCATCCAACCGTCATTTCTGAGGAGCACACGCATGGGCGCACACGACGCCGTCATCGAGATCCCGCGCGGCAGCCGCGTGAAGTACGAGGTCGACCACGAGACCGGACGAGTGCACCTCGACCGCGTGCTCTACACGACCTTCGGGTACCCCGCCGACTACGGCTACTTCGACAACACCCTCGGCGAGGACGGCGACCCGCTCGACGTTCTCGTGCTCCTCGACCACGCCATCTACCCCGGCGTCGTCGTCGAGGTGCGCCCGGTCGCCGTGCTCAAGATGAGCGACGAGGCCGGCGGAGACGACAAGCTCGTCGCCGTGCTGTCGAAGGACCCCCGTTGGGCCCACATCCAGGACATCGGCGACGTCGCCGAGTACACCAAGAAGGAGATCGAGCACTTCTTCGAGCACTACAAGGACCTCGAGCCCAACAAGTGGGTCAAGGTCGACGCATGGGGCGACGCCGCAGAGGCGCAGCGCATCCTCGACGAGGCGATCGTCCGCTTCGGCGAGCAGGGTCACTGACCCCAGGCTCCGACGAGAAGACCCCCGGTTCCGCTCAGCGGCCGGGGGTCTTCTCGTCGTGGTCGTTCTCAGACCGAGACGCCGCGATCTGCGAGGAACGTGATCGGGTTGGTGTACGCGCCGTTGATGTACACCTCGAAGTGCAGGTGGCAGCCGACGGATGCTCCGGTGTTGCCCGCATAGGCGATGACCTGACCGGAGTTGACCCACGACCCGCTGCGGACGGCGAAGCCGCCGTCCCTGATGTGGGCATAGCCGGAGGAGACTCCCCCACCGTGCTGGATGCGGATGTAGTTGCCGTAGTTGCCGCGCGGACCGGCGTAGTCGACGGTGCCGGACTGCGCCGCATAGATCGCCGCGCCGCACCCGTTCGCGAGGTCGACGCCGTAGTGGTAGCCGGAGCAGGCTGCGCAGGGCTTGGGCCGGGGGCCGAATCCGGCGCTCCGGTGTCCTCCGTGCGGTCGAACCCAGCCGCCGGAACCCGGCGAACCGCCGACGCCTCCGCCGCCACCTCCGCCACCGCCGTTGCCTGCGGCGGCTGCCGCGGCCTCGGCCGCTTCGCGACGCTTGCGCTCCTCCTCCGCGACGCGCACGCCCTCCTTGTACCCGGCCACGGTCGTCGCCGTGGCGTCTTTCAGGGCTGAGAGCTGTGCCTGCATCGTCGCGAGGTTCGCCGACTGCTCGTCGAGCGCAGCCTGAGCGGCGTCCGCAGCGGCCTGAGCCTCGATCATCTTCTGCTCGGCGATCTGCTGCAGGCGATCGCGCTCCGTGCGGGCGACGACAGCCTGATCGGTGAGCTGCTGGGCCGAGTTGCGGGCAGCGACCGCGTTGTCGTGCACCGTCTGGTTGTACTGATAGACCTTGTCCATCGTGCCGAGACGCGAGAGCAGCTGGTCGGCGTTGTCGGCCGAGCCGGCGAAGAACAGCTCGAGGGCGGTGTCGTCGCCGCCGTTGCGATACAGCTGCGCCGCGAGCTGGGCCGCCTTCTTCGTGGCGTCATCGGCGGCGACGGCCTGCTCATCGGCCTTCGACTGGAGCTCTTCCGCGACGGCGATGGCGTCGAAGTAGGCGAGCTGCGCGGCGTTGTACTCCTCGCCCGCGAGCACGGCCTTGGCCTGCGCATCCGCCACCCGCTGCTTGAGCGACTGGATGAGTCCCTCGATGCGCGTGACCTCCGCTGCCTTCGCGGACTCGTTGTTCATGGCGTTCTGCACGTCGTCCCAGCTGGGGTACGAGGCTGCGTACGCGGCGGTCACTCCTGAGGAGACGCCGAAGGCGCTGAGGGCGACGACGCTGAGCGCGCCGAATGTGAGGGCGCTGCGACGGGTGACCGAACGGTCCTTCCAGAACGCGCGGCTCTCCGCAGGGGTCGGCGCGCAGCCGCAGTCGTCGGACGCCGCCGCAGCAGCATCCGACGTGGAGTAATGGTCGTTCACACGGCCCCTTTCGCCGGTTTCACAGATGCCACACTAACAACTTCTTTCACATCCGCACCAGTGGACGGACAGCGGGAGAGGGCACAGCGATGTGAGTCCATCGTCCTCCTGAACACGCCCGGGAGACAGCAGGCTCGCCCTCGATTCGCGTTTTGCTCAGATCTTCCCTTATGCTTGAGCGTCGGCAAGGAAGTCCTCCGGGACAGACTTCGGCCCCATCGTTTAGCGGCCTAGGACGCCGCCCTTTCACGGCGGTAGCACGGGTTCGAATCCCGTTGGGGTCACTCCTTCCGGTACAATTGAAAACAAGTATGGCCCTGTAGCGCAGTTGGTTAGCGTGCCGCCCTGTCACGGCGGAGGTCGCGGGTTCAAGTCCCGTCAGGGTCGCTCTAAGCGACGGGCCCTTTTCTTCGAGAAGGGCCTTTCGTCTAGATGCGACAGGTCTAGCCGGTCGCATGGCTCTGTAGCTCAGTTGGTAGAGCGCACGACTGAAAATCGTGAGGTCACGGGATCGACGCCCGTCGGAGCCACAGGGTGATCATTACAGTCACCTTAGGAACCCTCGCCTAGCTTCTACATGGCGGGGGTTTCCGCTTTTTCCCTGATGAGGGCTTGATTACGAGCCTGAATCGGATGCTTCCGATCCGCCGACGTTTGAGCGCTCCGACCTCCCTGGTCGTTGAGCGAGCGAAGCGCGACAAGTGGCCCCGACGATCGTTGTGCCGGGGATGTGCCGGGAGCGGCCAGTTCGTCGCACCCAGAACACTGACCTTCTGCGGTCGCGACGACGGTTCGGGTCCACTTCGACATCGAAACCTCGCAACCGAAAGACCCAACCTCGGGGCACTGGCTGCGCTTCAGCACATCTCTCCGAGTGCGCTCCGCCACCGATACGTGGACGCTCACGTCGAAGCAGTTCGCGAAATGGACCGACCCGATCCGCTCATCGACCTAATCGTCGAGCCCTTCGCTGGACTCCGCGAACACCACTTCGAAGGTCTGTCGGAGTCGCTTGACGCGCAACTCAAGATCCGTCAGCGGATGCGTGAGGCCGCGACCCAGGAAGCGTGGTCGCTCAACCCCGACGCTACGAGCGACAGTTTTGATCCAGATCGAGTCGTCATGCTTCTCCCGAACGGTGAGCCGCTCACTGCCAGCGAACCTCGTCTAATCTCTGAAACTGGTCCGTTCCTCCGCCGTGCGCTCGTTGACCGCGAGCCCGAGCTGGTGACGACATACGACGACTGGGTGAGGCGCTTTTCCGAACGTCCACATCGCCTCAACCCAACTCGCAAGTCTCGCGCGCGAAACTGAACTATCCCCCAGTCTCGGCGCGCTTGATCATCCTGACGTTCTTAATCCCACCCTGATTGACGCAGTCCTCAGCGACTTCGTAGACCCGCGACAGGTATTCTTCATCCGCCGCACCTGCGTCGATCGTCGCGCTGACGGGTACGTAGCGTTTCAAGGGGACCGACGTGCCGTCATACGGGTATCCACTCTGGTCCACCGTCTGAATGAGCAGCGGTTTCACGTGAGGCCATTCGATACCTACCCTGACGTCCTGATCCCGGACGCCGCGCAACTCACTCCAGGTTCGCACGAGCGCCAGAAAATCAGACACAGCACATTCAATGGCTGCGGAATCCACCTGGCTGTCTCTCATTTCGCCGCCAGAAGGCTTTCGGTGGCCGCCAACCGTCGCGACCATACTTACCGCGCCATCCTCGTGGACCGATGCTCTGGCTGCCCGCCAAAGAGTTTTCTCAGCCGTATGCGCGTTCACCGCTACCCATCGACGTAGACCAGGTCGCGGGTTATCGACAACGTTGACGAGGGGGTGCACACCCACCGGGTCCGCAAAGACCTGCCCGAGCGTCTCAGCTCGCCTGAATACCGAACGCGCCACCTCGCGATCAACACGGCCTGATCCCAGCGGGGAGAGGCGTGGTCGCGCAACAGCGATCAGGACGGCTCGCTGACTGTCGCTCCAATCCGCAGCCGCCTCCTCGTAGAGCTGCACTAAGGCAGCGGCCGAGTGGCGTCGATCATCGAGACGGGCCCGATACGCCGCCTCGATCTCCCGCTCCTTCATCCACTCGGTGTCTGCGTCGTTACGCAGCGGAGCGCCGAAGAACTTCTCCTTGAAGATTAGGTGCGGTCCATCCACAGATGCGGGCACAACGACCGCAACCCCCCGCTTGCCAGCGTCGTCGAACGTATGGATGGCGACGAAAACGGGCGGGGTGATCGCGCCATAGGCCGCAGCACGGAGCGTTCGTTCATGGTTCTCTGAGAGCTCGCCCACATCGCGACGAGCGATCGCACGCTTCTGTTCCTCTTCTACTCCGTAGACAATGACACCGCCGCCGCTGTTGGCCATCGCTGCCACATCCTTCGGGAAGTCGGTCGCCGACAGACCCTTCGTCGGCGGCAACTCCCGCTTCCAGTCAAGGTCATCAGCTTCCGCGATGTGGTTCTCGACGGCCGCATCGATCAGTTCCGCCGTGATCGGACCTGCGGCGCGGCCGAGCAGCCTGTGGAGCGCGGTGAAGAGCATAGGCAATCATCGCACCCTGCCTCGGCGACTCCAGCTGTGAGAACTTTCTCTACTCATTCAAGGCCGACCTCCGGCCGGCGAAGGCAAAGGAGTACGGCGCGCTGCGGTGCGTCCGGTCCTCGCTTCGCTGCGGTCCGGGCGCTCCTCGGCGCCGCACTCCTTCACCCCGAGAGGTGACGGTCCGAGAGAGGCACGCTCTACCTCTAGAGCGCCTTATTTACAGCAGTCGCCAGCTTCGTCCAGGCCACCTTCTCAGCGGGCTTGAGAGCGCTGTAGCCGTTCGATCCGAGCCAGGTCATGAATTCCTTGGCGAGCTTCCACTTCGACACGCCCTTGCCATGCTCCGCGGACAGAATGCTCATGATTGGCCGGGTCGGTTGGCTGGCAATCGTCTTCAAGCTGTCCCACCCAAGACTTTTCGCTACCTCCGCGATCGTCTCCCTGAACATGTCCTCGATCTCAGCATTCGCGATCGCCGGGTCCAGGAATTGGCCCACCTGCAGGATCGCTTTTCGAGGCAACAACGCTACCAAGGCATCCTGCTTTGCGGCCTGATCGCCCGCAGAATCCGAATCGAAGAGCGTCACGACATCAAGGTTCTGCCCGGCGTAGATGGTCGCGAAGTATGTCACCTTACTCGCCGCACCTGCGGGGATAATGGCTGGCGAGTTCTTAAAGTTGGGCTCGGACTCGGCTCCTGCTGCTGCGTTTGCCGCGTTGAGGTAGAACATATCTGTCACGCCTTCGCAGACCAGATTCTTCTTCTGCGAGAACATGCTCTGCGCCAGTTCGTAGCCGAGCGCAGCTTGCAGGGGGAAGATAGACCTCGGGTCGTCGACCTGCAAGCGAGTATGAACCATGGTCCCCGACGCTCGGTCTTTCATCTCAACGATGCGAACGAGATCCAACTCATCCGAACCGACCATGAACGGCGAATGCGTCGAGTAGATGATCTGGTTGTCCGCGCCAAGGAGCGAGATCGTCTTGCGGAACTCTTGTTGCTTCAGTGCGTGCAGACTCAGCCCAGGCTCGTCAAGCAAGAGGATCGCGCCCTCGAGGTCGTCCTGTGCCTGGGCACGGAAGACCACGAAGAACGAGACTAGCCAGCGGAATCCCTCACTGCGTTGATCAAGTTCGACCTCAACGCCCAGATCATCGACCACCATGACCTTCAGATACTGACCGTCCGCAACTAGGCGCAGCTGAAGGGAGTCGTCTCCCCATACTCGACGTAGATCGGTCGTGAGCTGCACGCTGGCCGCGTTCAGCTGATACTGGCGACTATCCAGCTGTCGGTTGTAGGCGACCACGGCCGCTTCGTGCTGTTCGCGGACTGCGGGATCGCCGTCATAATTGTGCGGACGTTCTGGAGCGCCCTTCGCGAGTTGCGACAGTTCGCTCGCGGTGAAGCCAAGGAGCTTGAGCAGGCACAAGTTACCGAAGTCATACTCGCCGTCGATGTCTCCGCGGGTCTGACGCTCGGCAAGCGACTCTAGATTGATGCGCGGCCTCACCGTAAAGTACGTCGAGTAGTAGACCAGGAGAGGCAGCCTCCCATGCAGGATGTCTTTGGCCTTTACGACCCGTGGCCCGACCTTGGCCAGCTCGTCCAGCTTCGTCCAGCGATTCATCCCCGTATCGTCTTCTTCGTCGATCAGCGGCAATGCCTCCGTGAGTGCTGAGCGAAGCTGCCTCACTTCGGCGCCATCCAGACTCTCGTCGTCGTCCAGAGCGATGAAGGCATCCAGTTCGGTCAGAGCGTCCTCGGAGTCATCTACCTTCGCGATTGCCGCACGCATTCGTATCGCATGCGGTTTCGCAGCACCGACGTTGGGGACCGAGGGAAAGCCCGTCAGGCTGTACCTGAGCGAGTTGTCCATATAGCGATGCCACGTGATGGTCGCATCCGCGCCCACGGAGACGTGGGAAGCGATCGCGGCGATATCCTCGGGGTCGAGGCTGAAAGTTGCCATGGCGACCTTGATATCGGCAGGCTTGACACGACCGCGCTGGATATCGTTCAGCTTTGACCTCGGATAGTCGAACAGGTAGTCAAGAAGGGGCGCATCGTCGGGAGCGTGGATCGTTTGCAACGCTCGCAGCAGAGCGGTCTTACCGGCTTCGTTCACCCCGACAAGGATCGTCTTGTCGTTCTCGACATCAAACTTTCCTGAGTCGACCACGGACCGGTAGTTGGTAACTCGAGCGCTCTTGATTCTCATCGTTCCTCCGCTGCCGAGTCTAGGGGCCGCGACCTAAATCGCCGCCAGACCATTCCGTCGTGCCGGTCCTGTGCCGGTAGCTCCGCTGAAACCACCTTCAACCAGCCGCGACCAACCATGACAACTTCCGCGGAATCACGCGAGGAACGAGCACTACATGACACCCACAACCCCGCCGCATCCAACTGAAAATCGTGAGGTCACGGGATCGACGCCCGTCGGAGCCACAGGGTGATCATTACAGTCACCTTAGGAACCCTCGCCTAGCTTCTACATGGCGGGGGTTTCCGCTTTTTCCGGTGAGAGTCGGTGTCTGCTCCGCTCCCCTGGGCTGCTGGTTCTGCGCCTGTCGTCACGCGCTCCAGCCACGAGACGACACGTCTCAGGACGACCGTCTCGATGCGTCGAGCAGGTGCACGGGCCGCAGGTCAAACACGCATCTGCTCGGCGGAGAGCCGCGCCATACCTATGCGCCGTAATATACCGATATGGGACCTGAACTGCCCGTTGTGCCTGGGGCGCAGCGGAACCTCGGAGCTGAAGAGCTCTTTCGTCGACTCGCGACGTCGATCGCCGACGGCACCTACGCGCCTGGCGCGAAACTGAGCGACAAGGCGATCGCAGACGATCTGGGAGTCACCCGCACCCCCGTCCGAGAGGCCGTGCAGCGACTGGCGCGCGCCGGGCTGATGGAGGTCCACGCGAACCGCTACTCGATGGTCACCGACATCACCGACGAGCGGTCCCGCATCACCCGCGAGTTCGCCGCCTCTCAGGGCGGGGAGATCATCCGTGAGGCCGCGCTTGCGCTGTCCGAGGCGGATCTCGCCATCGCGTGCGAACTGATCGCCGACGCCATCCAGTCCGTCGAGACAGGCGAGGGATGGATCGAAGCCCATGTGGAGCTCTTCGAGTTCCTCACCGACCGCGCGCTCAACGACCTCTATCGACTCATGCTGAGCGACTTCTGGTATCTCGTGTTCCGCGACCTCTACCTCGGCGAGCCCCGGGTGGACACGAAGGAATCGCTCGAGGAGCTCGAGTCCGCGATGCGCGCCCGCAGCGCGAACGCCGGCGTGAAGGCCGTGCAGAGGATGCTCCGCCTGAAGTAGCGGCCACTCCCGAGGGAGTTGGTTCCGGTCCCCCGCGCCCGAACGGGGGGACCGGAGCAGTCGATGAGAAGGTCCGCAAGCGCACCCACCCCCATGTGGGCGCTCAAGACCGAGAGAACTCGAGGGCACCGTCTGGTTCGACCGACGGAGAGCGGCAGATGCTGCTCGTCGTGTTCTCAGCGTATGGCCGCACCCCGTCTTGACGCTGATCGGAGCTCATCCATTGACGCGGGCCCACTCCGACTGCTACGGCGGACTCCCGCGCGCCGACCGTGCCGGTGGCGACGACGTGCTTCCGGGCTGGATACGCTCGAACCATGCTCGAGACGCTCACCGGATTCGCCGTCGTGGGAGTCGCGATCGCACTCGGCTATGTGCTCGGTCGGATCGACCTGCTCGGACCGCACGCCCGGCACGTGCTCGGGCGTCTGATCTTCTTCGTGCTGTCGCCGTTCCTGCTCTTCACCGTGCTCGCCCACGCCGATGCGAAGATGCTCTTCTCCTCGCTGCTCCCCGTGTCGGCGATCGCGGCCGTCGCGATCATCGGGATCTACACACTCATCGCGCGGCTCTGGTGGAAGCGTCCGGTCGGAGAGACCCTGATCGGAGCGCTGTCGGCGGGGCAGGTCAACTCGAACAACATCGGCATCCCGTTGTCGCTCTACCTTCTCGGCAGCGCCGCGTACCCCGCACCGGTGGTGTTGATGCAGCTGCTGGTGTTCACCCCGATCTCGCTGACGATCCTCGACGCCGTCACGAGCGATCGCGTATCGCTGCGAAAGACGCTCGTGCGCACGGCGACGAATCCCATCATCATCGCGTCACTCCTCGGCACCCTCATCTCGGTGCTGGGCCTCACAGTACCGCCCATCATCATGGAGCCGGCTCAGCTGATCGCCGATGCCGCCGTGCCGGTTCTGCTGATCAGCTACGGCATCTCCCTGCACGGCCAGCGCGTGCTCGGGGCTCCCGGCCACCGGCGGGACATCATCCTCGCCACCTCGCTCAAGCTCATCGCGATGCCGCTGATCGCGTGGGTGGTGGCCGAGTTCGTCTTCGGGCTCTCGCCGGCCGAGGTGCTGATCGTCGTGATCCTCGCCGCGCTCCCCACCGCACAGAACGTCTTCAATTACTCGCAGCGCTACGACATCGGCGAGACGATCTCGCGCGACACCGTATTCCTGACCACTCTCGGCTGCCTGCCCGTGCTGATCCTCATCATGTTCCTGCTGGGCTGAGCACCGCGTCGATCCGGGACTCGCGCACGTCCGACAGCGTCAGCGGAAGATCGCGCATCACGACGACACTGTCGAACACCGCTGAGCCGGCGGGAAGAGCGTCGAAGAACGACGAGCTCACGCTGTGCAGGTGTGCGTTCTCGACCCTCCACGCGTCGGTGGTGAGCGCGACCGATTCGACGCTGCGCCCTCCCCGCGCCGCCGACCAGCCGAGCCGACCGGCGCGATAGAAGTCCGAGGCCTCGTCGATCGAGGCGAAGAGAGAGCTCGACCATGCGCCTCCCACCTCGACATCCGCGCAGAGACTGTGCTCGCCGGCATCCATCGTGACCGCGTAGCGATCATCCCCCTCCTCGATCTCGAACCTCGCTCGGCGATGCACCCCCGGGAACAACCGTCCGCCGAAGATGACCGGATGCCACGCCGAGCTGTGCCGACCGACGATGAAGACGCCTTTCTGCACGCCATCCGCGGTGTCCCACTCGACGGCGACCCGGTGGGCGGCGTTCTCGGAGCGCAGACCCCACCGGCCCCACGCCCAGCTCGGTCGGATCGACTCCAGCCCCAGCACGCACACGCCGGCCACCGCAGACCCGTCGACGATCTGCGGGCGGAATCCCGTGGGCAGCAGGGAGGCGGCGACCTCCGGCTCGACCCGATAGGTGATCAGGAGTCGCCGACGGAGCTGAGCACGGACACCGCGGATGATCGTCATGCTCCGAATGTAGCACTGGAGCTAAATTCCTCCAAGGCCTGGGGGACGAGGTGCACGTAGGTTGTATCCGTGGACAATCCGCTCATCTACATCGCCGCGATCGGCGCGATCATCGTGCTCGCGATCCTCCTTCCCCGCTGGGTCCGTCGCTCCGCCGGCGCCGCCGGCGGCAGAGCAGAGCAGCGTCACGCGGCCGACCGCCTCAGCGGGATACTCGAGGAACTGGGCGCGACGCTGGTGCTGCAGACGTCTGAGGCCACGGCGAGGGAGATCGTCGACGGGGTCGTGCGTCAGCAGCCACGCAAGTTCACCCCGCTCGCGAGCGGAGGCTACGGCATCCGATTCGTCGAACCGGATGACGCGATCGTGCGGGTGGTCGACGATGAGAACGGGACCCGTCTGCAGGTGGAGAGGATCCGCGAACATCTGGGCGTTCCCAACACTTCCGAGTTCTGGTCAGACCTGCGCTCCGCCGTCTCCGCCGCAGCACGCGCTGAGGGCGTCCAGGTCTCGCCCGGGCCGCCCTTGCGGCACCGGCGCGACGATGCGACCGAGTCGTGGATCGCGGAGTAGAGAAGCCCAGTGCGTACCGGAACATCGGGTGCATCTCACAGCCGTCGCAACTAGGCTGTGTTACTGCTGATCACGCACCGGCCAGCCCACAGTCGGCCTCGCGACGGCACCATTTCTCATCACAGCTCTCAGTCCCTGTGACCTGCGCCGGAAAGGCCGACCCATGAGTGAATCCCCCGACAACGACCGGACCCCCGACTTCTTCGACAAGCTGATCGAAGAGACGCCGCGCGAGCAGTCCGGCTTCACGGCCTCGTTCCGCGGCTACGACAAGGCGGAGGTCGACTCGGCCCTCAGCACTCTGCGCAATCAGCTGAAGCAGGCGAAGGCCGACCTCGCCGCCACCGAGGCACGTCACGAGGACGCAGTCGAGGCGCTTCGCGAAGAAGAGCGCATCGCCCGCGAAGAGCTCGAGGCGGAGCTCCTCGCCACCAAGGCGAAGGCTGCCGAGACCGAGCAGCAGGTCGCCACCCTCACCAACGAGCTCGTCGACACCCCGCGCGCGGATGGCCAGGAGGCACCGTCGCGGGAGCAGTTCGAGGCGATCCTCCGGGTGGCCGAGGAGCAGGCCAACGTCCTCATCCAGAACGCCGCCGTGCAGGCCGACCGTCTGATGGCGGCCGCGCGCGAAGAGGTCACCGCACAGCGGGCCGAGGCGGATGCCGACGTCACCCGCATCATCGCGCACGCTCAGCACGACGCCGACCAGGTGCGCCTGAAGATCGACACCGAGTACACCGCCCACCAGGCGACGCTCGAGCGCGAGGCCGCGCACGCCGCAGAGCGGGTGCATCAGGCGACGCAGGAGGCCACGGCCATCCGCACCGAAGCGGAGAAGGGCGCTGCGGCGCTCCGCTCGCTCGTCACCCGCGAGACCACCCAGCTGCGCGCCGAGGCCGAGCGCGAGGTGCGCGAGATGAACGCCCGCGTCCTCGAGTTCGAGGAGACGCTCACCCGTCGGCAGGACGACGCTCAGCAGGAGTTCCTGGTGCTGCACAACCAGGCCGTCGCCCACGCCGAGCGCATCACCACCGATGCCAACGAGCAGGTGGCCGCTTCGCTCGATCACGCGCAGCGCATCTCGGCGAAGGCTGACGACTACGAGCGCCTGATGCGGTCGCAGGCGCAGACCATCGAAGCGGATGCTCAGGTGCGCGCCCGCGACACCCTGGACCGTGCCCGCGTGAAGTCGCAGAAGATCGTCGACTCGGTGACGGGTCACACGTCCGCCGTGCTGCGGGATGCCGAGGACCACGCGCGCCAGCTGCGCTGGCAGCAGCAGCAGCTCGCCAGCTTCATGGCCGAGGTGCGCGAGCTGATCCGCCCGGAGGGCATCTTCAGCGACGAGGCATCATCCGTCGGCTCTGCAGCGGCCGCGTCGCAGGTCGATGACGACACCGACGCCGAGACCGTCGAGGTCGAGGAAGCCGAGCTGATCGACGACTCCGACGACGCGGTAGACGAGGTCACCGGCGACGAGGAGTTCCGCGGTGACGAGGCACTGGAGGACGAGCTCCTCGACGAGAACGCCGAGACGATCGACGGCAAGATCACCATCGAGGTCGTCGAGTCCGATCAGAAGGCCTCCCGCTGAGCGACTTCTCCTGACTGACCGAGCGGGGGCGTGGGCGGATATCCGCCCACGCCCCCGCTTCGTTCACCCGTCCTGCTATCGCTCGGAGCCGTCAGCGTGCACGCTGTACCTATGACAGACAGCGTGATCGAGGTGCGGGATCTCCGCAAGGAGTACGGGGGTGCCGTCGCAGTCGACGGCATCAGCTTCGACATCCGCCGGGGAGAGACCTTCGCTCTTCTGGGCCCGAACGGCGCTGGCAAGTCGACGACCATCGAGATCCTCGAGGGCTATCGTCACCGCACGTCCGGCGACGTGCGCGTGCTCGGTGTCGACCCCCAGCGCGGCGGTCTGGCGTGGAAGGCGCGACTGGGGATCGTGCTGCAGTCCACCGGAGAGGCCGGCAACTTCACCGTGCGGGAGCTGCTCACCGAGTTCGCCGGTTACTACCCCCACCCTCGTTCGGTCGACGAGGTGATCGCCGCCGTGGGGCTCGAGCACAAGCAGCGATCCAGAGCGGGCAAGCTGTCCGGTGGTCAGCAGCGCCGTCTCGATGTCGCCCTCGGGATCATCGGACGCCCCGAACTCCTGTTCCTCGATGAGCCGACGACCGGCTTCGATCCCGAGGCCCGACAGCAGTTCTGGCAGCTCATCCGCACCCTGAAGTCCGAGGGCACCAGCATCCTGCTGACCACTCACTATCTCGATGAGGCCGCCCGGCTGGGCGATCGCGCGGCGGTGATCACAGACGGGCGCATCGTGGCGATCGGGAAGATCGACGAGATCGGCGGGCCCGAGGCGAGGACGCCGATGGTGCGCTGGAGGGATGCCGCCGGCGTGCGCCGCGAGCAGCGCACGACCACTCCCGGTGCGGTCGTCTCCGAGCTGCAGCGCGCGGGCGGCGAGCCGGACGGCCTCGAGGTCGTGCGTCCCACTCTCGAGGACATCTACCTCGGCCTCATCCGTGAGCACGGAGCCGCATCCGATTCCGATCCGACCGCAGAGGCCCTGCGGGCAGATGTGGCGGAGTCCGCATGAGCACCACGACTGCCACGCCGAACTTCGGGCTCGCTCGCACGGTTCGCCTCGGGGTACGCCGCATCCCGTTCGAACTGCGTCAGTACTTCCGTGCCAGCGACCAGGTCTTCTTCACCTTCCTGTTCCCCACCCTCATGTACCTCATCTTCGCGACGATCTTCACGGGCGACATCGGCGAAGGGCCCGACAAGATCAGCATGGCGACGTACTATCTTCCCGGTCTCGTCGCAGGAGGCATCTTCCTCTCCGGGATGCAGGGCCTGTCGATCGAGATCGCAGTGGAGAAGAGCGACGGAACCCTCAAGCGGCTGGGCAGCACGCCGATCTCACCGGCGACGTACTTCATCGGCAAGATCGGTGAGGTCTTCGTCACCGCGATCCTGCAGATCACTCTGCTGCTGGTCGTCGCGGTCGTCCTCTATCAGGTCGAGCTGCCCTCGGATGCTGAGGCCTGGGGTCGCTTCGCCTGGGTCTTCGTGCTCGGCCTGCTCTCGTGCACGCTTCTCGGCATCGCACTGTCTGCCGTGCCGCGGTCGGGCAAGACGGCGTCCGCCGTGGTGATCCCGGTCGTGCTGCTGCTGCAGTTCATCTCCGGCGTCTACATCGCCTTCACCGCGCTGCCGGAATGGCTGCAGAACGTCGCTTCCGTCTTTCCCCTCAAGTGGATGGCTCAGGGTATGCGCGCGGCGATCCTGCCCGAGTCGTTCTCGTCGGCGGAGCCGAGCGGATCATGGGATCTCGGGCTCGTGGCGGTCGCCCTCGCCGCATGGCTCGTGGTCGGCTTCATCCTCAGCCGCGCGACGTTCCGCTGGATCCGGCGGAACTGACCGTCTGGCATGCGAACGGCCCCATCCCGAAGGATGGGGCCGTTCGATGTGCGGGTCGGCTGCGATGCCGCGAGAGTGTTTACGCCCGGACGAACTGGGCCGCTGCGGGGCAGTCGAACGGATCAGCACCGGCGGCGAGACCGACGCGGTTGAGGTACTCGATCACGATCGCGTACGACCGGCCGAGGCTGGTCTCGGTGTAGGGCACGTTGTTGGCGGCGCAGTAGTCGCGCACGACCTCGCGAGCCTTCGAGAGGTGCGGGCGCGGCATGTTCGGGAACAGGTGGTGCTCGACCTGGTAGTTGAGTCCGCCCATGAGCCAGGTGGCCCACCATCCGCCGCGGATGTTGCGAGAGGTGCGCACCTGCTTCGAGAAGAAGTCGAGACGGGCGTTGGGATCGATGATCGGCATGCCCTTGTGGTTCGGCGCGAAGGACGCGCCCATGTAGACGCCGAAGACGGCGAGCTGCACACCCATGAAGGCGAATGCCATGCCGAGCGGCAGCATCAGGAACACAGGCACGAGGACGATCGCGAACCGGAGGGCGATGAGGCCCAGCTCGATCCAGCGACCCTTGGCCTTCTTGCTGGTCACCAGGTGCTTCACGCCCAGGTAGTGGAGGTTCAGGCCCTCGAGCGTCAGCAGCGGGAAGAACAGCCACCCCTGCTTGCGCGTGATCAGACGGACGATACCGCGGGACTGCGCGGCGTCGGTCTCGAGGAACGAGATCGTGTCGACCTCGATGTCGGGGTCCTTGCCGACCTGGTTCGGGTTGCCGTGGTGCTTGGTGTGCTTGGAGTCCCACCAGGAATAACTGATTCCCACCACGCCGGCGGCGAGGATGCGGGCGAGGCGGAAGTTCGCCGGGCCCGTGGAGAGGATCTGACGATGCGCGGCCTCATGGGCGAGGAACGCCACCTGCGTGAGGATGATGCCGAGTGCCCCGGCCATCAGGAGCTGGAGCCAGCTGTCGCCGAGAAGGATGAAGCCGGTGATGACTCCGCCCAGAGCCACGGCGATGCCGGCGGCCACGAAGATGTAGAACCATCCGGCGCGCTGGAGGAGGCCGGTTTCGCGGATGACCTGCGAGACCTGCTTGTAGGCGTGGGTCATCGGAGGAATGTCCGCATTGCCCGAATACGTCTGACGTACCGGTCCGAGAACTGCGTCGGTCTTTTCGACCTGTGAAATGGAGATGTTGCTCTCCCGTCGATCGGAGCCCTTGAGCTGATGTGAAGCCCAAGGCAGATCGCCGAACGCTTAACTCAGGCTAACCCTGCCCTCATGCGATTTGGGGAATACATCAGCATCCCTTGACGATTCACAGTTCCCCCGCATGGAACGGTCAGGCGCGTGCGCGACGCGGTCGGCTGCGGAGGGCGCGGCGAAAGGGAGAGGTGAGGCTGCGCGGGCGAGATCTCGGCGCATTCGCGCTCTCGAGGGCGTCACGGGCGGCATCCAGCGACTCGAACGAGCCGAGGTCGTCACCGCGCTGGTCGCGGGCGACATGCGCGGTGCCGTCGAATTCGACGAACCCGGCGAACTCTCCGCCGCGGGTCGCGACGTGCACATCTGTGTCGGCCTGTTTCCAGGTCAACGGATCGGAAGGAGGAAAAGTGGTCGTGCTCATGGTGATACTCATTGCTGTGTGACGGGCACGCGTTGTCGCGACCCGCAAGATGTGAGATCGAAGGCGGATGCCGCGCGCATCGATGCGCTTGGTCCGTAATGGCCCTGATCAGTGGCTCCGTGGTGGCCTAGAGGGCGGCCAGAACTCACGTTGCTCAATCAGTCTAGCAGGTCGGCGCCGCGCACGCGGGCCTCCGCCTCAACGGGCTCCCACACGCGCCGTGGATGACCGGACGATCCAGCCACGATCCAGCGCCCCTCGGGCTCCGGCTGCGGGGCTTCAGCGGCTTTCGAGCCGTCCGGCTCCTCCCCCGCACCCCACGCCTCGCGGATGATCTGCCTCGGGTCGTACTGCCGAGGATCCACGGCGGTCCATTCCTGGCGGATGCTCGCCACTCCGGCCTCCTGCTCGGCTCGCCGCGCCGCCTCGCCGACGGTGAGCGTCACCCGGCGGACGAGGGCGCCGAGACGGCCCGCATACTCCGGCAGTCGCCGAGGACCGATGATCACGGCTGCGATCAGCGCGACGAGGAACAGCTTCTCGATCGTGAGTCCGAACATCGTCATGCCTCCGTTGTGCCGACGGCCGACTCCCCGACCCTGCGATCATGCAGCCATGCGAGCAGCAGGGCGATCAGGAACAGCAGGGTCATGGGAATCGCGATCAGGAACATCGACAGCACGTCGGCCGCGGGGGTCACGACCGCACTGAAGAGGACGATCGCGACGACGACGAGACGCCAGCTCCGCGCGATCGCCGCCGCCGACACGACACCGAGCAGGTTGAGCATCACGACGAACACCGGGAGCACGAAGGCGACCCCGGTCGCGAGCACGATCTTGAGGATGAAGTCGACGTAGTACGACGCCTGCAGCAGCGTGCTGTCCTCGGCCGAGGCGAAGCTCGCGAGCAGCTCGACCATGTGGGGGAAAAGAAGGAAGCCCATCAGGCATCCGCCGATGAACAGGGGAACGGATGCCGCCAGGAAGCCGAACGTGTACCTCTTCTCTCTGGTGGTCAGACCCGGAGCGAGGAACGCGAGCAGCTCGTGCATCCAGACGGGACTCGACAGCGCGACACCGGCGAAGAGCGCGATCTTGAGCCGAAGGTCGAAAGCCCCGGTGATGCTGTCGTAGTTGAGGCTCGCATCGCGCGATTCGGCGAGCGCACTGATCGGTGCTCGCACGACCTCGAGGATGTGGTCCGAGAGGAGATACCCGGCGACCACCCCGGTCAGGAGCGCCGCCGTCGCACGGAACGAGCGCGTGCGCGCCTCCCGCAGGTGCGAGGACAGCGGCATCCGGGCCAGGGCGGGCGCGGTGCTCGCCTCGACGGCATCAGCGGCGAGCGAGGACACGGTTTACTCCGCGGGCCGCAGGACGGGCTGCGGGAGGTCTGCGGACTCCCGAGCGTCGACACGGTCCCGGCCGCTCGGCGTCGGCTCGACCCGTGCCTCGTTCGAAGGCTCGGCGACCTCCGATCTGAGGATGCGCATCGACTGGCCGACGCTCTTGGCGAGGGCGGGGAGCTTCGCGGCGCCGAAGACGAGGACGACGATCGCGAGGATGATCAGGGCGTGCCACCCTGTGAGGTTCTGGAGCATGGTCTCTGTTCTTTCGCGTGGAGGGGTTGTCGGGGTTCGGGTTCAGTCGGACGGCGGCTCGCCGCCACCACCGGGGCCGCCCGCGCCGCCCGACGGCGCGGAGCCTGCGCTGGGCGTCGTGGCCGTGTCGACGCCGACCACGAGCGTCGCGGTGTATCCGCTGCCGCCGCCGGTGACAGTGGCCAGCTGAAGGGCCCCGGAGTCGTCGCCGAAGACGTTGTCGCCGGAGAGGCTCGTCTGCGACAGGTTCTGCGTCGAGCCCGGGTAGCGGGAATCGGCGTAGACGGTGGCGCAGACATCTTCGGGCAGTGCCAGCTGGGACGTGGCGATGGCGTTGGCCGAGTCGGTGATCGAGGCGAGGTCGGGGTAGACCTCGAAGTGGATGTGCGGCCAGCGGCCCGAGTAGCAGCCGGGGAAGATCGACGTGAACGAGACCTTCCCCTCGGCATCCGCCACCTGCACTCCACGGAGGTAGGTGACATCCTCGAGCCCCGACGAGTACATCGAGTACTCCCCCTCAGCCGTGCAGTGCCATGCGTACACCGCGACGCCCTCGAAGGGGACGCTGCCGTTCGCGAGGTCGACCACCTGGAACTCGAAGGTCAGCGGGATGCCGTCTGCTGTCGCCGACCCGTCGATCGACGTCGTGATGTCCTGTCGCACGATGCCCGAATCCTCGAGGACGTCCGGTCCGTTCGATCCGTCTCCGGGGTAGGGACCTGCGGTCTCGTCGGGTATCTCGCCGGCCGCTGTCGCGGTCGACGATCCGGACGTCGTCCCCGTATCGCTCGTCGATGTCGACTCGCTCGTGCTGCCGCTGCCCGACGGGGCGCACGCGGCGAGCACCATCGCGCCCACCCCGAGTCCGGCGAGTCCGAGAATGCCGCGGCGCGTCACCAGGGTGCGGATGTCGAAGGCGGCGCCCTGATCCACGACCTCCTCATCGGCACGGTCGAGCAGCCGCCCCTCGTAGGTCGGGCCCTCAGGGGTCTGTACGGGTTCGGGAATGCGGCTCATGATCGTGCTCCTCTCGATGTGGATGGGTGTCGATGTACCCATGGTCACGGAGGAGCCGATCAGCGAGCTATGCCGCGTCTATGCAGAATCTATGGCTCTCGACGCACCGGCGGATGGAGGACGAGGACGACCACGATCACCACGAGCACGAGGGCGCTGACCGCCACAGGGATGGGCAGCAGGGCGTCGAGGAGGACGACAGCCGCACCGACCGGCACGACGGTGTTCACCACCCTGTCGGCGTTCTCGCGGATCGCGATCCACCAGACGCCGAGCAGGAAGATCGCGATCGGGATGGTCACGGTGAACGACGCCTGGATGGTGGAGAGATGGCTCTCCCCTATCAGGACGTCGAGTTCGACCTCGATGCCCGCCGAGAAGGCGGCGGCCGCGGCGAAGACGAGATAGTGCGTGTACCCGTAGCGGAGCGAGCGGCCGAACGTCGTGATCGCCCTGTGGTGCGGCGCCCAGAAGTAGATCCACCAGAGAGATGCGGTCACGACCAGGGTGAGCACGGAGATCGAGATGAGAGGGACGAAGGAGTCGAGTTCGTTCTTCGCGTCGATGATCGCATTGGCGGAGGCGAGGAGGCTCTCGCCGAGCACGATCAGGGTGAACAGCCCGTAGCGCTCGGTGATGTGATGCGGATGCCACGGCGTCTGTCTGCGGTGCTCGGCGAACACGGGCACGCTGACCTCGACTAGAGCGAAGACCACGAAGGCCACGAGCTGGAGGGGGCCCGACGGGATGAGCAGGAACAGCACCCAGAGCACCTGCACGCCGGCGATCCCGATGGCGTAGCGACGCGCGGCGCCCTTGAGATCTCCCGCACCGCGGGACGCCCGCAGCCACTGCGCGATCATGGCCACACGCATGACGATGTAGCCGATCACCGGGACGGTGAAGTCCCCCTCCTCGAACGCCGCAGGGATGCCGGCAGCGAGCACGAGCACCCCGCCCATCTGGATGATGGTGGTGACGCGATACAACCAGTCGTCTGTGTCGAAGGAGGTGGCGAACCAGGTGAAGTTCATCCACGCCCACCAGACCGCGAAGAACACCATCGCGTAGGAGGTGATTCCGTGCACGAAGTCGCCGTGGCTCAGCGCGTGGTGCAGCTGGGCCGAGGCGATGCTCACCGCGACGACGAAGACGAGATCGAAGAACAGCTCGAGCGTGCTGGCCGTGCGATGAGGCTGAGCCGGATCCCTCGGCAGCATGCGGCTGAGACGGAATCGAGGCGCTGAAGTGGTGGTCACGCGGTCAGAATATCGGGGCCATTCTCCGACTAAGCAGATGTACCGGAATACAGGTTGATCCACTCCCGTGAATTATCTTCCCCTGAACGTTTGGTTCCGCTAGAGTGAACGAAGTCTGCAGTGCCTGCTGCCAGCACCACCGTGTGGGACGGTGACCGCAACCCGTGATGTGGGATCACGGATGCAGCAGGACCCGAGGGGTCGGGAACGCAGACGATGCCATGGACGTGGGGTCCGTGGTCTGGGGAATATCTGGGGATAACTATGGCGCACTGGGGAATTCTGCGTACATTCACGGCTCAAGGGGCCTCGGCATGACTTCCGTCGAGGATGCTCTGAGCATCACTCGCGCGGGTTCGGTCTTCACGCCGGTCTCTGCTCCGCGAGCCGCGAAGTCGGTCACGCGTACGGTGGTCACACCGCGCGTGTCCGCAACGCTGGAGCGACGCCGCCAGTGGGAGCGGCGTTATCGGATGCGGCTGCGGATCACGGATGCTGGGGTCATCCTGTTCGCGGTCGGAATCACAGCAGCGGTCCAGGTGATGACCGGTGTCGCAGGGGAAGAGGCCCTGCGCAACGGCATTCTGCTGGCCACGCTCTGGTATCTGATGCTCGGCGCGCTGCACACCCGTGACGCAGCGCTGTTCCGCGCCAGCGCCACCGAGTACCGCGGTGTGGCACACGCGAGTGGATTGGCGTTCGGGATCATCGCCATGCTCAGCGTCGTGCTCGGCTGGCAGACGATGCAGCTCGTGCTGCTCGTCGGCCTGCCGCTCGGTGTCCTCACACTGCTCGTCACGCGCTGGGCGTGGCGGCACTGGCTGACGGCGCAGCGTGCGCGAGGTCGTTTCGCCTCGCGCACGCTCGTCGTCGGCAACCGCGACGACGTCGAGTACGTCATCCGCACCCTGCACCCGATCGGCGCCTCCGGGTACCAGGTGGTGGGCGCGACGCTGCTCGACGGCAACGCGCGAGATGTCGAAGCACGCGGCGAGCAGTTCCCGGTGCTCGGCAACGTCAACTCCGTCTCCACCGTGGCTGCCGAACTGGGCGCCGACACGATCATCGTCGCAAGCCGCCCAGACGGCGAGCCCGACTTCGTGAAGCACCTCAGCTGGCAGCTCGAGGGCACCGCCGCAGAGCTCGTGCTCTCGAGCCGCCTCACCGATGTCGCGGGCCCGCGCATCTCCTTCGCTCCTGTCGAAGGTCTTCCGCTGATCCAGGTGCAGATCCCCTCGTACGAGGGCGGTCAGCACGTGCTGAAGCGCGCACTCGACATCGCCGTCGCGTCCGTCGCTCTCATCCCGATCGCACTCATCACGCCGATCCTCGCGCTCCTCGTCAAGCTGGACTCGCCCGGACCGCTGTTCTTCTCGCAGGAGCGCGTCGGTCGCGACGGTCGCACCTTCAAGATCATGAAGTTCCGCTCGATGAAGACCGACGCCGAGCAGCAGCTCGCGACGCTCAAGGAGCAGAACCAGGGAGCGGGCCTGCTGTTCAAGATGAAGGACGACCCCCGCGTCACGCGGGTGGGCAGGATCCTGCGCAAGCTGTCTCTCGACGAGCTGCCGCAGTTCTGGAACGTCCTCATCGGCGACATGAGCGTCGTGGGTCCGCGCCCGCCGCTGCCCACCGAGGTCACCGCCTACGACGGCACCGTGTTCCGTCGGCTCTACATCAAGCCGGGCATCACAGGCCTGTGGCAGGTCTCCGGGCGCAGCGATCTCTCGTGGGACGAGAGCGTTCGCCTCGACCTGCGCTACGTCGAGAACTGGTCGGTCATGAACGACCTGCAGATCATGTGGCGCACCGCCAAGGTCATGGTCCAGCCCAGCGGAGCATACTGAGTACATGATCAAGGGGAATGCCCTCACCATTGCGATGGTGGGGACACGGGGGGTGCCCGCGGCCTACGGCGGATTCGAGACGGCTGTCGAAGAGGTCGGTCGACGGCTCGCAGACCGAGGTCACGACGTCGTCGTGTACACCCGGGGTTCGCAGAGCCGCGACAAGAAGTACCTCGGAATGCGTGTGGTCCACCTTCCCGCCATCCCGGTGAAGCAGGTCGAGACTCTGAGCCACACCGGTTTCTCGGCACTCCACTTGATCTTCCGGAGGCGTCCCGACGCGGCGTTCGTGTTCAATGCCGCCAACTCACCGTTCGTCCCCCTGTTCCGCCTGCGGCGCGTACCCACAGCCCTCCACATGGACGGCCTCGAGTGGCGGCGATCCAAGTGGGGCCCGCGCGGCAAGGCGTACTACCGATGGGCGGAGCAGTTCGGCGTGCGCACGAGCGACGCGCTGATCGCGGACGCCCCGGGGATCGCCGACTACTACACGCATCAGTTCGACGTGCCGACCGAGATGATCCGCTACGGCGCTCCCATCCTCGACTCGGTGGCCGATGCCCGCCTCGACGAGCTCGACCTCCGCGCCGGCGGATACCACCTGGTCGTCGCACGCTTCGAACCCGAGAACCACGTGCTCGAGATCGTCGAGGGATTCCGCCGGAGCAACGCGACCCTCCCGCTCGTCGTCGTCGGATCAGCCCCGTACAGCAACGAGTACACCGAGCAGATCCAGCAGGCAGCCCACGGCGACGACCGCATCCGTCTGGTCGGCGGCGTGTACGACCAGGAACTCCTCGACGCCCTGTACTTCCATGCCCTCACGTACGACCACGGTCATTCGGTCGGCGGCACGAATCCTTCACTGCTGCGGGCCATGGGCGCAGGCACGGCGACGATCGCCTTCGACGTGCCGTTCAACCGCGAGGTCCTGCATGACGACGGGTGGTTCTTCGCGACGCCCGACGACGCAGCAGCGGCCTTCGAGCGCGCCGAGGCGGACATCTCCGCAGCGCGAGAGAGCGGCCTGCGCGCGCAGAGGCGAGCGCAGGAGGTGTTCCGCTGGGACGACGTCGCAGACGCTTACGAAGACCTCGCCCGACGGCTCTCTACCGGTCACAGCGTGCACCGCATCGCTCGCCGCGCGAGACGACGGGCGGAGGACTGGTGAGCGGCGTGTCCTCTCGGACCGTTCTCGTCGCGCATCCCGGCGCCGAGATGTTCGGCTCAGACCGGATGCTTCTCGAGAGCGTCATCGGCTTCGTCGAGAGCGGCGCACGCGTCGTCGTCGCACTCCCGGCCCGCGGAATGCTGGATGTCGAACTTCGCAGGGCCGGCGCCGAGGTCGTCATCATCCCGATGCTCGTGTTGCGAAAGGTCCTGCTCACGCCCAGAGGCCTGCCCACGCTCTTCCGCGACATGTTCCGGGGGCTCCGCGCTTCCTGGCGACTGATCAGCAGAGTGCGCCCGGACGTCGTCTACGTGTCGACGATCATCATCCCGCAGTGGCCCCTGGTGGCGCGCCTCCGCCGGCTCCGAGCCGTGAGCCACGTGCATGAGGCCGAGGCTTCCGGGAACCGCTTCGTGAACACGGTGCTGTACCTGCCGCATCTCGCTGCCCACCGCACGCTGGTGAACAGCCGATTCAGTCTCGACACGATCGCGCACGCCCTTCCGCTCCTCGCCCGCAGAAGCGTGGTGGTGTACAACGGCGTGGCGTCACCCGAGCTCCCGGCCGCGCCCCGGCGCGACATCGACGGTCCGTTCAGAGTCCTGTTCATCGGTCGCCTCTCCCCCCGCAAGGGGCCGGATGTCGTCATCGACGCCGCGGCCGAACTGGCGCGCTCGGGGCACGACGTGCGAGTCACGCTCCTCGGCGCCGTCTTCGCCGGGTATGAGTGGTTCGAAGAGGAGCTGCGACATCGCGCCGCCGAATCGGGCGTCGAGGTGGTCTTCGCCGGTTTCCATCAGAGCATCTGGCCGTTCCTCGAGGACGCCGATGCGCTCGCCGTGCCCTCGCGCGTCGATGAGCCTTTCGGCAACACGGCGGTCGAGGGGATCCTCGCCCGCCGCCCGGTGGTGGCGAGTGACAGCAGCGGTCTGCGCGAGGCCGCCGGGGGCTATCCCACGTCGACGCTGGTGCCCGCTGACGATCCTTCGGCGCTCGCCGCTTCGTTCGCCCGGATCATCGAGCAGTGGCCGACGGTGCGCGAGGGTGTCGACGAATCGCGTCGCATCGCTCTCGATCGTCACGCCCCGGAGCAGTATCGGGCGACAGTGACCGGACACGTGGTCGACCCCACGTGAACCGCTCCGCTCTCGCCCGCTGTCAGGGCGCTGTCATGAGCGCTCTGACGGCCGCCCCCAGACGCGTGGACGCCATCTCGACAGTCCGGAGGACGCGCTCGTGGCGCGCCCGGCTCGTGTGCGCATCGGGGATGTCGAAGACCTCCTCAGGCCCGGGCCGACGCCAGCGCGGCGGTCTCGGGGGCTCGACGAGCCCGCGCTGCGCATTCATCAGTTCGGCGAGCGTCGAGAGATCGAAGTCCATCGCGGGAACCGGCGCCGCGATCGCATGCTCTGCGAGGGCGACAGCCTCGAGCAGTGTGAACGTGCGCGTCCGCGCCGACGGCCGGAGGAGCGCCACCGCGCCGCGCTCGGCCGCGGTCGCGGTGAGGATGAGCTCGGCCGAATCGATGTGGTCCGGTGCGAGTCGCACCGAGCGGTATCCCTCGGCGAAGTCCGACCAGCCCGCTCGTTCGGTCAACCTCGAACGCATCGTGTGGCAGACGGCCACTCCGCCACGCGCGCTGGCGCCCGCGGAGGCGAACACCGATCCCTCGGGTGCGCCGAACGTCGAGAACTCCCGAGCCATGAGGAACGAGATCACCGGCGATCGGCATACGTTCGCCGCGCAGACGGCGAGCACCGATTCGGGCCGCATTCATTCTCCTCACATGCCGGTGCCCCTAGGCTATACAGCGCACCTGCGTGCCTGCTCTGTGCGAGTGAATCCTGTGGGGGGCGAATCGACACGGATCGCAGGCAGCTGGACTTGGTACGGGGGAAGAACATGGATCTGAAGGATTACCTCACGGCTCTGCGGGACCGGTGGTATCTGCTCGTCGCTGCGACGGTCATCGGCGGGGTCGCAGGGTTCGCATACGCGACCGTCCAGCCCGACCAGTACGAGGCGACGACCAGCGCGTACGTCTCCTCGCAGCGCGGCGACACCGTGAGCGAACTCGTGCAGGGATCGCAGTACACCCAGAGCCTCATGCAGTCCTACGCCAACCTGGCGACGACACCCGCGGTGCTCGAACCGGTCATCGAAGACCTCGAGCTCGACAAGACGGTCGAGGGCCTGGCCGAGTCGGTGTCGGCGGAGGTCGAGCTGAACACCGTCATCGTCACCCTGACCGTCGTCAGCACCGATCCCGAGCAGGCCCAGGAGACGGCAGCCGCCGTCATGGACTCGCTCGCGAACGTGACCAGCGACCTGTCGCCCAAGGACGCCGCGGGAAGGCCGTCCATCGTTCTGACGACGGTGACGCCGCCGAGCGTGCCGAAGTTCCCCTTCGCGCCCAACACTCGCCTGATCGCGGTCACGGGCGCGGCTCTGGGACTCGTCCTCGCCGTCATCTACGCAGTCCTCAAGCAGCTGCTCGACACCCGCATCCGCTCCGAAGAGGACGCTGAGCGTTCGGCCGGCATCCCCTTCCTCGGGCGTATCCCCCGCCCCAGCGGCAAGCGCCGTGCGCAGCGGTCGTCGATCAGCGGACAGTGGGACTCCTCCGCCTCGACGCGCGAGGCGTATCGTCGCCTTGCCGCCAGCCTCGACTTCGCGGACATCGACGGAGACCTCCGCATGGTCGTCGTGTCCTCGGCATTCGCGGGTGAGGGGAAGACGACCACCGCGGTGAACCTCACGCTCGCGCTCGCCGAGCGCCGCCCCCGGGTGCTCCTGATCGACGCGGACCTGCGCCGCCCCCGGATCGCAGAAGCCTGCGGACTCGACGGATCGGTGGGCCTGACCACTGCCCTCACGCACCAGGCATCCCTCGCGGATTCCATCCAGAACTGGGGCACCAGGAACATCGATGTGCTGACCAGTGGACTGCGTCCGCCCAACCCGACCGAGATCGTGAGCTCCACGGCTATGCAGGATCTGCTCCGCGAGGTGCGCGAGCACTACGACTTCGTGGTCGTCGATTCCGCGCCGGTGCTTCCGGTGAGCGACACGCTCACGCTCGCCCGCGCCTCGGGCGCGAGCCTCCTGGTGGGTCGATACAAGGTCACACGTCGCCAGTCGCTGCGCAGGGCCGTCGAGACTCTCACCGGTGCCGGCGCCCGCGTCATCGGCTTCGTGCTGAACGCGGTTCCGCCGGAGCACTCCTCCTCGAGCTACTACGAGGATGCCGAGCCCGCCGAGCCCGCCACCGAGAAGAAGGTACCGGAGACCCGCTCGTCCGAGAAGCAGGCCGCCTCCAAGAAGAAGACCGAGAAGGACGCTTCGGCCAAGACCGCGCGGTGATGCGACTCAGGTGAGCGACGCGAGCGTGTAGCCGAAGTCCCCGCCGTGTTCGCGGCGGTGATGGTCGGCGGCGATGACAGCGACGATATCCATCGCGATCACGGGAGTGAGGATCGCCGGGTCGACCCCCGCAGCACCCAGGAGGTCACACCATTCCTCTTCGAGCTCGCCACCACTGAGCGCGGCACGCATCGCGTCGTCTCTCACGGCGAGGGAGAGCGCGTCGTAGAAGAACGGCGCGGGACGCGCGTCCTCGAAGTCGATCGGGCCCCAGTCCTCAGGACCATGACCCAGGACGTTCTCCGGCGTGAGGTCGCCGTGCGCGAGCACCCACGGAACCTCTCCCACGAGATCTGCTGCTCTGCCTGCCTCCTCCCACCTGGCCTGCCCCGACAGGCCCTCGAGCGCTGCCCGAGCCTCCGTCAGGAGCGGCTGTGCGGCCGCGTCGGCGGTGAGACGAGATGTCGAGATGACGAGGAGGGTGCGAAGGAGAGCGATACGGTCCGCCGGCGCCCAGAGCTGCGCCGGCCGCCCTGGCACGCGCGCTTCCGTCAGCCGCCTGCCATCGTCGTCGAGATGCCACTCCACGGCGGAGTAGACCTCGCCGAGCGCGAGACGGCGCTCGCGATACTCGGGAGGGAGTGCAGTCCGACGCAGGTGGGTGACGGTCGAATCTGCGCGGTCGAAGCCGACCAGACCACCGTCCTTCGTCATCAGAACCCGGACCGGCATCTGTGCCGCCGGCATCCCCGCCTCCGGATCACCGAGACGCACGCGCCGCGGCGCCGCAAGAAGGCGCCGCATGTCGAGCAGTGCCCGCTTCGCGCCGCTCCCCCGTCCCAGATGATCTATCACGATCCGCCAACCCTGACGGTGCTCGGGAAGCACGGCAGACCGGGTGTCGAGAATCCGCCAGACTCCGGGCGCCACGTCGGCGCTGCGCTCGCGCAGGGCAGCGGCCAGCGCCGCCTTCGCCGCACGCTCCCGCGCGAACCCGTTCATCGCGACCGCTTGCCGAACGAGCGGCGGATGAAGGAGACCACGGTGAGCAGATCTTCCCGCGTCCGGGGCGACACGAGTGTGAGGAGCAGCAGATAGGCGATGCTGGCGCCGACAGCCACGAGAACGGTCGCGATCGAGCTCCATCCCAGTGCGCTGATCCCGAGCGCAAGGAGCCCGCACGGCACGGAGACCGTCAAGAGTATGCGAAGGATGTTCGTGATGAGGGGCCTGGCGGGGACTCCGGTCACTCGAGACGCCCAGACGAGCGATGCGATCCAGTGCAGCGCATACGCCACCGTGCTTCCGACGGCGACGCCGAACGCCCCCCACGGGAGTCCGGCCAGGATTATCACGATCATGATCGGACGCACGACGAGGAACATCCGCAGCTGCGCCCCGGTGTTCGCCGTCGCGAGGAACATCCAGTAGGAGACCTGCGCGGTGGCACGAAGCACTCCGCCGATGGCCAGCACGGCGAAGATCGGCGCCATCGGCGCCCATTGCGGACCGAAGAGCACATCGACGATCGCCGGAGCCATTCCTGCGGCCAGGGCGAAGAGCGTCGCGGTGGCGTATCCCCCGACGATCTGCGCCTTAAGGAGGTAGCCGGCGAACCGCTCCTTCTCTTCGTGGATCCTCGAGAGCACGGGAAGCGCGACGCGCGTCATCGGCGCGTTGATCTGGTTGAGCGGGGCCATCAGGAGCTGGTACGCGCGGTCGTAGTAGCCGAGAGGGCCGGCACCCCACACGACACCGATCGCGATGTTGTCGACGTTCTTCGTTCCGTACGAGATCAGCTGCGTCAGGAAGAGCGCCGCTCCGAACTTCATGAACCGTCGGATCGACGTGCGTCGCTGCGGGAGTCCCGGCAGCCAGCGGGCGATGACGACCGAGAGCACGAGAAGCACCAAGGACGACGACAGCTGCTGCACGACGAGCGCCCAGTAGCCGAACCCCTGCAGGGCGAGGATGATGCCGACCGCGAATCCGACGGTGGGTGCGACGGCCTCGGTGATCGAGAGGCCGAGGAACCGCATCCGGCGGGTCAGGTCGGCCCGGTATTGAGTCACCATGCCGCTCAGCACGAAGCCGATCGACATCACGACCACGATCGCCGGGACTTGGTCGTTGGAGTACAGCAGACCGACCAGAGGGGCGGCGAGGGCGACGATGACGGCGCATCCCGTGCCGAGGGCCGTGTTCACCCAGAAGAGGTTCGTGCGCTCGCCGATCGAGACGTGCTTGGCCTGGATCGCAGCGCTCGACAGGCCGAAGTCTCGGAAGAGCTCCGAGATGCCGATGACCGCGGCGACCATCGCGATCAGACCGAAGTCGTCGGGCGTCAGCAATCGCGCGAGAACGAAGATCGAGACGAACTGGAGAACCGTCCGGTACAGCTGCCCGGCGAGTGTCACACTCGCTCCGCGTGCGGCCGCATCCCCCAAAGACGCGCGCTGAGAGCCCACTCCCGATACCCCCAGTATTCCGCCCCGATGAGCCCGTAGACTCGATGTGGGTAATACTACAGCCGCAGGCGGACGAGGGGGGTCACGCATGATGACGGTCGCGCCTCAGACCTCGCGTCTGCACAGGACTTTCTTCACCGACGCCGAGGCCGCTCTGGCACTGCTGACGCTGTTCCTCATCGGGGCTCGGATCTTCGTCGGCTCCGGCGTCAGCGTCGGTCAGGTCCTGGCCCTCGTGCTCGTCCCGCTCTGGGTGCCCCGGCTCGTGGCGAGCCGGGCCGGACTCTGGCTCGCGATCACCGCAGCCGTCTCCGCTGTGTCGGGCGTCTGGCTGACGGCCGTCGCCGCGCAGGACCATGACACCTCGCAGAGCACCCTGATCGCGACGACCCTGCTGTTCCTCAGTGTGCCCATGGTCGCGGGGATCGTTGTCTGGGCGCAACGCTTCGTCCCGCTGTGGACCATCGGCTTCACCTATGGGCTCGGAATGGTCGCGGCAGCCGTCATGCGCCCGTCCACCTTCGCCGAGAACCCCTGGAAGTTCGCGATCGGACTCCCGGTGGCCGTCATCGTCCTCTCGTTGACACTCCGCTCTCGACGACGTCTGAGCGACATGCTCGCCCTCGGCGCGCTGGCGCTCGTCTCCGTTGCGATGGACTCCCGCGCGTTCTTCGGCGTCTTCACCATCGTGCTGCTGTTGCTCGTGTGGCAGGCGATGCCGCGGATCTCGAACAAGCGGATGTCGGCGGCGAAGGTCCTCGTCTGGGCGGCGGCGATCGGGGTGACCGTGTACGTGATCGGAACGAGTCTCCTCGTCGAGGGCTACCTCGGCGAGGACGCTCAGGCGCGCTCCGTCGAGCAGCAGGAGCGAGCGGGCTCCATCCTCGTGGGCGGGCGTCCCGAGCTGGCCGCGACCGCCGCACTCTTCCTGAGTCGCCCACTCGGGTTCGGCGCCGGGACGATCGCCTCGCCGTCGGACATCCTCGTGGCCAAGTCCGGGATGCAGGTGATCAACTACGACCCGAACAACGGCTACGTCGAGAACTTCATGTTCGGACCCACGAAGTTCGAGCTGCACTCGATGACCGGGGATCTCTGGGCGTACTTCGGCTGGCCCGTGCTGATCTTCCTCGTCATCGCCGTGGTCGTCATGGTCCGCAGAGTCGCCGTCGAGCTCGCCCGGGGAACCGCCACCGCGCTTCTGCTGTTCGCGGTGATCATCACCGCCTGGAACCTGTTCTTCAACCCGATCTACAGTTCAGCGCCCTTCTTCGGCCTCGCCCTCGGGCTCGCCTTGGCCGGGCCCCATCTTCGCTTCGAGGAATCACCGTGGCGAGAGAAGAGTCTCAGACGATGAGCGCGAGGCACCTTCGGGTGATGATGTCGACTCCGGCGATCCGTGAGACGACGAACCCCTACATCGTGCAGCTGGTGGATGCCGTGGGACAGGAGGTCGATGTCCAGCTCTTCTCGTGGCGCACCGCGATCCTCGGTCGCTACGACGTGCTTCATGTCCACTGGCCCGAGATCTTCACCTCGGCGTCGAGCGGCCCCAAGCGCTGGGCGCGACGCGCGCTGACCGCGGCTCTGCAGAGTCGCATCGCCCTGACCAGGACCGCTCTCGTCCGGACCGCGCACAATGAGCGACCGCACGAGTCCACCTCGAGGGTGGACAGCGCGATCCTGCGGCGATGGAATCGCCTCACCACCCTGTGGATCATCCTCAATGAGCGCACGCGCACCGAGACGTCCGCAGAGCGGGTGCTGATCCCTCACGGTCACTACCGCGATCATTTCGCACCTTTCCCGCGCCTGCAGGCGACCGACGATCTCGTGAGCGTGGTCGGACACATCCGTCCCTACAAGGGCATGGAGGAGTTGGTCGCAGCCGTCGCCGAGGACACGGAGCACGGAGCCTTCCGGCTCCATGTGGCGGGGAAGCCCGCTGACGCGGCGCTGCGGGACACGCTCACGAGGAACGCGTCCGGATCGGATCGCATCACCCTCGAGCTGGATTTCGTGGACGACCGGCGGATCGTGGAGATCATCTCCTCGTCCTCCCTGGTCGCACTCCCCTATCGTCAGCTGCACAACTCCGGAGTCGCACTCCTCGCGCTGTCACTCGATCGCCCCGTCCTCGTCCCCGACAACGCGGTGACTCGGGACCTGCAACAGGAGATCGGCGCATCCTGGGTGCACCTGCTCGATGCCGACACCGAGCTCACGCGGGCCATCCGCGACGCGCTGCAGCAGGGCATCCCCGACGGATCCCCCGATCTCAGCGCTCGGGAGTGGCCGGTGACGGCCCGCCAGCATGCCACGGCATACGCCCGTGCAGCAGAGATCCGCGGGCACCGGTGAGGCACCCGCGGATCTGTGTGCTGTGAGTCTCTGTGGTGACTCGATGGTGCCGGATCAGGGGATCGCGACGACCTTGATGCTGCCGAACGACACCGTGTACGGGACATTCGTCACACCGGCTCCGATGTAGGCGGCGACACCGACGTGGCCCGCGGCCTGCAGCGCGGCGGTCGCATCCGTCGTGCTCACCTGCCAGGCGGCGGGTTCGGTCGTGCCCGTCTTCCACACCTTCGCGCGGATCGTGGTCGGATTCGCACCGAACGCCTGCACCCGCACCTGCAGCTCCTCACCGGCCGCGAGCGTGAGCCCCGCGATGTTCGCCGCGGTCAGCGTCGTCGCCGTGCGCTGCACCTGCAGCTGCACCGCACCGTTCGCCGCGATCACGACCCGAGCCCGATAGTCCTCAGCCCCCACCCGACGCGCGATGAACGAACTGTAGACGCTCCCCGCGACGGGCAGTTGAGCGACCGAGGTCGTCGCGGTCAGATCCGCCGCGGCCGTGGACACGGTGGCGAGATACGCCGCACGAGTCGAACCCGCTGCCACGGCGATCTTCGCCGACGCGCCGTCGACCGAGTACGCCGACAGCGACGTGGTCGAGTACGACCACGCGCCGCCCGCGGCGGCCGCACCCCAGCCGTTGGCACCTGTGCGGTTGAACTCGTCGAGCACGAGCGGCTGAGTCGGGTCGGGAGGTGTCGGCGCGGTGACGGTGACGTTGTTCGTGACGGTGTGCGTGCCCCCACTGTTGTCGGTCACCTTCAGCGTGACGGCGTATGTTCCCGCCGCGGCGTAGGTGTGCGACGCCGTCGCCCCTGTGCCCGTCGCCCCGTCGCCGAAGTTCCACTCCCAGGAGGTGACCGTGCCGTCGGAGTCCGTGGACCCCGATCCGTCCACGCTCAGGGCGAGCGCGTTCGCCGATGACGTGAACGACGCGACCGGGTTCACGTTGGGCGGCGGCACGACCGTGCCGGGCGTCTTGGCGACCAGGTTGTCGAACCGCACCAGGAACGGCACGTTCGATACTCCGGA